>CAZYAN010000013.1:0-74143 GCA_964645585.1 uncultured Opitutales bacterium
AACAAAAGGGGCCGCCGGATAATCCGGCGACCCCTCGAACCCAATAACCGTAGATCAAAACGAATCCTTCTAAGGAGCTGGGGTCGAGACCCCATTCGTTTCGATACCCTGAGAACAGGGAATCGTGGGAAATGTTCACAAATTTTTTCCCGTTTAGTGACGCGGATCCGGAAGCGTCGAGCTATGAAGGCCTTCATGGCTCGAAGAATTCCCTGAAAAAATCGGGGTTGCGTGGTCCGCTTCCGAGCGCCGAACAAGATCAGCGTTTTTGGATCAAATTCCGCCGAGACCGCCTTGCTGTTCCAGCACGCGCGTCAGTTCGTGCTGGAAGTCCTCAAGATCCTCCGGGCTCGGGCGGTAGCCGTGGGCTGCCGCTTCGAGGATCAGGCGGCCATGCTGATCGAGCGCCCACGCGGATGATTTGCCGTCACTGAACGTCGCGGTGCCGCTGGCGATGGCGCCTGGCTGGGTGATGCGGTCGAGCTCGACCGACACTCCCCCGGTTTTTTCCTTGGAATCGTCGGATTCGAGCGATGCTTCCGGCGGCGGCTCGGGACGCTGCTCAGCCAGTTCCAGATCGAGGTCGTCGATCAGGAAGCGGGTGTCCATATACGTCATCTTTAAGCCGAACTCGTCCGCCAGCCGCTGCTGGATTTGCGAAAGGTTCAGTTCTTCGGCCACCCAGGCGGCCACTTGCTTCTTTTGATCGTCAGTCAGGTTCATTCCAGCGTAGTAAAAAACTTTCAGCTTATCGCGAACTTTACGAAGCGCGAAGCAGAAAATCAACGGGTTAGCGCCGCCGCCCGAGCGAGGGAACGCTCAGACGGTTTTTGCGATTTGCGACTTCAGGTAATCTACCACGCTTCGGACCGACTCGTCCTGTTCCATCATGTTTTTTACCGTGCGGCAGGCGTAGATGACAGTCCCGTGATCCCGGCCGCCGAAGGCCTCGCCAATCTCCTGGAGCGGGCAATTTGTCAGCACGCGGCTCAGGTACATCGCAATCTGCCGAGGGAAGGCGATATTGGCCGGACGACGCCTGCTGACCATGTCGGACGCTCGGAGCTGGAAATATTCGACGACGCGCTTCTGGATCATTTCGATCGTGACCTGCTGCTGGGCTTCTTCCCGCAGGATGTCGGCGAGAAGCTGTTCCGCGGTGGCGAGATCGACTTGTTTGCCGGTGAGCGAAGCGTAGCTGGCGACCTTGATCAAGGCCCCTTCCAAGCGGCGAATATTGCTGGTGATGCGTTCGGCGATGAAATTGAACAAATCCGCGGGCAAGCTGCACCGGAGTGCTTTCGCTTTGCTGTGGAGAATCGCCGTGCGGGTTTCGAGATCGGGCGCTTGGATATCCGCGACGAGGCCCCACTGGAAGCGGGAGACCATGCGGCTTTCGAGTTTGGCGATCTCCGTCACCGGACGGTCGCTGGAGAGGATAATTTGCTTCTGCGACTCGAACAAGTCGTTGAAGGTGTGGAAGAATTCCTCCTGAATGCGCTCCTTGCCGCTGAGAAAGTGGATGTCGTCGATGAGAAGAATATCGGCGTTGCGGTAGCGCTGACGGAACTTGGCGAGGGTGTTTTCCTGAATGGCCGTGATGTATTCGTTGGTGAATTTTTCCGACGAGACATAAGCGACCCGGGCATTTTCGTTTTGACGGAGGAGGTGGTGACCGACGGCCTGCATCAGGTGCGTTTTGCCGAGACCGGTGGAACCGTAGAGAAAAAGCGGGTTGTAAGCTTGCGCGGGAGATTGGGCGACAGCCACGCACGCGGCGTGGGCGAACTGGTTGTTGGGTCCGACGATAAAGTTATCAAAAACATTCCGCGGGTTGAGCGGGTTGGGCTTTCGCGCCGGGCGCCGCTCGCCGCGCCCCTGTCGCGCAGGACCCGATCGCCCGCCGGAAGCGGCTGCCGCGGAGGGAGTTCGGGCGGTGGACGAGTCGCTTTTCGGCTCGGGATCGGGCGCCGCTTCAGCGGCGGGAACGGCGGTAATCTCGACGCGGATGACGCGGCCGGCAACTTCGCTGCATTTCGTGCTCAGCAAATCCTGGTAATTATCCTGAAGCCAAATGGCCGCGAAATCGTTCGGAGCTTCAAGTGTCAGGACATCTTCATTTTCGTCGATGCACGACAGAGGTTCAAACCACATTTGGTAAACTTCGGACGGGAAGAGGCGGCGAAGCCCCTCCTTGACGGTTGCCCACAGGGCGCCTTCAGTAAGCGTTTCCGGCATTTCAAAACAAGTTTTTTGGGAAATTATTCACAATCTTCGATTCGTGTCAGGTTCAGGCCGATACCCGCGTGCAAGGCGGGCCGGAGTGGTGTGGCCGCGGACGAACTCCCAAGAATTGCTGCCTGCCGGGCATGTTGCGTCGATCAATTTGTAAATCTTTGATAAACTGACGCTTAAAAGTGCTGTTTTCTGGGTTCTTCATCGGCTTTTGGTGCTCTCCCGGGGGTCGACCCGTCATTGACTGGCGGGACCGCGAGGAGGCTGTGCCCAGTAACTTCAAAAGGCACGACCTTTTCAAGACCAAGTTTTCCACAACTTATCAACAAAGGTTTTGAGCATAACTTTTTCATTTTTTGGTTGCAGCGGACGGGAGGTCGCAATGGGGCGGGACCGGCAGCGGGGTTGGGGGTGAAACGGAGGCTTGTGCCAGCGAATCCCTTACGCGCTGGCACGGACATTGCTTATTGTCGACCTTGGCCTCGGCGGTGTCGTCTGAGGGGGGCGGGAACGCGCGGGGAGTGCGGCGGCGGTGTCGCGCTACGGCTTCTGGGCGGCCATGTGCGCGATGAGGCGTTCGTTGAACTCGCGCGCGGAATCGTGTCCCATGCGCTTGAGCGCTTGAACGAGGGCGGCGACTTCGACCAGCCGGCAGAGGTCACGGCCGGAGCGGACTGGAAGTTCGATCAGCGGCACCCGCATGCCGAGGATTTCGTAGTAATTTTGTTCGAGGCCGGTGCGCTCTTCCTCCATTCCCGGCTCCCATTCCTGAAAGTTCACCACGAGATCGATGCGTTTTTCGAGGCGGACGCTGCGGATGCCGAACAGTTCGGCGACATTGATGATGCCGATTCCCCGGCATTCCATGTAGCCGCGGTTGAGTTCGGACGAGCGGCCGATCAGGTCTTTCTCGTTGATGAGCGAAACGTAGGTGAGATCGTCGGCAACGAGGCTGTGGTTCCGTTCGATGAGGGCGAGGGCGCACTCGCTTTTACCGACGCCGCTTTTCCCCTTCAACAGGGTTCCGATCCCTTTGACGTCCATCAATGTCCCGTGCTCGAGGGTCGTCGGCGCAAATTCGTACTCGAGCGCGACGGTAGCCAGGTTGATGAAGTGCTTCGTGATCATCGGCGTCCGCAGGATCGGCAGACCGGTTTCTTCGGCGACGCGAGAAATCGCTTTGGGGGGGACGTAATTGCGCGAGAGGACGATGCACGGGATCATCCGCTTAACCATTTCGCGAAGGATCTGGTATTGGCGCTCGTCGTCGAAGGTGCGAAGATAGGTCATTTCCGCAGCCCCGAGAACCTGGATACACTTGTGGGAGAAGAACTTGTAGAAACCGGTAAGCGCGAGCGCGGGACGGTTGACGCTGCCTTCCCGGATGACGCGCTCCATGCCGGTAGCCCCGGCCATGAGTTCCAAACGGAGTTTCTTCCCGTGGGTTTTGAAAAAATGCGAAACGGTGATGCCTTTCGGTCGTTTGGCTACGGGATGGATCTGCATGTTCGATCGGATTTGTCGCTGTTCGCCCGACGTCGACGACTTTGCTCGCGCCGGATGTGTAACGGTGATGGACACATGCACCGGTAAGAGCGCGTCGGCAATCAAATACTCGACCGATCGCGCGAGCCCGGCGAGGCGTTTTTTATTTTTTATCTTTCATTTTCCGAAGCGAAGAGGGTTTGCCGTCATCCGTTGTTGGCCGAAACCGCTCCGGATCAAAGATCGAAGTTTTCGCCGAGGTAGAATTTTCGGCTCTGGGGGTCATTGATAAGAAACTCGCTGCTGCCTTCACTCAGAACCTTTCCTTCAAAGATCAGGTAGGCACGGTCGACGATGCGCAGGGTTTCGCGGACATTGTGGTCGGTGATCAGAATGCCGATGCCGCGCTCCTTAAGAGTGAGGACGATGTTTTGGACGTCCGCCACCGAGATTGGGTCCACTCCGCTGAACGGTTCGTCCATCAGGAGGAATTTCGGGTTGGTGACGAGCGCGCGGGAAATTTCGAGCCTTCTGCGCTCGCCGCCGCTCAGCGTGTAGGCTTTTTGGCGGGCGAGGCGGGTGAGGTGAAGCTCTTCGAGGTGACGGGCTACGACAGCGTCGCGTTCCTTGCGGTCGATCGGAAGAGTTTCGGCGATTGCCCGGATATTTTCTTCAACGGTTAACTTTCTGAATACACTCGCTTCCTGCGGCAAATAGCCGATGCCGAGGCGCGCGCGCTTGAACATCGGAACACGTGTCACATCGCGGCCGTCGAGCAGCACTTTCCCTTTTGTCGCCGGAACGAGACCGACGATCATGTAAAACGTCGTCGTCTTTCCGGCGCCGTTCGGTCCGAGGAGGCCGACAATTTCGCCGGCGCCGACCCGGATATTCACGCCGTTGACGACAGGTCGTTTTCCGTAAACCTTGACGAGATCACGCGTGATGATTTCACCGCGATGACTCGAGGTCGTCGATGGCGCGTCACCCGGGTTCGTTTGCGCGTCAGGGACAGATTGATTTTCAGCGGCCGGATCTTCCATGGTTATTTGAAGTCGTCGCTGCCGCCGAATGCGGGAATCGGCGGAAGTTCGACCCGCGGCCGCTGACTGTCGCCGCTTTCGACGACGGCTTCCCGTTCATCCTGATAAAACGTGATGCGCGCGCCGCTGACTCTTCCGTCCGGATTTTGAAGGACCGGACTTTCGGTCAGCACGACACGCCCTTCCTGAGGATAAATTTCCGCACGTCCTGCCATTGCGATGCGGTCGGCCTGGAGGATGCGCACATTTCCGGTTGCGATGATCCTTTTCAGCCGCTCGAGATCGCGAAGACGCGATTCGGGCGAATCGGACTCGGGTTCCTCCTTCGCGGCCGGGTCGGTCGCCGGATCTTTCGAGGAGGAATTTTCCGCAATTTCCGCGGAACCGGTCGGGCCGGGCTCTGCCGGTTTGCCATCGGGTGCGGTTGAACCCTCCTCGATGGTGCTGTTCGCGGCTCTGTCGGCTGGCGCGTCGGCGTCCTTGTGCTTTTTCTCCGCCGTTTCTTCCGGGGAATTAGATTCTTCCGTCGCCTCTCCGCGCGCGGCGTACACTTCGAGCCGGTCGCAGTAGACGGTCATGTCGGTCGTGGTGACGACGACGTTACTGGAAAAAACGAACTGCGTCTCGTGTTCGAGGGTCGTCATCTTGAGATGATCGCACTCGATCGCGGTCGGTTTTTCCGCGGGTTCGTCCGGTTTGGTTTCGGCGGCGGAGGTCTCCGCGGCTGTTTCCCCGGCGCTTTCCGCCGTCGTTTGCGCAGCCAAATCGCCTGCTGAAAGCAGCAGCGAGACGGAAAAAAGGCCGGTTGAGAGTGCGGTCGTCGCGGAACGGATCATTGGAGGATGCCGGTTAATTCTTCAAAAAAGGTTACTTTGACGTTCTCGTCAATCTCCACACTTTTGTCGTCGCCGTTCCATCGCCAGCGCTCGCCTTCGACGCGAAAATGTTCGCGATCGGTGCCGCTCGCGGCCTCGCGTGTGTAGCCAATAACGGTGATTGTTTCGTCGCCGACGATCCGGTTTTCGTCGATTCGCATCACAGCCTGCGGACTGATAATTTCCGAATCGACCCGCCCCGGCTGGTTTTCGTCGTAAACCACCAGCCGCATGCCTGTCAGTTCGACACGGTTTTCATTGACGTATCGTCCTTCGCGGCCGCGCAGATCCCAGATGAGCGACCCGGTTTCGCCGAACATCGGCAAGCGGAAATTCGAGACCGGCGCGTCGGGCGTCAGCTGTGCGATCGCGGGAAGGCAGAGGAGGGCGGCCGCTGCGCACGCCGCCGTCGTTGCTTTCGCGCGGCGGTTCGGGAAGGTGGTGGTTCCGGCGGGAAGGCGGGCCGGTGTCGATTCGCGAAAACGCATGCTAAGGAGACCGCCGTGCGGCTCAGGTGTTTCGATAATCGAGGATAAGATTGCAAATCTCCCGCACGGCGCCGGATCCGCCGGGCCGCGCCGTCACGAAGTCGGCACAATCGCGGATCGCCGGAAACGCGTTGGGAACCGACACGGCGATGCCGGCCCATTCAAGCGCCTGAACATCGACCACATCGTCGCCCATGTAGCAGACTTCCTCCGGCTGGATCTTGAGGTCGGCCGCGAGTTGCGACAGCACCTCGCGCTTCTGGTTGGTACCTTGGTAGAGGTGCGGAATCTCCAGTTCGGCCGCGCGGACGGCGGTCGCTTTGGAGAACCGCCCGGAAATCCAGGCGACTTCGACGCCCTGGCTGATCAACCGCCGAAGACCGAGACCGTCGAGGATCGAGAACGTTTTGCTCTCCTCGCCATTGCTGAAGATAGTAACCGTTCCGTCGGTCAATACACCGTCGACATCCATGGCGAAGAGTTTGATATTGGCCCACCGGGCCGGATCGAAAGATTTCATTATACGCATTTCCTGAACGGGCGGACGGGCCGCTGTCCGGCGCTGCTTACGATGAAAACTTCCGTCCCCGCGTCAAGTGGCGACTCGCTGGAATTCACGGATCGAGCCGCGAGGGGGCCGCGTGCTCATCATCACTTTCTCTATCCGCGGAAAGCCGTATCCGCTCGGTCAATCGGCGGATCCGCGACGAGCGAGTTGACGTACCGTCATTCCAGCGATACCATCCGCGCTGCATAATCGCTGTTTATCCTACACAACCCATGATGACCATGAAACGAGTTGCCGCAGTCTCTGTTCTTGCTTTTGGCGCCACTGTTGTTGCGCTTGCCCAAACACCGAATGTTATCTTCCACGATGATTTCAGCCAGCCGACTGAGTTGGATACTGGCTGGGACGTTGGCGGGATTGGCCCTATTCTGATCCCGAGTGAAGAAATCTGGGGTCCCGGATCGACCGACAACCGAGGGGCCTGGGATCAACAATGGATTCAGGTGAAGAATCAAAATTCGGAGTTCTACTTTGGAGAGCCGAACAACAGCTACCTTGAGATTCAGGCCAGCGGCCTTGACCCGGAGTCGATTTGGCTTACGGCGGTGAATCGCTTCTCCGAGCCGTCCGAGGTCGTGACCGTCAGCCTGCGGTTCTATGAACCCGGCACGATCGATGACGGCGGTCCGCGGATCCGCCTGGGTGCCGGTAACGCGGTATTCAACGGCCAGCGCGCGCGCCAGGACACCGAGTTCGATACGGGCAATTTTTCAGGCAAGAGCGATGTTTATTCGACGGATGAGTCGCATTTGCTGGAACTCGTCTACAACAACTCGAGCGAAACGGTGACCTATATCGATGGCCAGGTGGCGCTGCGGTCTGACACCTATGATGTCTGGATTGACGGCAATCTGGTTATGCAGAGCCACTCGTTTGCTACCGGCAGCACCAGCATCCCGGTTGGGCAGGGCCTGCAGTCTCTGGCAATTGTCGTCTTCGGGGCTGACCGAAACACTCTTTATATCGATGATGTAACGGTTTATGATGGTCCGTATATTCAGAGTCCCGGTACGATTCCTGAACAGCCAGAGGAAGGCCTTCTTTTCGCGGACGATTTCAGTGCGCCGGAACCGAACGGTCTTCCCAGTTTCGAAATCTGGGGCGAGGACGCGGTCACGAACCGGGGCCCCGCTGAAACGCAGTGGGTTCGCGTGACGAATGCCAATTCAGAAGAGTATTTTGGGGAACCGAACAACAACTACCTGGAACTCTACTCCCTTGGCGGTAACGGAGCCGACTCCGTGTGGATCTCCGCCAAGAACAAATTCTTCTATCCGTCGTCCGTGGTGACCGTCAGCCTTGATTTTTACCGCTCTCCTTCAGGTTCGTTGGGGCCGACGATGCGGGTCGGTGTCAACGATCCGATCTCTTCCAACACCAACCGGGCACGTTATCAGTTCCGGTTCGAAGAAAATGCTCTTTCAGGCGGCAACACGGTGGTTCAGGATGGCCAGCGTTACCACCTCGAGATGGTTTATAACAACTCGGAAGCCCCGGTCACTTATGCCGAGGGCACAGCGACTGTACTGCCTGATTCTTATGATATATGGATCGATGGTGAGCTGATGGTTTCGGGCGTACAGTACGGGCCTTATGATTCAACCAGGGTTCCCCTTGGCGCGAGTATGACATCCTGGGGGCTCGGAATTTTCGGCACTGCTCAGAACGAGCTCCGGATCGATAACCTGAAAATCTATGAAGGCGGCAGAGTCTCCGGGACGGCTGGCGGCGGTGCCGTTACTTTCGCTGAATGGGTTGCTTCGGAAGGAATATCGGTTGAGCAAAGCGGTTTGCTGGACGCTCCAGCCGGCGACGGGATTCCGAACCTGATCAAGTTTGCCCTTGGACTTCCGGCATTGACGCCGTCCCGGGCGGACCTTCCCGCGCCCCAGCGGGTAGTCGAGGGCGGGGAGGAGCATTTGGCGCTGGAATTCGTCCTTCCGGCGGATCGGGTCGGTGTTCAACTGCTTCTCCAGGGCGCCGAGGAGCTGGGAGGCGAGTGGACGGATCTTGAGGTCACACCGGAGGTGCTTGACGCGGGAGCCGAGGGCGGTCAGCTTGTGAGACTTTTGGATCCAGAGCCGATGTCGGCTCATGATCGTCGGTTCCTTCGTCTCCGAGTTAACTATGTCGAATAGCGCTGCGGTTCATGAGTCGGAATTCGCGGGAGAGTGCGGGCGCGGGGCCGTCCATCGATCCTGCGCGCTGAAGAGTTTTCTTGCATTTTTGATCCTCCTGATTGGTGCTGGCGCCTTGGCTGGAGCTGCGGAGCCGCTTCGTTATTATCTTTCGCCGGACGGGCAGGACAGCAACAGCGGCGAAAGTGCGGCCGAGCCGCTGCGAACCTTGGTTCGCGTGCATCAGTTGCTCGTGCTTGCCAAGCCGCAGCGGGATGTTGAGGTGCTGATCGCCCCCGGACTTTACCAAGGCCAGAGGACGGTCTGGACGTACACACATCCCAATTATTCGATCACGTTCAAACCGGATTCTCCCGACTCGCCGATGCCGGTGTTCGATGGCGGTGTCCCCGACGGACAGGGCGGGTTCGATTACCCCGGCGGAACCTGGTTTCGCCTCAACCACAGCGCGGGTCAAGCGACGAATCTGGTTTTTCACCGCCTCCGGATCCAGAACTACTGGGACGCGATTTCCTTTAATGGAAACCGAAACAGCCAATCCGCCTTTAACGGCCGAAACATCATCCGCGAATGTTATTTTTATCGGATCGGCAATATTGTGAATCCCAGCCTGAACGGATCGACCGCTTGTATCCGTTTCGTCAATTCGAAATTCAATATTGTCGAGAATAATGATTTCGTGGATCTGATCAATACAACCGGGGGCGGCCTGCTCCATGCGACTTACATCGCGCACTTGTCGGACAAAAATCAAATCCATCGCAATCGTTTTATCAACCATACCGGGGATCCTGTACGCGTCCGCGATTACTCCAACTTCAACGATGTCGGTGACAACGTTTACATACGGGCCGGGACCGGTGGCGGCTACACGGAATGGTATTGCGATCACGACACCCGGACCGACTGCACCAAACCCGGCGGCGAATGCCCGTCGTGGGAGAATGAGTTTCGGTATAATTTCCTGGTTTCGACGTATACCGGGGGTCGGCTTCCCGCGTTTCAATATTTTCAGGACGACGAAGCCTCCGGCTGCCTGTCACCCTTCGAAGGCGCGCGCCGTCTCTCCACAAGCGGAAACACACGTCCAGCCGGATTCTCGCCGTATGAACTTTGGCGTCATCGCTACTTTGCGCCCGATGAGCGCGATCAGCCAGCGGCCGCTCCCGCCGCCGTGCCGATGGGAGATGGCTTGCCGAATCTGCTTAAGTTCGCATTCGGATTGGATCCGCGCCGAGTGACGCCGCGTAGCCTGTACCCCGAGTTGAGCCGGAACGGGGAGGGCGACATCGTTCTCATCCATCCGCTCGATCCGGAGGCGGAGGGAGTGAATGTCGTGATCGACGAGTCGACGAACCTCAGCGACTGGCACCCGGTTTCACGGCTTTTAGAAGAAACCTATATACAAAACGGCCGGACGTGGCGGCGACTCACGGACTCGCAGCCAGCCGCGGCCGCGCCGCGCCGCTTCTATCGTGTTCGGGCCGTCGTCGCCGAGTAGTCCGGGAGGTTTGGCGCAAAGGATGACAGTTTAGCGCCATCACTTCGGGAGCAAGCTTCGGTAGGCGGTGATCAGGCGGGAGACGATCGGTGACGGGCCTGGAGGCGCGCGCCAAAGAGTCCCGTCGGGAGTGAGGATTTCGGTGGCGGGGGTGATTTCCCTGAGTGAATTTGTGATAAAGACAGCTGCGGCTTTTTCAATATCGTCGAGAAATAAAGCCGGCGTGGAGGACTCAATATTCAGCTCCCGGGCGAGGCGGAGGACCGCGTCACGGGTGATCCCGGGAAGAAGGTGAGCGGAAATGTCCGGCGTCAAAAGGTGATCGTTTATCACAAGAAAAATATTGCTGGTCACACCCTCGGAAAGCCGGCCATCGGGTGTCAGCATCAGACCCTCATCGCCGGAAGCGGAGCGGCGTGTTTGCAGTTCTCGATGTGCCTGGATGCAGGTAATGAAATGCGCCGACTTGGGGCGGGGGGTGAATTCCGGAGGCAGCCGTCTCGTATTTAAAAGATGGATGCGCACTCCCGGCTCATTTCCTCGCTTGGGGAGAGGGCGAATGAAAACGATTTCGCGCGGCTCGCGGTACGGTCCGGCTGGAATGCCGCCTGGCGAGGTCCCGGCGGAGACTGTGATGCGAAAGACAGCATCGTCGACCTGATTTTCCAAGAGCAGCGAGCGAATGACTTCGTTAACGAAGGCCTGATCGGAAGCGAGGCGTGATTGCCGCCAGTCAATGCCGAAAGCGTCGCACCCGGACCGCAGTCGCGCGAGGTGCTGTTCGAGCAGGAAGGGCGAGCCGCGATAGGTCCGGAATGTTTCAAACAGATTGGCGCCGAAGAGAAAGCCGTGGTCATTTACCGGCAACGCCGCGGCCTCCTCTGGGACGAGTTTTCCTTCGAACCAGATCTTCATGAGGAAGTGGATGGGGCGAGCATGCGGCGTTCGGCGGCCTCGACAGCGGCCCAAAGCGCGCGGCCTTTGTGGATCGATTCCTCATACTCGCGTTCGGGATCGGAGTCGATGACGATCCCCGCGCCGGCTTGGACGTGTGCTTCGCCATTCATGGCTAACAGGGTGCGGATGGTGATGTTGAGCTCCAGATCACCGTTGAATCCGAGCCAGCCGATCGATCCGGTGTAGGGACCGCGGCGGCTCGGTTCGAGTTCTTCGATGATCTCCATGGTCCGCACCTTCGGCGCGCCGGTGATCGTGCCGCCGGGAAAGGTCGCGGCGATGACGTCGAATCCGTCTTTGCCAGGAGCGAGACGGCCTTCGATGTGGGAGACAATGTGCATGACATGGGAATATCGTTCGACGGTCATGAACTCGCTCACGCGAACGGTTCCAAACTCTGAGACGCGGCCGAGATCGTTGCGGATCAGGTCAACCAGCATCAGGTGTTCGGCGCGTTCTTTCTCGTTGACAATCAAGTCCCGGTTCAACGCCTCATCTTGGTCCGCGTCGTCCCCGCGCGGCCGCGTGCCGGCGATAGGTCGCGCCTCCAGTTTTCCCTCGCGCAGGCGAACGAGGAGTTCGGGAGACCCGGAGACGAGCGAAAATCCAGGCAGGCGAAGGAGCGCCATGTAGGGCGACGGATTGATACGGCGAAGTTCCTCGTACACCGCTTCCGGCCGGGCGTGAAGCGGACGAGTTTCCCGGATGGAGAGATTGGTCTGATACGTATCGCCCGATCGAATGAAATTTTGAATACGCCGCACCGCCGACATGAATTCATCGCGTGAGAAGGAAAAACGGGCGGGACCAGCGACTGCGGGATCGGTGAACACGGGCCGAGTTGGAGCAGCGGCCGCCGGTGGCGGCGTCCCGGCGTTAGCTCGCCAGCGCGCGTGCATCCGATCGATTTCGGCTTCCGCTTCCGCGTAGGCCGCCTCGATTTCAGCGGTTGTCGCGTGCGGAAGCGCCGGCTGGTGGAGCGCGCAGCAGAGTGTGTTCTCTTGGTGATCGAAGACGTACACGTTGTCGGCGATCGCGAACGCGGCGACGGGAACGTCGAGATCGCGGTCGGCGATTGCTGGCAGTTTCTCGATCAGGCGAACCAGGTCATAGGAGAAAAACCCGACAAGCCCGCCGAGAAAAGGAGGGAAGCCGGGAAGACGCGGTGACCGGTTCCGCTGGCGCCACCCCCGCAAGACTTGCAGCGGCGGGCCGGGATACGATGCATCCAGCGCTGGCTTCGCGGAGCCGATGGTCAGCAGGCGCGTTTCGGAATCACCGCACACGAGGATCTGCTCAATCTTTGGAACAAGGATCGTGTAGCGGCCGGACTTGCCCGTTTCCAGCAGCGCGGAGAAAGGCGCGTCCTCCCACCAATTCAGCCAGCTGGCCGGCAAGGAAGCGTCCGAAAACACGCGCGCGAACGGCAAACGCGGGTATTCGCGCCACCATTGTGTCCAGTCTTTGCGAGAAGGTGCGGTCATGACGTCTTACTCAAAAATCAACGCTAATGAACTCGCGTTCGCGGTGAAATAACAATCGCGTTGGGTCGCGCCAGCTGCTTGTGGAAGTGCCATTTTGGCGCTTCGAAATGGAAGCCCCTTCCGCGACTGCTTCACCCGAAGGCGATTGTCGCCACGATCACGGCGACGATAATGCCGGCCGCGTCAGCGATCAGGCCGGCGGGCACGGCGTGACGAGTGCGCCGCACGCCCACGGAGCCGAAGTAAACCGCCAGAACGTAGAACGTCGTTTCCGTGCTTCCAGAGATCGTTGCGCCCGCGCGGGCGAGAAAACTGTCCGGACCATGGGTCGCAATTAAATCGCCGAGCAAGGCGAGCGATCCGCTCCCGCTCAGCGGTCGCATCAACGACAGCGGGAGAAGCTCCACGGGGAAACGCAATACCGTCAGCACCGGCCCGAGACAATCGCCGATCACCTTGAGCCCGTCGGCTGCGCGGAACATCCCGATGGCGACCAGGATCGCGACAAGGTAGGGAATGATCCGGATCGCGATTTGAAAACCCTCTTTGGCGCCTTCGACAAATTCTTCATAGACGTTGACCTTGGCGAGGGCGGCGTAGAGGGCGAAAAACGAAAGAATAAACGGGATCGCGAGCGTTCCAATCGCATCGATGACGCGGACGAAAATGCTCGCCGACGGCTCTCCGGCCGCGGCGGCAAGGCCGATGGCGGAGCGGACAGACGGAAAGAGCTGGCCAAGAAACAAAAGCAGAAAAATGGCGACGAATGCGACGAGAATCCAGCGGGCCCAGGCGCGCAACGGTTCTCCCTCTTCCAGCTCGAACGCCGCGGTGTCCGCCGGGTCGTTGCCGGTGCCGGCCTCATCATCGGTCTTTGGAACGTTCGAATCCGTTGAACTGCTCGCGGCGGATCCGGCGGGAACGGCCGCGGCTGGGGCCAGCGCGACCGGCATCCGATACATCGGAAGTTTCTCGAGGAATTTAACCGCGATCAGGCCGGCGGTCGTCGAACAGGTCGTCGCGATGAGCGCGGTGCCGACGAATGCGGTTGGCTGCACCGCGCCGCCCGCGGCCATCAAGCCGACAGCGCTGCTGGAAATCAGCGTGACCGAGCTGGTATTGATCACGAGAAAGGTGCACATTGCATTCGTCGCCACACCCGGGGTGGTGGAAAGTTTGTCGAGATCCTTCATCGCTTTCAGCCCGAACGGCGTGGCGGCATTGCCCAGGCCGAGCATATTCGCGGCGATATTCATGATCATTCCGCCCATCGCGGGATGATTGACGGGCACTTCAGGGAAGAGAAAGCGCATGATCGGACGCAAGGCCCGGGCGAGGACCACGATAAACCCCGACTTCTCCGCGAGCCGCATCATCCCGAGCCAGAGAGCCATAACGCCGGCGAGAGGAAGCGCGAGATCCATGACGGAAACGCGGGCGTAATCGAAAGCGGCTTTGGTTACCTCCGGCATCAATCCCTTCCAGCCGCCGATGAGGACAGCCGCGAGGATCAGGCCGAGCCAGATATAATTGAGCATCCATTTCCGGTGTAAGACCGGCGCGAGGGACGGCAAGAAAGAAAGCCGCGATATCGCGGGCGCTTTCGTGAAAAGGGTCGTAAAAATGCCTGTTCGATGCATCGAACGGTTGACACGTCCCCGAATGCCCCTTTCCTGCCCGACTATGCCAGATGCACCTCAACCGCTGGTCGCCATGAAGGACGGCCTCCCAGAGAAATCATCCCTTCTTCGGGCGGTCGCGGCATGACGGTTCGCATTCGCCTGCACGACGATTTCAGCCAGCCCGAGTGGCAGATGTGGATGGAGAACCTCCCGCGCCTCGCTCGAACGCTGCCGGACTCTCAGCTCCTTCGTCTTGGCCGCAACCGGGTGTATTGGGTGGAGCACCAGGGCGAGCGCTTTGTGTTGAAGCACTTCATCAACAAAGGCCCCTGGAAGAAAATTGCTTACCGGATCTCGAGCGGGAAAGCGCGGCGTTCGTATGAACATTCCGAAGCGCTGTTGCGGGCCGGTCTCCACAGTCCGCAGCCGGTCGGCTGGCGCGAGGACTGGAGCGGCGGGTTCTTAAAGGAAAGTTATTATATCAGCCGCCAGGTGCCGATCGCTCATACGATGCGAGCGATCAGGAGCGTTTCGGAGATCGATTGGCTGCCGCACGTCGAACGCGTCGGACAAGCCATCGCCCGCATGCATGAGGCGGGGCTTTTTCACTGTGATATGGCGGGGGGGAATATTCTGTTCGTCGAGAACGGCGAGCGGGACTGGCCGATTTGTTTTATCGACACGAATCGCATGCGCTTCGGAAAGATCGGCGTTCGCCAGGGGATTCGCGCGCTGTTGCAGCCGAAAGTCCGAGGTGCGCTGGCGGGGCCCTTTGTCGCGGCCTACGCTTCCGTTCGCGGTTTCGACCCCATCACCTGCCTCGATTTGTATAACAGCCTGCTTCCCGGCTATAACAGGAAGTGGCGTATCAAGAATCTTACCCGACCTTGGAGACGAAAAGTTGGCCTCTGATCCGTTTTTTGCCGAAATTCCGTGGGATCCGCGAAGTGAGCAGCCTATTCGCATCCGTGACGACCGGCCCTGGCGAACGCGGGTGCGGTACGCGTGGCCGGAATACCTGAAATGCGCGGGATTGGCGCTCTGCAAAGCCGCGCCGATTACGCTCCGTCATTGGAGGCTGGCGAAGGGACATGTTCCGAAAGGATGGGTCGGGCGGACCCATGATGTTCGCGATTTCATGGGACTGGCCATCGCACTCCACTCGTGTCCTCCAGACCGCCTGGCCGATGAGATCGAGGAATTGGGGGTGAAGCATCTGCTCCTGCGAATTCCAGCCTGGGAAGTTGACCGACTGGGTGTTTATCGCCGATTCCTGGACCGGATGGCGGATCGGGAATTTGCCGTCGCGATCATGCAGAACCGCACCCATGTGCGTGATCTGGATGATTGGCGGGAAAGCCTGTACCGGATCATAAGCACCTGCTGGCCGCGTGTGAAAACGTTCCAGATCGGGCAGGGGATGAACCGGACAAAATGGGGATGTTTTGGAATCGATGAGTTTCTCCGTTTGGCGAGTGTCGCCGAGGAACTGCGTCCGCGGTATCCCGGAATCAAGTTCGTAGGCCCCGGCGCGCTCGATTTCGAGCCGCTGGCAATAATGCGAGGCGTCAGTCACCGGTATCCAATTCGTTGGGACATTTCCGGCTCGGCGCTGTACGTGGACCGCCGCGGGTCGCCGAGGTCCCGGCAGTACAAACTTTTCGACCTGAAGCACAAGATTTACAACACAGTCGCATGTGTTGCCGGATCGTCACGGGCAGGAAGGCGTTTGTGGATCACCGAAGTGAATTGGCCGCTGAAAGGTCAGGGAAAATATTCTCCCTCCGGCAGCCGTACATCGATTGGGGAAGAACCGGCCGCGCGGTATCTTGGGGAGTATTACGAAGATGCCTGGAGCACCGGGCTCGTCGAGCGCGTTTACTGGTGGCAGTTGGTGGCCAATGGCTTCGGACTGATCGATGTTGACGATTCCGGACGATTTCGTCGCCGTCCCTCCTACTATGTCTATCGCAACCTTCTGCGAAATGGGATTGGAGGTTCGGGCGGAGATTCTCATCCGGATCCAGATGAAACGCCATGGTCATCCGCGGACGGATCGCATGAGGAAGCGGGGGCTGCAATCAGCCGTTGAGCGCGGTGCGTTCCGGGGGGCGCGAAACGATGTGCCCCAACCTTTCGTTGACAGGCTGGTTTGATGAGTGGAATAACTGCGACGCGTAGCTTCCCAAATCAGCGTAAACCTATGGACGTCACCCGAATCTTGTTGCAATGTCTGCCGGTGCTGCCGGCCGCCGTCCTTTTCCCGTGCCAGGCGCTCGGCGGCGCCCCCGTGCAAGCCAACGCTCCGCTTTATTCGCCGGCGGTTCATCCAGCCAGCGGAGAGGCGGAGGCGGCGATCGCCGGCTTCGAAGTCGCCGAACCGTTTTCGATCGAACTTTTCGCGGCGGAGCCGTTGCTGGCAAACCCGGTTCTGTTTCACGTCGCGAACGACGGCCGGGTTTTCGTCGCGGAAACCTACCGCCAAGGTGACGACGGCGGCGTGGTCGACAATCGCTATCACCCGTATTGGCTTCTCGACGACATTGCCAACGAGCGCGTGGAGCAGCGGCGCGAGATGTTTCTCCGCCACCGGCCGGACATGGCCGAACAGTGGACCGCGCATCACGGCCTGATTCGAGTGGTTGAGGACAAGGACGGGGACGGGAAGGCGGACGATTCCTCGATTTTCGCCGACGGGTTCAACGATCTCATGGACGGCACCGCGGCGGGCGTGCTTGAGCGAAACGGGAAGGTCTGGTTCACCAACATCCCGCACGTGTGGCTTCTCGAGGATCGCGATCGCAACGGGTACGCGGAGGAGCGCACGTCATTGAGTTACGGGTACGGTGTCAGTGTGGCCCTGCGCGGACATGACCTGCACGGACCGGCATTCGGGCCGGACGGGAAAATTTATTTCTCCATCGGCGACCGCGGCTACAATGTCGTTACCCAGGAAGGCCGCCACCTTAAAGCGCCGAACGAAGGTGCGGTTTTCCGCTGCGATCGCGACGGGTCGAATCTCGAGGTCTTTGCGACCGGTTTGCGCAACCCTCAGGATCTCGTTTTTGACAATTACGGCAACCTGTTCACTGGGGACAACAATTCCGACGCGGCCGACGAGGCGCGCTGGACCTACGTCGTCGAAGGCGGCGATTCGGGGTGGCGGATGCCGTATCAGACACTTCCAGACCGTGGGCCGTTCAATCGTCTGAACCTGTGGCAGCCGGAGTTTGACGGCCGTCCGGCTTTTGCGATTCCGCCGATCGCGAACATCTCCGACGGTCCCTCGGGCGTCGCGTTTGATCCCGGTACTGGCATGCCGGAAAAGTATCGGGGCTACTTTTATCTGTGCGATTTTCGAGCGACCCCGGCACGCTCAGGGGTTTGGGCGATCGCGCACGAACCAGACGGCGCGGGTTTTGCGCTGGTCGACAGTCATCCGCTGATTTGGAACATTGTGGCGACGGACATTTCTGTCGGGCCAGACAGCGCGCTGTACGTTTCCGACTGGGTCAGCGGCTGGGAAGGCGCCAATCGCGGACGTTTGTACCGCCTCTTTGACGGCGCTGCTCAGGAAACGGACCTCGTGCGCCAAACGCGAACGCTTTTGCGCGAAGGGATGAGCGACCGTTCCGATTCCGTGCTGCTCGACCTGCTCGGGCACCCGAACCGGCGTGTTCGCCAAGAGGCCCAGTTCACGCTGGCCGAACGAGAGGGGACGGTTGAGGCGCTGGCGAAACTCGCCGCGTCCCGGGACAAGGAGCAGCTCGCGCGCGTTCATGCGATTTGGGGTCTTTGGCAGCTTCTGGATGAGAATCGTGACGCCTCGGTCGAAGCGCTGCTGCCGCTGCTCGACGATTCCGACGCGGAAATCCGGGCCCAAGCCGCTCGTGTTCTCGGGGATAAAGCAGTCGCGCGCGCGACGGAAAACCTCATCGCGCTGCTGAACGATTCCGCGCCGCGGCCCGTGTATTTTGCCGCGATCGGCCTTGGACGCATTGGGGACCCGCGAGCGATCGATGCGGTTGCCGAAATGCTCCGGAGAAATGCCGACCGCGATCCATTTCTCCGCCACGCCGGTGTGATGGCGTTCACCGGTGCCGGACGGACGGACGAACGGGCGCTGCTGGCGCGTGCCGATGACGAAAGCCGTTCCGTGCGCCTTGGGGTGTTGCTCGCCTTGCGCCGTCTGGATCATCCAAAGGTGGCAAAATTTCTTGCGGACTCGGATCCATTTCTCGTCCGCGAAGCCGCGTTGGCGATCCATGACGACACGCTGATCGTCGATGCGATTCCGACTTTAGCGGAAGTGATCAAACGACCGGAGATTAGCGACGAGGCGGTGCTGCGGCGGGCGATCAACGCGAACTTCCGCTTGGGCGGGCTGGTGCAAGCTCGCGATGTCGCGGCCTTCGCCGCGCGAGAGGAGGCACCGGTTGTCATGCGCGTTGAGGCTCTCCACGCGTTGCGCGACTGGCACGAACCGCCGCCCCGCGACCGTGTCATTGGATTTTGGAGACCGCTTACCGGCCGTCCTTGGCATTGGGCAATTGAAGCGGTGGAACCGTTGCTCGATGCGCTGCTGCGTTCGTCGCCGCAAGCGGTCCAGATCGCGGCCGCGGACCTCGCCGGATATTATCAATTGAACAGCCGGGTGCCGCTGCTGCAGAGCATGGTGGAAGACGCCGCCAATCGTTCGGATGTTCGTCGTGCGGCGTTGCAAGCATTGGGGGAAATGGACGACAAAGCCGCATTGGGTTTGGCGGTAACCGCGGCGCTTGCCTCGGATTCCGCTGATTTGCGGAAGCCGGCGTATGAACTTCTCGCCCGGCTCGATCCTGCCGAGGCGGTCCGTGCGGTCGAGACGCTTGTAAAGAGCCGCTCGGCCGCGCCGAACGAGAAACAGGCGGCATTCAAGACGCTTGCCGGAATCGAAACTTCGGAGGCACGGCAGATCGTCCTCGAATGGATGAACAAACTCAGTGACAACCCGGAGGCCGTCCCCGAAGAGGTTCATTTTGAATTGATTCAGGCAGCGAAGAACATGCAGGCCGGCGATCCGCGCTTGCGGGCCGCTTTGGACCGCTTTGAGAAAGGGCGCGCCCATTTAGATCCGGCGGAGCGGACCGAACTTCTCTACGGCGGCGACGTTGCGCTTGGCAAAAAATTGGTCTTTGAGCACGCGGCGGCAAGCTGCCAGCGCTGTCACATCATCGAGGGCAAAGGGAGCAGCGACGTCGGCCCTGATCTCTCTACAGTTGGTGCACGGCTGAATCGGGTTGAGCTGCTCCGCAGTCTGATCGATCCGGGTGCCGCGGTGGCGCCGGGCTTTGGCAATGCGACCATCAGGCTCACGGGCGGCGAAACCGTAGCCGGAACGGTGACCGGCGAAACGTCCGCGGCGGTATCCATCGAAATCGCGGACGGGGAGATTCGACAAATTCCCCGGCAGGAAATCGCGTCGATGCAGGGGCCGGTTTCCATCATGCCGCCGATGGGTTCGATCCTCACCGAGGAGGAGCTCCGGGCGATTGTCGCGTATCTGGCCAAGCAAAAGTAGCAGCTGAAGACGGAAAATCACCCCATGAAAGCCGTACTTCGAGCGCGGTCGATCTCCAAGGGCTTCCCGGGTGTGCAGGCGCTCGATGGCGTCGAGCTGACGGTGCGCCCGGGGGAGATTCACGCGCTGATGGGCGAGAACGGCGCCGGTAAATCGACCCTGATCAAGGTTCTGACGGGCGTATACGCGCGCGATTCAGGAACGGTTGAGATCGAAGGCCGGGCCGTGCACCCGGCGTCGCCGCGCGAGGCCGAAGCGGCGGGAATCAGCACCGTTTATCAAGAGGTCAATTTGATTCCCGCGCTCAGCGTGGCGGAAAATATTCTGCTCGGGCGGCAACCGCGGCGCGGCCCGTTCATTCGGTGGAGACTGTTGCGGCGACGGGCCCGCGAGGCGCTGGCGCGGCTCGGACTTGAAGGGATCGACGTCGATCGCTCGGTCGGATCGTATTCCCTTGCGATTCAACAAATGGTCGCGATCGCTCGGGCACTGGATGTCCCGGCCACACGTTTGCTGATTCTCGACGAACCAACCTCGAGTCTCGATGAAGCCGAGGTCGAGCAGCTCTTCGGAGTCATGCGAAAATTGCGCTCGGAAGGACTCGGCATGATTTTCGTCACCCATTTCCTCGACCAGGTGTACGCGGTTTGCGACCGCATCACCGTCCTCCGGAACGGTTGTTTCGCCGGCGAATTTGCCGCGGCCGAGCTCCCGCGCCTGAAACTCGTGCAGACGATGCTCGGCCGCGAGTTCGAGAATCATGCGGTGCCGGCGAAGGAAGAAACGGCGGAGTCAGAAACCGGCGAGGAGACGGGTGCCGCTGAAGTTTTTTTGGCTGCCCGGGAGCTGGGACGAAAGGGGAGTGTGCAAGAGATCACGCTCGACGTGAGGCGAGGCGAGGCGCATGGATTGGCCGGATTGCTGGGATCGGGCCGCACGGAAACGGCGCGCCTGCTGTTTGGCGCGGACCGAGCCGGTGGTGGCTCGATCACGATCGAAGGGAGCGAGGTGACTTTGAAGAATCCCCGGCAGGCAATCGCGCTCGGCATCGGCTTCAGCTCGGAGGACCGGAAGCGGGAAGGATTGATTCCGACGCTGAGCGTTCGGGAAAACCTGATCCTTGCGATGCAGGCGTCTCGCGGCATGTTTCGGCGCATTCCGATAAAAGAGCAGCGGCAGCTCGCCGAGAAGTTTATATCCGTTTTGCGAATACGGACACCTTCGCCGGAGACGGCGATCGAGAACCTTTCCGGCGGAAACCAGCAAAAAGTGCTCTTGGCCCGCTGGCTCTGCACGAATTGCCGGCTCTTGATTCTCGACGAGCCGACGCGCGGAATCGACATCGGCGCGAAAGCGGAGATTGAAAAGCTGATCAGCGACATCCGCGAAAAAGGGATGGCGGTACTTTTTATTTCATCGGAGCTCGAAGAGCTTGTGCGGGTCTGCTCGCGGGTCAGTATTTTGCGCGACCGAAGGAAAGTCGGTGAAATCGCCGGAACCGCGATCGGAGTCGACGCGATCATGCGCGCGATCGCCGCTCCGCCGCCGAGCGCGCCCGAGGAAGGGGGGCAGCGGTGAGCGGGCAGGTGGAGGCTGGACAGGCGGTGCGGTCAGTGCCGCGGAGCCTGGCGTCGCCGGTATCACGCTTGCTTTGGCCGGCGCTGGGGCTGTTCGCTTTGCTTGGGTTTAACGGGCTGACGGCGGAAGGGTTTTTCACGATCGGCGTCGTCGATGGTCATTTGTACGGTCCGCTGGTTACCATCGTTGTACAGGCATCGCCCATTATCCTTGTGGCGATCGGGATGACGCTGGTGATCGCGACGGGCGGGATCGATCTTTCGGTCGGTTCCGTGATGGCGATCGCCGGCGCGGCGGCGGCGATCGCGAGCGGATATGGAGGCGCCTTGGGAGGGTTGCTTGCCGGATTGCTGGCGGGGATCGCCGTCGGGCTGGCGAACGGTGTGCTTGTGTCGTTCGTTCGTATTCAGCCGATCATTGCGACGTTAATTTTTCTCGTACTCGGCCGCGGGCTGGCGATGATGATGACCGGCGGTGTTCCTGCGATGATCGAGGCACCCTTCCTGGCGCGCCTCGGGCCGTTCGCGCCGCTGATCGCCGCGATCGTGTTCGCGGTGACACTGCTGTTCGTGCGGCGAACGGCGCTCGGGCTGTTTGTGGCTTCGGTTGGGGACAATGAAGAAGCGAGCCGCCTGTCCGGGCTGCAAAGCGGACTGATCAAACTCGTCGTCTACGCCTTCAGCGGACTTTGCGCGGCGGTCGCCGGAATCGTTGTTTCGTCGCGCCTCGGACGCGCGGATGCCACGCGGCTTGGCGAGCTGGTGGAATTGGACGCGATATTCGCGGTCGTGGTCGGCGGGACGGCTTTGACGGGCGGCCGGTTCAGTCTGGCCGGGTCGGTGATCGGCGCGCTGCTGATCCAGACCTTGACGGTGACGATGATCAATCAAGGGATGCCGCCGGAGATCACGCCGCTGCCCAAGGCGATCGTCATTTTGCTGGTTTGCCTGCTGCAATCGGAGAAATTTCGAAGGCAAGTCGCCGCGCCCTTCCGGGGAAGAAAGGAGGCGTCTGCCTAGATGGTGTTTGTGCGAAAGTACCTTCCGCTGCTCGCGACGGCCGGTGTGCTCGGTGTACTTTTCACGCTGGCGGCGCTCCAGTACGCAAACTTTGCGTCGCCGCTTGTTGTGGCAAACATTTTGCGCGGCCAAGCCTTCCTCGGCCTGCTGGCGATCGGAATGACCTTCGTCATTCTGTCGGGCGGCATCGATCTGTCGGTTGGGACCGTGCTCGCGTTCACATCGATCCTGGTCGCGAAACTGACCCTGCTCGGCTGGCATCCGGCGCTTGCGATCGGAGCGGCGCTTGCGATCGGAACAACCTTTGGGGCCGCGCAGGGGGCGGTGATTCAGCTTTACCGGCTGCCGCCGTTTCTCGTGACGCTGGCCGGATTATTTTTTGCGAAAGGCATGGCGTTCGCAGTCCACCGGCAATCCCTGTCGATCGATCACGGGTGGTTTGACGCGATCGCTCGCTTCCGCATTTTGGTTTTCGAGCGAGCACCGATCACGGTACCGACGCTGCTTTTTCTCGCCGTCCTGGCGGGGACGCTGGTCATTGCCCACCTCACACGCTTCGGACGCAACGTGTACGCGGTCGGAGGAAACGAAACCTCCGCACTGCTGATGGGACTGCCGGTCGGCGTGACGAAGGTCGGCGTGTATGCCTTCAGCGGATTCTGCGCCGCGATGGCCGGGGTCGTCTATGCGATCGGGATCCGGTCTGGAAATCCGGCGATCGGACTCGGGATGGAGCTGGACGCGATCGCGTGCGTGGTGATCGGCGGCACGCTGCTGACCGGGGGCAGCGGCTGGGTGGCCGGCACGTTCCTCGGCGTGCTGATTTTTGGCACAATTAAAACCATGCTTGATTTCCACGGCTCCCTCGATTCAGCTTGGCTGCGGATCGCAATGGGCGGTCTGCTGTTGATCTTCATCGTTTTGCAACGCGCGCTTTCGACCCGAAAAACTGCCTCCTGATTCAGAATCTAACCGTTCCCGAAAAGACTTTATGAAAGCACTACGTATCCTTGCTCTCTCTTCTGTTGCATCTTTTTCTGTGTTTTTCAGTGGCTGTGGCGGCGCCAGCGGAGGTTCGGCCGGCGGCCCGGTGGTTGGCTTTGCGCAGGCCGGCGCCGAAAGTGCCTGGAGAGTGGCGGAAACGCAATCGATCCGCGATACCGCCGCCGAGCGCGGGGTCGATCTGCGTTTCACGGATGCGCAAGGCCGTCAGGAAAACCAGATTGCGGCAGTCCGGAATTTCATCGCGCAAGGCGTCGACGCCATCATTCTCGCGCCGATCGTCGAGACCGGCTGGGAAGGCGTTTTGATGGAAGCCGGGGACGCGGGGATTCCTGTCATTCTGGTCGACCGGGGTGTCGAGGCGGATGAGAACCTGTACGCGACTTTAATCGCGTCTGACTTTGTTGCGGAAGGCCGGATGGCCGCGGAATGGCTGGCGGAGAAGACCGATGGAAAAGCGAAGATCATCGAGCTGCAAG
This sequence comes from uncultured Opitutales bacterium, assembly GCA_964645585.1. GTDB lineage: Bacteria > Verrucomicrobiota > Verrucomicrobiia > Opitutales > T3Sed10-336 > DATGSL01. The sequence goes on from CAZYAN010000013.1 coordinate 24,035, forward strand.
GAACACCTGGCGCCGCACCGGCGATCGATCGGAAGAAGGGCTTCGAGAACGCGATCGCGGCGTATCCGGAAATGACGATTATCGCGTCGCAGAGCGGGAATTTTAATATCCAAGAAGGACGCGCGGTCATGGAAGCGCTTTTGACCCAGCACCGTGACGAAGTGACGGCGGTGTACGCGCACAACGATGACATGGCCCTCGGCGCGATCCAGGCGATCCGCGGAGCGGGCCTGCGACCCGGCGGCGATGTTTTGATCGTGTCGGTCGATGGTGTCAAAGGCGCCTTCGAGGCGATGGTGGCGGGCGATCTCAACTGCACGGTTGAGTGCAATCCGCTGCTCGGCCCGCTCGCCTTTGACGCGGTCGAGAAGGTTCTTGCCGGGGAACCGCTGCCGAAGCGGACGGTTGTCGAGGACCAGGTTTTCGATCAGTCGCAAGCGGCGGAACTGATCGCGTCGCGGAAATATTGAGACGGTGGAAGCGCGCATCTCGGGCTAAGCGGCTGGGTGCTGCTTTTCCCGGGCTACGTCGCCGTTTTCCAGAAGTAGTCGGCGCGCTGGTCGAGGATTTCGTGGCAGCGTTCGATTTCGGCCCTGCGCAGAGCGAGGTTTTCATCGGCGATTTTTGAGAGATCGTCGATGTTGTAGAGAAAGACATTTTCGATCGTTCCGGCCGCTTCCTCCACGTCCCGGGGAAGGGAAAGATCGATCAGGAAGAGCGGCTGATATCCCCGGCCCTTCACCGCGTCGCGAAGGGTGCGCTTGCGGAGAATCGGATCCGGTGAGGCTGTGGAACAGAGGACGATGTCAAACTTCCCGACCGCCGATTCGAGCTGTTCGAACGGAAGCGCGTTTCCGCCGTACTGCCGTGCGAGATCCATCGCCCGGTGATTGGTGCGATTGCAAATCGTAAAGTCGGTAGCGCCGCGGCTCTTCAGGGCGTTGATGGTCCGCTCGCTGATTTCGCCCGCACCGACAACAAGGATTTTGGTCGAAGAAAGGTTTCCAAAGATTTTGAGAGCCAGATCGACCGCGACGCTGCCGACACTGACCTGTCCGCGTCCGACGGCGGTGTGCGTGCGGACCCATTTCGCCGCCTGAAATGATTTCTGGAAAAGACGGTTGAGCAACGGACCCAGCGTACGGTGCTCGGTCGCGATTGTGTAGGCCTCTTTGACCTGACCGAGAATCTCCGCTTCGCCGACGACGAGCGAATCGAGCCCGGACGCAACCGCAAACAAGTGGCGCACGGCCTGACGGTCGCGCAGTTCAAAGCCATACTGCCGGAAGCCGTCACCGCCAATTTCACGCAGCTGACAGAAAGTCTCGCTCAGGGAGCGCACACCTGTTTCGCCTTCCGCGACTCCGTAGATTTCTGTCCGGTTGCAGGTGCTGATCAGCGCGACTTCGCTGATCCCGGGCACATTGCGCAGGAGCCGGTACGCGTGGCCGAACTCGTCCGGGGCGATCGAGAATTTTTCCCGGATGTCGATCGGCGCCGTATGGTGGCTGGCCCCGAAATTGATAAGAGACCCGAAGGTTCGCTGCATGGCTGCTCAGAAGGACAAAACCGTCGGCGCCGAGGTGGCAGCGGCGAAACGTCCACCGGCCACTGGCCAGATGGATGCGAGTGTGACCAGGAAGAGGATGATGCACGTCCACGCCAGCGTGTGCGCTACGACCTTTCGTTGCCAGCGAAGGCATGCGACGCAGAGGTAGGCAATCCAGATCGCGATCGTGACCGCCAGCTTCGGCCATTCGATCGAACCGGGATTGGGCATCCAGTAGAATGTCCCGAGTGCGAGGGAGACGGTAAGGACCGAGACGCCTGTGATCAGGAGACGGGCGATCATGTGGTCGAGTTGGAGGATTGACGGCAGAAAAACGGCGAGGCCCTGCAGTTTTTTCTGTTTCAGACTTCGGTTTTGGAAGAGATACATGACCGAAATAAGCGCGAGAATGGCAAAGACTCCATAGCTGAAAAGGGCGAGAGCAGCGTGAACCTCGATCCATGGATTGGGTCCGAGCACATTGGCTGACCGGGTGCCGTCCCAATCCGGTATGGCGAGTGAAAGGACGCCGAGGAAGGCGGCGAGGCCGGCCGAGAAAAAGCCGAGCATGCTCATGCGGAAAGCCGGACCGACCGCCATATACAGCAGGATCAGGGACCAGACGATGAACTGCATGATTTCAAACGGGTTGCCGAGCGGGCAGCCTCCGTGCTCCATCCCTCGCAGGTACAGGCCGATCGTCTGTCCGACGAAACCGGTAACAACGACCGCGAACAGGACTGGTCGCGAATGCGCGCGCGCTCGGACCAGGCAGGTGAGCCCGAACACGAATCCCGCCGTGTACAGGAAGCTCGCCGCCCAGAGCCAGGAACGGTCGTTCAAGGAGAGAAAATCGGCCATGTTTCGCGAAATATGGGAGAGCTCGGGAGTCCTGTCAAAACACCGAGTCGGCGAACGTGCTGTCCAGAGAGCCTTTTCGATGCAGATCGAGGAAAATCAAATGGACAAACCGTTGATTTTCAAGCCGCGCTGGTCTTGGCGGCACGCGGCGGTGAAAAAAGAAATTGAACCTATTCGCTGGAAGTGCTGACTATGGACTGCTCTATGCAGTTGCACGGCCCCAAGAGAGTCTACAATCTCACCGCTCTCGAGTTTTGGTTCAACCGGTTGACCAACAGTTGGGAGGCGTTTTTCCCGGGCGACAGTCTGAGGTTGGGTCGGCGGTTCTACCGCGACGGGATGATCCGGGAAATTGAATTGGGGGAGGCGGACGCGATCATTCACTCCAAGATCGACGGGCGCGAGTGTTACGCCGTGATCGACTGGAGTTCCAATCGCCCAAAAACGCGCGCCTCAGTCGAGAAGCCGGATATCGGGCAAGCGCTCGCGATCGCCGGTCTCTATGAGATCGAGGAAATGGTGGTCGATGAGATTTCTCCGCTTCCGGACGATCCGCGGGACGAGCCCGAGGAAGAGAAGCAGGCCGAAGAGCGCGAGGTCGCCGTGAAGGACGAACCGCCGGGGCGTGAGCTGGAGTTGACTTTTGCCGTGGCGCCGGAAGGGCTGGTTTTCGCGGCGCACTGGGTGGACGAAAAAGCCGGGAAGAGTCCGGCTCTGGCTCATGGCGCCACCGGCAATCTGGTGGCTTCGGAGCGCGAGCGTGTCATCCGGCTGGCATCGTTGTCGAGGAAAGGCCACTTCCAGTTTTGTCAGAAAACGCAGCGGTATGTGCTGTCCGACTTGGCGAGAATTCCGGGATTTTTGAAGCACGAGATTCAGCCGTGGCAAAAATTTTTCCGGGTTCAACTTCCTCCAGAGGTCAAGGAGCTTGCCGGGGGGGAGCGTGAAGTCACTGTTGAGGCGCGAGCAGGGCGCGGCGGAGAACGGGGCGGGACGTTGAACCTCGAGTGGATCTTCCGCGCGGGGGAAAAGCTCCTGCCGGCGGAGGAAGCCCAAGTGCTCGTCAAGAAGCGCGGTGAGACAATTCTTTTGCCGGGAACCGGCCTGGTTCGGCTCAGTGAGGAAAAAGGGGAGGCGGTTCGCGACTGGCAGCAGCGGCTGGCTTTGCGTGCGGGCGGCGACGATAGTTTTCCGAAGTACCTCCTGTTGTCTCTCTTCAACGACAGCCGGGTTGAGCTGACGATGGACCCCGCGGTCGCGAGCTGGCGCGAAAAGCTGCTCGCTCCGCCTCCGGCATCACGTGCCTTGCCGACGTACCTGCGAAAATACCAGCGGCACGGCGTTCAATGGATGGCCCATTTGTTCCAGTTGGACTGCCATTGCCTGCTGGCTGACGAGATGGGGCTGGGGAAAACGGTGCAGGTTGTCGCGCTCTTAACCTTCAGGCCGACGCGCGAGCAGCGGCATTTGGTCGTGGCCCCCGCGAGTGTGATTCCCGTTTGGCAGAAGGAGCTTCAGCGGTTTGCGCCCGACCTTCCGGTGCATGTGCTTCGGAGCGGAACTACGTTTGCCGACAAGGGCCGCGCCACCGCCGGGGTCTGGCTGGCAAGCTATACGCAATTGCGCCGTCACAGCGAGTTGCTGAAGGATGTGCGCTTCGGTTATGCGGTGCTCGATGAAGGGCAGCTGATCAAGAACCCGGCGGCCAAGGTTGCCCGCGCCTGCTTTGCCATCCGCGCGCGGCACCGGTTGATTCTTACCGGTACACCCTTGGAGAACCGCCGCCTGGACCTCTGGTCGCTGTTTCATTTTCTCATGCCGAACCTGCTCGGTTCACGAGCGGCCTTCGAATCGGCGGCCGCGGCGGATCCCGAAGAATTTCTCAAAAAACTTCGCATGCAGGTCGCGCCGTTTGTCCTCCGCCGAACGAAACAGCGGGTCGCGTCGGAGCTCCCGCCGAAGATCGAAATGGTCTTGTCGACGCCGCTTACGCCGCGCCAACGCGACGAATACGCGCGGATTTGCCGGGAGGGCTTGAACCGGCTTGGCGACAGTCTTTCCGATACCATGCGCGAACACTCGTTCGGCCTGTTCTCTTTGTTGACCCGTCTGCGTCAGGTCAGTTGCGATCCCGGTCTCCTGCCTTGGTCGAACGATTCGTGGGAGGAAAGCGGCAAAATTCTTCAGCTGCTTGAAAAGCTGACTGAAGTGATCGAGAACGGACACAAGGTCGTCGTCTTCAGCCAATTTGTCGGCCTGCTCAAGCGCGTCGAGACGGCGCTCGCCGCCACGAATCCTGATTTAAAGCGGTTCATGCTGACCGGTGCCACGCCGGATCGCCAGGCACCTGTCGAGGCGTTTCAGTCCTTTGACGGGCCAGCCGTGATGCTCGTAAGTCTGCGCGCCGGAGGGACGGGGATCACCCTGCATGCCGCCGATTATCTCTTCCTTCTTGATCCGTGGTGGAATCCGGCAGTGGAAGCCCAAGCGATCGACCGCGTGCATCGTATTGGTCAGACGAATACGGTTTTTGTTTACCGCATGGTCGCCGCGGGAACGGTTGAGGAGCGAATCCAGGATCTGAAGGACAAGAAAAGCGATCTGTTCGAATCGGTGATCGGCGGTATCAGCGCGATTGGTGATTTGAAGGACACCTTTGCTTCGCTCCGTCATCTGATTGAACTGAAGGGAAAGCAAGGTCCGGTCCAAGACGAGGAGGGGCCGGAAGAATCCGGATCAGGCGGCACGCCGTGAGCGGAGCCGTTCGGCGGCAACGATAAGATCGGCGGTCGGCTGCCATCGGGAGCGGTCGAGGAGGAGGAGGTTTTCACGGATCCAGAATTGAGGTTTTGTGGAAATTGAGAAACATCGGGCACCATGCAGCGGGACCACGACGACGAGGAACTCGATTTTGAGTGGAAAGACGAGGACGAGGACGAAATCGCTGGCGAAAGTTCGAACCTGGCGAAAATCAATCCGCTTGCCCGCGCCGTCTTTCTTCTCCTCCTCGGAATCGGCTTTGTTTATTTCGTGCTGCGCGTAATCGGAGCGCTAACGCAAGCGGCCGGGTGACCGATAACCGGGTGCGTTCGAACGCCGGCCGGTCGGGTCGCGGGACATGTTCTGGTTGCGACGAGGCTGGTTTCGGAGTTACTTACTTCCATGAAAGCCTTGAAGGTCACGCTCCTGGTTTTGGCTGGCTTGGTCGTCTTCCTTCTTGTTGCCATCGTCGTCCTCTTCTTGCCATCGGTGCAGCGGGTGATTGTGACGCGAGCGGTTTCCGATGATGAAACGACGCTTGAGCTCGATTATTTTCACGCGGGCCTGAATCAGGTCACCATTCGCGGAGCGGATTATCAGACGCCGGGTACCGCGGTTCTCGCGGAAGAAGTGACGGCCGGTCTGTCATTGTTGAGTCTCCTGGTTCGTCAGGAACTGCGGCTTGGAGAAGTCGAAGCGACGGGACTTTTCGTGGATCTGTCGCGGAAGGAAGCGGAAGACGACGAACCGTTTGCCGGAATCTTGGAACAGCTGAACCTGCCGATGCCGGTTTCGCTTGAGCGCCTGCAAGCGGAAGGCCGTGTGCTGCTGCCTCCGATTGCTGGTGAGGAACCGGTGCAAGCGGAGTTTGCCGCTGTTGGCGCGATGGCGCCCGGAAGTGAAGGCGATTTTGAAGTGAGCGGTGAATTGGCGTCCGGGCTCGGCGGACGATGGGGGCCGCTTGGCGTGGATGCCCGATTGACCGTTTCCCAAGGCGTTCATGGGGAGATTGAACGAGGACGTTTGCGGGCTGTGGTATCAGCGCCATGGCTCGCGGAGGGATCCGATGAACGCCTGGAGGCGGATGTGGTCTTGGTGGCGACGGAAACTGGAGAAACCTACCAGGCGCGACTCGCGCCCTTGCTTGTCAGCCAGGAGTCCGGAACGGCCGCGCCGAACCGGGAGGTGCCGCCTCTTCTTTCGCTTGACGCAGCCTACGATCGCAACGCGGGGCAGGTCGAAGGAAGCTGGCGTCTGGAGGTCGATCACGATCAGTTGCGCGCGTATTTGGGCGGCGAGGCGCTGCCGGTGTTTGCCGCAAGCGGAGATGGGAGCTTCACTTACGGAACGGATGGAAGCATCGCGGCGGCCGGTACTGTTAACCTCGCTCTGAGCGACCTTGGTGATTTTTCCGCGGATTTGGCTGAAATCGACAGCCTTTCCCTGGCTTCCCGCTTTGATGTCTTTATCAGTGAGCAAGTGGTGCGGGTCGATGAGCTTGCGGCGGAGCTTCGAACGGCGAACGGTGACGTACTGCTGGACGCGAGAAATTTCGAGCCGCTTCAATACGATCGTGAAGCCGGGCGAGTGGTTGGAGCAGAAGACCGAATCGAGCTTGCGGAAGTTACGCTCCGGAGTTTTCCGGTCGCGTGGGCAAACGCGGTGTTGCCAGCGGGTACTGAAGTGGGCGGCGGCGCGGTCACTGGCCGCGCACGGATCAGCTCGGAGGCGGGGACGGTTCATTTTGTCCTTGAAGACCCGATACGAGCGGAAAGCGTCGACCTTGTTTTCAACGGCGATCCAGCGGCTCGCGATCTTGCCTTGGAGGCTTCCGGTTCGGGATCGTTTGGGGAAGGACGATTGCAAGCGGCGGTCGATCAGATGCAAGTTTCGTCGGAAGGTCAGGCGCTGATAACTCTCACCGGGGAAATCGATACGGCCGGTTCGACGAGTGTCCAGCTCGACGGCGATCTTGCGGCTCTGACACGCCAGCCGTTTTTTGCCGAGACTGGACGCTTGCAGGCTGGTGCGGTTGAACTGCGGGCAACCGTCGACGAAAGCAGCGGCCAGCAGCCGCGTGCAGTGAAGTTGACAGCGGCGGCACGCGGATTGGCTGGGGAGGACGGGCAGGCGCTGCCAGATGTGCAAATCGAAGAAGCGACGATGCGCGAAACCGCGCCAAATGTTTGGCGCGTCGATTTGCCGATGCAAGTAAAGGGAAGTTCGTTGTCGGACGTCCGGCTGGCGGGCGAGGTGAGAGTCGCCGCCGAGCCGGCGGAATTTGAGCTGTTGCTGAGCGGCAACAAAGTGGTGGTTGACGATCTCGTCGCTTTGGCGAATGCGCTTTCGGAGGACACCGATGAAGAGACGGCGGAGCCGGCAGCGCCGGAGGAGGCGCCGGAATCAGCGGGGGAGCGCGACGCCGTTCCTGTTTGGTCGGGGCTAAAGGGGACCTTTCGCGTGGACATTGCAAGAGTCGTGCTGAGTGAGGATCAGGCAATCGACACGCTCCAAGGTATCGTTGCTGCGGATACGGCAACTTTCGAAGGAGCCTTGGAAGGACAATTTTCCGGGGAGCCGGTTCGGGTCGATGCGGACGTTCGGTTTCAGTCGGACCAGGACGCGCCTTATATCCTCGAAGGAAACGTCGACGCGCAGAGCCTGCCTGTCGGTGAAATTTTCAAGCGGTTGCAACCGAATCGGCCGCCTGTGCTCGAAGGGCTGTTTGCGGCTTCCATGCGAATCAGCGGAACCGGCAGGAATATCCCGGATTTGATCGACGGAGTGCGGGGCCAGGTCGAAGTGCGCAGCGGCGGCGGCATCATTCGCCTGCTGTATTCGGAGAATCCGGTCGCGGAAATGGGAGCTTTAGCCAGTCGGGCGCTGAGTCAAATGAGAGGCGAAATCGGAACCATCGCGAGTGTTGCCAGCCAAGTCTCGCACATGCCGTATCGCGAAATGTATCTATCAGCTGTCCGGAGCGAGGATCTTGATGTTGTTTTGCGGGATATTACTGTGGTAGCGCCTGAGTTGCATCTAAGAGGAAGCGGACTGGTCCGCCACCAAGAAGGAGTGTCGGTTCTGGAACAGCCGATGGAGATTCGAATCAATCTCGGCGCCCAAGGCGCCTTGCTGGAGACTTTGCGGTCCCTCAACGCGATGGGCGATCAGACCGACGAGCTCGGGTATGTTTTGCTGCGTAATGAATTCGTGGTGACGGGGACTCCGGCGAATCCAGATTCGAACGCCTTCTATCGATTGCTTTTGGAAGCCGCGCTGCCGTATGTGATACCAGGATTCGACAGGGAGACGGAGGAGCGGCCGACGATTCCGCGAATTCCCGACATCCTTGACATCTTCGGCCGCGGCCGTTCGGGTTCGAAGTGACGGGCAAAGGAACCTCTTGAGGCGAAACGGGACTCGCTCGCGCCGTGGCAACACGACATGAAAAGGAACACCTGTTCCATTTAGTGTCGCATTGGGAGAGTGGGTTGAGAGCGTTCGCTTATTTATGCGAGGGAGGAGAGGGGCGGTTTGTTACCGAGAAAAAGGGTGCGGAAGGCGCGGGTGCGAGGGTGAAGACTGGGGGGCGGGTTTGCTTCTGGTCAGGACGCGGGCGGATTCGTACAGGTCGCGGTTGCTGGCTTGGAATTCAGTCTTCAGACGAACGTGGAGTCCAGCGAGATCGACGAGCGTCCAGGAACGAAAGAGCCAGCGTTCTTCGGTCGGGTCGCGACCGTCGTGGGCGATGCCGAGAATGAGATGATGCGCATCCTCCAGGATTTTGTTCGTTTCTACTTTAGGTTCGAAATAGAAGGTCCGGAACGAGCTCGTTTCACTGGTTGTTGCAAAGAGCTTTGGATCGAGGTAAAGGACTCGGCCCGATCGTTCATCGATTACGCGCAGGTCCGGGTATCCGGACCGCTGAAAATGGCCGTCAGCAGTTTTTGGATACGTACAGGAAAGTCCCGGGATGGCATTGATTTTTTGAAGGAGGATGTCTTCTAGATGATGACTGACTTCATTGATGCGTCCGACGTGGTGGACCGGATGGTTCGGCTGGTTGATTGCAAGGAGGAGCGCGTCAGCGGCCGCGGTGAGATCGGCGATGAGTTGCTGATCGTCCGGGTCGGCGGGGTCGACTGGAAGAACGGCTGTTCCGGCGGCGGCGACGACAACTTCAGGAAACGGCACGGGGCTGCGCAGAGAATCGCGGGCGAGAAGGTCGGAAATCAACGCGTTCGCGTCCGCGCCGGATTGCGCAAGGGAGGGACTGCTTTCCGCCGCGGACGTGGCCGAAGCAATGAACAGGAGCAGGAGGAAGGGGAGAAATCGGAGTAACATGAAGGCGAAGTCTACGGAAGGCGGTGCGCACGGAAAGAATTTTTGAAGATCAGCGAAATGCGGCAGGAAGATGATCAGGCTTGCCGGGCGGGGAGGGTGGCGCGTTACACTTGAAGATTGATGACATGAAACAGAACTGGGAGCTGATTCAAAACCGTCGGAATGGCGGGAGCTGGCGCGTGCGGATGCTTTTTCCGGCCGCGCTGATGGCGACGATTCTTCTCGGTTCAAGCGGCGGAGCCCCCTCGGCGCCCGGGTTTATGCTTTTTCCGCACGTCGATAAGCTCGTGCATTTCCTGGTTTTCGGATTGGTCGCCACGGCCGTGTACCGCGCATTTCCGCCTTGGGTGCGGTCGCGGAAACGGTTCATCGGCGCCATTTTGATCACCATGCTGTTCGGGATCGTTGACGAAACGCGGCAGGGATTTAATCCTGAGCGCCAGATGGATCTCGTTGACTGGATTGCCGATTTTTCCGGCGCGCTCGTCGCGGTGACCGTTTACACTTACTGGCCATTTTACCGGAGCTTGCTCGAGTTCCGTTTCGTCCCTTCAAAACTTTTTCATGGAGTCCGACCAAGCAGCCAAACGCGTGCAGGAATTGCGCCGGCGGATCGCCCGGCACGATGAGCTTTATTACCGGCAAGCGACGCCGGAGATTTCCGATTTTGAATATGATCGGCTGAAACAAGAGCTGATCGATCTCGAGGCGAAGTTCCCGGAACTCGCGTCGGCTGATTCGCCTAGTGAACGAGTTGGCGACGATCGCCTCGAGCAGTTCGAGTCGTACCGGCACCGCCTGCCGATGCAGAGCCTCGACAACACCTACAGCGAGGAAGAGCTGCGGGCGTTTCACAACCGTCTCGCGCGGTTGTTCGGCTCGGATGATCTCGCCTATATCGTCGAACCGAAAATCGACGGTGTGGCGGTGAGTCTGACGTATGAACGAGGCCAATTTCTGCGCGCGGCGACGCGCGGCAACGGGATCGAAGGGGACGATATCACACAAAACGTGAGGACGATCCGATCGCTTCCGCATCGGCTGGTCGGGCCGCGGATCCCCGATGTGATTGAGATTCGCGGCGAGATTTACTTGGAGACGAAAGAGTTTGAGCGGATCAATTCCGCTCGCGAAGAAGAAGGGCTGCCGCTCTACGCGAATCCGCGCAATCTGGCGGCGGGAACGGTTAAGCTGCTGGATCCGAAGGAAGTCGCCCGCCGGAATCTGAAAATCGTTCTGTACGGCCGGGGATATTGTGAACCGATGCTGTTCGACTGGCAGCACGAGGTTCATGAGACCTTGCGGGCGTGGAAGCTTCCGACGGTCGAGCGTTATTGGAGGGCTCGAGGATTGGATGAAATCCGGGCGGCAATTGAGGAACTCGATTCGATTCGGGGAAACTTCGGTTATCCGACCGACGGCGCCGTGGTGAAACTCGATTCCATTGCCCGGCAGGAAGAGGCGGGAGCCACTTCGAAGGCGCCGCGCTGGGCGATTGCGTACAAGTTCGCGGCTGAACAGGCGGAGACGCGGGTCGAGTCAATCAGCATTAGCGTCGGGCGGACAGGGAAACTGACGCCGGTCGCGGAGCTGACGCCGGTTCTGCTGGCCGGGACGACAGTGTCGCGTGCCACTTTGCACAATGAGGATGAAATCGTGCGCAAGGATGTTCGAGCCGGTGATTATGTGCTGGTCGAGAAGGCTGGGGAGATCATTCCAGCGGTGGTTGCGGTAGTTAAGGAGAAGCGTCCGCCGGATTCGGCACCGTTTGTTTTTCCCAAGGCATGTCCGGTTTGCGGCACGCGCACGGTTCGGCTTCCGGGCGAGGCGGCGACACGCTGTCCCAATCTGAGCTGTCCGGCACAAGTGCGGAAGCGCCTTGAGCATTACGCGTCGCGTCAATGCATGGACATCGAAGGACTCGGCGAAGCGGTGGTCGATCAGCTTGTGGGGCGCGGTTTGGTGCAGTCGATTCCGGATTTGTACAGTTTGCGTATCGAAGATTTCATGACGCTTGACAAATTCGCGCGGAAATCGTCGGAGAATTTATTCAACGCGATTCAAGCGAGCAAAGATCGGGAGCTTTGGCGGCTGATTCACGGTTTGGGCATTCAGCACATTGGTGCGACGGCGGCTAAGGATCTGGCGTACGCGATCGGGGACTTGGAGAAACTGGCGGCGGCGGGTGAGGAGGAACTGCTGGCGATCAACGGAGTCGGTGAAATCACGGCCCGGAGCATCGCCGCGTATTTTGCGGAGCCGCGCAACCGGGAAATGGTCCACCGATTGCGGGAAGCGGGCGTCCGGATGCATGAGGAGGAAAAGCGGCGTGACGCGGGATCGTCAGTTTTCGCGGGCAAGACATTTGTCCTGACGGGGAAACTTCCCAGCCTGACCCGGGATGAAGCTGCAGCGAAGATTGAAGCCGCGGGCGGGCGGGTCGCGAGCAGCGTCAGCAAGAAAACCCATTACGTGCTCGCTGGAGAAGAAGCCGGTTCGAAGCTGGACAAGGCGCGGAGGCTCGGTGTTCCGGTGATTACACAGGAGCAATTCGAAGCGATGCTGGCCGAGGGCGAGGCAGGGGCGAGCGGTGAAACGCCGTGAGCGGGCGGCCGATGGCGATGCTCAATGGGTCGCTCTTCCAGTGATTTGGCCTTCCATTTTATTCGTACAAGGCATTGCCTTGGGTTAGGTTGTTATGCCCGTTCGGGGCGGATGGCCTTATCTGGAAGAAGGGTTGATAAGCGCGAAGCTACTTTGCGGTCTCGACGAATCGCTGTTCCCGGATGACGGTGACCTTGATGACGCTTGGGTATTGGAGCTCGTCTTCGATTTTTGTTCGAATGGTGCGAGCGAGTTTGCGTGCGTCTTCGTCGCTCACTTCGTTCGGGGAGACGACGACGCGAATTTCGCGGCCAGCTTGAATCGCGTAGGCTTCATGGACGCCGGGCAGGCTTGCTGCGAGCTGTTCGAGGCGCTCGAGGCGCAGCAGGTAGTTGCCTTGTGATTCCGCGCGTGCTCCGGGCCGGACAGCGGACAGCGTATCCGCCGCGATCAGCAGTCCGGCGTAGAGAGATTCCGCGGGAACCTCCTCGTGGTGAGCGGCGACGGCGTTGATCACCGCGTGCGGTTCGCCGTGGCGGCGCAGGAGATCGGCACCGATCAAGGCGTGGCTTCCTTCGTACTGCTGGTAGAGTGCCTTGCCGATATCGTGAAAAAGCCCGCAGCGTTTCGCGATGACGGGATCCAAGCCGAGCTCCGAGGCGAGCATGGAGCTGAGAAATGCGACCTCAATCGAGTGGTCCAGCACATTTTGATTGAGCGCGTAGCGGTATTTCAACTGTCCGAGCACTTGGAGAATTTCGTGATGGACCCCGGTCAGGTTCAGGCGGTCGATCGCCTCTTCTCCGTAGCGAATGACCTCGACGTCGACCTTTTCGGTCGCTTGACGGATCGACTCTTCGATGCTGGCGGGATGAATCCGCCCGTCAGCGATCAGTTCTTCGAGCGCGATCTTGGCGATCTCGCGCCGAACCGGATCAAAACAGGAAATCAGGAGTGTGTCGGGGGATTCGTCGATAAGGATCGTCGTTCCGGTGGCGGCTTCGAAGCACTTAATATTGCGGCCTTCTCTGCCGATGATCCGCCCCTTCATTTCCTCGTTTGGCAGACTGACGATAGCAGCGACCGCGTCTTGATTCGGCTGGCTCGCCATCCGTTGCATCACCGCGATGAGGATCTGCCGGGCCTCATTTTCCACCTCCTTTTGCGACCGTTCGAGCAGCTCGCGCCGGTAATGGCGCATCTCGTCCCGACATTCTTGGGCGATCTCCTCGAGCAGCAGTTTGCGCGCTTCTTCAGAGGACAATTTCCCGGCCTCTTCGAGCAAACGGCGGTAGGTCCGAATTGTGTGGCCGAGACGCTGGCGGCCCTGCCGAAGCGAAAGCGATTCGCGATCAAACCGCTCCTTATCGCTCTCGAATTCGGCCTGTTTTTTCGTGAAAGCCTCTTCCTTTCGTGAGAGTTCCGTCTGACGCCGTTCCAGTTCGAGTTTGGAACGAGCTTCCGCGGCGCGAAGATCGGTCCACCGCTTTTCGATCTCTATTTCGGCCTTGCTCTTGATCTCGCGCGCGGTCAGCTCGGCTTCCTTGCTCGCGTAATAAAGAGTGGCTCTGGATCGTTCCTGTTCGAGTTTTCGCTGGCGAACGGTGAGAACCCAAACGAGAAAGGCCGTAAAAATAGCTCCAAGGAGGGCGGAAAAAAGAATCGCCCAAACGGCGCTTACTCCTTCCCCGGAACTATTTTCAATGAACAAAAGCAGCATAGATAACGCCTGTTCGCGTGCCCTTTCGTTGTTCGTAATCGGCGTGATCCTAACGTCTTGCGAACCTTATCCCCAAGTTGGATCGGGAACAATGAAGGAAGTATCCTCCGCCTCTTGCGAAAATTCAACCCTCCTTTTTACCGACTGTCCTAAAAAGTTGCCTGCCAGTGAAGACGTGTCGGAGATTGTGCAGCTGATTGTGAACGCTTGGTCACGTGGAAAATCATCCGCTGCTGGGGCGCCAGCAACTTTGCCGCGGGGAAAAAGCCGGTGCGGTCTTGCCGGGAACGAACTTTCCGCGAAAGTAGGGTCCCGGCGCGCCTATGCGGTCGATGATCGTGCGGCTTCGCGCTCTTTGTCAATTTTGGGAATCGTGCGTCAACCATTCGTGAACACCCTTGAGATCAATCTCCAGGTTCCGGATCTCTGGCAGCAGGAAGCGATGCGTCTGCTCCGTCAGGGAAAGGATGTTGTTCTCCATGCGCCGACGGGGGCGGGGAAGACGTATGTTTTTGAAAAATTCGTGGAGCGGGGATTTTCGGGGCGCGCGGTCTTCACCGTTCCGACGCGGGCGCTCGCGAACGACAAATTGCATGAGTGGCGGGCGCGCGGGTGGGATGTCGGGATCGCGACCGGCGACCTTGCCGAGAATCTGGACGCGAAGGTTGTCGTCGCAACGCTCGAGACGCAGAAGTCTCGCTTTCTTAAAGGGGCGGGTCCGGAGCTGTTTGTGGTCGATGAATACCAGATGCTCGGCGACAGTTCGCGCGGTTTGAGCTACGAACTCGCGCTGGCGCTGCTGCCGCCGGAGACGCGGCTTTTGCTTTTGAGCGGAAGCGTCGGCAATCCGGAACACGTGGTCGAATGGCTGCGGCGGATCGGACGGGATGCGGTTCTTGTTTCGCACGAGGAGCGAGCAGTCCCCCAGGAGGAGATTTTCCTCGAGGCGCTTGGCGGCAACGTGCCGTCGAGCATCACCGGATTTTGGCCGCGGCTGCTGGCGAGGGCGCTGCTGGCGGACCTTGGTCCGATTCTTGTTTTTGCTCCGCAGCGAAAAGGGGCCGAACAATTAGCGCGAATGTTTGCCGGGGCGTTTCCGGTTGACGAGCCGCTGGCGCTTTCCGATGAGCAGCGCCGCCTGGCGGGGGCCAAACTGACGAGGATGCTCGCGCGCCGGGTCGCGTATCATCACAGTGGATTGAGCTACCGCCAGCGGGCGGGACTGATTGAGCCGCTGGCGAAGGCGGGCCAGCTGCGGATTGTGGTTGCGACAACCGGGCTGGCCGCGGGCATTAATTTCTCCATGCGTTCGGTGCTGATCAGTGACCGCGAGTATCGCGTCGGCAATTTTTACGAGGAAGTTCGGCCAGACGAACTGTTGCAGATGTTCGGGCGTGCCGGCCGCCGCGGGCTTGACGAGATCGGTTACATTTTAGTCGCTCCGGACCGTCCGCGATTGAGTGACGCTCGGCCGTTGTACCTGCGCCGGTCGCGTCAGGTCGACTGGCCGAGCTTGATCGGTGTCATGCAGGCCGCGGTCGAGGAAGGCCGTCCTCCGTTTAGTGAAGCACTTCGCACCTGTGAACGGCTCTTCAGCACGCAGAAGATTCCGCTTGGAGTGGAACACAGTTTGCGGTCGGGTCCGCGTCCGTGCGGTTTGATGGTCGATGGAGAGCGTGCGCATTTCGCGCGGCCGAGGGTGATCGAGATGCGCAATTCGCGTGGAGAATGGGAGCGCAAACCATCGATGCCGGTGGAGGCGGCGCTCGGGGAAGCATTGGTGTGGCGTGATGACCGGTGGCGCCGGGCCTTGGCTTCGGCAGACTCGCTCGACGACATTGGAAAGGGAAGCCTTTGCCGCCTGCCGGGGAAGCTCCGGAAGTATGGCCGGGCCATCGCGGCAGGGACAAGGGACACGAAGGATTTGTCCCGTGTGCGCCTTGTCAAACCGTTGCGGCGGGAGCTGCGTGCGCGGGGGATGGAGGTCGCGCAATCGCTGTCGGAAGAAGATTTTCGCTCGCGCATTGTGCCGCTCCTTTCCGAGATTTTCGGCGGCGGTCGCGTCGTGGATATCGTGCAAAAAGGCAACGCGGTCAACGTCCGACTCGATTATTCCGATGTGCCAGTTCGCGCGTGGCGTGATTCTCACGGTGCCAAACTGATGAATCCGCCGGAACGCAAGGAGTATCCGGAAGTTTGCCGCGCCTGCGATCAATTGCGAATTTGCACCGAAGAAATCGTGCGCAAGCTGTCGCCGGCGTACTCTTGGAGGAAGCTTGGTCTGATCGAAGCGGATGGGACCCCGACGCGGCGGGGCATCCTTTTCAGCTATTTCTATCGGGGCGAAGGTCTGGCTGTTGCGGCCGCACTGGAAGATGAAAGCTATTCCGTGAGCGACCTTGTCTACGATCTTGCCAATCTGCGGGCGGGACATCGTTTCGGGGAAGAAGAGATTGCTCGCGGTTCGCGCTTGGGGACGATCTGTCGGGAAGTTTATCCGCCGGAGAATTTCCCCGGCTACCTCGAAGGAGGGGTGCCGCCCGGATTTGGGGATGGCGCCTCGGAGGTCTTGCGGGAGGCGGAGGCAAGTCCGGCGGCGAAGCGCGAACGAGCGGGCGACATCCTCCGTGCGGGTGATATTGAACGCGCGTTGCTCGAGTGGCGCAGCCTGTTGCGACAAATCGCGCAGGCGCCGGATTATGCGTGGGAGCGGTGGCGGGAACTGCAATCGGAGGCGCGCCGGATGCTTGCGCGGACGGAACCGCTGGAATCGCGCCTCGATTTTCCGCCGCTCACGCAGGCCCAGCGCCGGCGCTGCAGCCATGTTCTGCGTGTATGAGTGTGTCGGAGAAGAAACGAGGAGTTTGGCGTAGTTCCAAGCTTGCCGGTGAGCGCGCGCCGGGTGTTGACTTGCGTCGATGAGACGGAAACTCGTTCAGGAGATTTTGATGGCGCGTCAGCGTGTGTATGCGGCGGCACCGCCGACGCCGTTGGAGCGTGTGACGATTCCGTCCTTGTCGGCGGATGTGTTTTTGAAACGGGAAGATTTGTCGCCGATTCACTCGTACAAATGGCGCGGCGCGTTTAACCGAATGGCGATCCTGTCGTCCGCGGAGCGGGAGAAAGGGGTGATCTGCGCGTCAGCCGGCAATCACGCGCAAGGGGTCGCCGCCGCGGCGAGAAAGCTTGGGGCTCGCGCGACGATCTACATGCCGCGGTCCACGCCGAAGATGAAACAGGCGGCGGTTCGCCTGCATGGCGGCGATGCGGTGGAGGTGGTGCTGGTCGGCGACACGTATGATGCCGCCTCGGCCGCGGCGCATGAGGCGGCCGCGGCGAGCGGTGCTGTCTTTGTGCATCCGTACGACGACTGGGCGACGATGGGAGGGCAGGGGACCATGGCGGATGAGATTGTCATGTCGGGGGAAGGACCGTTTGACGTCGCATTTTTGCAGATCGGCGGCGGAGGAATGGCCGCGGCGGTGGCTGGCTGGCTTCGGACGTATTGGCCGGAGATGCGAATCATCGGGGTGGAAGGGCGTGACCAGGCATCGATGAGCGCGGCCTTCCAAGCGGGGGTGCCGGTGACGCTTGATTACGTTGACGTCTTTTGCGACGGCACCGCGGTAAAGCGGGCGGGGGATTTGACGTATCCACTTTGTCGTGACCTGCTGGATGAGATCGTAACGGTTACAAACGACGAAGTTTCGGCGGCGATTCAGTTGCTGTGGGAGACGCGGCGCTGTGTGCCGGAGCCGTCGGGAGCGATGGGACTGGCCGGCTTGCTGCAGCGGCGGGAAGAGGTAGCCGGAAAACGGGCTCTTGCGATCATCTGCGGGGCGAACGTCGATTTCGCGCAACTCGGCCTGATCGCGCGTAACGCGGGAGTTGGTGCCGCGCGCCGGCGTTATTTGCGATTTGAAATTGGGGAGCGGCCGAAGGCGATGCTCCGTTTGCTGCAGGAACAGCTCGCCGGGCTGAATATTGTCGAGTTTCAATACGGCAAGCTGGATCCGGAGCGTGCTTGGCCGGTGATCGGTTTTGATGCCTCGCCGCCGGCTTATGAGCGGCTGGAGCGTCAATTGCGGGAGGCGAAGATTCCGTTCTCGGAAGTGACGAACCAGGAGGATGTCGAGTTCAGGATCATTCATTATCGCGCGCGGATGATGAATCGGCCGTTGTTTATTAAACTGGAATTTCCGGAGCGCGTCGGTGCGCTGCACGATTTCCTCGAACAAGCCGGCGACCTGGCGAATATCTGTTATTTCAATTACAGTTACAGCGGTGAACGCGTTGGCCGGGCGCTGATGGGATTGGAGTTTGCGTCCGACGAGGAGCGGGCGCAATTTGAACAAGTGCTTGAGGCTGTCGGTTATGCCTATTCGAAAGTGCAACAGCCGGCCCTGGAGCGGATTCTTTAATTTTACGAGCAATGTCAGGAAAGGTGGCGGCGGCAAGGGAAAGCGTTTCTTGTCTGCCCGTGCCAAACGGGGGGACGGTCGGACTGTACGTGCATGTGCCGTTTTGCTCGACCACCTGCGATTTTTGCGCGTTTTATCAGCAACGCCCTGAACGCGGAGATTTTGACCGGTTTGTCGACGGGATTGAGCGGGAGCTGGAGCTGGTTGATCGGCCGATACCGGCGGCGACCGTTTTTTGGGGCGGAGGAACGCCGGGACTCCTGCCGCCGGAATCGATTCGGCGGCTTGGGCAGGCGTTGCGTCAGGCGATGGCCGAGGATCCGCTCGAGTGGACTGTGGAGCTGACGCCGGGGTGCGTTGGAAATGCCCGATTGGAAGCGCTGCGGGAGATTGGGGTGACGCGGATTTCGCTGGGGGCGCAGTCGTTTCAGCCCAGACTGCTCGATGCGCTTGGCCGCCGGCATCCAAGGGAAAAGATTTTTGCGGCGTATGATCTCTTGCGTCGGCACGCCTTTGAGAACGTGAATCTCGATCTGATGTTTGCGCTGCCCGGGCAGAGCCTCGATGAGTGGATCGGGGATCTTCGGGAAGCGGTGGCGTTGCAGCCGGAGCACCTCTCGACCTATTGCCTGACGTTTGAGGAGGACACGGCACTTTATGTAAAATTGGCGAACGGAGAAGTGACGATCGATGAAGAGAAGGAAGTCGCTTTTTACCGGACCGCGTGGAATGTTCTGGGTGAGGCGGGGTTTCAACAGTATGAAGTTTCAAACTACGCCCGCCCGAACTATTCCTGTATTCATAATGTAAATACTTGGAGAATGGGGGAGTGGATTGGCCTTGGGCCGGCCGCGGCTTCCCAGAGCCGAGGATGGCGGTCTTCCAATCCCGCGAATCTTTCGGTTTGGCTGGAGGGACTTGCGTCCGGGATTCGCTCGACCGATCAGGTCACCGAAGTTTCTCCCGAATTGCTCGCGTGCGACCTGCTGATTTTCGGACTGCGAATGAATGCGGGAATCGACCTGGGGCAGGTTGAGGAGCGGCTGGGCCGTACGTTGCCGGCGAATGTCACGGCGGTGCTCGATCAGTGTGTCGAAGAAGATCTGCTGGAATGCGAAGAAAGATGGATCCGTCTGACCGATGCCGGTCGACTGGTTGCCGACCGAATCGGCGGCGAGATTCTTAGCGCGTTCGGCTAGTTTTTGGGAAAGGAAAAAATGGATGACAGCGCGCCGCATCCGCGTTGGATTGTCCTGTGATGAAGATCAAAATCCAAGCAATCGTGGCTGCCCTGTTTCTTCTCCCCCTGGTCATTGCGTCAGCCGCGTTGAATATTCGCGACTTTGGGGCGGTTGGCGACGGCGAAACCGATGACACGGAGGCGATCGAGCGCGCGGTCGCCGAAGGGGAGGGCGTTATCCAATTTTCGAAGGGGGATTACCGGATTACCCGCACGATCGAGGTGCGTCTCGACGAAGGGCGGCGGATCAGTCTGGATGGAGAATCCGGCAGCGGGCGAGTCTTGATGGCGGGGCCGGGGCCGGCGTTTCGTTTTATTGGAACCCATGACGGCACCGCGCTTGCGACGACGTTCGCCCAAGGAGTTCTGAGCCGCGAGCGGATGCCGCGGATCACCGGCTTGGAAGTTTTTGGCGCTCACCCGGAGGCTGATGGCTTGGAATTTGTCCGAACAATGCAGGCGATTGTCTCGAATGTCTTGATTCGTGATGTTCGCGTGGGGATCCGTTTTACCGAGCGAAACCGCAACGTAATCATCGACTCCGGCCATATCTACAATTGCGCGCAAGTCGGAATTTTATTCGACGAGGTCAACCTTCACCAAGCTGTCATTACGAGCAGCCATATCAGCTACAATAAAGGCGGCGGCATCGTAATTCGCGGCGGCGCGGTTCGAAATGTACAGATCACGGGCAACGATATCGAATACAACTACGACGAGGAGGCCGGGGAATCGAACGACGTTTTGATCGACGTCAGCCAAGGCGGCAGCGTCCGGGAAGGCACAATTGTCAGCAATACCATTCAGGCTCGCTACAGTCCCGGCGGCGCGAATATCCGTTTCCGCGGAAACCCGAAAGACCCCGCCAAGATCGGATTTTGGAGTATTTCGGGGAATCATATCAGCAATCAGCGGGTCAATATTCATATCGACAGCGCCCGCGGAATCTCGATATCGGGCAACGACTTTATCCTCGGCCGGGATCAGACGCTGCTGATCGAAAACAGCCGGCATATTTCGTTTTCCGGAAACGTTTCCGATTATAATCCCGATTACTACCGGAACCCTCTTTACGCCGGAACGGAGAACGGCATCGCGATCCGTGACTCCGAGGGGATCACGTTGAGCAGTTTTATTCTCGATGGCGCAGAGCAGGGAAGTTTGAAAGAGGGCGGCGCGGTAGAGATTTCCGGGAGCCGGAATATCACGATTGCCGCGAGTCAAATCCTCAACTTCGCCCATCGCGGCATCTGGGTCTCCGGGAGCGAGAATATCCGCGTCGCGGGCAATATCATCCTTGGAAAAACCGAAAGTCACGCGCCGGCCGTCACTGTCGCAAAAGACGTAAAAGGGGCCGTCATCCGCGACAACATCACTCGCGAAAACGAAGTTGCCGCGGAAGGGGAGCCGGATTGAAAAGAACGAATATCCCGGACACCCGCGGGTTGCTGGCAGCTGGAGGCTGGCTTGAGCCGATTACTCGCGACGGGCAGACCGGGAAACCCGACGGGAGACGATCAAAGCGGCGAGGCCCAAGGCGCCGATAATGCCATAGGTGGAAGGTTCGGGAACCGGAGTAAACGCGGGATTAAACTGGAGTCCGCCAACGAGTACGGCCGCCGGGTTTTCACCGTTTGGGTTTCGAGCGTTACTCGCGCTGACTTAGAGTTTGTTAATTCGCGAATAGGGCCGCACTGTGCGGATCAGCGGGTTGCGGCGGTTTCAGGTTCAAGGCCGAAGCCGTGGTGGCCGAGCTCGTAAAAATCAGTGAAAACCGCGTCGGCGCCGGCTTCGAGCAGCTGGTTGCGGCTGTGCGTGCCGGTGGTGACGCAGTAGCTTGGCATGCCGACGCCGCGTGCGGCGGCGACGTCCCATGACGAATCGCCGACGAGGCAGGTAGTCGCGGCAGTTGCCCCAAGTTCCGTGAGGACATGCTGGGCGAAGCGGGGATCCGGTTTGCGGTACGGGGTATCGTGCGAGCCGAAAACGGCGTCCAAGTACTGCGTCAGGCCGAGATGATCGCAGATAGCCCGGGATCCCGGACCTTGTTTGTTTGTGAAAACCGCGAGCTGAACGCCGCGTTCCTTGAGTGCCGGCAGCAACCATTCCACACCGGGCAAAACCGTCACATCATCCAGAAAGATTTCGGAAAAGTGCTGGCGGTAGATCCGCACCGCGTCTTGATAAACGGCCGAATCGACCAGTTCTTTCATCGTCACCTCGAATGATCCGCCAACCGAGCGTTTCACCGCGTCGTAGTCGAGCTCGGGGAGGCCGAGTGTGCGGAACGTGTGCGCGTAGCAGCGGTAAATGACGTTGAAGTGGTCGATCAACGTACCGTCGAGGTCGAAGAGGATGGTTTTGAAATTTTTCACGGACGAAGCAAGAGGCTAGGCTTTTGGCGTGGAAGATCAAAACGGAAAGTGACAGCATTGGTCCCTTTCTTGATTTTCTGGCGAATCGGGCAAAAGTGGCGGTCTGGGCAGACTCGTCTCTTTTTTCTTTTCGATGACCGGCAACACGACAGCGACCAGAATCCTGACAGAAGAATTTTATAATCGGCCGACGCTTGAAGTGACGCGCGGCCTTTTGGGCAAGCATTTGGTGCGGCGGTTCGATGACGGGACCGAGATCGCGTGGGCGATTCAAGAAGTTGAGGCCTATGACGGTTGCGACGATCGTGCCTCTCACGCGAGCCGGGGTGTGACCCCGCGAACGGAGGTCATGTATGGGGCGCCGGGTTTTTTTTACGTCTACTTTTGTTACGGGATTCATTGGCTGCTGAACGTGGTGACGGGGCCGAAGGGGTATCCGGCGGCGATCCTGATTCGAGGTGCCGGTGCGATTTCCGGGCCTGCACGTTTGACGAAGGCCCTTTCGATCGACGGCAGTTTCAACCGGCGGTCGGCGACGGAAGGTGAAGGTCTCTGGATTGAAGACCGCGGATTGCGAGTTCCGGCGGGGGAAATCGCGCGAACGCCCCGCGTCGGTGTGGCTTACGCCGGCCCGGTGTGGTCAGCGAAGCCGTATCGTTTTGTGTGGATGACCCAAGCTCCCGAATCGGCGGACGGAAAAACCAGGCGCGGGGCAACGGCCCGAAGGAAATCCGGCCGGTGAACTCGTTCTTTGAGGTTGCTGTCTTGGCGGAACGGTGTAAATTTGGCAGCCAATGAGCCAAGCAGAAGTCCTTCCACGACCGTTGTGCCTTTGTGTGAGTGAACGGATCTACCCCCGCGGGAGAGGACGAGGAAGCGTCGATTAATATTTTGTCTTTTCCTGCTCCGTGCCGCAAACGATTGATGATCTTGATGCTTGCCGCCTTCTCGTCCTGTCGAATTGTTGCCGGTCGGTGCGTACGGTCCGCGTTGCCTGAAAAGAAGGATTTTGCTAGTATCCGGCAGGAGAGTCGCTGAAACGGAGCAAGCTGAATTATTGTCGACCGATGGGATCACTGCACGAAAACCTGCCGACGCTAATTGTGGCGACGCCTTGAGAGTAAATATCCGATGGCTTTAAGCGAAGTTGGAGATCGTCAAGTGATACGATTACGTGGACCGGTTAACCAGCGAGTTCGCAATCGAGCTATTATGTCGAGGGAAGAGAAACCTGATCAATTGGAAAAGCGAATTTTGGTGTGCGTGGCCGATCGGGCGGAATCCGAGCAGGTGGTGTCTCTCCTGGAACGGTATGGATTCGTCGCGAAGGCATGCGCGGGATTATCGAGCTTTTGCGAGGAGATGGAATCAGGCGCGGGCGCGGCTTATCTGAGCGACGATGTTTTGCAGGGAGAAGCGCTTTCGAAACTGATGCGGAAAGTCGTTCAGCAGCCGCCATGGTCCGACCTGCCGCTGATCATGGCGACGGGGGGCGATACGCTTCCCGCGTGTCTGAAGGCGCTTGAATCCACGCGGAGCGGCGGAAATATCATGCTGATCGACCGGCCGATCCAGGAAGCGAAACTGATTCATGCGGTGCGGATTGCTCTGCAGGCCCGTCGGCGGCAGTACGACGTGCGCGACCTGCTCGAGCAGCGGGAAGCCATTCTTGCCGGCGTGCAGGATCCCTTTGTCCTGCTCGACAACAATTTTCGTTTTATCTACGCCAATGAAAAGGCGCTGGAGGTGCGGCGGCACCCGTTGGAGGAGCTGCTGGGCAGGGTCAAATGGGAAGTTTTTCCTGAACTCGTTGGCAGTCCGTATTATCAGGCGGTAGTTGAGGCGGCGGAGAAGAAGGAGATGCGGCGTGTGGAGTACCGCGATCCAGTCAGCGGCCGCTGGTATGAGTGCCGCATTTATCCATCGCGCGCGGGTCTATCGATGATCGCGAGTGATATTACGGAGCGCCGTGATGCGGAAGAAGCTTTGCGGCGGAGTGAGGAGCGTTTCCGGTTGATCGTCGAGAGCGCGGTCGAATACGCGATTTTCAGTATGGACCGCGATTTGCGGATCACGTCGTGGAATGCCGGCGCCGAGCGGCTCCTTGGCTACAGTGAGGACGAGATCCTCGGCAAGCCGCTCGCGATTATCTATACCGATGAGGACCGGGAGAAGGATTTGCCGGGTCGAGAAGCGGGGCGGGCGCGGACGGAAGGCCAAGGTGACGATGAACGCTGGCATTTGCGCAAAGACGGCAGCAAGTTTTGGGCGAGCGGACAAGTGTCGCCGATGATGGATGAGAACGGCGAGGTCATCGGCTACGTTAAAATTCTACGCGACTATACAGGTCGAAAGCGTGCCGAGACTTGGCTGCGGGCGTTGAATGAGACGCTCGAAAAGCGAGTCGAGGAACGAACCGCGGAGGCGGAGCATCGGGCGACGCAATTGCAAATGCTTGCGGGTCAGCTCACGGAGGTTGAAGAGCATGAGCGACGGCGGCTCGCCGAGATGCTCCACGATCACCTGCAGCAGATTCTCGTCGCGGCGAAGATGCAGGTGGGAATGCTGGCACAGAACCGAAACGAAGGGCAACTGGCTGAGGGGCTTCAGCGGGTCGACAGTCTGCTGGAGCGTTCGATTGAGGCTTCGCGCTCATTGACCGTGGAACTGAGCCCTCCGATTCTTTACGATGCCGGTCTGGGCCCTGCCTTGCTCTGGCTGGCACGGCGAATGTTCGAGAACCATGGACTGGAAGTATCCGTTGAGGGCGAGGAGGATTCGGGTCCGGAACTCGAAAATCTGCGGGCCTTCCTGTTTCAGGCTGTTCGCGAGCTGCTCTTCAACATCGTCAAGCACGCCGGTGTGAATCAGGCGTACGTCAAACTCGCGCGGATCAACGGCGACACGGAAGTCTGCGTTCGTGACGAAGGCGTCGGTTTTGATCATAATCCATCGCACGCTTTTCAGAGCAAGGACGCCGGTTTCGGACTGTTCAGCATCGCGGAGCGCGTCGGCCTTCTCGGCGGATCGATGAAAATTGAAGCCGCGCCCGGCAAAGGAACTAACGTTTGTGTGCGCGTTCGGCATCATGCGCCGAGTCTTACCGCCCGCGAGAGAGGGATTCGGAAGCCGGACAGGACCGAGACGAGACTGGTTGAAGAAAGTTTGGCAGCCGCGAGCGGTGAAACGGGCCGGATCCGGATTTTGCTGGCGGATGATCACAAGATCCTCCGGGAAGGTTTGGCAGGTCTGCTGCGGGAGCAAATGGATTTCGATGTCGTCAGTGAGGCTTCAGACGGCCAAATGGCAGTGGAACTCGCCCGGGAAACCAATCCGGATGTCGTCATCATGGATGTCAGTATGCCGCGGTTGAACGGGGTCGAAGCGACGAGGATCATCACGGCGGAAATGCCTCGTGTGCGTGTAATCGGTCTTTCGATGCATGCCCAGGAGGATATGGCTGATGCGATGCGCAAAGCGGGCGCGGTGGGATACGTGACAAAAGGCGCGCCATCAGAAATATTGACCGCGGCGATCCGCGATGCCGCCGTGGTACGCCCGCGCCCCGCGCATGCTCGCTCCGGAAGCTACGGACAGCACTGATTTCTTTGGAGGCGGTTCTAATCCCGGGAGATCGCGATCACCAAATCGGAGATTGCGCAACCCTGGCGAGAACCGTATTCTGCTGGTGAGATGGGCCTTTTGAGTCAGCTTTCGTGTGCGCCGCTGGAGGCTGGCGAAACCGTTTCGCCGGACGAGGAGATCGCTGAATTGCATCCGCTGATCCCGGCGTGGAAGGTCGTTCGCGACGGGAAAGTTCGAAAGCTTCAGTATCGATTTCTTTTTGACCGGGAGCAGACGGCCGATCGTTTTTTATCGAAACTGCGCGAATTGGCCGAAGAGGAGAATCACCATCCGGAAATCCGCCGGGAAGGCAAGGATGTGACGGTGGAGTGGTGGACGCACGTTTTGGGAGGGCTGCACCCGAACGACTTTATCATGGCGGCGAAGACGGAGGGTCTTTACACGGTTGCCAAAGTCGGTGCGGCAGTTGCGACGACGACGGACACGAACCTTCCGACTTTGTACGAGATCCCGCGCTTCCGTCATATCGGTGCCCGTCGCAAAGCCGGGTAATCGGGGCGCGGAGGGGTCGGTTTGGCGCGCTAGTTTAGCCTACAGCCGGCGGACGACGGCTTTGGCGACGCCTTGGACGATCAACTCGCTGACAGGATGAATTTCCGGGAATGCGGGGTTTTCGGCTTTGAGATAGGGGGGACAACCGGGCTGATTGATGAAGCGCTTGAGGGTCGTCGCGCCATCGATCAGGGCGGCGACGATGTCATTATGGCGCGGCTCGCGCGGATCGAAGATGACGGTGTCGCCATCAAATATGCCGGCATCAATCATACTTTCGCCACTGACGCGGAGAGCGAAGCAACGGGCCGAGCGATGGCTGCCGATGACGTCGATGCCGATTTGGATGCGGTCAATGGCATCGCCCCGTTCGACACCGTCTGGATAACCGGCGGCGATGTTGCCGTAGACGGGAATCTCGACGACTTCGATTCGACCGCTCGGAGCAACGGCGTCAGGATCGTCGGCCAATGCGGGGTTGATACGGTAACTCCGTGCCTGGCCGGGGATGCGGACGAGGGCGCCTTTTTCTTCCAGCGCGCGCAGATGACCGGCGACCGCGTTTGTGCTTCGGAAACCGAACGCGTCTTGGATATTTCGAATGCTCGGCCAGTAACCGCAATCGCGCGAGAAGGCCTGCATGTATTGAAGGATCTCGTTCTGTCGACGGGTAAGCGGGTTCATGGAGCCGCATTGAAAATGAACATATGATCATGTTCAAGCTCAATTTTTGCGGCTTCCGCGTTCCTTACGGAACGGTGATGGTGATGAACCGGAAGGCGCCGCGATAGTAGATGTAAACCATGTTGCCGCCTTGGCGAAGGCTTGCGGCCGCGGTGCCGATGTCAGAAACCGGCTGCCGGTTGATCTCAAGGATGACCGCGCCGACCGGAAGCTGGTCGGCAAAAGGCGAGTCGGGCCGAATCTCCGTCACGACCAGCCCCTGTATGTCCGCTGGCAGGCTGAGCTGCTCTCGAAGCTCGGGGGTGACAGCCGAAACCGTCACGCCCTCCAAGAACCGGCCGGGGGCTGATGAGCCGGGCATCTCTCCGTCCTCGAGCCGCCCGAGCTCCACCTCGACGGATTGAAGTTCGCCGTCGCGATAAAATTCGATCCTGGCGGTGGTGCCTGGCCGCATTTGCGAAATGGTCAGCCGGAGGCCCAAGTCATCGGAGACGGGATTGCCGTCAACGGAGACGATGACGTCACCTGCTTGAAGACCAGCCTCGGCGGCCGGGCTGTCCGGAACGACCGTGCTGACCAGTGCGCCGCGAGGTTCGGGAACATTGAGCTGTTCCGCGAGTTCGGGCGTGAGCGCTTGCGGGCTCACCCCGAGAAAGCCGCGCTCGACAGTTCCCGTTTCCATCAGACTCTGCATGACGTTTCGAACCAGGTTGACGGGAATAGCGAAACCGATCCCGATGTTTCCGCCGGTCCGCGAAAGAATGGCGGTGTTGAGTCCGATGACGCGGCCTTCACCGTCGACGAGCGGACCGCCTGAGTTCCCCTGGTTAATGGCGGCGTCAGTCTGAATGAAGTTCTCGTAACCGCCCCAGCCGAGAATCCCCATTTGCCGGCGGCCTGTGGCGGAAATGATGCCCATCGTGACCGTTTGGCCGACGCCGAGCGGATTCCCGAGAGCGAAAACGATGTCTCCGACGCGGATTTGATCACTGTCAGCGAGGGTGGCCGCGGGCAGACTTTCGGCGTCGATTTTGAGAACCGCGACGTCGGTTTTGGGATCGGTTCCGACGAGGGTAGCCACATATTCGCGATCATCGTCCAGGGCGACTTTGATTTCGTTGGCGCCTTCCACCACGTGGTTGTTGGTCAACACATAACCATTCTCGCTCACAATCACACCCGAACCGAGACCTTGCCGGATCTGTTCGCGATCCTGATGTTCGGGAACGCCGAAGAACCGCCGGAAAAACGGATCGTTTCCAAACGGGGACCATGCGCGTTCGCGAACGACGCGTGTCGAAAAGACACTGACGATCGCCGGTCGTACTTGGTCGAGAACGTCGGCGTAACTTGTGACGACAGGAGCGTTGCTTCGATCGAGAGGTTTGTCGTCAATGGTTATGACAGCAAAATGAGAATCGCCGGCGAATTTCTCCTGATAAATCGCCTGGCCGCTAAGAACACCGAGAGCTACCAGAAGGAAGGTCGTGAGGATGCGAAGTCTCATATACTTTCTCGTTAATTGTTCGTGTGGATACATGGGCGAATCAAGCTGCCGCGAAAAGCGGGAACAGTCTCAGAAGCCTTTGATTTGGAAGAGACTGGTCACACTTTGATTGCGACTTATTCTGACAATGGCTTCGCCCAGAAGTTCGGCCACGCTTAAAACGGTAATCGGAAAACCTCTTGGTTCAACTGGAACGGAATTGGATGTAATGAGTTCATCGAGCAATCCCTCCCGGAGGCGTTCATAGGCGAGATCGTTCAGGATGGAATGACTGACGGCGGCGCGCACGCTGCGAGCACCATGCTTTCTACAGAGCCGGGCGGCGGTCGTCAAGGTTCCGGCGGTCTCGGTCATGTCGTCGACGAGGAGAACGTCGCGGCCGGTGACATCGCCAATCATGCTGATCGCTTCGACGGTGCTCGCGTCGGTGCGCCGTTTGGCGATAAATCCGACCGCGCATTCCAGCATATCGGCATAGGCTGCCGCCATTTTTACGCCGCCTTGGTCCGGGGAGACGACGACCAGGTTCTCTTGTTTGAGCCGACGAAGGTATTTGAAAAAGACAGGGGAGCAGTAGAGGTGGTCGACGGGAATATCGAAAAAGCCCTGGATCTGCTGGGCGTGAAGATCCATGGTGAGCACCCGATTGGCGCCGGCGGCAACGAGCAGGTTCGCGACGAGCTTGGCGGTGATCGGCACGCGCGGCTGATCTTTGCGATCCTGACGAGCGTACCCGTAGAACGGCAGCACGGCGGTGATTCGCTGGGCCGATGCGCGCCGGGCGGCGTCGATCATGATCAGCAGCTCCATAATATGGTGGTTCGCCGGCGTCGAGGTCGACTGAATGATAAAAACGTCCGCGCCGCGCACGTTTTCGTTGATCTTCACGAACGATTCTCCATCGGGAAAAGTGGTAACGACCGCTTCTCCGAGAGGAATACCGATCAAGCTGCAGATCTCCTGAGCGAGGGGACGGTTCGAGCTGCCCGAGAAAATCCTGATGTTATCTTGCTGCTCCATGTGGAGGTAAACTAAGAATGACTTACGATTTGCTGAAAAGCTTTTTCACCGCCGCGTCGAGTTCTTCGAAATCCCGGAACAAGTCCGGCAGTCGTTTGCGAAGCGCGTTCAGCCTGTGATCGAGCATGATCGGCAGCGCGGGGACTCCCGCCACGTAGCTTTTTGGCGGAAGTGTTTTGCTGATGCCTGCCTTGGCCGCGATCATGCTTCCGCGGCCGATACTGAGGTGTCCGCTGATCCCCGCCTGTCCTCCGATAATTACCTGATCTTCGATCACCGTGCTGCCGGCGACGCCGACCTGTGCGACGATCAAGCAATATTTGCCGATAAGGACATTGTGTCCAATCTGGACGAGATTATCGATCTTGGTGCCTTCGCCGATTTCGGTTCGGTCGAAGCGGGCGCGGTCGATTGTTGTGCCGGCGCCGATCTCGACATCGTCGCCGATGACGACTTCTCCCACCTGTGGAAGCTTTCTGTGCCGGCCGTCGCTTCCGGTGTCGTAGCCAAAACCGTCGGCGCCGATCACGACACCCGGGTGCAGGCGAACGCGCGCTCCGAGGCGGCAATGGCCCTGCACGGTGACATTTGCCGCGAGAAACGAGTCGTCGCCGATCGCGACGCCGCGGCCGACGAAAACCTGGCCTTGGAGGACCGCATGCTCGCCGACGGTCGCGCCCTCTTCGACGATGCAAAGCGGTCCAACGCTTGCGGTCGGCGCGATGCGGGCACGTTCATGGACGACAGCTGTCGGATGGATGCCCTGTGCCGGACGCGGCCAGAGCCGCTGCTCGATCCGGGCGCAAACCCGAGCGAGGGCGAGAGAGGTGTTTTCCTGGAAAAAGAAGGCCTGTCCCTCGCGAGGCTCCCCTTCGAAATCTTCCGGAACGAGAATGATCGAGGCTTCCGAGCCCGCGACCTCTTTCCGGTACTTGGTATTAGCAAGGAAAGAGAGGTCGCCCGGACCGGCGTCCTTGAGGGCGGCGATACGCTGGATCGGCCCAGTCGTCTCGCCCGCTGTTCGTGCCGGGCCGGTGATGGCGGCGATCTCGTCGACGGTCAGAGAGAGCTGCATAAGCGAAAGAATCTGAACAAAAAAAGCCCTGTCCGGGCGGAACAGGGCTTTCCTATTAAAAAAACCAGATCACTCCTTCGGCTGATTTTTGTTGAGCTCCTGGAGGACTTCGTCGGTGATGTCGAGGCTTGCGTCGGCGAAGAGAACGGAGCGCGTGCCGATCCCGCCGAGTTTCGTGGAACTGTCGAGCACGAGGTTGGCATTGTGTTTTTGGGCGATTACCTTCACCGCTTCACGGATTTCGTCGAGCATCAGCTGACGATGACTTTGCTGCCGCTGTTCGAGGGCGCGCTGGGTATTTGCCTGAAATTGCTGCACCTCCATCCGCTTTTCCTGGATCGTCTGGAGCTTCGCCGCCGCCTCGGCCTGAAGACGTTCGCGGGCCTCGGCGGACAGTGCGGGGCTTTGGGCTTCTTCTGCCATTTTCTCGTACTCTTCGACGAGTGCCTGACCTTCCGCGATCATGGACTGGGCAGAGCTTTGGGCGGATTCAACCGCACTCTGGAAGCGGCTTTCCGCTTCGGCCGTGCGGTAATAGTTTTCGAAAAGCCGGTTCAAGTCAGCCGTCACGACGCTGACTTCCGCGGCCGATGAGGTCGCAACGGGAGCCAAAAGGCCGAGGGAGAGGATCACGAGTGCGAGGTTTTTCATAATCATTTGCTTAGAAACAGGATTTAGAAGCGCGTTCCAAAAGAAAAGCTAAAACGTCCGCCTTCATCATTGAATTCATCGGTGGTGATGGGAATGCCGTAATCGAGCCGCATCGGCGCGCCCATCACGAGAATACGCAGGCCAAAACCCCAGTTGTCGTTGTAATCGCTGAAGTCGAAGTCGGCCTTGTCGGAATTGACGAAGCCCCAGTCATAGAAGACGGCGAAGCGAACCGGATTGACGAGTTCGATCGAATATTCGGCGCTGGCAAAACCAAAGGAGTTTCCCCCGATCCGGTCAGAGCCTTCGCTGGGTCCGACGTCGCGATAATCGAACCCGCGCAAATCGTAGGGACCGCCGAGGAAGTAGCGGTCGAAGAACGGAACCTCGTCGGCGCCGCTGTGGGG
Source organism: uncultured Opitutales bacterium (assembly GCA_964645585.1). GTDB lineage: Bacteria > Verrucomicrobiota > Verrucomicrobiia > Opitutales > T3Sed10-336 > DATGSL01. The sequence continues at coordinate 55,390 of CAZYAN010000013.1, forward strand.
AATGACCGTTCCCAGCCGTCCGACGATAGAGAAAACCTGGTTCAAGGTTTCGAAGGTGGGAAAAAATTGCGCCGCGCGGCCTTCAATGCGGAAGTAATCCGTCTCGCCCTGGAACGGCCCGCCGGCGACCTCGGTCAGCAATTCGACCCGGTTGCCGCGTGTCGCGGCAAGAATGCTGTCGCGTGTGTCACGGAGGAGGCTGAAGCCGACTTTCGACACGGACCGTTCGCCCTCGACGATCGGGGAGGGGGCATCGGGTTTCACGTCGAAGATATCGACAATTTCGTAGCGGTAGGAAATCCGGCCTTCGACCAGTTCAATCAGGCGTTTCCGAAAATAGACTTCAAACCCCGTGCGCAACTCGTCGTAGGTCGAGGCGAGATATCGCGTTTCGGCCCGGAAAATCTGAAAGCCGAAGGCGAGTTCGCGCTGGAATAAATACGGTTCCTCAAACGCGAGCAGGAGTTCGTTCGAGCGGGTGCCGACCTGCACGCGCAACTGGAGTTTTTGGCCGCCGCCTTGAAACTTCGAGCGGTAGTTGAAGATATCGAAGTTCGATTCGCGATATTCCGCGTACGCGATGGCCCGCTCGAGAGTACTGAAGCCGACGCCAAAGGTGACGCTGCCCGTTCGCCCTTCCTTAACAGTGATCCGCAGATCACGGCGCCCGGGGATTTCCGTCGGTGCCGGCGTCAGAGTCACCTCTTCGAAGAACCGGGTGTTTTGGAGGCGGCGCTGACTCGATTTCATGCGGACCGTGTTGAAGACATCGCCCGGGCCGAGCCCGAGCTCGCGAATGATCACGGTACTCTTGGTCTTGGTGTTGCCTTCAATCTCGATGGAACCGACATGATGCTGCGTGCCCTCGAGGATTTCGTAGGCGATATCGATGTTGCCGCTCTCCACGTTTGGCCGCCGGCTGCCGCGCACGCGGGTGTCGAGGTAGCCGTCTTTGCCGTAGTAGTCCCGCAAACGCTCGACGTCGGCGTCGAGTTGTGAAGGCACAAAAACATCTCCTGGTTTAAGCTCCAGTGCGGACCGCAGCTCTCCCTCCGTGTACAGTTCGTTGCCCTCGATCGTAATCTCGCCGACGGAATACTGACGCCCTTCTTCGATCGGAATCGTGAGGATCATCTTCGAGTCCGAAGGGTAGTCAAACGTCACCTGGTCCGGGTCGATCGCCACATCGAGAAATCCCTCCTCGCGATAGTAATCACGCAACTTGTCGAGATCGTCCTCGAACACTTCGTCCTTGAACCGCCCGGAACCGGTCAGCCACGAAAAAATGTGCCAGCGCCGGGTTTCCATCGCCTTTCGCAGGCGGCGGTCAGAGATCGAGTCATTGCCCGTAAACTCTACCCGCTTGATTTTAACGCGCCGGCCCTCGTCGATGATGAAGGTAACAATTCCGGTGCCGGACGATCGGTCGCGCTCGATGTTGTAGGTGACTACGGCTTCCGAGAAGCCGCGGTTTTGGTAAAATTCGTGCAGCTTTTCCGCGTCAAGTCTGACGTTTCGTTCATCGAGCGCGTCGTTCTTGCGGATCGTGACTTCCCGGTTGAGGCGGCGGCGAGTCACCTCTTTCTCGCCTTTGAAGTAGACCCCCGCCACCCGGTATTTCGGACGCAGTTCAAAGATGAGGTCGACGGTGCCGTCGGATTGGAAGTCACGTTTGACCTCGATGTATTCAAACAGGCCCGTGCGGTAGAGTGAGCGGATGTCGCTGTCGATCAGGCTTTCGTCGTAGGCAGCGCCTTCGGCTGATTGGATATTGGCCCGAACAAGCCCGGGCGCAACGTTCTCCAGTTCAATGAACCGGATCTCCAAGTCGCCGACGGTCCATTGCCGTCCTTCGGATACCGTCTGCGCAAGTGCCGCGGTTCCCGTGAAACCGATGACAGCCGCAATCTTGAGCAGAAGAAGTACCTGGCGAATCATTGTCGTGGAACAAAGGTGAGAGAAAAGAGAAATGGCGGGAGTGAAAACGGAAACCGGGAACGCTGTCCGCTCAATATTGGCCGTCCCGCTCCCCGGTGTAATTCTCGAAACGAGTGATCTCCCGGATGAACGTCAGCGGGACAGTTCCTACGGGTCCGTTTCGCTGCTTGGCAATAATTAAATCGGCGCGGTCGGTCGCGACGGAAAACTCGTCGGTCGCGTCCTTCGGTCGCGCGAGCATCAAAACCACGTCGGCGTCCTGTTCGATGGAACCGGATTCGCGAAGATCGGAGAGGCGCGGCTGCCGCTTTTCCTTTTCCGATTCGCGGTTGAGCTGGCTGAGGACAATGACCGGCAGGTTGAGCTCTTTTGCCATCGCCTTGAGGCCGCGCGAGATTTCGGCGATCTGCTGTTCGCGCGGGACACTGGAGTCGGTTCCGGAGAGGAGCTGGAGGTAATCGACGACGATCAACTTGAGCTGGTGCTTCGCGTGCAACCGGCGCGCTTTGGCTCGAACCTCGAGGAGATTGAGACTGCCCGAATCGTCGATCCAGAGAGGGGCCTTGCTCAGCTCCTTCGCGGCCGCGCCGAGCCTCTGCCCCTCTTCGGCGGAGCTGATCCCGTCGCGGAGCCGGATCATGCTGACGCGCGCCCGGCCGCAGAGCATACGCATCGCGAGCTGGGCGCTGCTCATTTCGAGACTGAAAACGAGGGTAGGGGCCGGTTCGCCGTGTTTAGGCAGGCAAGCGGCTTCGGCGATGTTGAGCGCCAGACTTGTCTTTCCCATCGACGGCCGCGCCGCGAGGACGATCATTTCGGCCGGGTGGAGGCCGTAGGTCATCTTGTCGAGATCGATCAAGCCGGTCGAAAGGCCGCTCAGCTCGCCCTTGCGTTCGAGCAGCTTTTGGACGAGAAAGACCGCCTCGTCGATCGATTCCTTGATCGGCTGCGCGGTTTCCGTGCTCCGCTGCTCGCTGATCTGGAAAATCTCCTGCTCAACCTCCTCGAGGAACTGATCGAGTCCGCCCTGATATTCGTGACACTTTTCGATCGTGGCGGCCGAGGCTCGAATCAGGCGGCGAAGCAGGAACTTTTCGCGAACAATGTCGAGGAAGTGGTTCGCGTGCGCGGTGGTTTCGACCCGGTCGGTAAGCTTGTTGATGAACGCGAGACCGCCAATTTCCTCGAGGTGGCCGCGGTTCTTGAGCTCCTCCGCCAGCATGATCTCGTCGACCGCCATGTGGCGGTTGAACACAGCGCAGAGAGCCTCGAAGACGATCTGGTGCGCCGGCTGGTAAAACGATTCCGGCACCAGCCGGGCCGCCTGGCAGCGGTCGATGACGTCTTGGTCGAGAATGCAACAAGCGAGCAATCCCTCCTCAGCATCGAGATTGTGAGGAGATGTTCGGGAAAGAACGGCGCCCGCGCGCTGCAGCGCTGCGCCTTCCTGGGAGTGCGTTTGCCCGCGTCTAGGGCCCCGGGCGGGTGATCCGTTGGAGCGCGGCATGAACGCGGACTTTCCTTACTTCTTGCTCTCGGTGTCTTCCGCCTCGCTTCCGTCTTCGCCCTCGACGATCGCGTTTTCGGAAACGATGTCGAATTCGAAGTCGATGGCGACTTCCGGATGCAGTTTGATGCGGGTTGTGTGACGGCCGATTGTTTTGATCGGGTTGTAGAGTCCGATCCGCTTGCGCTCGACCTCGATACCGTTTTCCGCGAGGCGGCTCTGGAGGTCGGCCGACGTCACGGAGCCGAACATGCGGCCGCCTTCGCCGGTCTTGACGGCGATGGCGATGCGCGTTCCGGCGATCTTCTTGGCCAGTTCCTGCGCACCCTCGAGTTCATGCCGTTCGCGGATCTCGCGCGCCTTGCGGAGCGCCTCGATCTGCTTCCGGTTCGCCGAAGTGACGGGGACCGCCATCTTCCGCGGGAGCAGATAATTGCGCGCATAACCGGCGCGCACCTTCACCTGATCGCCTTCGCCGCCGAGATTTTCAACGGGCTTCGTCAGCAAAATTTCTGTCGTGGCCATAACTTTTGTGGATCGTTTAAAAAAAGGTTACTGGTTGTTTCGTGCGGTGTCAGCCGACCGGCATGCCGCGTTTCTGGTCTTTTTATTTAAAAGGGGACATCTTCATCGACATCCTCGTCGATCGCCGGCGACGGGCCGGACGCGGTTCCCCGGGCGGGCGGAGCGTGCTGATCGGGCGCTGGGCTGGCGGCACCGCCGCTGTCGGAAGCGCGGCTGTCGTATCCGCTTTCAGACCCGCCTTCGCCGCGGCCGCCGATAAACTGGAATTGCTCGAGCACGACGCCGAGTTTGCTGCGCTTTTCCCCGGTGTTCGTTTCCCACTGATCAAGCTTCAGCCGACCCTCGACCATCAGCGCGCGGCCCTTTGTCATATATTTCGAAATCACTTCGGCCTGTTTGCCGAAGGCGTCGATATCGACGAAGGTCGTTTCCTCCCGTTTATTGCCCTCGCGGTCAGTGAAAACGCGATTCACGGCCAATCCGAACTTGCAAATGGAATGCCCGCTGGGCGTCACCCGGAGTTCGGGCTCGCGCGTCAGGTTTCCCATCAGGATCACTTTGTTGTAATTGGCCATGTCGATACGGTTTTATTTGGGGTAAGGAGGGAAGGGCGCGTTCAACCGACGCGCTGGACCAGGACGCGGTTGATCGCGTGATTCAGGCGAACACGTTCCTGCAAGGCGTTCGGGCGATACGAGGGCGAACGGAAGTTGACCTGAACGAAAACGCCCGAGGCGAGGTTGCGGTCCGGTGTGCGCGCAAAGTCCTTGGTGCCGAGATTTTCGACTTCGAGGATTTCGCCCTGTTCGGCTTCAATCTCCTTTTTCAATATCTCGATCACATCCTCGACCGATTCCTTCTTGTCCCGCATGTCGAGAACGAAGGTCGCTCTGTAGTTCTGGCTGGTTTGGTTCATCTTGCTGGTTTTTCTTTTGGTTTATTCGATTCATGGCCGCGTTCGGCCCGCTGTCAATCAACAGGTGAAGCGCCTGCAAAAATTCAGGCTCGCGCCGGGTAAGTTCAGCCTCCTGGTCGGCGGTGAACCTTCCGAGAACGAAATCCTTGAGATCGATCCCGGGCGGATGGCGGGGGCCGATGCCGATCCGGAAGCGAATGAAGCCGGCGCCGACATGCCGGATCAGGCTCTCGATCCCGTTGTGTCCGCCGGCGCTTCCGCGCACCGAGATCTTGATGCGGCCGAGTTCGATATTGATCTCGTCGTAGACGACGATCAGCGACGTTTTCGGGTCGATCCGGAAATAACGGCAAATCGCCCCGGCGGCGCGCCCGCTCTCGTTGACGTACGTTTGCGGTTTGACCAGATAAATCCGGCGGCCGTTACGGACGAGGGAAGCTGTTTCGGCCTCAAATTCGCGCCGGGCGCTCCACGGGCAGTTGTGGACGCGCGCAAAGGCATCGATGAGGCGAAACCCGACATTGTGTCGCGTCCCGTCGTATTTTTGGCCGGGATTCCCGAGGCCGGCGATAACGAGCGGCGATGACGGTTCCATCGATTACGCATTTCGGGCCGGCGGGACCCGCTTGACTGACTCAAAGAACGGGAACCGGCAGGCGCGATCGCCTCCGATTCGGGCCCGTGAAGGGAAGGAGCTTCGGGTGGCGTGAATGATCCTGCTTTACTCCGCCTTCTTCTCGGGTTCGGCTTCAGCCGGGGCTGCATCTTCCGTGGCGGCCTCGACGGCGGTATCGACCCGCTGCTCGATGCAGGAAACAATCACATGGTCCGGGTCCGCTGTGTAAGTCACGCCTTCGTAGATCGGCAGGTCTTTGACATGCAAAGATTCGCCGACCTTCAGGTTGGATACATCAAGCTCGACAAGACCCGGCAAATTCTGGGGCAGACACCGGATGTCGACCGTGTAGGAGACGAAATCGAGCGTGCCGTTCTGGTTCTTGACACCGTAGGCTTCGCCGACCAGCTGGATGTTGACATGCGTCAGCATCTCTTCCCGCGTGGAGACCTCCTGGAAATCGATGTGGAGAATCTGGTCGGTGACCGGATTCCGCTGCATCTCTTGCAGCAAGGAAAGAACCGGCTTTCCGCCGTCGCGCGAAAGCTGGACGAGCGCCGTTGTTCCGGCGGCTTCTTTCAACAGGCGGTCGATTTCCTTTTTTTCGACCGCGAGTGAGGCGGGTTCCGTGTGCTTGCCATACAGGACGGCGGGAATGCTGCCGCTCGCCCGCAGGCGACGGGCCGGACCGCGTCCGCTCTCATTTCGTGACTGCACATTCAGTTTTAACTGTTTCATAGCGCTTCCAGCAAAGTCGTTAACTCAATCGCCCGTGACCGGACGTTCGCCCAGCCTTTCATCGGAGAAAAAGGAAGAAACAGTAGAGCCGGGCCCCTCAAAATCAACCAAAAGTTTCTCGTTTTTCCGACTTGAGCAAGCTTGGCAGTCAAAACGATCCGTCTGCCGCCGAAAATGTTGATCGCATACTGCGTCAAAAGCGCCGCTTGGCATGCGTCCGGCCGGGGGCTGCTTTGCCGGCGGTAAAATCGGAAAGGTTCCTCAGTCCTCATGATCGCGAAGCGCACGGCGAAACAGGAGCCACCCGCAAAAAAGACTCGCGCCGGCGACGATCCAAAAAGAAGCGGGAGCAATCGTTGTCTCGAAACCGCTCGGGAGGTTCATGCCGAAAATCGAGGAGATCGCCGCGACCGGCAGGAAAAACGCAGCGAGCAAATTCAGCCGGTAGCCGGCACGATTCAGTTTGGCCGCCTCCTCCGCCTGCTTCTCCGCTTTTTCCGCCAGGAGAAATTGCAATCGGATGATTGCCTCTTGGTGAGTCAGCTCGAAGGTCCGCTCCGCTTCACCGGCTAGATCGCGCAGGTTGATGATCTCCGGATCGTCGATCGCTTCCCGGGCGGTTTGCAGAGCGCGATGCAGGTTCCGCGACGCCCGTGTCATCGGTGTCGCGATCTGCAGAATTTCGTGCAGCTCATCCGCTTCGGCCTGCACGTCGAGGCGATCTTCGAGCTTTTCGGCGGTTCGCGCGTAATCCTCCACGAGACGGTGGAGACTGAGGAGACCGTCGCTGCTGACGCTCGATTTCCAGGTGCCGCCGGGATCCCGCCAGTAAAAGATCCCGCGCCGCTTCGAACCTTTCATATCCGGCACGCGATGCACGATCAGCAATAGGTGCCCTTCGGCCGCCATCGACCGCTGCCTGCCGGTGCGGATCCCCAGCCGTTTTTTGATTTCAGGAGGCAGCTTCCATTCTTTTGGCAGATGGGGATTGGCGCTGGCGGTCATGCGGGAGTTTTCATGCGATCGTCCCCGAATAGCAATTTCGTTTTCAGGCTGTGGACGCCGGGCGCGGGGATTGGCGGAATTTCGCGCTTCATAAATCGGGTTTCATCGGTCATAACGTTTTTGATGGACCGGATTGCTGATCAGTTTGCGCTCGCCCGGAAGGAGGGGCGCGCCTGTTTTGTCGCTTACATTTGCGCGGGGGATCCCGACTTCGACACTTCGGTTGAGGTATGTCGGACGCTGGTCGAGAGCGGGGTCGATATCATTGAGTTTGGGGTTCCGTTCTCGGATCCGCTGGCCGACGGGCTGACCAATCAGCTCGCCGCTCAACGCGCGCTCGCCAGCGGAATGACCGCCAGCCGGGTGTTTGATTTAGTCCGGGAAGTTCGCCGCTTCACCCAGGTGCCGATCGTTTTTTACACCTATTACAATCTCGTCTTTGCTCATGGCGTCGAAAACTACGTCCGGCGAGCGCGCGAGGCGGGTGTGGACGGCATGCTGACGCTCGACCTGCCGCCGGAGGAGGCGGGAGAAGTGATCGAGGCGAGCCGGAAGCATGGAATGAAGAACATCTTCATTGTCGCGCCCACGACTCCGGAGTCCCGGTTGCGGACGATTGCGGGTGCCGCGAGCGGGTTCATCTACTATGTCTCGCGCGAAGGTGTTACGGGTGTTCGCGAGAATCTTGCGGAGAATATCGATTCTGCCGTTCGCGCGATCAAATCCGTGACCGACCTTCCGGTTGTTGTCGGTTTTGGAATTTCAACGCGCGAACAGGTGCGGCAGGTCGCGTCCGCCTGCGACGCTGCAGTTGTCGGAAGCGCGCTGGTGAATTGTATCAAGGACAATCTCGGCGATCGAGAAGCGATTCTCCGGACGCTCCGGGAGCGGGCGGTCGACCTCGTCGCGGGTGTCCACCCGGCTCCGGCCACTTGATCCGAAGCGCTTCGGTTCCGGTTCGACCATGAAACCCACTGAAGGCGCCGTTCGAAATCAATCCAAAATCCGCGATCCAAAATCCAGAATCCGAATACTTCCCCCGGGGGAACTCTTCATTCTGACCGGTCCGACCGCAGTCGGAAAAACCGAGCTCGCACTCGCGTGGGCAGAGCGGTTCGGCGCGGAGATTGTTTCGTGCGATGCTCTGCTTTTCTACCGCGGGATGGATATCGGGACGGCGAAGCCGACGGCGGAGCAGCGGGCGCGCGTGCCGCACCACCTGATCGATGTCTCGGCGCCGGATGAGCCATGGAGCGTTGTCCGATACGCGAAGGAAGCGGCAAAAGTCGTCGAGGAAATCTGGCAGCGCGGCAGGCGCGTGCTTGTGACCGGTGGAAGCGGGTTCTATCTCAAGAGCTTTTTTGAGCCGGTTTCGGATGAAATCGAGATCCCGGATCACGTCCGTCGTCAGGTCGACGAGCTGAACGCGACCGGACTTGATTCGATGGTTGAGGAATTACTGCGCCTCGACCCGGCCGCGGGAGCGAGTATTGACCTGAAGAATCCGCGGCGGGTGAGGCGGGCGCTCGAGCGATGTTTGACCACGGGAAGAAGTATTCAAAATCTGGTGACAGACATGCGATCCCGTCCCTTTCCTTTCGCGCGCGCCCGACGCCATGTCTGTTTGCTGTCGCGGGACCGCGACGATCTGGCCGACCGGATTGCCCGGCGGGTCGATTCGATGCTTGCGGGCGGTCTGCTCGACGAAGTGCAGCGTCTTCGCGAGGCGGGCATCGAGAAGAACCCATCCGCCGCCGCCGCGATCGGTTACCGAGAAACCTTGCGTTTTCTCGTGGAAGGCGGCGATCGCGGGGATCTGCGGGAAGCGATCGTTCGCAATACACAGCGGCTTGTGAAAAAGCAGATGACCTGGTTTCGCCACCAGCTGCCGGTTTCGCGCTCGGTCAATCTCACAGGGCGCGACCGTATCGAACCATGGGAGTTTTTTTCCGGTTTGTAGCAACCTCAGTCGGCCGGCACCGTCAGCGGAAAATAACAGCGAAATGTGCTGCCGCGGCCCGGCGTGCTTTCAACGGCGATCGCCCCGTCGTGTCCGCGAACCATGCCGGCAACTAATGCCAGGCCGAGTCCGCGGCCGGTAAATTTTGTCGAATAAAACGGTTCAAACAGCATCTCCGACTGTTCGCTGGTGATTCCTTGGCCGTTGTCGGCGACGCTCAGGCACGCGTAGGTGCTCGCCGCGGGATGCCAGCCGAAAGGCACGCATCGAGAAACAGGTATCGATTTGGAATCGACCGTTTCCACGCGAACTTGAATCCTCCCGGCATCGGCGGATTCACAAGCCTCCCAGGCATTTGTGACGAGGTTTGTCAGGATTTGCGCGATGTCATCCGAGTTGCCCTGAATTGAAGGACCTCCTGCATCGGGGAACTCGGCGGAGAGGCGGCAGTGATCCGGCAGTGCCTGTTTCAGCCTTTCCAGGCGCTGGCCACAGATTTCGGTGAGATCGAGCGAACGCGGCGAAAACATTCCTTCGCCGGCGTAACGTCGCATCAGCACGCTGATCTCGGCCGCGGTTCGCGCGGATTCAAGGGCATCATTCAAGTATTGCCGGGCGGTATCGTTTACCGAGGAGGTTCGGAGAACGAGCTCAAGGCGGCCCATAACCGCGTGAAGCTGGTTATTAAAATGATGGGCAACCGCGCCGGCCACCCGGTGCAGGCTCTCCGTCTTTCGGTGATGCCGTTCGCGCACCTCGTGTTCCTGCCGTTCCTGTTCAATCCGCTTTTGTTCGGTGATATCTTCGATCAGGTTGAGCAAAGCTTCGACTTCCCCGTCATCGTTTTTGACGGCGCTGGCAACAATGCGCAAAATGCGCGTGCTGCCCTGAATCGCCGCCTCGAGTTCGGCCGTTCGGGTCTTCCCGTCGTCACGGGTGCTCGCAAGCAGCGATCTGATCGGTTCGGTCGCCAATCGGCGGCGAAACGCGGCACAGTCGGATTCAATCTCGGGGAACCAGGCCTTCATCGGCGGGTTGGCGGCAAGCACTTCCCCATCCAAGCCGACTAAAATCACACCGGCCGGCAGGTTTTCTGTCAGAGTCCGAAAACGCTGCTCGCTCTGACGCAGCGTGACATGCGCCTTCTGCAGTTCTTCGTTTGAACGGCGAAGGCGGTCCGCCATTTCGAGCACATTCGACTGATACCCGTCGGAGATTGCCATGACCTTTGCGAACTGTCGCGCGAGTTTCCTGTAACGGGCATCGGCGTCGGATTCGTTCGGTGGAGAAGCGTCTCCATCCGGAAGGAGTTGCTTGAGAAAAATGGCCGACGGTGGCGCGTTCATAACATCGAATCCTCCGCGGATACCGGGAGAATTTCAAAAGGGATCGCAATGTCGTCGCGGAACTCTTCCGCCAGCTCCAGCGCGCGGTCGTTGTCTTCGTCGTAATGCCAGGTGACTCTCGCGCGACAGCCGTGATCACCGTGATCGGCAATAACTTCGAGCAGGTCGAGCATGCATTTGATGCTGCTTGAGTTCATATAAGGCACTTTCACCTGAAGATGCAGGGTTTCCATGCGGGGAAGTTCCGCGCGCAGCCAATGGAAGATCGGTTCGAAAAAGGCGAATGGATTTTCCGGATAACATTCTCCGGCAATCATCAACACGCTGTCATCGCGAGTGAACGAAATTTTGGGTGAAGATTTTGTAGCTGGAATATCGATCATGCCTGGGCGCCCTCCACGCGAACGGAAAAGCTAAAGAAATCGCAGCGTGCGTTTTTCGGTTCAATGCGGTATTCCAATTTTCCCGAGACGCGCCGAGCGATGTCGACCAGACCGAGACCGCTTCCGGTTGCATCGGGCGCGCGCTCGGCCCGGAGCCGTTCGCGATACAGTCGCTTCAATCCCGCTTTGTCTTCAGAATTGATCCTGTCGATTCGCGCAACCAGATCGGAAACATCCTCTTTTTCGATACAATTGCCGGAACAGACGGTGAAACCGCCGTTGTCGCTTCCGATCACGAGAATCGCGGAACTGTCGGGGCCGGTTGAAAGGTTCTTCCGTTCGAGATAGTTCCGCACATTTTGCGCCTGCTCAACGTAAACGGCGAACACATCGGCGATCACGCCCTTGGCCAGACGTTCGGCTTCAAGATGACGGCGGATTGCGCTGCCAATTTCTTCGATAATTCCATGCGTGAACGAGCCGTTGAAACAGAGGAGAATGCCCTGCTCTAAAAAGGTCTCCTGAATTTTGAGCACATTTTGCATTTAAGTTTTCTTTGTTGGACGAACGTGAAACCCAAGCAAGAGAATGTCATCTCTCCGGTCGCGGCTGCCTTGATAATCGTCGAGTGATGATCGAATCGGTTTCTCCTGCTCTCGAAGCGCGACTGCGTTTTGGTTTTCCAGTATTTTCCGCAGGCGTATCGTGCCAAGACCAAAACCGTCTTTCCCTCCAGGCAGGTCCAGAATTCCGTCGGTGATCAGATAAAAAGCGCTATCCCCCTGGATCTTGATACGGTGATCGGTGAATGGCGTGTCGATCTTCGACGAGGTGAAGCCGAGATGCCGGCGGTCGCCCGGAATCACCCGGATTTTGTTTCCTTCGCGAACAAAGAGCGGGAGTCCGGCACCGGCAAACTCCAGAACGTCTTGCTTCGGCAGAACCCGGCAGAGAGCAATATCGAGACCGTTTTCAACAGCGAGCGCTTCGTTGTCTTCGCTTTTCCAAGTCGCTCGAACGAGTTCGTGCAGGTGGTTGAGCATCCTCCCGGGTGTTTCGTTCGGGTAGAGTTCGATCACGCGGTTCAAGAGGGCATTGGCCATCATCGTCATCAACGCCGCCGGAACTCCGTGCCCGGTGCAATCGACCGCTGCGACGCAAAATCCGTCGTCGACTTCCCGGATGAAATAAAAATCTCCGCCGACAACTTCGAGCGGCTCAAAGAGAACAAAATGGCCGTCGAAGTGTTTCGCGAGTTCGGCCGAGGAGGGCAGCATCGAATGCTGAATCAGACGGGCGTATTGGATGGAGTCCAAGATCCGTTCCTGCGATTCGACCAGCTCCCGGTTTGTCTCGGCAAGGCTCCTGGTTCGCTCCGCGACCTTGCTTTCCAAGTCCTCCGTGTGTTCACGGATCCGCTCCGTCATTGTTTTGAAGGAGGTGCTCAACTGCCCGATCTCGGCTGTGCCCGCGGGCGGCAGCGCCGTTTCGTAAGCGCCTTCAGCGACCGCGCCCGCCGCTCTTGTCAATGCGCCGAGCGGGGTGAGAATCAATCGGTTGAGGACAATAAACAGCCCCGCGAGCACAACCAAGAGGGAGACGAGAAACACGAGCCCCAGCGGCAGAAAATCGCTCAACCCCATCACGCTGTCGGCGTCGACGACAACGAGGTTGTGCCAGTCCAAATCGGGAATGCTCGCGAGGGCCGCCAGCGCGGATTTTCCGCCTGTCTTCAGCGGAAAGATGCGCGGTGCCTCTCCGCCCGCCGCGATCGCACCTTGTAATCGCTCACGGCTTTCATCATCGGCGAGCAGATCGAAAACAGTGATCTTGTCCTCTTCGCGCGTCGTGGCCCGGCCGTTGTGTTCAATTAACGCACGGTCTTCATGCGCCTGCAGCTCCCCGGCGGAATTGATAATCATGCTGCTGGTTCCGGCAGTCCTGTGATCAACCAAATGGTCCAGGAATTCTGTCAGGTCCATTCCGGATCCGGCGACGCCGATCGGCCGGCCAGCCGAATCCTTCACCAGCACATTGATCCAGACCCGCACCTCGTCGAGCAGCGCATCGTAATTGACATTGAGCGCATAGTCATCCGCCCGTTCCAGGAAATCGTAAAACCATTGGTCGCTCGAATTGCCGGGAACCAGCGTGGTTCTTTCGAAACCTTGGCTCTCGGGTATCGTAACGTAAAAATGGTTGCTGGACGAAAAGGCGAGAAAGGCGGTTCCGTAGCCGAGGAATCGCCGGTAGCTTTCAACTTGCTGCCCAGCCTGCTCGCGAGCGACCGGATTCTCTTCGTCCGCCATCCATGCCCGAATTTGCGGGTCGTCCGCGAGCTTCTGGCTCAGAACCAGTTCCCGGTCGACAAGCGAAAGGATGCGGTTTTGTTCGAGCATGCTTTGCGCTTCGACAAACCTCGTCAGAAATTCGCCGCTGATGGCGCGAGCGCTCCAGGAAAAGGCGAAAAATGCGCCCGCGGCCGTGGCCAAGTACGTGGCTGCGACGAGCGTCAGGAAGACCCGTCGCAACGAGTTTTTCCTGTGCGCAGGTCGTGGATGAGCGACCGAATTTCTCTTTTTCGGCATATTTTCCGTTCCCGAGGCAAGCTCCGGGTGACCCGCCGGAAATGGCTCCTGCCTTTGGAGGTCAAGAGGTATGCAGGAAGCGGGAAAGCGGACAAGAACAATCGCTGCCCGGGACAAGCGGCGGCAAGTTTTCGCCGCGGGGCCGCGATCCATGGAATCATCTCAGTCGGAATCCGCGCCGGATGAGTATGAAAGTTCCGGTGTTCGTCGGCCGTCCGAAACGTATGCAAGCTGTGGGCGTTTTCGATCGAGATTACGCGGACAGCAAGAATCGACTCGCGGGCGAGGCTTGTCTCGATAGGGTTCCGGATGGATATGAGCAGAGACATCTGTGGAAAGAGTCGCGCGGGAAGACTTCGGCTGGCGGCGATCGATTTAGACGGGACGCTTCTGGGTCCAGATCTGACGATCAGCCGGGAAAACAGGCGGGCGGTGGAAAGTTTGCAGCAGGCGGGGGCCGAAGTGGTAATTGCCACGGGGCGGCATTACGACTCGATTCGGCCGATTGCTGAAAGGCTCCCCGACATCCGGTGGATTGTGTCCGTGCAAGGCGCGGAGGTTTCGAACGCGGGTCGCGAGGCTATTTTACGGCGGGTGTTCCTGAAAAATGCGGATGCGCGGGAGGTGATTGAACTGGGGCATCAGCTTGGATTTTCCGCGATGATTTATACGCCTGACGGTATTTTAACCGAATCCGTAAACGGGACGGACCTGACATTCTACAGGGATCTGACGGGTCGCGTACCAGTAAACACGGATCGGGCAGCGCTTCTACAAGAACGGATTCACAAAATCGTTTGGGTGGGGGAGCCGGTTCGCATTGCGAATCTCCGCACGATTAGCGATCTGGACACCCTTGCAATACAGAAGGTTCATACCCATGCACGGCTTTTTGAATTTATGCCGCATGACGTGAATAAAGGGGCGGCCTTGGAGGTCCTGGCGGCTCATCTGGGCATTGCGCCGCAGGAAGTAGCGGCTTTCGGCGACGCCGAAAACGACATCTCGATGTTCCAGTGGGCCGGCCAATCAGTCGCGATGGCACACGGGTGGCCCGCTGCTAAAGCTTCCGCGGGTCGCGTGACGCCCGATGGCCCGGAAGAAACCGCGTTCGCCCGCGCGGTCGAAATGATTCTCGAGTAAGCGCGTCGCGGGGCATCGGACGTTTAAAGCGGATTCGGCGTGGCAAGGATCCAGCAGTCGCTTCGGATCAGTTCCCATTCGGCGGTTTTGCGCGCGGCGCGACGAAATCCTTGCTGCTGCAGGAGGCCGTCCGGCGGTGTCACGCGTCGCGCCGGAAGTTGCGTCGTCAGCCGGAAAAATAAATACATCATCCGGTGAATGATCGTCGCTCGTATCCGCCGCACGCGGCCGGACGGAATTTGAAAATCGGCAAGGAGCCACAAACATCCCGGACGGGCGGCGCGTGCAAATCGCGGGATCAAACGGGCAAGCTGTTCTTCCGTAAAGCAGTCGAGGAAGAAGTGGGTGACAATCAGATCAAATGTCCGTTCCGGCGGATGCCAGTTGAGCACGTCGCACTGGAGAAACTCGACACGATGCGAGTGGCCGATCTTGGTCGCGGCTCGTTCCGCGCGTCGCAGCATCTCACGGCTGGCGTCGGCGCAGACCGCCGTTGCTCGTCGGTTAGCTTCCAAAAATGGAACGAGAAAACGGCCGTTCCCTTCGCCGAGGATCAAGGCGGTTTTCGCGTCACTCGCGCGGTCGAGCCAGGCGATCCTCGCTTGCTGGAGGGTTTCGCCAGCTAGCACACGCTCCATCCAGCGATAATGTCTGGCGAGCGGGTCGAAACTCATGCGGCATACTCCCTGGCAGACAGCTTGTTGCGGTTCCACCAAAGGCAAGCGACCGCGGCGCCGGCGATATAGGCGACAATGTCCAGCGGATCGGCGACGGTGTGCGGCATCCAGCGAGGCCCGGCGAACTCGAAGAGGATGGCCCAAATCCCGAGGTGCCAGGCAACTTCAACCACCGTTGGCGGATCGTCGTGCTTGCGAAGGCCGAGCTTCCGGTGCAGGAGCAGGATCAGCGGCAGTGCGCACGGAATCAGCAGAAGATCATTGAAATACCCGTCAAGAAACGCGACCGACACGTGCGGCTTCACGATCCACCGGTTCAGTGTGTAGAGCGCGCAGCTCGCGAGAAACAGGGGATCGCCGATGTAGCGAAATCGCATGGTGGCACCTCGTCAAAGCAGTGCCAGAATGAGCCATCCGGATCCGAGAGCCAACGAAAACTTAATTAACAAAACAATCATTCACAACGGTACGGAGCGGCCGCCGTGACTCGCAAGGAAAAATCGAGGCCGCGTGTTCGCGGGAATGAGATCGGTTACTGCGACCGGACGCGCTCCCCTGACGACCCGCACGCTTCGGCGTTAGCTGGTGTCCCTTGGAGCGGTTGCCGCATCATTCGCATGACAGGAAGTTCGTTGATCGCGTCGCGAGGGCGCAGAATTTTAGGAATGAGAACTGCCCCCCAAACCAAGTGGGCGAGAATTAGAAGAGAGGCGGACACCATTGCGAGAGGCATCCAGTATTGAGGGAGGATTTCCGCTGTCAGCCGCGTCCCGAGTGAGAGCACATAAAGTAAAACTACAGGTGCCAGCGGTTTCAGACGCGTCTGAAAAAGATGCTCATAACCGCTGTGCCCGAGAACGACGCGCGCCCCGACCATCAGCGTGAGCAGGCCGAAGCCGCCGAGAAGGAGCAAATGAGCGGCGATCAGGCGGGCGTCGGAAAAAAAGAGTTTCACCCACGGGGCGGCGACTGCGGATGCGAGCGACAGGCGAAGCCCGACCGAAATCCAGTTCAAGCTGGCTTGGCCGCGCCAGATCGGAACGTGCCAAAGGACAAACCCCGTAACGGTTGTTGCCATGATTGCCGTTCCGACTTGAGCGAATCCGATCCCTTGGAGGATCGCGGCGAGAAGGATGAGCGATCCCGCGAATAGGGAAAGGGCCGCGTGGCGTTTCCACTTGTTTGACGGATTGCGGCCGTCTTCCAAGGTTTGTCGCGGTTTTTGCCCGAGCAATCGCGGTGCAAGAAACGCCGTCACTCCCATGACAAGGAGGAGAAGGAAAACTTCGTTCAACAGGAGCCGTCCGGTCCGATACAGGCTCCCGCTCCACCAGCCGGCTTCGCCGCCCATAGCAAGCACCGTTCCGGCCGCGCCGGTAACGAGGCCGGCGGCCACGAGGGAAAAGGAAGGCGGCGGCAGACCGCGGCGCGCCGGGACGCGTCGAGCAGCGAAAAGCGCGATCAGGGCAAGAACGGCGAGAAAGGCGATGTGCCCCGCCAGGTGATGGCCCCCCAGGTGAGACGCGATCGTCAGGGTGACAAAAGCCGCGGCCGCGGCGATCCAGCGTCCCCCAGGACCTGGTACTTCCAGCATTCGCGGCAGCGCGGTCCAAAGAAAGCCGATCGTGAACGCGCCAAAAAATCCCTGAATCATTAAATAGGCGTGCGTCAGGTTTGGATAACGCGAGGTCACTCCAGAAAAAAAGAGCGGCCAGACCGTCAGCCCAATAAGACTGGCCGCCCACCCAGCCAGGAAGAAACCGCGAAAGGGTTCGGAAATTGCGCGCTCACGGGGCGAGTTCAGTCGCGGGGCGAACTTCGGGAAGCGGCCAGGACTGTGATTGGGGACCGCTGGAGGTCGAAAACTCATAGCGGAAACTACTCGGTTCCCGGATCAGCATCCTTGATCTAAATCAAGAAATCGTCTGACGCCGATCCCGAGTGACGGCTAGTGGATGCGAAAATCGAGATGTATCCACAGCTTCAGGACGTCGGGCCGGCCGGCTTTCCCGTCAAAGATCGCTGCTTTGGCGAGCAGAGACGCGCGTTCATGGATGGACCGCGTGATGAGAAAACCAATCTCTCTTCCATAGGTCTGACTCCCGCGGGTGGCGGTGAAGTAGTGGGCTTCGACACGGCCTTGGGCACCAAACGCGAGCGGTCCCGCGATCGTGAGAAACATGTCATCGAGTCCGTTTGCCGGTGTCGTCAGAAACTGATCCGCCCAGCCGTTGAAAGCGTGCAAGGTCGCCAAGGGAGTTTGAAACGCGTCCTGTCCATCGCCGGCAAGACGCTCGAATCCGGCGCCGGCCGAGATCGGGTCAAAGGTGGCGCCGACGTCGGTCCGAAAGTAGTAGTGCCCGAAATCCGCGCCAGGCGTGCTGGCGGAATTATCGACCTGCCAGGCTGATTCAATCGAGGCGCTAAGCCGGGTCGTGGCACTGGAGACGGAGGGGCGAAACCAAAGACCGAATGTATCGCCCGACGATGCCGGAGCGTTGTCGAATCGCAGCAGATACGCATAGCCGCCGGCCCCCCCGAGCGGAAGTTCGGTTGAGGCGTTGGCGATGTGTGACCGGGAGTCAAAACGGCCGGCCGGGTGGTCCTTGCCGAACACACGGGCGACGCGATCGATGTAGCCGTAGGTGAAACGTGAATTTTCGCCATCATGCGCTTGAACAAGAATCGCGTCGAAGGTCTGCTCGTTTTGCCGCCAGCCGACATTTCCGATGAAGCGCTGCTGATCAAGGAGGATGCGCTGCCGCCCGGCTCGCGCGGAGAGGTGCTCGTGGCCGAAGCGGAGGAAGGCTTGGTTCACTTCGGTCGTTTCCGGGTCGGGAATGACGGTTTTTTCTGGTTTCCCGTTCAATCCGGCCTGGTTGTAGGCGCCCCCATCCAGCGCGGCGATGTTTTCGAGTTCGATAGCGGCGGAAACGGGAAGCGATGGGAGGGTTTTATAGCCGATGCGCGAGCGGGCTGTCGCCGCGTGCGAGGCATCTAGGTCCGACTGATCCGCCATTTCGTAACGGAGGCGGAGGTCGAGCCAAAAGAATCCCTGTCGTAGAAACTCCTCGAATTGCGCGGCCCGAGGACGCTCACCAGTCCGTTCAGCCTCGGACGGAATTCTCGGCGTCTCGGCGGCAAGACAGGCAGTTATCAGGAACGCGGCCAGTTCGAGAAGAACGAGCCGCCGACGGTTCTGGAAATTTCGCATCGACGGATATTTGACGTTAATCAGACCCTGCGATTGCGAGTGTAGCGCCTCACCGTCCCAGGAGAATTGACGCAAATCAACGGATGAAAAAAAAGCCACCGGACCGCCACGCCCCCTGATGAGTTTCCAGTGACCTTGCAGAAGCAGTCGCTCAAAAAGTTCCGTTCAATGGGGCCGCGCGTTGATACGCGCGGAAAG
>CAZYAN010000014.1:0-73531 GCA_964645585.1 uncultured Opitutales bacterium
GGTGCTGCCTGAGCTGGAATGGGAACGGCTGCTGGATGAATATGAGGGGAGCGGCCTGACGCAGAAGGCGTTTGCCCGTCGTGAAGGTATTAACCTGCACACGCTGGTCGCCCGGCTGGGACGCCGGCGGAAAGGGATCGCGAATGGCTGGCAAAACAAGCCGGTTCGCTTTCAGGAGGTTTCGCTGAGCTCGCCGGTGATGGCTGGATTGGAGGTGCATCTGCCGGATGGGCTGGTGCTGAAGGGCGGTGCACCGCAGGCGCTGGCCGCATTGGTGCTGGCATTAAGGAGGTAACGCGATGCTGACGCTGCCTTCTGCCGCAAAAATCTATCTGGCCGTCGAGCCGGTCGACATGCGTAAACAGTTTAACGGGCTGTGGAGTTTGGCGGAGGAAAAGCTGCGGGAGGATCCGAGGCTGGGAGCGCTGTTTGTTTTTACGAACAAGAACCGGGACCGTTTAAAAATGCTCTACTGGTATGATCCGAGGACATCGGTTACACTTTATCTGAGGACATCGGTAACACATTTTGTCCGCGCGCCGTGTTTCAGTTCAAATCTAAAATCTAAAATTTCATATTTCCCATTTTGCCTTGGAGGGCGCGGAGCATTTTTTTGCCTTTTCCGCCGCGCATGGCCTTCATCATTTTCTTCATCTGATTGAACTGCTTCAGGAGCTGGTTGACGTCGCTGACGCGGGTGCCGGAGCCATTGGCGACGCGGAGGCGGCGGCTGCCGTTCATGATATTCGGATTGCGGCGCTCCTGGATGGTCATTGATTGGACGATCGCCTCCATGCGCTGAAACTGCTTTTCCTCTTTATCGCCGACCTTGACGCCGCTCATGCCCGGAAGCATGCCGAGGATGTTCTCCATCGGACCGAGTTTTTTCATTTGCTGGAGTTGCGCGAGGAAGTCCTCGAGATTGAAATCCGCCTTGCGCATCTTTTCGGCCATGCGCTCGGCTTCGTCCTGATCAATGGTTTCCTGGGCGCGTTCGACCAGAGAAACGACATCGCCCATGCCGAGAATCCGCGAAGCCATCCGGTCCGGATGGAAGACTTCAAAGTCGGAGGGCTTTTCACCAGTCCCGGCGAACTTGATCGGGCATCCGGTCACGCTCTTCATGGAGAGCGCCGCGCCGCCCCGGGCATCACCGTCGAGTTTGGTGAGAATAATGCCGGTGACATTGACCGCCTCGTGGAAGTGGCGGGCGACATTGACGGCCTCTTGACCGAGCGCGGCATCGGCGACGAGGAGAACCTCGTCCGGTTTGAACCGTTCGCGCAGTTTTTTGATTTCCTCGATCAGGTCCTCGTCGATCTGGAGACGTCCGGCAGTGTCGAAAATGATCGCGTCGGCCTGCCGTTCTTCGGCGAAGCGGATCGCGCGCTCGCCGAGTGCGGGAACATCTTTCGCGGCACGATCTCCGAAAAACGCGACCGATTCCTGCGCGGCCAGTTGCTCAAGCTGGTCGATAGCGGCTGGACGGTAAACGTCGCCGGCGACGAGGAGCGGCCGGTAGCCCTTTCTCGATTTAAGGAGCCGTGCGAGTTTGGCGGCCGACGTGGTTTTTCCGGAACCGTGAAGACCGACAAGCATGATCCGCAGCGGGCGCTTAGCGGGCAGATCGGCGGAACCTTCGCCGAGAAGCTTCACGAGCTCGTCGTGAATAATCTTCACGACCTGCTGGCCGGGAGAAACATTTTTCAGGACCTCGCGGCCCTCGCACTCGTTTTTGACGCGCTCGATGAATTCGCGGGCGACTTTAAAATGGACGTCGGCGGACAGCAGGGCATTGCGCACTTCCTTGAGCGCTTCGGCCATGTTTTCCTCGGACAGGCGTCCGACGCCGCGTAAGTTGCGGAGAGCTTGACTGAGCTTCTCGGTCAGGTTTTCGAACATTGTGCGAAATGATCAGGGAAGTCGCCGAAAACGCAAGCCGCCGGGGCGGGGGAAAATAGCGATGAGCGGAACCCGAGTCTGCGGTATTAGATCGTCCCTTTCATGGCTGAGTGGAGCGGGTGGGGGAATCAGGGCGCTGCCCACGGGCTGAGCGACTTTGCCCTGTTCGGGCCGGGGGAATGACAGTCGGCGGGAGTTTCGGCTTCGATTCGCCTCCCTGGCGAGACGTCAGGTGCCGAGGCCGAGTTCCTGGCGGATGTCGGGGCGCTTGTCGAGCGCCGCGCGGAATTCATCGACCGAAAAATCGGCGACAACGAAATCACCATACTCGAACGTCGGTGTCAGGCTTTGGCCGCTGATTTCCTGCATGCGTTTGCGTGCGTCCTCATCGCTGAGGACATTTCGGACATCGAGTGCCAGTTTTTCGCGTTCAAAATAGTCCAGCGCCTCGGCGCACCATGGACAACCGCTTTTGATGTAAAGTACCGGCCTTGATTTCATTGTGGCAGAATAAATGATGGATTCACCCCGTGCAAGCAAGTCGATGGTCGTTTATGGTGCCATCGCGCTTAACGGACCGGACTGACGAAAATGGATATCCACATCAAAGGCGCGCGCGAACATAATCTCAAAAACCTGGAACTCCGGATCCCGCGAGGAAAGCTCGTCGTGATTACCGGCGTCAGCGGTTCGGGAAAATCGTCGCTCGCCTACGACACGATTTACGCGGAGGGCTACCGGAAATACATGGAAAGCCTTTCGGCGAAGGCGCGGCAGGTGCTTGAGCAATTGAAGCGGCCCGACGTCGATTTCATTCACGGGCTGTCGCCGGTAGTCGCTATTGAGCAAAGGTCCGGCGGCAGTTCGCCCAGGAGCACGATCGCGACAGCGACGGAGATCGCTGATTATGCCCGCTTGCTCTGGGCGGTGGCGGGAGAGCGGTTTTGTCCAAAGGACGGCGGGCGGATCGAGAAGCGTTCCCTTGATGATAATGTCGCCCGCCTCTTCGAGGAGCCGCTGGGCAGCCGGGTGATTTTACTCGCGCCGTTTCTGCACGCGAAAACCTCTATTTTGCGTGAGGAACTGCCGCGCTTGCGTCAGCGCGGGTTTCAGCGGATCCGTCTCGATGGGGAGATTCGGTCGCTCGACGAATACGAACTCCTTCCGACCGGGAAAAAGGAACATACGGTCGAGCTGGTCATCGACCGGGTTGTTCTCGCGGACGATCAGCGGAGCCGCATCGCCGATTCGCTCGAACTCGCGTTTCGCGAGGGCAGCAACCGCGCGCTCGCGCTCATCCAGGAGAGCCGGGAGGCGCCGTGGCGGGAGATATCTTTGAGCCAGCACCTCGCTTGCACGGTTTGCGGCGACACATTTGAGCCGCTGACGCCGAGGCATTTTTCGTTCAATCACTCGGAAGGCGCCTGTCCGAGGTGCGGCGGCCTCGGCCGTGAACTGCGCTTTGCCGAGCAACTCGTGGTGCCGGATCCGTCGAAATCGGTCCGGCAAGGGGCGATCAAAGCCTGGCGAATCGGCGGCCGGGCGCTGATCATTCGGCACAATGCGATTTTGAAGCAGCTCGCCGAGCAGGTGCCGTTTGATCCAACAACACCGTGGCGCGATCTTCCGGAGGAGATTCGTCACCTGATTTTATACGGGGGCGGGGAGCGGCTGTTTCAATTCAAGACCGGGCGCGGGCGAAAAGCGCCCGAAGAGACGACGTTTCCCGGAGTGCTGGCCGAGTTGGACAAGGCGCGAGCGGAGACGCGGAGCGAAGGCTTTCGCGCGCGGCTGACGACCTTCCAGACGAGTCAGCTCTGTACGCTTTGTCACGGGGGGCGGCTGCATCCGGCGAGCGCCAGCGTTTTTGTCGGAGGCAAGAACTTGCCGGATTTTTTCGCAAGCGACATCGCCGCGGCCGGGAGGTTTGTTGACGGCCTGTCCGCAGAAGTCGTTGCGGAAGAGATCGCGGAAGTGGTTCAGGGGCTGAGGGATCGGCTGGCATTTTTAAATGAAGTCGGACTTTCGTATTTGTCGTTAGACCGTGAATACGCAACCTTGAGCGGCGGCGAGGCGCAGCGAGTCCGACTGGCGACGCAGCTGGGGATGGGGCTTGTCGGTGTGATTTACGTTCTCGATGAACCGAGCATCGGGCTGCATCCGGCGGACAATGAACGGCTTCTCCAGATGCTGCGGGCGCTCCGCGACCGGGGGAACTCGGTTTTGGTGGTCGAGCACGATGAGGAGACGATGCGAATCGCGGACCAACTCATCGAGCTGGGGCCGGGAGCGGGACCGGAGGGCGGGCGTATTCTTTTTCAGGGTACGCCGGAAGCATGCGAAACCGCCCGGGAATCGCGAACCGGGCCGTACCTTGCGCATCAGCTCCAGGTGGTCGGGGAAGGCGCGCGATTGACGCCGAAGGGCGACTGGCTGACGGTTCGCGGGGCGGCGGAAAACAATCTTCGCGACATTGATGTTTCATTTCCGGTCGGACTGATGACGTGTGTGACCGGTGTTTCCGGATCTGGCAAGAGCAGTTTGGTCAACGACATCCTCGCGCGAGCCGCGGCGTTTCGTTTGAACCGCGCGCGGACGATTCCGGGCCGTCACAAAGGCATTGACGGCTGGGAACATTTCACGCGTGTGATCGAAGTCGACCAGTCGCCGATCGGGCGAAGCCCGCGATCGAATCCGGCGACGTTCGTGAAGCTTTTCGATTTGTTGCGGGACATCTTCGCGCGCACGCCCCTGGCGCGGATCCGCGGCTACCGGGCGGCACGGTTCAGCTTTAACGTTCGCGGCGGCCGCTGCGAGCGCTGTCAGGGAGACGGTGCGATCAAACTCGATATGCAGTTCCTGGCTGACGTTTACACGGAATGTCCGAGCTGCCGGGGCAAGCGCTACAATCGCGAGACACTCGAAGTGATGTTTAAGGGGTACAGCATCGCCGATGTGCTCGATATGACTGTTCGCGAAGCAATGGAAGTTTTTCGAAATGTGCCCAAGGTGATGGAGAAACTGACGACCCTCGAGGCGGTGGGACTGGATTACTTGCGGCTTGGGCAAGCGGCGCCGACGCTTTCCGGCGGCGAAGCGCAGCGGCTGAAACTTTCGCTCGAGCTCAGCAAGAGGAGGAACAGCGGAACCTTATACATCCTCGACGAGCCCACCACCGGTCTGCACTGGATCGATATTCAGAAGCTGATGGACCTGTTGTTCCAGTTGCGGGATGGCGGGAACACGATCCTGATCATCGAGCATAATCTCGACGTGATTCGGCTCGCGGACTGGATGATCGATTTGGGGCCGGGAGGCGGCGATGACGGCGGACGGCTTGTTTATGCGGGACCGCCGGACGGGGCAGGGGAAATCGGCGAATCGAAGACCGGAAAGGCGCTGGCCGCCAGGCGGTGAGCGGGACTTCGGTTTTGGGTTTGGAGGATGATTAGTTAACGGTGCCTTTGCGGGCGCGGTGAAGGGCGACGATCGATCCGGTGAGGCCGCGGGCGGTGACGGTATCGAAGCCGGCGGCGCGGATTTCGCCGGTCAATGCCTCTTTGGCCGGGAAGGCGCCGATCGAGCTGTTGAGGTAATTATAGGCGGAGCGGTCGCCGGAAATCCAGCCGGCGATGCGCGGCAGCAGGTGTTTGAGATAGCCGTAATAGAACGGACGGAGCAGGCGGGCGGGCTGGGTGAATTCGAGAATCAGAAGTGCCCCGCCGGGCCGGAGGATCCGGTGCATCTCGCGGAGGCCGCGGGCGCGATCGGCGAGGTTGCGCAGTCCGAAAGCGATGGTGACGACATCGGCGACTTCGCTTTCGAGAGGCAGCGACAGGATATCGCCCTGAAGGAACTGGATATCGCGGAAGCGAGGGTCGCGTTCCCTCTTCTGTTCCGCTTCCGCGAGCATCGGTGCGCAAAAGTCGATTCCGGTGATCACTGTCTCGGCCGGCAGGCCGCTTTTCAGCGCAAACGCGACATCACCGCTCCCGGTTGCGAGATCGACGACCTGGCGCGGCTCGCAGGCCGCCGCTTCGCGAACGAGCCGCCGCCGCCAAAGAAAATCTGCGCCGCAGCTCAGGACGTGATTCGCGCGGTCGTAGCGGCGCGCGATCCGTCCGAACATGCTGTTAACCGCAACAGGATCGGGAGCGTGATGGGTCATCGAGCGGTCGTTTTATCTATCAAGTTTTAGTGATCACTGGTTCATTCTTGATTTTCATTGATTGGGGGCGGGGTCGCTTTCTTTGGGACGGAATGATTCGACGACCCAGCGGGAGAGTTCCTGGTCGGGATCATCGATAGTTTCCGGGGTGATTGTGAACTCGGTTCGGCCGGTATTCCGGGCGATCAGTTTAAGACCGTGGTGAAAATCATGGAAACGGCGTTCGCAGAGTCCCCGGATCGTTTTGCCCTCATCGAGACTGAGCTGAATCAGTTTGGCGACGGCCTCGTCGGTGAATTTGAGCGTCAGATTGTGCTCGGCCTGAAAACGCTCGGCGAACTGTTGTACATCGCGGGCGAGGACGGCGTTTTGCTGCGAGACGTTGCTTGCCAGAAGCTCGCGCAAGGCCTTTTCCGGATTGAGGACGGTTTCACGAGTGATCGTGAGGTTTTGAATGGAGGTCGACGGCAGCTCGAATTTGAATCCGCGCAACGTGCGTTCGAGGACGGTCATCAGCGCGCGGGCGCCGGTTTTTTCCTCGGCGGCCAGTTTGGCAATTTCGCTGATCGCCTCGGGCTCGATTGTCATCTCGATGTTGTAGCCCTGGAAGTCGGAGCGATATTGACCGAGAATGCTGCCTTCAGATTGCAGGAGGATTTGTTCCAGGTCGGAGCGGCTGAGCGGATCGCAGGTGACTCGCACTGGCAGGCGGCCGATGAACTCGGGCTCGAAACCGTATTCAATAAAATCGGACGTTTCGCACAATTTCAGGTAGTCGCTGTCGGTTGTCCGGCCCTCGCCGCCGCCCGCGAAACCGATCCGGGTGCTCTCGACTCGCCGTTTGACGCGTTCGCTCAGGCGGTCGAAGGCGCCGCTGACTATGAACAGGATGTGGCGGGTATTGATGGTGCGTTTGCCGGCTTTTCCGCCGCGCTGAAGGCTCATCATTGCCTGCATCTGCCCGAGAATATCGGTCTGACTGAAGAGACTGACATCAGTCTCCTCCATCAGCTTCAGCAAGTTGATCTGGACGCCGCGCCCGGAGACGTCGCGGCCGCCGGCGGAGGGCTGTCCGGCGATTTTGTCGATTTCGTCGATGTAAATGATGCCGTATTGGGCAAGATCCGCATTGCCGTTGGCCGCTTTGACGAGGTCGCGGACGAGATCTTCGACATCGTGGCCGACGTAGCCGGTTTCGGAGAATTTGGTCGCGTCGGCTTTGACGAACGGCACGCCGATCAGGCGTGAAATGCAGCGCATCAAATACGTTTTGCCGACGCCGGTTGGCCCGAGAAGAAGGATGTTTTGCTTGGCGTAGTCGCGCTCGGCGAGATGGGGATTTTCGATGCAGCGGCGGACGTGATTGTAGTGGTCGCAAATCGCGACCGAAAGGACCCGTTTTGCCTCGTCTTGACGAATCACAAACCGGTCGAGATAGTCGCGCACCTCGCGCGGTTTCAGGTTGAACTCCCGGATCTTGCGAATGATTTCGGCGGCGGCTTTGTCCTCTTCGGATTCGCCCTCACCGGCGGTTCCGGCTGCCGCGCCCATCTGGCCAAAAAGAGGAGATGTTCCGGCCTTCCCGAACATCTCTCTCAGCTGCTTCTGCATTTCTTCGAGAGGGTTTTTATCGTCTTTTTCACTCATTCAGCGGTCCATTCCTTTTCTGCATTTTCAGTTGACGCAATCGTTGGATTATGAGTAACTTATAGCGGCTTAACGAACAAGGCACCCACGAACAGGAAACGTATGGCTCAGAATTTAACGAAACGCGATATCGTCCTTCAAATTTATCAGAAAACCGGCATGCCACAAAAGGACATCCGGGATGCCGTCCAGCTGACCCTGGATGCCATTGCTGACTCCCTGGCGAGCGGCAATAATGTCGAGTTGCGCAACTTCGGTGTTTTCGAGGTTCAGGTGCGAAAAGCCCGCGTCGGCCGCAATCCGAACAAACCCGAAACCGACGTTGTGATCCCGACTCGGGCCGTGGTCAAGTTCAAGGCCGGCAAAGTCCTCAAGGCGAGAATGAAGCAACTCGACCCGGAAAAGGTCAAGTAGCGAGACGTTTTTCCTTCCCTCTGCCGGCCGCGCGGCTTTCTCTTGCTGAATGTTTGAAAGCTTACCCGGGTTTCGGGAGTTTTATCCAGACGAATGCGCCCGCCGCAACCATCTGTTCCGATCGTGGCGATTGACCGCGAACCGGTTCGGATTTTCTGAGTACGACGCTCCGGTTCTGGAGCCGCTGGAGCTGTTCCGGGTCAAATCCGGCGACGAGATCGTGGAGCAGCTCTTTGCCTTTGAGGACCGCGGCGGCCGTCAGGTGGCGCTGCGTCCGGAGATGACGCCGAGTCTCGCGCGCATGGTTGGCGCCCGGGCCAACGCGCTGAAGCGGCCGGTCAAATGGTTTTCGATCGGCGAGCAATACCGTTACGAGCGGCAGCAGCGCGGCCGGTTGCGGGCGTTTTATCAGTTTAATGCCGATATTCTGGGCGAGCCCGGCCCGGAGGCGGAGATCGAATTGATCGGACTCCTGGTTCAGTCCCTGACCGCGTTTGGGCTGACCTCGTCGGATTTTTACGTGCGGCTGAGCGACCGCGATCTTTGGGCGTATTACCTGCGCGGAACGGGATTCGATGAGGAAGGCATCGCCGGAATCCTCCAGGTAATCGACAAAGCCGGGCGCGAGCCGGAGGAGGTGACGATTGGGAAGCTGCGGCCGTTTTTCGCGGACGCGGCGGCGGACTTCTGGAGCAAAGTCGAGACGATCCGCGGGATCCGGACGATGGAAGAAATCGAGCGGTTCTTCGCGGCTCATGTGGCAGACGCCGCGGTCCGGGAAACCATCGAAAAGCGGCTGGCGGATTGGCGGACACTCTTGAGCGGCTTGGAGGCGATGGGACTCAAGGAGTATGTCGAAATCGATCTCGGTGTGGTTCGCGGGCTCGCTTACTACACCGGTTTCGTTTTTGAGGCCTTTGATCGCAAAGGTGAATTGCGTGCCATCGCGGGTGGCGGCCGTTACGATCACCTGCTGACGAAACTGAGTCGAGCGGACATGCCGGCCACCGGGTTCGCGATCGGTGACGTGGTTTTGAACGAGCTGCTCGCGGATCGCGGGTTGACGCCGAAATACCTCGCGGCGCCGGATATCTTCGTGATCATCGGCGGCGCGAAGGAGCGCGCGGAAGCGCTCGGCGACATTTTTCTGCTGCGTGAAGCCGGTTATCGTGTCGAATACTTGCTGCGGGATTCCGGCTTCGGCAAGCAGTTCAAGACCGCGGGAAGCAGTGGCGCGCGAATGGCGCTGATTTACGGCGAAGAGGAACTCGAACGCCGTGAAGTGAAAGCGCGTGATCTGCGCGACGGCCGTGAGGAAAGTGTGCCGCGCCAGGCGCTGTTGCCGCGGCTCGCCGAGTGGTTCGGAAACTAGTGTCAAGCGGGGCGCGGGCGGAGTGTCCGTTGCCCCGGAATTCGCTTCTTTTGGAATTTTTCCGGTCCGCTCTTGCGTCTCATGCGCGAGGGTCGTTTAACTCAATTCTTTCCTTATGAAAGTATTAGTCGCAGATCGAATTTCACCCAAAGGTGTGGAATACCTTCGCCGGCAGGAAGGGTTCGAGGTTATCGAGGCGTATGGCTCGTCGCCTGAACAGATTCTCGAACTCGTTCGCGATGTGGATGCCATCGCGGTGCGGAGCGAAACCAAGATCACCGCGGAAGTGATTGCCGCCGCACCGAAGCTCAAGGCGGTAGGCCGCGCGGGAGTCGGGGTGGATAACATCGACGTGGAGGCGGCGACTCATCGCGGGGTCGTCGTTTTGAACACGCCAAGCGGAAACACCGTGGCGACCGCGGAATTGACGTTCACGCACCTCCTCTGCGGCGCGCGCCCGGTTACGCAGGCGGCGGCGTCCATGCGCAACGGAAAATGGGCGCGCAAGGAATTTCCGGGGAGTGAACTTTCGAAGAAGACAATCGGGATTATCGGTCTCGGACGGATCGGGGCCGAGGTGGCGCGCCGGGCGAAGGCGTTTCAGATGCGTGTCATCGCGTACGATCCTTACCTCGCACCGAGCCGCGCCAAAACGCTTGAAGTGCAGCCGGTCGACCTCGATACGCTTTTTCGCGAGTCCGACTACATTACGGTCCACATGCCGCTCACGGAAACGACGAAGGCGATGATCGACGAAGAAGCGTTCGCTAAAATGAAGGACGGCGTGCGCGTCTTTAACTGCGCGCGCGGCGGTATCATCAAGGAAAGCGCGTTGATCGCGGCGCTCGAATCGGGGAAAGTCGCCGCGGCCGGGCTCGATGTGTTTGAGTCGGAGCCGCTTCCCGCGGACAGCCCGCTGCGACGCATGCCGAACGTCGTCCTGACGCCGCACCTGGGCGCTTCCACCAAGGAGGCCCAGGAGAGCGTCGGTATCGAGGTCGCGGAATCGCTGGTGGAGGCTCTCGCGGGCGGGGTGATCCGGAACGCGGTCAACATGCCTTCTATCGACGCGGCCACTCTCAAAGTGATCGGCCCCTATCTCGAGCTCGGTGCCAAGCTCGGGACGCTGGTCCAGCAAATTGGGCCGCCGTCAATCGAGAAGATCAAGCTCACCTACTGGGGCAAAGTCGTCGACCTCGATGCGAATTCGCTGACTCGCAGCATTATTAAGGGATTTCTTTCGCGGATCAGCGGCGACGAAGTCAATTTCGTCAATGCACCGATCGTGCTCGAGCGTCTCGGTGTCGAATTCGAGGTGATGAAGTCGAGTGTCGAGAGCGATTACACCGAACTGGTTCAGGTCGAGGCGATCAGCGAAGGAGAAGTTTGCGCCTCCGCCGCCGGGACCCTGATCGGGAAAGCCAACCTTCCTAGGATTGTCAGCATCCAGGGCAAGGGAGTCGAGGCGACGCCGACCGGCGTTTTGCTGGTCTTGGAAAATCGGGACGTTCCTGGAATTGTCGGCGCGATTGGAAACGTGCTCGGCCAAGACCAGGTCAACATCGCCGGCATGTCGCTGAGCCGCGTCGAAGTGGGTGGGACCGCTCTGACCGTGATCAACCTC
Source organism: uncultured Opitutales bacterium (assembly GCA_964645585.1). Taxonomy (GTDB): domain Bacteria; phylum Verrucomicrobiota; class Verrucomicrobiia; order Opitutales; family T3Sed10-336; genus DATGSL01. The sequence continues at coordinate 11,128 of CAZYAN010000014.1, forward strand.
GACAGCGCGCCCGGGCCCGAAGCGATGCGGGAGATCAATCAGCATCCGGCGATCAAAAACGCGGTGCTGGTCCGCTTCTGACAGCGGGTTGTCCTGTGGAGCACGTTTTCCTCCGATGAAGGCGCGCGCGAACACGACTGGAAAGCGGGTGGCGCAATGACGCTTGCCGGAGTGCTTGCCGCCGCCGCGGTCGCCGGGTACTTCGTCGGCGCGATTCCGTTCGGGTATCTCGTGGCGCGCGCGCATGGCGTCGATATCCTCAAGCACGGGAGCGGGAATCCAGGAGCAACCAATGTTAAACGGGTCGTCGGCAAGCGCGCCGGCAATTTCGTCTTTCTGCTCGATTTTCTGAAAGGCACCCTGGCGGCCGGCTGGCCGCTGATCGCGGCGCTGCCGGAACAGGCGGCGCTCGCCGGAGCGATTGCCGGTCTCGTCGCGGCCATCCTTGGTCACAGCTACTCCATCTTTCTCCGGGGCAAAGGCGGCAAAGGCGTGGCGACAACGATGGGCGGCTTGATCGTGATTATGCCGGTGGCGGTCGCCATCGGCATCGGCGTCTGGATGGTGACGTTCTTTACGACGCGATTCGTCTCGCTCGCCTCGATCCTGTTCGCGGCAAGTCTGCCGGTGTCGACTTGGTTCCTGCTCCAATCGCCTTTGCTGACGGGCCTCGGCATCGCGCTGGCGGTTCTGATCACCTTTCGTCACCGCGCGAATATTCAAAGATTGCTAAACGGAACGGAAAACCGTTTTGTGCGACGCGATGAACAAGGCTGATTTTTTCTTTCTCAGGGATCGGAGCGCCGGACAATGATGGCGGAAAAATCGATGATCAAGATCGGTTTTCTCGGGCTCGGGACCGTCGGGCAAGGTGTCTGGAAACACATTGAAGCCGACCGGCAGCGGCTGGAAACGCGTCTCGGCGCTTCGCTCGTGCTGCACCGGGCGGCTGTTCGCGAACTGAACAAAGCGCGCCACGGCTCGATTCCAAAGGAGAGATTAACGACGGACGCGATGGCTGTCGCGACGGATCCCGAGATCGACATCGTTTGCGAATTGATGGGCGGAACCGGCCGGGCGAAAGAGCTGACGCTCGCCGCGCTCGAACACGGTAAAATTGTCGTCTCCGCAAACAAGGCGCTGCTTTGCGAACACGGCGACGCGATTTTTCGCGCGGCGCGCGCCGGCGGAGGCCATTTCTTCTTCGAGGCGAGCGTCGCCGGAGGCATTCCAATTATCAAGGCGTTGCGCGAAGGCCTGGTCGCGAACCGGTTCCCGCTGATCTACGGCGTTCTCAACGGCACTTGCAACTACATCCTCACCCGCATGGAGGAGGAAGGCGCGCCGTACGAGACGGTCCTCGCGGAAGCCCGCGAACTCGGGTACGTCGAGGCGGACGAATCGCTCGATCTTGACGGCTGGGACACGGCGCACAAGGCGGTGATCCTCGCGTTCCTGGCCCATGGAAAATGGGTGAAATACGACGAGATGCTTGTCGAAGGCATTCGGAATGTCACGTTGGCGGACATTCGCCACGCGGGTTCGCTCGGATACCGAATCAAGCTGATCGCCGCGATCGAGCGGGATTTTTCAGCCAACCAGCTGTTTATCAGTGTGCGGCCGTCGCTGGTGCCCCGCAAACACGTTTTGGCGAGTTTGACCGGTCCGTTCAACGGCGTTTCCGTCACCGGCAGTGTCGCCGGGGCAACCACGTACATCGGTCGCGGCGCCGGACAGGACGCGACCGCAAGCGCGGTTATCAGCGACATCGCCGATGCGGCGCTGTTGCTGCGCGGCGCGCGGATCGCGCTTTTGCCCGAAGAAGATGACGGCATTCGCGAGGAGCAGGAGCCGTGTGGAATCATGTCGCTCGACCAAGTGAAAGGCTCGTATTACCTGCGGCTTGCTGTGGACGACGCGCCGGGGGTTTTAGCGCGGATTGCCACGGTGATGGCGAAGCGAAACGTGAGCATCGCGACGGTTACGCAAAAGGACGGCGACGGCTTGGCGGCGCTGATTTTGACGACGCACGAAAGTAACGAACGTGACATCCAGGAAACGGTGCGCGACCTGCGCAACCTCCCGCCGGTGCTGGAGGAACCGCTTCTTTTGCGGATTGCCGATTTCGAAGAATAGAACCGAATGGCGAGAATTGTACAAAAATACGGCGGCACGTCGGTGGCGGATATTGACCGCATCCGGGAGGTGGCACGCCGGGTCAAGAGTGTTGTCGATGAAGGCCACGAAGTCATCGTGGTCGTGTCGGCACGGTCGGGCGTGACGAACGAACTCGTTGGCAGGGCGCTTTCGCTCAATCCGAATCCCAACGACCGGGAAATGGACATGCTCCTCGCGGTCGGGGAGCAGGAGACGATCGCGCTGACCGCGATGGCGCTTCACGCGCTCGGCGTGCCCGCCGCGTCGCGAACCGGCGCCCAGGCCGGGATCTTAACCGACTTCGCCCACACGCGAGCGCGCATTTTGAGCATTGCGTGCGGAAGCATTGAAGAGTGTTTGAAGAATGGAGAAGTCGTTATCGTCGCCGGATTCCAAGGAATCAGTGCGCAAGGGCAGATCACGACGCTCGGCCGCGGCGGTTCCGACCTGAGCGCGATCGCACTCGCGAGTTCCCTCGGGGCTGATCTCTGTCAGATCTTTACGGACGTTGACGGGGTATACACGGCTGATCCGCGGATCGTGCCGACCGCGCGCAAACTTTCGGAGATCAGCTATGATGAAATGCTGGAACTCGCCAGCCTCGGCTCGAAAGTCATGCAGGCCCGCTCGGTTGAATTTGCCAAGAAGTACGGCGTGGTTTTTGAAGTTCGCTCCAGTTTTAATGACAATCCGGGAACTCTCGTGAAAGAAGAAGTGGCATCCATGGAGGACGTCGTGGTGCGCGGCGTCGCCCTCGACAAAAATCAGGTAAAGGTGAAAGTCAGCAACCTGCCCGACAAACCCGGCACGGCCGCTGACATTTTCCAGGCGCTGTCGGACGCGCGGATCATTGTCGATATGATCGTTCAGAACGTCGGACGCGGCGGCCTTGCCAACTTGACCTTCACGGTGCCGCGGGATGACGCGGACCGGGCCAAGGCGGCGGTTGACGCGGTCCTCAAGCCAATCGGCGGCGGCGAAGTCGAGGTCGCCGACGCGATCGCGAAACTGTCGGTGGTCGGCGTCGGAATGCGAACGCATTCCGGTGTGGCAACCACGCTCTTCAGAACCTTGGCGACGCACAACATCAATATTGAGATGATCAGCACGTCGGAGATCAAAATCTCTGTGGTCATCGATCTTGACCGGGCGGACGAAGCCGTTCGTCTCGTGCATGCGGCCTACAATTTAGACACGGCGGAGTAACAAGGCGCGATGCCAGCATTTGTCAGCACACGCGGTCAGACGCGGCCGCACCGGTTTTCCGAAGCGGTTTCGATCGGTCTGGCGCCGGATGGAGGGCTTTTCCTTCCAGACCGGCTCCCGGACCTGACGGCGAAGCTGCCCGAGTGGGAAACGCTCTCGTACGCGGAACTCTGTTTCGCCTTTTTGAAGGAGTTTGCGGACGACCTTGATGATCAGGTGCTGCGCGACATCGTCGACCGATCGTACGCGACGTTCTCGCACCCGGAGATCGCGCCGCTCGTCCGGCTCGACGACGACCTGTATATCCTTGAGCTTTTCCACGGGCCGACGCTGGCGTTCAAGGACTTTGCCTTGCAGCTCCTCGGCAACCTTTACGAGGAGCAAATTCGGCGGACCGGACGCGCGATCAATGTTCTCGGGGCGACGTCCGGCGACACCGGCGCGGCGGCGATTCATGGACTGCTCGGCAAAGAAGGGGTGAACATTTTCATCCTCTATCCGAACGGTCGGGTCTCGCCGTTGCAGGAGCGTCAGATGACCTGCACGGATGCCCCCAATGTTTTTCCGCTGGCGATTGAAGGCAGTTTTGACGATGCGCAGACGGCTTTGAAAGCGACCTTTGGCAACGCGGAGTTCAGTCGGAAGCACCGGTTGTCAGCGGTCAACTCAATCAATCTCGCCCGCATTCTCGCGCAATCGGTTTACTACTTCCACGCGTGGTTTCGTCTGCCTCCCGACCGCCGGGAAAACGTCGAGTTCGTTGTTCCGACAGGAAACTTCGGCAACATCTTTGCTGGCTGGCTGGCGGCGAAAATGGGGTTGCCGGTCAACAGTTTCAAGATCGCGACCAACCGCAACGACATCCTGTACCGGCTCTTCACGACCGGCCGTTATTCGCCGGGGAAAGTTCATCCGAGCCTTGCTCCGTCGATGGACATCCAAATCGCGTCGAACTTCGAACGCTTTCTTTATTATGCCGTGGAGGAAGACGCGCGGCGTGTGCGAGAAATTATGGAGACCCTCAAGACCGGCGGCGAGTATGTCTTCGGTGACTTTCGGACCGATCTGTTCCGGGCGTCCCGGATGACCGACGAGGAGATTCCAGGCGCGATCCGGCGATTGTATGAAAAGTATCAATACATCGCCGATCCTCATACGATTTGCGCTTTTAAAGAGATTGACCCGGAGCGGACGAGTATTGTGCTCGCGACGGCGAGTCCGGCGAAGTTTCCGGAGACGATTGCGTCTGCGATCGGGATTGAGCCGACGGATCCGTCGCTGGAGACGTTGAAGTCGCGAGAGATTCGAAAACATTTGATTCCGGCGGACGCCGCGGCGGTGCAGCGTTTCGTGGCCGAGCATTCGGCGGCCGGCGAGCAGGGAACGGGGCGTCCGCGCAGCTCGAATCGCTGAAGTTGAGCTGTCGGGCATCCGCCGTCCGCGGGGATGGAAGCGGTTTGATCGACGCGGGTTCGCAAGCTCGGAGGCTTGCGCTGCACGGGGGAGACCGTGTGGCTTGAAAAGCGGGGCACTTTTTATATCGTAAGGGAAAGCGAGCGCACAAGTTCAGGGGAGTGTGCAATTTTGGGTGAGTCTTCCTGGCCATTTTCTCCTGTGCGGTGAAACGATTGCGCAATCCTGCTATGTTTAGCTTGGGAACGAAGGCGGCTGATTGGTTTCGTTCGAGAGAAGCGGTCGGCACGAACGCGGCACGTACGGCCGCTAAAGGTATTGTCTTTGTCCTGCTGGCGCTCGTCCCGATTGGACTTCTCGGCCTGTTCGCCTTTCGAACCGCGAGCAAGGCGGTGAGTGAATTGGTCCGGGCGAATAATCTCGCCGCGGCCCGTGGCGCGGCCGACATTGTCAAGGAAGACATCCAGCGCAATCTTTCCCTTGCCGTGTCGCTCGCGGAATCACCGGAGTTTCGGCAGGCGGTGGAGAATGAGGACACCGCCAGTGTCCGCTTTCAGCTGCAATCGGTCATTTACTTGTACCCGGCGATCAACCGCGCCGCCGTCCATACGATTGACGGTGTGCTGTGGGCGGATTACCCGCCCGCGCCCGAGATTCAAGGCAGAGACTTCAGCGACTCGGGTTGGTACGCGGGGGTATCGCGCGATTGGGAGCCGTACGTTTCGGACATTTACCGCCGTCCGGTCTCGGAGGGAGAGCTAGTTGTGGCTTTTGCCGTGCCGGTTCGAAACGATAACGCGGATGTGATCGGGATCCTCGTGAGCATGTACGAGCTGCGCAGGATCGGACAGGATCTTAATTACGTGAGGGTGGGCGAGACCGGTTCTGTGATGCTTCTCGATCCGAACGGCAATCTTGCCGCGCACCCCGATCTGGATCTGGACAATGTGATTTACAGCGGGTACGGCGAACTCGAGTACGTGCGAATGGCGCTGGCGGGAACTTCCTTTACGGGCGATTACGTCGATCCCATTTCCGGGGAAAAGATGGTCGCGACATTTTTGCCTGTGACCATTGCTGGACGCGACTGGGTCGTGATTGCCGATCAGCCTGTGGCGGACGCGTTCGCGCCGATTCGGCGGATCGCTTGGAATATCGCGCTCGCGGGTGTTTTTTTGGCGGTGGCCGCGGGCGGATTTGTCTTCTTCTTGTGGCGGACTAGCGAGCATGAGCGCGTCTTGAATCTCAAGCTTGAACGGCGAAACCAAGCGCTTCAGAAGCTGACGGGAGAGCTGGAACGGTCCAACAAGGAACTCGAGGAATTTGCCTATGTCGCTTCTCATGATCTCCAGGAGCCGCTTCGGATGGTCGCGAGCTACACGCAGCTGCTCGGGCGGCGATACGAAGGGAAGCTCGACGAATCGGCCGACAGGTTTATCCACTATGCGGTCGACGGGGCGAAGCGGATGCAGGCTCTGATTCAGGATCTGCTCAAATATTCGCGGGTGGGGACGCAGGGAAAGCCTTTTGAACCGACCTCGTTTTCGGATGCTCTCCGGGAAGCACTGTCGAATTTGAAAATTGCGATTCGTGAATCGGATGCGGAAGTGACGGCAGATGAGCCGTTGCCGACCCTTTTGGCCGATGCAACGCAGATCGTTCAGCTCTTCCAAAATCTCATCAGCAACGCGATCAAATTCCGAGGCGAAGAGCCTCCGCGCATCCACATTTCAGCGGAGGAGGGCGATGGGGAGTGGACCTTCTCGGTTCGCGACAACGGGGTGGGGATTGATCCGGAGTTTCACGAGAAGATTTTCGTGATTTTTCAACGTCTCCCGGGTGAGAAGAAAGTCTCCGGCACCGGCTTGGGCCTTTCGATGTGCAAGAAAATCGTCGAGCGCCACGGAGGGAAGATCTGGGTGGAGTCCGAGAAGGGCGAGGGTGCGACTTTCCGCTTTACCCTTCCAGCCGATCCGGTTACAGTCAACGGAAGGGATGGCGGATAAGAACTGCAGAGAGATCGAGATTCTTCTCGTTGAGGATAATCCCGGCGATGTTGAGTTGACGGTTGACGCTTTATCGAGGGCAAAGATCTCGAATCATGTGAGCGTTGTGCAAGACGGTTTGGAAGCGCTTGCCTTCTTGAAACGGGAAGGGAAATACAAGGACGCGCCGCGGCCGGACCTGATTTTTCTCGACTGGAATCTTCCGGGAAAGCACGGGCGCGACGTTTTGGCGGAAGTGAAGCAGACGGAGGAACTGCGCCGAATCCCCGTCTGTGTCCTCACGACATCCGATTCGGAACAGGACGTTATCAAAGCCTACAGCCTTCACGCGAACTGTTACATTACAAAACCGGTCGATATCGATCAGTTCATCGCCCTCGTGAAATCGATCGAAGATTTTTGGTTTAAAGTGGTGAAGTTTCCGTCGGAGTGACGGGTTCCCGCGGACGTTCGATGGATAAGGAAACGAAGTCCATTCTGAAAAGTCAGCCCGAGGAAAACGGTTCGCCCATCCGTGTATTGTTAATCGAGGACAATCCGGGAGACGCGCTGTTGATGCAGGAATGGGTGGCTGAAGCGGCCGGTGACCAGTTCGGCATGGAATGGGAATCGAGCCTGGAGGCCGGTCTCGCCCGCCTGAAGGAACAGCGATTTGACCTGGTCGTTCTGGACCTTTCGCTGCCGGACAGTCAGGGATGGAGCACCTTCGCGGCGGCCCGTGAAGCGTGCGGGCACTTGCCGCTGATTGTCATGAGCGGCTTGGATGACGAGGCGCTGGCGGTTCGAACGGTGCAGGAGGGAGCACAAGATTATCTGGTCAAGGGACATGTCGACAGCCATTCGCTCGTGCGCGCGATGCGTTACGCGATTCAGCGTCGCGAATCAGAACGGGCGCTGGCCGAGGAGCGTAACTTGCTGCGCAGTCTGCTGAACAACTTGCCGGACCCGATCTATGTCAAGGACCTGAAGGGGCGTTACTTGATCGACAATGAAGCCCACAGGCGCCTCATCGGTGCCGTCTCAGACGAAGAGGTCCGCGGGAAGACGGTCCACGACTTTCTGCCGAAGGAATCGGCGGAGAAAACCGACCGCGATGACCAAGCCGTTATTGCGAGCGGCGTGCCGGTTTTCAGCCGTGTTGAACGGCACCAGATGCCGGATGGCAGCAAGAAGTGGTTTTCGACGACCAAGGTGCCGCTGCGGGACATTGAAGGAAAAATCTTTGGAATTGTGGGGATCGATCGCGACATTACCCAGCGTAAAGAAGCCGAGGAAAAACTGGCGCGGTATAATGTCGAATTGCGCGAGAAGAACGAGCAGCACGAAGCGGATCAGCGGATGGCGCGGGAGATCCAGCAGGCGTTGCTGCCTCACCAGTATCCATCTTTTCCGCACAGCGTCAGTCCTCGTGAGAGCGCGCTGCGTTTTTGCCATTCCTACCGTCCGACGGATCTCGTCGGCGGAGATTTTTACCATGTTCTGCCGCTCTCGGATACCGAGGCCGGCGTGATCATTTGCGACGTCATGGGCCACGGCGTCCGGTCGGCGCTTGTCACCGCGATTCTTCGAGCGCTCGTCGAAGAATTGATGTCGGTCGCTCACGACCCCGGGGAATTTTTGCACGAGATCAATCGGGCGCTGATCCAAATCCTGACTCGCACGGGTACGCTGATGTTTGCGACCGCGTTTTATATGATCGCTGACGTCGGCCGAAGCGAAATTCGATTCGCGAACGCGGGCGGCCATCCGTCGCCGCTCCACATCAGGCGGAATGTCGGCAAAGTGGAGCCGCTTCCGATGGCAATCGGCCGAGAACCCGGTCCGGCACTCGGCTTGATCGAGGATGCGGTTTATTCGACATCGGTGTCGGATCTCGCGGAGGACGATCTGTTTTTCCTTTTCACCGACGGTCTTTTCGAAGTGGAGGGTGCGGACGGCGAATATTACGATCAGGAGCGCCTGTATGAGGCGGTCCGGCGGCGCATCACGCTTCCGGCCCAGCGTCTCTTTGACGAGATTCTCCGCGAAATCCAGCGTTACTCGAGTCGGGCTAAATTCATGGACGACGTTTGCCTCGTCGGAATCGAAGTGGTTCGGACCGGCTTAAAAGTCTCCAGTCGGTAGAAAGTCGGTTCAAGTCAACTGGCCTGTGATTATTTGCCGGGTTTGACGCGTGGGAGGATTTCCTCGGGTATAACGAGACGCGGCTCTGGTCGTTTTGGAGTCTTTCCGCATTTTTTTGTGGATACATCTTCAAGTTTACCCATTCTTTCGGATGGGTTCAGCTTCCCACTGCTGGCAAGCGCGTTACCCAAATTCACTCCAAAATGCTGTTGCAGCGAAATTATGAAATCCCGACAAATTCTCCAACTGACCCTGGCTGTTGTGACGCTTTCATCCGTTTCTGTTTTCGCCGAGGACTGGAAGCCGGCGAACCCCAAGCTGATGACCGAGTGGGGCGAACAGGTCACACCCGACTCAGCCTGGCGCGAATATCCGCGCCCGCAGTTTGTTCGGGAGCAGTGGCTGAACTTGAACGGACTCTGGGACTACGCCATTGCGAACCACACGGCTCCGAAACCGGCGGAATTTGACGGGCGGATTCTCGTTCCGTTCGCGGTTGAGTCGGCCCTTTCAGGAGTTGGAAGAGCCTGCCGGCCTGGAGACCGGATTTGGTACCGGCGCGAAGTTGAGGTTCCAGCGGATTGGGGAGATGACCGCGTTCTGCTGCATTTCGGCGCGGTGGATTACGCGTCGACCGTATGGGTGAACGGCGGCCTTGTCGGATCGCACGTCGGCGGTTCTGATGCTTTTACGTTTGATGTAACCGACTTTTTGCGGGAAGGAAAAAACGAGCTCGTGGTGGCGGTCACCGATCCGACCGACGCCGGCGAGCAGCCGCGCGGAAAGCAGCAGCTTGAGCCGCACGGGATCTGGTACACGCCTGTCTCGGGCATCTGGCAGACCGTCTGGATGGAACCGGTCCCGCGCGATGTTTATTTGAGCGAGATTCGTCTGACGCCGGACGTCCAGAACAGCGGCCTCAAGATCGTCCCCCTCACGAATCGGGCGGTTGTTCAGGACGACTACGCGGTGCGGGTTGTTGCGCTTGCGGATGGCGCGGTGGCGGGCTCGACGACGATCCGCGTCAATCGGGAAGGCTGGCTGCCGATTCAGGACGTTCGCCTCTGGTCGCCGGAGTCGCCGTTTCTGTACGACCTGCTCGTCGACCTTGTGCGTGTTGAGTCGCCAACGGAGGATCGAGAGAAACGGCTCCCGCGCTATGGCGATACGGAGCGGGACGCTTACGCCGATGCGCGAATTGTCGGGGAACCGCTCGATTCGGTGAAAAGCTACTTCGCGATGCGGAGTGTTTCGGTCGGCCCGGGGCCGAAGTGGCACCAGCCGCATCTGCTGCTCAACGGCGAGCCGATTTTCCAGCACGGGCCTCTTGATCAGGGGTGGTGGCCGGACGGGCTTCTGACGCCGCCGTCCGACGCCGCGATGGCATGGGAACTCGAATGGCTGAAGGAGGCGGGGTTCAATATGCTTCGGAAACATATCAAGATTGAGCCGGCTCGGTATTACTATCATTGCGACCGGCTCGGGCTGCTGGTTTGGCAAGATATGCCGAGCGGATTTAACCACGGTCTGGCGAATTCTTGGGAGGACGAGGGTGAGCCCGTGCGCCTGTCGGTCAGCGCCGAGCAGCACGAACTCGAGCTGAGGCGGATGATCAACCGGCTCTATAATCATCCGAGCATTGTGATGTGGATCATCCACAACGAGGGCTGGGGACAGTATGAGTCGCCCGCCTTGAGCCGCTGGGTGAAGGCGATCGATCCGAACCGCTGGGTGAACGCGATTTCGGGCTGGCTCGACCAGAACATCAGTGACGTCTACGACATACACACGTATCACGAAGTGCCGCTCGTCCCGCGCAATCAAGCCGACCGCGCGATCGTTATTGGAGAATACGGTGGTGTCGGCTGGCCGATTGAAGGCCACTTGTGGGATCCGGGAACGCGAAACTGGGGGTATCAAACCTACCACAGTCGTGAGGATTATCTAGGTGCCGTTCGCAGGAAGATTGAGGAGATCATAAAAATGCGAAACGAAATTGGCCTCGCCGCCGCGGTCTACACGCAGACGACGGATGTCGAGGGAGAGGTCAACGGCTTCCTGACCTACGATCGCAAGCCGAAAAAGGTTTCGCCAGAGGAGCTGCGGGAATTGAACGCGCGACTGGTAGGCCCTTATAAAAGATAGATCTGCCCTTGTTGTCTGCTCAGCGGAAGCCGTCCGCTCCGCCGGCTCCCGCCGCGGCTATGAGGAGCCCGCGGCTGCCGATGAGAGCGTGGCAATGCGTTAACCGACATATTTCTGCACGATCGGCAGGCGGCGGCCGACACCGAACGCGAGCGGCGTGATCTTCAGGCCAGGCGCCGCTTGCTTGCGCTTGTATTCATTCAGGTCGACTTTCCGAACAACATCCCGGACCACGGCTTCATCGAATCCAGCGCGAATGATATCCCGCGACGATTCTCCGCGTTCGACGTAGCGTTCGAGGATCGCGTCGAGAATCGGGTACGGCGGCAGGGTATCTTCGTCTTTTTGGTCCGGACGCAATTCCGCTGAAGGCGGCTTCGTCAGGGTTGATACCGGGATGATTTCTTCGTTGCGATTCATGTGCCGGGCCAATTCGAAAACTTTCGTCTTCGGAAGATCGGAGATCACGGCAAGACCGCCCGCCATGTCTCCATAAAGCGTGCAATACCCGACGGCCAATTCGCTCTTGTTGCCGGTCGTCAGCAGCAGCGCGTGCCATTTATTCGACAGCGCCATGAGGAGAAGTCCGCGGGCGCGAGCCTGGATATTTTCTTCGGTAACATCGCGCGGAAGATCACGAAAAATCGGCTCGAGAGCGGTCTCCGCCCCAGTGACAACCGGATCGATGGAAATGGTCTCCAATCGGATCTCAAGATTTCGGGCGAGGTCGCGAGCGTCGGTTTTGCTGTGTTCGCTCGAGATCTTTGAAGGGAGGCTGACGCCCGTGACGTTCTCAGCGCCGAGTGCTTGCACGGCGAGCACGGCGACGACTGCCGAATCGAGTCCGCCGCTGAGACCGAGGAGTGCCTGCTTAAAACCGCTCTTTACGGCATAGTCGCGTAAGCCAAGCACCAAGGCTTCTTCAATTTCTTCGATTTCCGATCTGTCGGAATGAATTCTCGTCCGGGAGGGGGCGTTGACGGGCGCGCTTTCCGAACCGATACCGATATCGATATCGATCACCTGCAACGCCTCTCGAAAGGGCGGAAGCGCCGCCTGGATCGCGCCGTCCGCGCTGGCGACGAGACTGCGGCCGTCGAAAATCAGCTCATCGTTGCCGCCGATGGAATTGCACAGGACAACCGGCGCCTGGCAAAAAGTCGCGACCCCGGCGACCAGCGCTCGGCGGATTTCGCCCTTTCCGGTATGCCAAGGGCTCGCGGCGATGTTGATTACGAGGTCGACGTTTTCTTCTTGGAGGAATTGCAGAGGGCGCTCCTCGTAGCGCGCTCTTTCCGGAAGCGGCGCTTCGGTCCAAATGTCCTCGCAAATCGTCACGCCAATTCTCCGGCCGTCAAAATCGATCACTTTCGGACGGGGTGCCGGGGCGAAGTAGCGGTCTTCGTCAAATACATCGTAGGAAGGCAGCAGACACTTCCGGCAAATCTCGTCGATATCGCCATCGCGACACCAAGCGGCCGCGTTCAGAAATGGCCGACCGGGACACCCGGGATTGGTTTCGATAAAGCCAATCAGCGCCGGGACGCTGCCGATGTGATTGACAATCTGGATGAGCGACTCTTCGACATCGGCGACGAAACGCCGTTTGAAAATCAGATCGCGAGGCGGATAGCCGCAGACAGTCATTTCAGGAAAAACAACCAAGTCGGCGCCGTCCGAGCAAAGACGCTCGTAAGCGGCGAGGATTTTCCGGCGGTTTCCCTCAAGGTCTCCGACGATAGTATTGATCTGAGCGATTCCGATGCGCATAGGAGCGAGAGATAAAGAATCCGCTGAACTTTTTTTGCGGATCAAGCGGACGACTCAAACGAAATTCCGCTTGCCGGACAACGCATTTCAGCGGCCCTGTGCTGCAGGCGAATACGGAGGGGACGGGAAAGAAGGCCGTTTTCGTTGTGCGAACCGTTCGGCCAGGTGCGGTGCTTCCCGCGATCGGCGGAGGACAAAGAAATCAACCGACTCAAGACCGGACGAAATCCAATAATGATCCAAAGTTCTCGACGATCACTCAGAGTGTTTCATACTTGACCGTAATTTTTACCCGACGTAGCTTGTCGGCGCTTGTTGTAACTCCTTTAGTAAGAGGATGACAGGTGCATGGTCAACTCGCACGCTGCACCAACGTTATTCCTGGCTTTTCACGTTTCACCTACATCAACCCAAGTACGGAAGACAAAATGAGAAAAGGAATCAGCTCGAGAAATGGAAAAATAGGATTCGTTACCCTGCTCGGGGCTTTAGTTTTGGGCACAGCCCCGGCATTCGCCGAGCTTTTGGTTTATGAACCGTTCGATTACGAACGGCGTCAATGGATGAGCGGCGACGAACCGGGTGTTGGAATCGAGGGTCTCGATGGCGGCTTCGGGTTCGCCGGCCCCTATGTGCAGGATCCTGTGGCCGGAACCCGGAACGCTGGAATTGCCGACGCAAACGACTTTCCGGAAGGTGCCCGGACGGAACCGCTCCGCTATGTCGATCAAGCGGGAAATCGTTTGGTGACCGCTGGCAATCAGCTTCGATCGGCGTTCGGGAATCGCAGCTGGGACATCCGTCCTTTGGCTCAGCCGCTGGGAGAACCGGGTGCTACGATTTGGATGAGCTTCCTCGCTCAGGCGCACGGCCGTTCCGGATCCAGTCGCTGGGCCTTTGTCCAGCTCTCGTACAACGGCACCGAAAGCATCTATGTCGGTGATGTGACACCGGTCTCCAGCGGCAACTGGAGTTTTCAGCTCCCTGATCGAGTCGGCGGCTCATTCTCCGCGGATCTGGGATTGCCGATGGATGAACCGACAATGTTTCTTGTGAAGTTTCAATATCCGGAGAGCACCGGAGGCTTTACTACTATCCAGGTTTGGTTGAATCCGCCGGATTTGACAGACGAAGGCGCACTTCCCGAGCCAATCTCGGAAACTATTTATCCCTATGTCGCCTATACCCATTTGGGTCTCGCCGGACGGTATTCCACCGATTTTGATGAAATCCGCATTGGGACGACGTATGAGTCGGTGACTCCAAATGAACCGGACGTTGATCCAATTGTCCCGCAACTGGCTATCGCTATTGACGGCGAAAATGTGCGTTTAACCTGGGAAGCGGCAGCGGACGGATACCTTCTGCATGAATCCGCGGACTTGGTGCAATGGGATCCCGTTGCCGATACGCCGGTTGTCGTCGACGAGATGAACGAGGTGATCCTTCCGAGGAATCAAGATCGCCAGTTCTTCCGGTTGCAGCAGCCGTAACCGCACAGACCGGATGGTGACCGGATCCACAAAATGGTCAGGGATTGCCGCTTCGGGAATGGCCGGCGTTGTTGGCGCGAAATTTCGGCCACGGCGCTTCGGCCAGAGGCGTGCCGACTCGGATGGCGTAGAGTTTGGAATCCCCGTTCCCGACATACAGCACTCCGTTTGGAGCGAGGGCCGGGTTCGACTCATACTCCCAGCGCGCCCGAAAGAGAAGCGTGCCATGATTCCCGTCAGCGGCCACCCGCCAAAATGCTCCGTCCAGTGAGCCGACAAAAATGCTTCCGTCAGCGCCCAGAGCCGCCGCGGTGCGGATGGGAGCGCCGGCGTCAAATGTCCATCGCACGGTTCCCTCCGCGCCGATCGCGAAAAGCCGCCCGTCCTCGGTGCCCGCAAAAATGGTTCCGTCGGCTCCAACGACAGGATGCCCGGTCACTGGTGTCCCAAGTTCCGTGTCCCACAGCAAGGCGCCGCCCGGACTCAGCGCGAGGAAGCGTCCGGAGTCCGTGCCAAAATAAATCTCGCCCGCCGCTCCCAGCGCCGGAGAAACTCCGATCTCCGCGCCGGCGTCAAATTCCCAAAGTGCCGAACCGTTCTCGCCGACTGCCAGAACTCGCCCGGCGTTCGTGGCAATATGCAAGACACCCTCTGGCGAGATCGCAATACTGTCGGGGACGGTACCACGGAGCGGGATCGACCACCGCGGAGTTCCAGTGGACGCGATCGCATAAAGTGTTCCCTGACGGTCAACGGCGTAAATCGAACCATCTTTTCCAACGGCCGGAGAGCCGGTTATGCCGCTCGCGGCCCGGTAGCGCCATAACTCCTCGCCGGCCGGTGACAGCGCGTAAAGGTGGCCTCCTCCCGATCCGATATAGATCGTTCCATCGGCGGCTACCGCCGGCGATGACCGAACGACCGAATCGGTCTGAAACACCCATCGCGCGCCGCCATCCGGTGCGACCGCGTGCAGCATCATATCATCGGAGCCGAAGTAGATGGTACCGTCTTCCGCAATCGCGGGAGAAGATGAAATGACATCGCCAGCCTCGGCCTTCCAAACGACATTGCCGGAACCGCCGCAACCCGCCAGACCAATCAATAGAAATAAAGCAAATAGTAAAGAATGGAGACACCATTTCCTTATAAAGTATTGTGAGAGCTGGTTCATATGACGAAGATAGTGGTATGTCTATGAAATGAATACAAGAAAAAGCCTTATCAAAACATCGCCATGACTATATGTATCCCTCCCTTTTACCCATCACGAAAAGTTTCTTCCATCCATCGCCGGCGGAGAGGCGGATTTACCCTGATCGAGTTGCTGACCGTGATCGCTATTATCGGCATTCTTGCCGCAATCCTGATTCCCGTCACCGGTGCCATGCGCGAACGGGGGCGGCGCGCTGGATGTATTAATAATGTACGCCAGCAGTTGCTGGCTATGTACCTCTACGCCGCGGACAACGATGGTGACGGATATTGGAAAGTCACGACCGCCGGCGCGGATGACGCGCCGATTTACCTTTATCCAAAGTACGTGGATGACCCCGACATCTTTATATGTCCCAGCACCAAAAACACCGTTCGCAAGGACTGGCTCGCTCTGAATCCTCCCGTTACTTGGGGTTTGGAGGCACCCGCGCGATACGGGCGCGAAGACGATCGCGGAGGGCACAGCTACGAATATTTCGGGAAGTATACGAATGGTCCTCTCGCTGGCGTCGACAAGTCTCCAAACAATATTCCCGAAGGATGGCTCGCGGAGACGGTACTGATGGTCGATGCTGACAATTTAGCCCCGAACAACTGCCCGGCCCCCGGGAACAACCACGGAGAAGATGGCTGGGTTTGGGGATTTGCCGACGGGCACGCGGAATTTGTGACCCGCGCGGACACCAACGATCGTTTTGAACGCAGCTTTCACACGCCGACTTGCCCGTGATGGAATGAGGCTTGCGACGATTCATGCGGAGCTGGCGGGCGGCAGGAGCAGGGGCTTCAGCCGCTTTCCAATGACGCCACCGCGCCGACTCTTCCTTCGGTTTTGGCGGTGAGCCGCATATCATTTGGTTCTATGAAATGTGAACGTCTTTTCTCTCTTCTCCTTTTCGTCGCGGTTTCCGTCGTGAACCCTTCCGCGTATTCATCCGCGGATGGCGAGGCCGATCGCTCCGACTATCAGTGGTGGCGCGGGAATCTTCACACCCACAGCCTTTGGAGCGATGGATCCTCTTACCCGGAGCTGGTGGCTGATTGGTATAAGGAGAATGGATATCATTTTCTCGCGATGTCGGAACATAATGTTCTGCCGGCCCAGAAATGGATACATCCGGTGCTGCAGCGATTCACCCGGGGAACAGGAGAGGCGGCGTTGCAACGGTATCGGGAGCGCTTCGGTGACGATTGGGTGGAGACCCGGGTAGTCGACGAAGCGTTTCGCCAAAAATTATTGAACATAGAGATTCCGCCGAGCGCCCGGCGTTATCATCCCCCAGGAGAACATTTTGAACTGGGTGAGACCGTTGTGCGGGTCAAACCTCTTTATGAGTATCGACACCTTCTGGAAGAACCGGGCCGGTTTCTTCTTTTGAAGAGCGAGGAGGTTTCGGCGAATCACGCGGTGCATGTCAACGCGATCAATTTGGAAGAGTTGATTATTCCGCGGCCGGCGAAAGATGCTCTGGATGCAATGCGGTTCAAGGTAAATTCTGTCTATGAGCAACGGATGCGCACTGGCCGCTCGATGTTTGCATTCGTCAATCATCCGAACTACCGATGGGCGGTCACGCCGGAAGATTTGGCGCGAGTGGAGAAGCTGCGGTTTTTTGAGGTCTACAACGGTCACCCCGGATCGAATCATGCCGGCGATGAAACCCGCGTCGGAACCGAGAAAATGTGGGACATCGTTTTAACGCGGAGGCTCGCGGAACTGGATTTCGGAATCGTGTACGGACTCGGAACGGATGACGCGCATGAGTATCATGGCGATGGCGGTCCCGGGACGACAAGCCCCGGCCGGGCGTGGGTGATGGTGCGGGCGGCGCGTTTGACCCCGGAGCACCTGGTCGATGCGATGGAGCGAGGTGATTTTTACGCTTCCACAGGCGTCACGCTCCGCGATATTCGCTTTAACGGCCGGCGGCTGGAGATCGAAATCGATCCGGACAACAGGGCCAGCTATGTGACGCGCTTTATTGGAACCCGCCGAGGCTATGACCGGTCGGACGGACCCGGTTTAGGCGAAGAGGGAAATCCGTTGCCAGAGGGGCGCCGCTACAGCGAAGAGATTGGCGAAATTCTCGCGGAAGTTGAAGGTATCGCACCGAGTTATGAACTGACCGGAGATGAGATTTACGTGCGCGCGCAGGTGGTTTCTTCGCTCTTGATGGAAAATCCGCCCGGAGATCATGCGCCTCAGACTGCCTGGGTGCAACCGGTGACGCCGTAGGTTTTCATGTTACTAACGATGCAATTTTCGAGGTTACTGTGCGTGGCGGGGATGCTGGCGATCGGCGTCGTCGCGGCCGGGGACGCTTTTGCGGCGATTTTGGCTTACGAAGGGTTCGAGTATGAACGCCGACAAGGGCACGCGGGTGCGGGAACGGCCGGTATTGGTATCGATGGATTGAATACCGGAATCGGATTCTCGGGACCCTGGATGACTGCGGGAACCCTTCTCTCGGGAATACCCGAAGGCGAAGGAGACTATGGAACCGGGGAGACCTACGGAACGACGCTCGGGGCGCGCATCGCACCGCTCGCCTACACGGACGAGTCCGGGCGACCCTTGATTACCCGCGGGAATCAGTTGCGCACGTCGTTTGGGAGCCGTTCCCGAGAGGAGAGACTGTTGGCTGAGCCGATCGGGAGGGCGGGAACCACCGTGTGGCTGAGTTTTCTTGGGCAGGCTCACGGGAACGCCGGGGAGAACCGATATGCCTTTGTCGAGCTGTCGGCCGGAGGCACGGATCCGCTGCGATTCGGAAATGTTCTCGAGGTTTCCAGCGGCAACTGGGGTGTGGAGACGCCGGTGATGGCCACGGATGCCGGAGCGGATTATAAGATGAACCGGCCGACACTTTTTTTAGTCCGGATGGAATTCCCTTCGGACGAATCTGGAACCACTTGCGTATCGATGTGGCTGAACCCGCGGAGCCTGACTGACCCCTTTGCTCTGCCGCTTCCGCTTGCGATTCATCGGGTACAGTACCGTCAGTATGATCAGTTGGCGATCGCAGGACGGTACTCCACGGATTTTGACGAGATACGCATTGGCGAGACCTTTGCGGACGTCCTTCCGACCGACGTTCCGGCACGGACGGATGCGCGGCTCAAGATTGAGCGGGACAGTGGCGGCCACGTGCGGCTTTCTTTGCCCGCTGTCGAAAGTGATGCAGCACTGGTCGAGTCGTCCGCGGACCTTGAGGCGTGGACGGCGGTCGAACCTGTATGGTATGTCGGTGACGACGTCGCGACGACGGCCTTCTCGATGGAGGGAGATCGGGGGTTTTTCCGGGTGCGCACGGCTTCTGCTCCGGGACATCTTTCCGCGCTGGAGGAATCCGGGTGGGAGCGCAAGCGAGTGCGCCGCGGGCTGATCTATTATGAGCGGCATTTTACCGATCTGTTCGGGGACCCGCAGGTGGTGAATGTGCTGGCTGTCGATCTTGACGATCCAGGCATTCGCCTGGAGCTGACAGCGATGGATGTCTGGGGTTTGACAAGGAGGACGGTGCCGGCGTTTGCAGAACAGGTCGGCGCGATCGCGGCGATCAATGGAGGATTCGCTCCCGGTCGAACCCATCCGGAGGTTGGTTACGGCCTCATGAAATTCCGGGGAGAAGTTTGGCCGTTTGTCAATGATCCGTCATTTCATGAGAATTATGAAGGGCTGGGGAGAAATGCCGTCGGGATCGATGAGGCGGGAAATTGGCATTTCGCGTCGCGCGGTCAGAACGGCTGGGAAGTCGGCGCACGGTGGCCGGACGATTGGCCGGGGATGGTTGATGTGATGGCGGGAGGCAGTCAGCTTGTGCTCGATGGTCAGGTACATCCGTTGGTGGTCCGCGCCACCACGCAAGGCGCCTACCTGTCAGAAGACTCGCTTTATCAACGGACCTTCAGGCGGCATCCGAGGACGGCGATTGGCGTTACGCCTGACCGTATTGCGGTGCTCGTGACGGTCGCGGGCCGTTTTCCGGAAATCGCGGCGGGAATGACGCTGCACGAAACGGCGGAATTGATGCGGCGCATCGGCTGTGACGGTGCGCTTGAACTGGATGGAGGCGGATCGACAACCATGTGGATCGCGGGAGACCCGTTCAATGGTGTCGTGAATTATCCCACGGACAATGGGGTTTTCGATCATGACGGCGCCCGGAGTCTGCGTCTCGCGGTTCTGGTTTTGGAAGCGGATTAAAGGAAAGCGGTTCCGATTCTTGCACGGATAGAGGCGGACGCCCAATCTTTCGGCTCCCGTCGCTGGAATGATTTGTGCCTTGCGGACTCGCGCGGCGATCCGTTGAATTACCTGTTTTCCGCGCAAACGCGGACAACGGAGACGAGTGGGGTGCGGATGCATCGCACAGAAGCGTTACGGTATGACTGATTCCACCATTGAACGGCATCCTTTCCTCCAAGGACTGAGTAAACACCGCGGGGCGCCGCCGACGATCATCGTGATTTTCGGCGCCTCGGGAGACTTGACGTCGCGCAAGCTCATCCCGGCGATTTACAATCTCGGGATCGACAATCTCCTCCCGGCGGATTTTCGATTGATCGGCTACGGGAGGCGAGAGATGTCAGACGAGGCTTTTCGGGAAAGCGCGC
This sequence comes from uncultured Opitutales bacterium, assembly GCA_964645585.1. Classification (GTDB taxonomy): domain Bacteria; phylum Verrucomicrobiota; class Verrucomicrobiia; order Opitutales; family T3Sed10-336; genus DATGSL01. The sequence continues at coordinate 31,277 of CAZYAN010000014.1, forward strand.
TCGACTCAATCCGCCAGTTTTCCCGGCGGGAGTTGAATCCGGAAATCTGGAAAAGGATCGAGGCCGCCACCAGCTATTTTGCTGGATCTTATGACGATCCCGCCGCTTACAAGCAGCTCCATCAAGAGATTGCGTCGATTGAAAAGGGGCTCGGCCGCGAGGTTCAGGCCGTTTTCTACCTTTCGACCCCGCCATCGGCCTTCAAGACGATTCTTGATAATCTCGGCGGATCCGGCCTGGCCGGGCGGCATCGCAGGACGCGCTACGCTTCGAAGGTCGTTATCGAGAAACCGTTCGGGAACGATCTCGAGTCCGCACGCAAACTGAACAGCGTGATCATGCGCGAGTTCGATGAGCAGCAAGTGTATCGAATCGATCACTACCTCGGCAAAGAAACCGTTCAGGATTTGCTTGTGCAGCGGTTCGCGAATTCGACCTTCGAGCCGATTTGGAACCGGCGTTACGTCGAATGCGTGCAGATCACGGTCAGCGAGGATATTGGCGTCGGTTCCCGGGGCGGGTATTACGAGCAGAGCGGCGCGATGCGGGACATGATTCAGAATCACACCATGCAGCTTCTGAGTTTGACGGCCATGGAGCCGCCGGTCTCGCTCGATCCCGAAGCAATCCGCGATGAGAAGGTAAAACTGCTTCAGGCGATCCAACCCCTTGATCCGCACCCGGACACAGGCGATGTGGTGCGCGCGCAATACACCGAAGGATTGATCGGAGGAAAAAAAGTTCTCGGTTATCGCCAGGAAGAGGGCGTTGCCGATGATTCGTCGACGGAGACGTACGCCGCGCTGCGCCTTTCGATCAACAACTGGCGCTGGGAAGGAGTGCCGTTTTACATGCGGTCCGGGAAACGCATGGCCCGCCGGCTCAGCGAAATCGCTGTGCAGTTCAAACGCCCCCCGGGGATTCTCTTCAGCGAGGCCGACCGGTTTGACCTCGCGCCAAATACCATGGTGATGCAGATCCAGCCGGACGAAGGTGTGACGCTGCTGATGAACTCGAAGATCCCGGGACTCGAGACGCGCACGCAGCCGGTCAAGATGCACTTTCGTTACAAAACGACCTACGGGTCGAACACCCCCGAAGCGTACGAGCGGCTGATTCTCGACGCGATGGTCGGCGACAGCACGCTGTTTATCCGCGGCGATGAAACGGAAGTGTCGTGGAGGCTTATTACGCCGATCCTCGACGCCTGGAAAGCGCTCGGAACGCGGGGCATGGAAACGTACACAGCCGGTTCTTGGGGGCCGCTCGCGGCTGAGCAGCTTTTGTGGCGCCGGCAGCACCAGTGGCGGAAGGCCGGCCCCTAGCTTTAGCTGAAGTCGAAGCGTGACCCTGTCTGAATGACTCGCGTCCGACTGGGTCGCGGTTGTCCGTTTGTCCAAGCGAAGGCCGGCTGGCGGGGGGACGTGTTCCGGCGGAAAATGAACGGTTGGCATTGGCCTTCGCCGGGTTTTCTCGTATGCTGGGATTAAGCATTGGATCGAAAGGTTGAGGCAATGGAGGTTCCACTGGAGATCACGTTTCGCGGGGTTGAACGGACACCCGCGATAGAAAGACTGATCGTCGCGCAGACGGAAAAACTTGAGCAGCTTTGTGATCACATCATCAGTGTCCGGGTATCGGTCGAAAAACTGCAGGAGCATCAGCGCCTGGGTAATCCCTACCGGGTTCGGATTATCGCGCGGGTTCCGCCAGGGCACGAACTTGTCGCGGTGCGCGATCCGCTCGATCGCGATTTGCATGATCCGCTCGACAAGGTCATCCGCGACACGTTTTACGCGTTAGGGCGGCAGGTGAAAGAGGTCAATCAGCGGCAAAAAGGTTTTACGAAACGTCATCCGGAACAGGAGGCCGGCGGAATTGTTTCGAAGCTGTTTGCCGACGACGGATACGGTTTTATCCTTACGCCGGAAGGGCAGGAGGTTTATTTTCATCGGAACGCGGTGCTGAGAGGTGACTTTGAGCGGCTCGGTATCGGCGTCGGCGTGCGCTTCCATGATGAGCCGGGTGAAAAAGGACCGCGGGCGACAAGCGTGGAGATCGTCGATAAGCCGGGGGTGCGAATCGGTCGCGGTGACGGGCAGGCGCGGCCGTGACCGGATACTCGGAACTGTCATGGAAAATTTGAATACGGTCAAAAAGAAGCTGAAGGACGACCTGCGCGCGATCTTTGAACTCAATTCGGCCGTCATCGAAGAGCTGAGCCAGAAGGATCCGGGCGGCAACTGGAGCTATGAAGATCTTGGCGTCGAGGCAGAGTTCGACGACGTTCTTGACGCGCTCAGCGACCGTTCCCGTGATGAACTCCTGGACACTTGGCATGCCTTGCAACGGATCGATCGCGGTACGTATGGCAAATGCGTCGCCTGTTCCCGCGAGATCGATGCCGAGCGGCTGAAGGCGCTGCCGGCGACACCGTACTGCATCAATTGCGCAGCACGCCTTGAGAAGCCGTAGCCGGTCTTGCGCTGCCGCACTCCATTTGCCGGGATCCGCTGTTGGCGGCAACGATTTTTTCGTTGTCGCGTGCCGGAGGATGCGCAGGGTACCCTTTTTTCTTATGGCGACCTACATCATAGGTGATGTGCATGGCTGTTTTACTACGCTTCGCCGATTGTTGAGCATCATCCAATATGACCGGAGGCACGATTGCATCTACCTGACAGGCGATCTGATCAACGGCGGTCCTGATTCCGTTGCCGTTGTTCGATGGGCGATTGATGAAGATGTACGGACCGTTCTCGGGAATCATGATCTGCATCTGCTCGCCTGTGCCGCGGGCGCGTCTCCCTTGCGGAAGAAGGACACATTTAGCGATTTGCTGACAGCCGCGGATGCCGATGATCTTGTTGAATGGATGCGGAGTCGGCCACTGCTCATTGCTGCCGAATCTTTTGTCTTGGTGCATGCGGGTCTGCTTCCGGATTGGACGGTGCAAACCGCTCTTGGGTTGGCGGCTGAAGTTGAGAAGCAATTGCAGAGCGACGACGCGGCACAGTTTCTGCGTAAGATGTATGGCGATACCCCGGTCAAATGGCGTCCAGATTTACAGAGCTGGGATCGCTTGCGGATTATCGTCAATGCGATGACGCGCATGCGTATGTTAACGCAAGACGGCGCGCTCGATCTGAAAATGAAAAAGGCGGCGCGGCCGGGACTCCTCCCATGGTTCTCCTTTCCAGGGAGGAGATCAGCGGGAACGCGGATTTTCTTCGGTCATTGGGCGGCGCTGGGATTCCACATGGGTGCTGATTGGGTGGGGCTGGATTCAGGGTGCGTTTGGGGCGGCTGTCTGACCGCCTGGCGCCTCGACGACAGCACCTGGTTTCAGGCACCCTCGGAAATGGCTGGGCGACTGTAGCGATTTGCCGGATACGTGCGTAGCGAGCGTTACGCGACACCTGCCCAGCAGCCGGAGTTTTCAGCCAAGGGCTGACGCCGACGCGCTTCCGATCAAGACTTTGAACCGTCCGGGTCGGAGCTCGGCGGCTGACCGGACTCGCGTGGACGCTTTTTGCTGAAGGCCGGGGGCGACTCGACGCTCGTCCACAGTTCCGAGGAGCTCATTTTGCGGAGGAACTGGCTGTGGTAACGAGCGGATTTGCGCTCTCGGCGGGTCCATTCGCCTTCCGCTTCGAGGCGGAGCAGGAAGTTCTCGAGCGTGCGGATGCCGTCAATCGTTTCGATCGATGGCGGGTAGGCTTTCAACCGTTCGATCGCCTGCCGCAAATGCACCTTCGCCGAGTCCAACCGGCCCGCGTCCACTTCGCGAATCGCGAGTTCGAGCGTCTTCCCGACCTGTTGGGTGGAGACGAGGCCGATGACATCGACATTCGTCCGCAGATCCGCCGCGTTTTGCACGGGTTGAATCCGAACCACTTGGTTCCACTGATGAGAAACCAGTTCATCGGGTTTGATTGCGTCGAAGAGAACCTCGACCTCCACCAGACGCTCGCCGGTGAGATCGGCCGCTGGTTTGCCTTCGACCAGCGGGATAGGCGGCACTTCGAGTGCAACAATGAGCGTCCGCTCCTCATCGCTAATCAGGTGGCCGACCGTGATCTCCGCTGAGCCGTCGGGAGTTTCGGTGACGGGATAGTCACCGAAGAGTTCAAGACTGTCGCAGAACTCCAACCGCTTCAGGCGTATGCGCAGATTCTGGATGGCGAGTGCCTGGAGCCCTTCCAGCTCAGCGGAGAAAATCTCGGGCAGTTTGTCGGGCAAGTTAGCATCGTAAAAACTTGCGTTGGTCGCGCTCGCGAGGCTCGCCAGCAGATCCTCGTTGTAGTGATCGCCGAAACCGAGGCAGCTGGTGGCGATTTGGTCGCGTTCAAAGCCGCTGCTTACGATGTTTCGGACGGCTTCGGGTTCTGTGATGCCGACATTGAGCAGACCGTCGGAGAGGAGAAGAAGGCGGCGCGGGAGATCGGCCGGGGCCTTTTTCAATTCGTCGCGTCCAAGTGTCCATCCGCTCGTCAAATTGGTCGATCCGCCGTCGCGAATGCTGTCGATAAGGTTCAGGAGAGTTTGCCGTCTGGAAGATGCGCATTGCAACGGGACGGCGACACGCGCCTCGTGATCAAAGACCACGAGCGCGAAAAGGTCATTCTTGCGAAGGTTTCGAACCACGAGGCGCGCGGCTTCTTTCGCGGCTTCCAAGGGACGTCCTGCCATCGATCCGCTTCTGTCGATGACCAGACAGAAAGCGATCGGCCGGGTGCGGTCGCCGGTGACTTCGGGCGCGATAAAGCGCAGGGCCAGGTGGACGGGAGTGGCGCGATTCGCGAGAATCGTTTCGTAGTCGAGGAGTGTTTCAATCTTCATCGGAAAAGTTTCTTGTGCAGGTTTCGATTCGATCGACCGGTCGCGGTGGATCAGATCGACAAGCTTAGACGGCGACGTCGGACAACCGCTGACCTAGCTTCTCCTTTTTGGCGAAAAAGTTTCCTCGCGGAACCGCTTTCGCGGAAAAAACACGGTTAAACGAGGAGATCGGGCGGAAGAGCAAGCAGCGAAAAGGGTTGGGGAGGATGCTGGTGCAGGCAAAACGAATTCATCTTCCCGCTGCACGGAGGCGTCGGTACAAGTGCCAGACAATCTCCTCCTCGATCGCCCCCTTGCTTGGATAGGAAAAGGCTTTTCCCTTGCGTGCGGCCAGAAAACCGAGACTGAGGAAGTTTGATGGGAGGATGCTGGCGAGTCGCTGAAGGATCTGGAGAAACTGTTCGCGCTGTTGAAACCGCAGCAAGGTTCCGTCGTAACGAAACAGGCTCTCCTTGTGTGCGAGAAATTGGAGACGATAGGGGGCGCAGGATAAAAAAAGCTCGAAGTGAAACTCTGGCTCCCGCGTCTCGCGCTCATGTTTCCGCATGATAAAGATCGGGTTGATGTCCGCCGTCTGCCTTGACGTTCCCCGATGCGGGTTCCAGTCCATCCGGCGCTCGGTTTTAACCCGGACTGCTTCGCAAAAGCCGCCGCCGGCGAACTGTACCTCAGCCAGCGGGAAGCTTTCTTCGCGGCCCATTCCGTCGACGGCTGTCAAAAGGCCGTCGCCGAAGCGGATCCCGCGTTTGATTTGGGGTTCGGAAAGCTGCGGTAAATCCGCATCCGGGACAATCTCCGTCGGAAACCGGAAATGCTCTAAAGCAACCTGAAATGCGACGGCGTCGTCATAAGAAAGTTTGGTTTCCACGATCCCAAAGAGATCCCGGCCAATCCGGTGACAATCAGCCTGAGCGACCGAGGGAACGAACGTTGACGCCTGTTTCAGGTCATCGATGGAAATACGCTGCTCCAGGGATTTTTGGATCAGGGCATAAGACATCGTCTATCTACGATGGATGAAGTCGGTCGCGATCGAAAGCAAAAATGATTGGTTAGCGATCCCGGATTCTGGATTCTCTTCTGATTACGGGGACTTTGTTTTTCCTGACCTCAGGAGCCACCAGATAAAGCCGAGGCCGCCGAAGAGGGCGATTAGGCCGAGGGTTTCGTGGAGGAACATGTAGTGATCCGGGAAATACGGGGCGAGGATGACGATTCCGAGAATCCGCAGCAAATTGAAAAAGAAGCCGGCGAGGAAGGCGAGAGTCACGGCAATGATTTTCCACCAGAGCGGCAGGGGGCGTGAAACAACGAGGAGGAGCGCGAGGAGACCCGAGGAGGAAATCAGTCCAAACCCATTGCATTCGGCTGCGACTTCGAAGAGGCGCCCGTTTACCGAAAGCAGCAGTATCCCGCGCGGACGCGCTATTTCGCCGAGCGCTACCTCGTTTCCGAGGAAGGAGAGAAGGCGGCCCGCTTGCAGGCCTGCCGCTCGGCGCAGCGGCCAGTCGAGGAGGTGAAACACGAGAACAAACAGTAAAAACGCGCCGAACGCGGCCAGCCACGGCCAGGAGATCTTCAATCCGCGGCTGCCGTAGAGCACATGGACGAACGCCCCGATCGCCAGCGCGAGCGCGGTGAGCGGCATGAAGGGATTCGGGACGAGAATCCCGGCGGCCATCAGCAGGAACGCGCCGCCAAGGAGCGCAATCGAGGTCCGGGAAACGGCAATTGTTGGAACGAGCTTCTTGCGGTGATCCGTCCAAAGCACCACAGCGCCGAAGAGGAGCAGCAAGAACGACTGCCGCAATTGGTCGTGCGCCAACGTTTGCCGAGCGATCCATTCCGACGCCGGCCAAAAGAGAACAGTGGTTACGGCTACAAGCAAAAGCGCAAGGGGCGCATCAGGATACCGGTCGACGAGCGATCGGATTCCGCCGCTTTCGGAGGCGCTTCGTTTGGTACCGGCTGGGTTCTCTTCCATGAATGAATTTTCAGAGTAATCGGACCGCCGCCGGGTGCAATCCGATCCCTCTTTTTTTGACGAATTATGGCGTGAGAAAGCTTGAAGTTCGCCGGGTCCAGGTCGAGGATATCGCGTCTTTGTTTTGAGGAACTGATAAGCCCGTAATGGACTCGCGGGCATCGCTCGCTGTTTGGAATGAAATATAAGACGTTACTGATCTTTGGAGCACCCGGCAGCGGGAAAGGCACCCAAGGGGCCGCGCTCGGTACACTGCCTCGTTTTTATCATTGTGCATGCGGGGATGTTTTCCGCTCGATCGATACGCGAAGTCCGATCGGGCAGGAATTTTTGCGTTATTCGAGCAAAGGTCAGCTTGTGCCTGACGAACTCACGGTCACCCTCTGGAAGGACCACATCAAGAACGCCATCAAGATGGGCTTCTTTAAGCCGGACATCGATTACCTGGTGCTCGACGGCATTCCGCGCGTGGTCAATCAAGCCAAGCTGATGAGCGACAGGATCGACGTCCGAAAGATTTTTCACCTGACCTGTCCGGACCGTTCCGAACTGGTTTTCCGGTTGAAGAAGCGCGCGCTCAAGGACAACCGTCTTGACGACGCCAATGAAGAGGTAATCAACCGCCGGTTGCGCACCTATGAGGAAGAATCGAAGCCAGTCCTGGAATATTACGGTTCGAAGCTGATCAAGGTGATCGACGCGACGCACACGCCGGCCGAAGTGATGCTTGAGATTCTGAAGGCGGTCACCGAGGTTCAGGCAGAGCGAAAGTGGACAAAGACGGAAATCGGCTGATCGTTCCCGCTCCCGCGGCCGTCTCAAGGGATGTCGGATTCCGTCGACAGTTTGCTGGCTGCCAGGGTCAATAGAACTGACCGGTGAGCGTGTCTGCGGCTGTGCGCTTGCGTCGCGGCGGATCCGCCAGCAGACTGCCTGCTCGTTCAATGTTCACCGGAATTGTTCAGGAAACGGGTCGGATTCAATCGCTGGAAAAACGCGGCGAAGACGCGGGGTGGCGCATGGTTGTTTCGGCTCAATCGGTCTTGCGCGGACTGGAGCGCGGGGACAGCATTGCCGTCGATGGCTGCTGCCTCACGGCGGTGACGCACGATGAAAAGACAGTCGCGTTCGATCTCCTCGAGGAGACATTCCGATTGACATCGTTTTCGAGCGCTCGGGCCGGCGATTGGGTTAACCTTGAGGCAAGTCTTCGGTTCGACGGAAAGATCGGCGGACATTTTGTCACCGGGCACATCGACGGAATCGGAGAGGTCGAGGTATTCGAACCGCGCGGGAGCGATTACTGTCTCAGGGTTCGCGGCCCCGGTCGATGCGGACGCTACCTGGTGAAGAAAGGATCGATCGCGGTTGCGGGCGTTTCACTGACCGTCGCGGAGGTGGAAGGGGATGCGTTCACAGTCTGGCTTATTCCTCACACACTCGAGGTGACGAATCTCCGTCATCTGCGTCCAGGGTCGCCGGTGAATCTGGAATTCGACCTGCTCGGAAAGTATGTGGAACGCCTGCTCGGCGTCGGCTCTGCCAAATCCGGAGAATCGGACGAATGAAACGCAAGTTGACCTTGCTTCTCCAGGAACTGCGCCGGATGAAAAATGACGGCGTGAAAACGCTTCCGGTTTCCGATGAAGCCATGGCGCGCTTGCGGGCGCTGCGTCAGAAGGCGGGCCTGGCTTCGCCCGCTCGCCCATCCGATGCGGCGCGGGAACAAAAGGCTCCCGCCGTTGCCGCAAAGAAGGTTCCGCGGGCAGATGATCAGGCAGCCGCTGCTGCTCGCGAAATGCTGGCCACTTTCAACACGACCGCGCCGGCTAAACCAGGGAGCGCGCCGAGTCGATCCGCACCTCCTTCTTCGTCTTCGTCGAAACTGCCTCCCCCGCCGAAGGTCGTTTTACCGGAAGGCGACAAGCAAACGCAGTGGGAAGCGCTGCGCGAACAGGTGCTTGGCTGCCCGGTTTGCAATGGACAGGTGAAGCCGGGAAAGAAGGTCGTTTTCGGGGTCGGCAATCTTGACGCCGATATCTTTTTCGTGGGGGAAGCGCCCGGAGCGGAGGAAGAGGTCCAGGGCGAACCGTTTGTCGGGAAGGCCGGCGAAACATTGACGCGAATGATTCGCGCGATGGGTTTGGAGCGGCGGGACGTGTATATCGGGAATATTATGAATTGGCGTCCGCCGCCGCCTGGCAGGACCGGCAACAGGCCGCCCACGGCGGAGGAGATGGCGTTTTGTCTGCCTTACCTGCTGGCACAAATCGAGATCGTGCGGCCGCGCGTCCTCGTGGCATTGGGAAATACGGCGGTTTCAGGGCTTTTTGGACATGATCCCGCGCGACGGATGAAAGATGTCCGGGGCCGGTGGCACGAGTTTAACCGGATACCGGTGATGATCACATTCCATCCGTCCTACCTCTTGCGAAACGAATCGCGCGCGGTGAAGCGGCAGGTATGGGAGGATCTGCTGCAGGTGATGGAGAAAGCGGACCTGCCGATCTCCGATAAACAGCGCCGCTACTTTCTGCCCAAAGAATCGTAGTTGTCGTTGCTCACGCCGCGGCGGGGGGCTTGGCCTCGGGCAGCGGCAGAACATCGAGCCGTTCCATTAATCGGCGTGCGTCTTCTGGGGCCCGCACTTTGACATCGTTGTCGAAATAGATGAACACGTCGCGGCTCGCTCGGCGCGGCGGCTTGAGGGAAGTGATTTTTTTAGCGTCTCGCGGTTCGCTTCCGCGCGACCACTTTCGGACCCGGTCCGCCCAGCGGTCGAGGGCTTCGTCGGTGTATCCGCTGACGTAGCGTTCGTCTGCTCCATGCATGCGGGCATAGATGAAATCGGCCGTCACATCTTCCGCGTATGGCCAATCTCCTGCAGCGTCGGCGAAGACCAGGGCAATATCTTGTCGCCGCAAAAGACGGACAAACCGCTCGTCGAGAAAACTCGGGTGGCGCACTTCAATAGCGTGACGGATTGGACGGTTGCGGTCCGTTTCCAAAACGACCCGATCAGCGGAAAGTTTCTGATCGTGCTGGCGAGCAAGACGGGCGGCACTCGCAGTATCGCGCGGAAGGATCTCAAAGAAGCGGTCGAGCAAGTTCTCATCGAACTGAAAGTTCGGCGGAAATTGCCAAAGGAACGGTCCGAGCTTCTCGCGCAACACGAGAAGGCCGGACGCGTAAAAATTGGCCAGTGGTGTTTCCACCTCGCGCAGTCGCCGGATGTGGGTGATGAAGCGGCTGCCTTTGATCGAGAAAACGAATCCGTCCGGCGTCTGCTCGTACCACGTCCGATAGCTTGCTGGTCTCTGCAGCGAATAAAAGGATCCATTCAGCTCAATCGAACGAAAGTGAGAAGAAGCGAAGGCCAGTTCGCTTCGCTGCGGGAGGCCGGGCGGGTAGAAGTGGCCGCGCCATCCCGCGTAGCGCCAACCGGAGATGCCGATGCGGATCGTCGTCATTGTCGTGCCGTGAATCGCGCAGCCGCCCTTGTGAAAGTCACCCCGGAGCCACGCTGGATGCATAAATAGCCTACTCGGAAGCGCCCGCGATGCAATTCGGCGGGAAGCGGAAAACAGACAACCTTGAGAGAAAGCCCGCGGCCTCGTTACAGGTTGACGCGAGGGGTTTCAGGAAGGTTGATCCCCGGTCTCCAATCCGGGTAAATCCCTATGTACAGAAGGACGACGAGCGCCTATATTTTTAAGCCCGGCGGCTTTCGTCTGGTTACTTGGTTTTTCCCGGCTGCGCCCAGGGTGAGGCGCTGCCCAAAAATTATGGGCGGACAGCGACAGTCCAAGAGTCGCAGGAGGTCACAGCGCCGGTCTTTTCCCGGACCGCTCGGTTCGGAGGCAAGAACCGCCGCGCCGTGTGAGCTCTTGGCGACCCGTCCGGGTGAAGCGGAACTGACAAGACTGCGGGATGAAATCGACCGATTGCGGGTTCAACTCGCGAAGGAGCGACGGGACCGGGTAATCGCGTCGCTTGCGCTGGAGAGTGAACGCGCCGAATGCAAGCGTGTTGAGGCTTCGCTTTTATTGGCGTTGCAAGATGCCAATGACTGGTTTGAGAGCACCGTGACCCCGATAAGCTGCGTCGGATCTGGCGGGATAATTCGCGCGGCCAATCGGGAGCAGCTCGCGTTGCTTGGGTATGCCCGGGCCGAATACGTGGGGCATCCTTTCGAGGACTTTCTACTGGAAAAGGACGTTCGTTCCGCGATTCGAGCGGCTCTGGATGGAGGGGACCTGCCGAAGGACCTCCAGGCTTCGATGCTGAAAAAGGATGGGACCCGCGTCCCAGTTCTGCTGACCTGCAACCGGATTGGGCGGGATGGGCGGCGCGGTTTGCGGTGTTACGTCGAATGCCGGCCGGATGTCGAGGAGCGTGCCGAGCGGCAAGAGGCGCTGGCACGATTTGGGCAGCTGGCCTTGCGAGAAACCTCGATCATTCATCTTTTCGACGAAGCATCGGAACTTCTGTATAAAGTGTTCGCGGTCGATTTTGTCGAAGTCCTTCAGCAGCTCCCGGACGGAAACGATCTGTTGCTCCAAGCGGGGCGGGGCTGGCGCGAGGGGTGGGTGGGCAACACAGTGATTCATGAAGGGATTTGCTGCCAGGTCAGGGCCACCTTGGAGCGGGAGGAGCCGCTCGTCGTGGAAGACTTGGAACACGACGAACGTTTTGAAGCGGCCGACCACTTGCGGGAGCATGGAGTCGTCAGCGGTATGACGGTCGTGATTCCCGGGACCAAGGCGCCGTTTGGGGTATTGGGAGTTCACACGGCTGCTCGCCGACGATTCCTGCCTCACGAGATCGTCTACATGAAAGCGGTGGCAAATGTTTTGGCTGCCGCACTCGAGCGGCGCGCGGCGGAAGAGCGGTTGCGGGACCTTTCAATTCGGCTGGCGCATCAACGTCAGCGTCTCGACGGGCTTCTCACCAACCTTCCAGCGGTTGTCTGGGAGTCGATGATAGACCCGGTGACTCGTGAACTGAAGCCGGTCTTTGCGAGCGACTACATCCAGCAGATGATGGGTTACAGCAAGGAGGAGCTGATCGAGAAGCCCGAGCTGTGGTTTGCTTGCGTCCATCCTGACGACCGTGAATCGGTCAAGCGTCGAGTCGCGGAATGTCTGAGCGGTGCCGAGCCGGGCGGTGAGCAGTTTCGATGGATCGCGAGGGACGGGCGAGTTGTCTGGGTCGAGTCCACCAAACAATCGATCCGGGATGATCAAGGCCGGCCGGTGGGAATTCGCGGTGTCAACCTCGATATCTCCGCGCGCAAAGCGATCGAAGCCCGAATGGCCGCGACGGAAGAGCGGATGGGAGACATCTTGGCGAACATCCCAAGTGTCGTGTGGGAGCTGTATCTTGATCGGCAAACCGGCGAACTCAGGACGGAATTTGTCAGCGACTTCGTGAAGCCGATGACCGGTTACAGCAAAGAAGACTTTAGCCGCAATCCCCTCCTGTGGATTGAAAGGATTCATCCGGATGACCGCGAAGCCGTTAAGGATCGAATGGTCAAGATGCTGGCGGGCACGCCGCCATCCGGCCCGGGCGAAGCGCGTTTGATTCGGCGGGATGGACAGATCATTTGGATCCAGTCAACGCACCGAATCATTCGGGATGAGAAGGGAGAGATCGCCGGAATCAGGGGGGTCACGATGGACGTGACGGCACGCAGGGAGGCGGAGGAGGCGCGCCAGCATGCCGAAGCGCGATTCTATGCATTCATGAACAACAGTCCCATGGTGGCCGTGATGAAGGATGACGCCGGGCGCTATATCTACGGAAACGCTCGGTTTAAAGATTGGTGCGCGGAACTCGGGATCGAGTGGCGCGGCCGCCGGGACGAAGAGATGTTTCCGCCCGAACAGGCGGAGCGTTTTCGGCGCAAAGACCGGGAGTGTCTCGAGGAGAACCGCCCGACGCACACAATCGAGGTTCATAACGACCCTAATGGGGTTCCTGCTTACTGGTCCGTTCTCCGGTTCCCCGTGCCGGACGCTTTGGGCCGCCGCATTCTCGGAACGGTCGCGATCGACGTTACGGAAAGGCGGTCGCTGGAACGGGAGGTTTTGGAGATCAGCGACCGGGAGCAGCAGCGGCTCGGGCAGGAGCTGCACGACGGGCTTTGCCAACATCTTCTTGGCGTGGCATTGATGGCAAAGACGCTTGCCGACCGAATGGAGAAGTCGGGCGATTCGAAGTCGCATGACGTTCGGACGATTACTGATTTTCTTTACGAAGCGCTGAACCTGGCCCGTGGTCTGATGAAAGGGCTGCACACCGGCCGCCTGGATGGTGTTGGCGGTCTTCCCCTCGCTTTGCATGAGTTTGTCAACACGACGGGGCGCCTTTTTGGAAAACGATGCACCTTCTCATCCTCCGTTGATATTGAGATTCTGAATACGGATGTCGGTGTGCATCTTTTCCGAATCGCGCAGGAAGCCACGCACAACGCGCTCAAGCACGGGGATCCGACGGAAGTGAATGTCCGTTTGGCTCGCGACGGAAATGATTTGCTGCTCATCGTGGAGAATGACGGGAAGCCTCTGGGAGATATTGGTCAGAGCGAGGGTATGGGAATTCGAACCATGCACTACCGGGCTGAATTAATCGATGCGCGCCTCACAATCGAAAACCGCGCGGGCGGCGGGGTCGTCGTCACCTGTCGGATGCCAGCCGGACGAAGTTTCTGCTTTACAGGCGTTTCCGTTAACTGACAGCGCAATGGAAGCGGTTTGCCGCGCGCTTTGTTCGCCGTGGAAAATTGCTTGTTTTTAAAAGAGGAGCATTGCCGAGTCGCCGGATCATCAGCAAATTGGGGCAGACGACATGGTAGGCCCCACGCAATGCACGAAAGATTCGAAGGAGCACCTGCCGCAATTGCGGTTCGTGGAATCGGTCCGTGTTCGGAAAGTGCGCGCCCCTGTTCGGATGCCGTGGAAGGCGTCGATATTAAGCAGCTTTTGGTTCCTGATTATCGGCAAGTGTTATTGGACGCATTGGGCTGTAGCCCGCTGGAACATGCCCTTTGACGCGATCTACGTGTGGGGTCCGACGCTAGCGGCTGCCGTGCTTTGCACGGTGGTGTTCCTGGCAAACAGCGAGAAAAGGTGAGCTGGCAAAAGCGCCCTGGATTCCGTCAGTCGATTAGTGGAGAAGCGGAGCGATTACGAGGCTCACGATCGCCATCGTATTGATCAGGATGTTCATCGACGGGCCCGAAGTATCTTTGAACGGATCGCCAACGGTATCCCCGACGACGCAGGCTTTGTGCGCTTCCGAACCTTTCCCCCCGTGATGTCCCTGTTCGACGTATTTTTTCGCATTGTCCCAAGCACCCCCCGCGTTGGCCATGAAAAGGGCGAGAGTGATGCAACCGAGGAGCCCGCCAATGAGCAGGCCGCCGAGTGCCTCGGGCCCGATGATAAAGCCGACAATAGCAGGAGTAAACACGGCCAGACTGGCTGGAAGCATCATTTTCCTCAAAGCCGCGCCGGTCGCGATATCGACACAGCGTGTCGAATCCGGTTTGGCGGTCCCTTCAAGGATTCCTGGGATCTCCCGGAACTGGCGCCTGATTTCTTCGATCATATCATGCGCGGCCGCGCCGACCGCTGTCATAGTGATTGCTCCATTGAGGAATGCGACGACGCCTCCAATAAAGACGCCGATGACCACCCGCGGATCGGAGAGGCTTAATTCGAAATCTGGATTCGCGGTGCTAACGATATTGACGTAGGCAGCAATCAGCGTGATAGCCGCCAAGCCGGCCGCGCCGACAGCAAAACCTTTGCCGATGGCGGCCGTCGTGTTTCCGACTTCGTCGAGGCGGTCGGTTATCGCGCGGGTTTCCTTGCCCATTCCGGACATTTCGGCGATGCCGCCCGCGTTGTCGGCGACCGGTCCGTACGCATCGATCGCCATAGTGATCCCGATCGTTGAAAGCATGCCGACGGCGGCGACCCCGACACCGTACAAGCCAGCGAATTCGTTGGCGATCAGGATCGTCCCGGCAATGGTCAGCAAAGGAATAGCGACGGACTGAAGACCGACCGCGAGCCCGGTAATCATGACGGTAGCGACCCCGGTTTCCGCCGCGTGTGCTATTGTGCGGACAGGTTTCCCGCCGGTGTAATATTCGGTGACAAGTCCGACGATAATTCCGCCGAGCGACCCGGCGAAGACACAGGCCCAGATTTGCCAGATGCCGCCAAGCAGGGTGACAACGAAGTAGGCGAAAACGACGAGCAAGACCGCCGCGCTGATCGTCCCCGTGCGGAGAGCTTTGGCTGGTTCGCGCGCGGAAAAAGCTTTGACGATTAAAATGCCGACCATCGCGCAGACGATCCCGAGCGAGGCAACCGCAAGCGGGAGGTACATTAAACTGGATTGAAAAGCTCCAATATCGTCGACCGTCGGTCTCGCATAACCTTCCACTTCGGCAATGGCAAAAGTCGCCGCAATCGCGAGAGTGGCGATCATAGCGTTGCAATACGATTCAAACAGGTCGGAGCCCATTCCGGCGACGTCTCCGACATTGTCACCGACATTGTCAGCGATCACTCCCGGGTTCCGCGGGTCATCTTCGGGGATCCCCGCTTCGACTTTGCCGACGAGGTCAGCCCCGACGTCGGCCGCCTTTGTGAAAATTCCGCCGCCCACGCGGAAGAAAATCGCTACGAGCGAGGCACCCATGGCGAACGCGTGAATGACATGCGCTTCTTCTGGGGTTCCAAAGAAAAGAAAAAGAGTGCCGATCCCGAGGAGACCCATGGCGGCGATCGTTAGTCCCATGATCGAGCCGCCGAAAAAGGCCGTGGTCAATGCCGTCGCCGCACCTTTCATGTGTGCGGCGATCGCCGTCCGAACGTTGGCCTTGGTCGCCGCGTACATCCCGATAAAGCCGGCTGCGAAGGAACAGCTCGCGCCCATGAAGAATGCAAGCGATTCAAAGACATTCAGGAAGATTGCGATCAATATTCCGATGACGACGACGAACGTGCTCAGGAGTTTAAACTCCCGCTTCATGAAAATCAGCGCGCCGCTGTGGATCATTTCAGCGATCTCAGCAACTTTGCCTTCACCGCCGGGAAGCTTCATGATGCGCGTGAAAATAAAATAGGCAACCCCGAGTCCGGCGAGTCCGAGTAAGGGGGTGACGATGGGAAGTCCAGTGAGCATGACGGTTCTACGAAGAGACGGTACGGTGAGTTCGATTAAATAAATGCAAAGAAATTCCCTCCGGGCCGGGGAGGGAATCCGGGAGAGCATGAAAGACCCGACGCAATTATAGCAATTTTATTCTTCCTTTTTCGGAGTCCATTGATTGCGAAAGCTGCGGCAGGGGAGGGCGAACTTTCTATCCCGCTCCGTGGGTAGAAAGATCCGTTCTCCGTTGTTTCGTCCCAAAATCTTTGGTTGAATGGATACAAGCGAAACAGCTTCGAAAGCCCTTAGGCACCGGGCGGTTTGTCCGAGGGTGCGACGACTGACTCCAAGAGTTTTTGGATACGTCCAACCATCGGACGTGCATCCTCAAGCACTCCCGCGGCAATCATCGCATTGTCGAAAATCTGTTCAGCGACCAGTTTGGCAAGCTCTTCGTTTTGATCACGCAGCTTCACAAGATTGCGAATCAGCGGGTGGCGCGGATTGATCTGCAAGTTCACCTTTGTTTCCGGCGCGTTCCCTTGGTTCATGGACTGCATCATCCGCCGCATCATGGGAGAGAGGCCGCCGTCCGCGTTCACTACGAGTGCCGGACTGTCGACCAGGCGTTTGCTCGCGCTGACCTTTCCGATCCGTGCGCCCAGCGTTTGCTGGAGCCACTCTGCCAGAGCATCGACGACTTTCGGTTCGAGTGCCGCGGGGTCGTCGGGCAGGGGAACGTCGTCCAGAGCGAGGTCTTCCCGGTCGGCCGAAACAAGTTTCTTGCCATCGAATTCAATGACGCTGCTCATGACGAACTCATCAACGGCTTCGTACAGGAACAATACTTCGAGGTTGCGAAGCTTGAACGCTTCGAGGTAGGGACCCGTTTCAATCGCCTCGCGGGAGGGAGCCGCGAGGTAATAGATTTCCTTTTGCCCCTCTTTCATCCGGGAAACGTACTCGGCGAGACTCGTCAGCTTTCCCGGTTCCGTCAGACTTGATTCAAAACGCAGCAGCTCGGCGAGTTTTTCTTTATGCGAAAAATCGGTCGCCGCGCCCTCTTTGAGAAAATAACCGAATTCCTTGAAGAAGTCCGCATAGCCGTCCGCATTCCCTTTGGCTTCTTCTTCGAGGAACTTCAAAAAACGGCGGGTGATGAGCCGATTCAGTTTTTGGACGAGCGCGCTGTCCTGCATCGTCTCGCGCGAAATATTCAGCGGCAGATCCTCACTGTCGATCACACCCTTCAGGAACCGGAGCCAGTCGGGAAGCAGATCCTTCGGCTGGGCGTCGATCAGGATTTTACGACAATAGAGGCTGACACCTGGCTCGGTGCGGCCGAGGCCGAACTTTTCCTGATTCTCCTTCGGGACGAACAGGAGGCAATGGATCGCGAGCGGCGCGTCGGCGCTGAAGTGCAGACGGTAGCGCGGCCCGTCAAAGGCGTTGCAGAAAAATTTGTAGAAGTCCTCGTATTCTTCGTCCTTGATCTCGTTTTTGTTTCGGAACCAGAGAGCCTGGACCGTATTGGTCCGCTCGCCGTTGAGTTCGATCGGAAACTGGACAAAACTTGAGTAGCGCTGGAGGATCGATTTGATCCGCGATGCCTGGCTGAATTCCTTTTGATCGTCGCGCAGCTCAACAATGATCTTGCAGCCGCGCCGCTGACCGTCGACCTCTTCGATTTCGTAGCTCCCTTGTCCCTCGCTCGTCCAGCAGTAGCCGCGGGCATCGGGTCGCCAGGAGCGGGCGAAGACGCGGACGCGTTTGGCGACCATAAACACGCTGTAGAAACCGACGCCGAACTTGCCGATAAGGTTGGCGTTCTTTTCGCCGCTTTCGCTGAGCGCCTTTAAAAAGGCCCGAGAGCCGGAGTGGGCGATCGTGCCGAGATTTTTGACCAATTCGTCCCGATCCATCCCGATCCCGAAATCCTGGATCGTAATCGTACCAGCGGTTTCATCCGTCGTGATGGAAATCTGCAGCGGAAGCTTATCGTCGAAAATCTCCTTTTCGGTGATCTGGACGTGGCGCAATTTCTCAAGGGCGTCGGACGCGTTGGAAACGAGTTCGCGCACGAAGATCTCGCGATCGGTGTAAAGCGAGTGAACGACGATATCCAGCAACTGCTGGACTTCCGCCTGGAAGTTATGTTTCTCCGAGTGGCTTTGCGTGTTTGCCATATTGACTGCTGCTAACGGGTAAGATGAAAGCGGGGCATTTTACAGAATCCGCTGAAAGACTGCAAGAAAAGCCAGCGCCATGATCGATTTGCCGCGCCCCCTTTCCTTCTTTTCTCTTTCCGATTTCCGACTTCCGCTTTTCCCTTATCCGGCAATCAGCGTATAAACACGCGCCGCAAGCATCGTGAACATGGCGATCGGCGCCACGTAGCGGATCAGAATCTTCCAAGCCTTGGCCAGCCGAAACTCGGGAGTCCCTCTCCGTATTTCTTCCAGCGCATGACGGAGGCCCCATTTCCAGCCGACGAACAAGCAGAGGCCAAACGCGCCGGTGACGAGGGAGAGGTCCATCACCGGGCCGCTCAGGAGATCGAGGAGACTCATCCCGATGCCCGGCAGTTCGGAAAGCCACCCGACCGCCCCGACGCTGAGGGCCGATGGAAGGCCGAGAAGGAAGGCTCCGATCCCGACTGACCACGCGGCCTTTTTTCGATCCCAGCCTTTCTCATCGATCAGGTAAGAAACGGGAACCTCGAGGAGACTGATCGCCGAGGTATAAGCGGCGATCGCAAGGAGAAAGAAGAAAGCAGCGCCAAAGATCATCCCGCCCCACGGCGCCCATGGCAGCTCCGCGAATACCTGAGGAAGCACCATGAAGATCAACCCCGGTCCGGCCTCGTCGCGCGGAAGACCGGCGTAAACCAGCGCGGGAAAGATGACGCAGCCGGCCAGAAGGGCGACCAGCGTGTCAGAGACGGCGACATAGCCGGCCGACGAAGGAAGCGGTTCGTCTTTTCGCAGGTAACTCCCGTAGGTAATGATTGCCCCCATCCCGAGGCTGAGCGAGAAGAACGCTTGCGCGAGGCCTTGCAGGACGATTGTCGGCGTTATTTTACTCAGGTCGGGAGTCAGGTAATAACGAAGACCCTCTCCGGCGCCCGGGAGAGTCACGGCGCGGATCACCAGGATGACGAGCACCACTCCGAGGAGCGGCATGGCGATCTTGATCGTGCGCTCAATACCGGCGCGAATCCCGGCGGCAACCGTCACGATTGTGCCGAGCATGAAAATGGCATGATACAGGAACTCTTTACCGGGGTTCGCGACCATTTCGGTAAAGAACTCACTCGTGTTGACCGTCTCCTGAAAAGCGCCTCCCGCGGAAGCCAGCATGTAATAAATGGTCCATCCAGCGATAACGCTGTAAAAGGAGAGAACGACAAACGCCGTGATGACGCCGAGCGTTCCAATCCAATGCCAGGCGCTTCCGGGCGCGAGGTGACGAAACGCGCCGACCGGATTCCTCTCCCCTGCGCGGCCGACAATCATTTCCGCCAGCATCACAGGAACGCCGACCAGTGCGACGCAGAGAATGTAGACCAGAACGAATGCTCCACCGCCTCCTTCCGCCGTAACGATCGGGAAGCGCCAGATATTCCCGAGTCCGATTGCGGATCCCGCGGCGGCGAGGACAAAGGCGAGACGGGACCCCCAGGTCCCGCGGGTCTCGGTCTTCGTTGAGGTGTTCATAGGCTGAGCGGCTTCG
This sequence comes from uncultured Opitutales bacterium, assembly GCA_964645585.1. Taxonomy (GTDB): domain Bacteria; phylum Verrucomicrobiota; class Verrucomicrobiia; order Opitutales; family T3Sed10-336; genus DATGSL01. The sequence goes on from CAZYAN010000014.1 coordinate 51,006, forward strand.
GCCGGATTCTTCGTTGATTCCTTCGTGCTGTCGATTCAACCGGCCGCTTGCGCCACGGCAGGCGTGATTCGCACTGCCGGAGACATCCGCTTGCGGCCGGCGCGGATGAGGGCAAACACGAAGCGAAGTCGCTCGGTTTTTCAAAACAAAAAACCTCCGTTACCGCGGCGCAGGCGCCTCAATCGCCGAATCATCCGGAACAGGATACGGTTCCGCTCCCGGAACGGAAGCAACATCCGCCGGAACGATCTCGCCGGCGAGCTGGTCGACGAGTTTCGTGGCCGTCTGGCTCACTTCGAGCATCCGGTTGTCGAGTCGGTTTCGCAGCACAAAGTAGGCGATCATGGCGGGGATGCCGATAACCAGTCCGGTCGCCGTTGTGATCAAGGCTTCTCCAATATCTCCCGCAAGCAGCTCCGGCCGTCCCATCCCGCCGCGCGAAATCGTTTGAAACGCTCCGATCATGCCGCTTACGGTTCCGAGAAGTCCAATCATCGGTGCAATCGTCGCCACCACGTTCAGATAATTAATCCACTGCCCAACACTGTTCTCCTCGTGTTCAAGCGTCTCGGCGAGAATGGCCTCAACCTGCTCTTTGTTCGCGTCGGCCGCATCTGGACGCGCCCTCGCGAGCGCCGGTTCCAATCCGCGCGACAGGACGCTGGGCGAGTTTCGCACGAGGTGAATCACCGCGGGGAGGTCGCGGGCGACCAGAAACCGCGAGAGATCGGGCAGCGCGGCATCCGGCACAAACTTTCGTCGCGCGGTTTCCCGGTAGCTGTGAAAGATCAGGAACAGCAGTGCGAGCGACGAACAGCCGAGAGGAATCATTGCCCAGCCGCCTTGCAGCAAAAGGTCCCAAAGATTCGTGTCAGCGACGGAGGTCGAGTCGGGCGCGGCAGACGCCGCCGAAATCGAGCAAAGGAAGAGTATCGGAGTCAGGGAAACGAACGCGAACCATCGCTTCATGATATTGGGGAGTTGGGGTTACCGATTGGGGACAGGGGGCAAAAGAGGGGTTATTCTTTTGCGCACCTGCTGGATCGGGAGGTTCAAATCTTTCTCCGGTGGACGCAAGTCCAAATCCGGTTCAGCATCGGCACCGCCGAGCGGGGCTTGGGTGGTGTTATTTGTCTTCGCCGCGACCTCGCAGGCGGCAGCGCAACGCGATCCGGTATCCGCAAGCCTGGGATCATCGGGCCATTCCAGTCCCCGGTCGCGCATTTCGCGATAAAGGAGCGCGGCCTCATCCTCTCGTTCTTGCTGGCTGAGCGCGTGAATCGCGAGCGCGTAACAGTCCCCGATATGCGGGATTGGTCGCGCGTCAGCCAACGCAATCGGCTGGAGAGCGACCCATATGACGCGTTCGAAGTCCTCGTCACGCAACGCGAGTTGCGCTAGAATCTTCCAGCCAAGCGCCGACGCGGGGAACGGAGGCTGATCGGCAATCCACTCACGCGCGAGCCGAGAAGACTCGCTAAACATCTCCAACTTGTAATGCCCGAGAAGGATAGCTTCTTGGATCGCGTTGCGTGTCGCTGATCCTCGGGCATGCGGAAGGAGGCGCCGGGCGATTCCAATCGCTCGATACAGGTCGCCGGATTCAAGATAGGCCGCGGGAAGGGCGGCAAAGAGTTTCATCGTCGCCGGGTCGAGGATAGCGATGAAGGCTGAGCGCGGCCGCCACATCGCCTCCAGTCCGGGGATGGCTTTCACGAGTTCTCTGCGATCAACCAGATCGCTCACCTGCCGCGTGATTTCCTCGTCGGGAAAATGGAGCCGCTCGACGGTGTCGGCGGGGAATCCTCGTTCGACTTCGCCGCGATCAATTGCGACGCGGATCGTGACAATGCCGTCGCGAAGTCCGACCGGCTTGCCGGAAAAGGAACGTCCGTCGCGCAGCTCAACTCGGACAGTATCGGCCGGATCGGGAACGTTCTCGGCGTTGCTGCCGATAGCGCTGATCGCCAGCAACGGAAAAACCCAGACCCAGCCCAGGCGTCGCATAAGGTGGTTGGATGGTGTTTTCATGGAAGACCGGATTCGGGTTGAATTCGCTCGGCCAGGGCCTGTTCCGCTGTTTGAGCGCGGGCGAGTGCTCCGGTCTCCGCCAGTTCGGGGAGCGACAGCATTTCCACCAGAGTTCGATGCGCTGCCTGAAGGTCGCCGCGCTGTTCGAAGAGAGCACTGCTGCGGAGATACGCGTCGGCGGTCAGGTCCGGTTGCGCACGGTGCAGCGTGTACACGCGCTGGCAGTAGGCGATCGCACGATCCGGCTCGCCGGCGGCTTCCATGGTTTTCGCCAGCTCGATCAGCGCCCGGGCATGCATCCGCCCGCGCTGCGATCGAAGTTCGAGAATGGTGTCGAATTTCGCGACGGCCTCGTCGAAGCGTTCGAGAGCTGCCAGGCTTTTGCCCGATAGCAAGAGAACGTCGCCGAGCAGCGGATGAGCGGCCGTTTCTCTTTCGAACCGCCGGAGCCAGCGTAGCGCGGTTTCGTAATTTTTGTCTGAATACGACAGTGTTCCGAGTCCGTGGAACGCGAAGGCGCGATCGGGCGAACCCGGATAGTTTTCAAGGAGCGTCTCGAACCAGGTTTTTGCGATGCCCAGTTCTTTTTCCAGGAGAAAATGCCCGACAGATCCTAACGCTTCCGGTCCGAGTTCATTAACAGGCGTCTTATTGACGATCGAAAACAGCAGTTCATCAGCCTGGTGGGGCAGGCCGCGTCGGCGTTTTATTTCGGCGAGGTGCAAAGTAAGGCGTGAGAACAGCACAGGTTCTTTGGCCGAGAGCGCCGTCGACCTTCGTTCTTCGAGCCAGTCGCTGAATTGCAGTCGCGTACCGGCATGGTGAATACCCAGCTTTTCAAGCAGGGCGAGAATAGACAGGATTTCTCCCGAATCCGGGTCATTTCCGTGGGCATCGAGGGTGCGCAAGATAAGTCGCGTGGCCTTCTCCGGCTGGTCCAGTTGCGCGTGCGCCCAGCCGATCCAGTAAAGCGCCTCGCTTAGGCGAAGTGCCTTTTCGCCCGTCGGCGCATCGACATACTCGGAGAAAAGGTCGATCATCCCCTTGTAGTCCTGGCGCGCTCGAAGAATTTTGCCGCGTTGAAACAAGCCGTAGACAAACATCCGCGAGTTCTCCGGGGGGATCGACTCAAAGGCGGTGCGTGCCTGATCGAGTTTTCCGCCACCCATCAAGATGTCGCCGAACAGCACCAAGGCTTCTGGCTGACGTTGGTGACGGCCAAAGGTTTTGACAAAGTCTCCCGCGGCCTGCTCGGCCCGTTCGTAGTCACGCATCGCGTACAAAGTCGCGGCCCTGCGGTAGAGAATTTCGCCGGTGAGCAGATGGTTCTTGTAACGTTCGACTAGCTCATCGAGTTCGGCAAGCGCGGACGAATAGTCGCGTTCGAAGAAGAAGGTGAGCGCGTGCCAGAGTTCAGCGTTGGCGGTGAGATTTCCTTCCGGAAAGTCGCTGGCAGCGGAGTGAAAAGCCGCGCGGGCCGCCGGATATTCTTCGTTGACGGCCCGGTTGAAACCGAGGGTGAAGCGCCAGCGCTGGGCGAGCGCATGGTCCGGAAATCGTGTCAGCAAGTCTTCGAAGATCGCCGCCGCCTCCGAATAGCGACGCTGCTCCTGATGCGCCTGGGCGATCAGGTGAAGCGTCTGCGGCGCGAGGTCCGCTTCCAGATAGCGAGCGAGAAAGTTTCGGGCGATTGTCAGCGCTTCTTCCCAGCGTTCGAGAGCGCGGGCAGCGACAGTCCAGCGGTAATGCGCCGTTTCGCGAATATCCGGTGAAAGAGAGCCGTCCAGGGCAAGCTGCTCGAAGATCAGCCACGCCTCGTGCGGGCGTCCGGCCAACAGCAGTGCCTGTCCGCGCCTCAGGTAGAGGGCCGGCGTGTAGTCAGGATTCGCCGCGATGGTTTCCGCGCGCGTCCGCATGCGATCGAGCATCCCGCGGTAGAACTGGTGCCAAAAGCGCTCCGATGGCCGCGGCGGCTGCTGGAGCCGGCGGATGATCTCCTCGATTTGCGCCGCTTGTGCGGGTAGCAAGAGCTCGCGAGGAAGAGCGAGGCGGTAAGCCCGCAGCGACGCGGAGGGGTCCGTCTCGAGCAATCGGTCGCCGAGGTCCATGGCCAGGAACGTGAGCGTCGCGACTTCGGGCATGGCATCGATTTCCCACGGGTGTTCGAGAAACAATTCGGCCGCGCGGGTGAGGAAAACGCGACTTTCCTGGTCCTGCCCATCGTTCGCGGCTTGATGCTTTTCGAGGAGATGATGTGTTGCCGAAAGTACTGCCCGGTCCCGGAGGACCGTCGGGGCCGTTCCACGCGCGAAGGTTTCGAGTTCGTCGACGGCGGTTGCGGTTTCACCGCGGTTGACGAGGAGCCTGCATTGTTCGAGGAGGCTGAGGCCCGCTTCCGGGCGGTCGCGATGGTGCTCTTGGAGCTGACGGAAGCGGGCGACGGCTTCATCCGTCAGATTAATTTTTCCCAAGGCGATGCCGAGCGAGAGGAGTGCGCCTGGAGCTTCCGGGTCATCGGGAAACTCGTCAACGAACCGCCGGAGTGTTTCCGCGGCTGCGGATGGCTGTCCGGCGGCGAGTTCGGCGTGACCCTGCAGAGGGAGCAAGCGCCGGCGAAAATTTTTCTCGCGGAAGGCGGGCTCGTTTCCGAAGTCACGGGAAAGCTGTTGGATGAACGCCGCCGCGGCCGCGAAATCGCCTGCCGTGTACGCCTGCAAAGTCTTGTCGAGGAGACTCTCCATCGTGTCGCCGCTGACTTGAACAGCTTGTGATTGAGCGTGGCTGCGAGGAGGGACAGCAACGAGGCCGATAAAGAGCGCGGCTGAAAACCAGAGGCCGCCGGAAACGGGGTACAAGGCGGGGGGCATCGAAGTGGATTGTTGGGGGGCTAAAGAAAGATGAGTCAACCTACGTTGACAGCGCGCCTGGCGTCAACCCTTTGTTTGACCTCCGTAGCGCGGGAGCCTCCGGGCGTGCCGCGCCGCGCGGATGACTCAACAGTTACGCTACGATGAATTGCCGGTCGCGTTGGAGCGCGAGGCCTCCGATCTTCCATGAGCGACCGGCCGAGGGGACATCCGGATTACGAGGAGGTGCCGGGCGAGTTGTCGCGGGCGTAGGCGAAGGCGGCGGTGAAGATCTGGTGGGCGAAGGCGGTGATTGTCAGGAGAAGGTTTTGAAGTTCCTGGTCGGAGAAACGGATCCGGTCGCCTTCGCGGAAGGTCCGCACCTCGGTGGGGAGGTCGCGGGGTGATTGGATGCCGCCGGCTGGAAGGTTGGCCCCGGCTGCCGTTTTCAATTCGAGGCAAAGTTCGCCTTGTTCGTCAACATGCGCGGCCTGCACAATCCCTCCTTGCTGGACGAGGGCCTGGATGACCTGGACAAGCGCGAGGATCGTGTCCTCCGTCTCGCACATGATCCCGTAATCCGCTTCCAGTTCGTTGAATTTCTTGTCGAGCGGCGCCTGGACAAATTCTCGCTGGGCGGTCTGGGCGCTTTGTTGCGCCTCGGGGGAAAGATCGCCGTGGTCGGCGCGAGCTTTTACGAGGGCGAGAAAGAGGTGGACGTTGTTGAGGCAATTGACCGCGAGATTGAGCGTGTCGTTGACAATCTGGCAGAAAAGCAAGTCGCGCGAGGCCGCCTGCATCTGCTCAAAGTTGCGATGAGCGGCGGGTGCCGGCATCACGCGCGGCGCGCGAACATGCCGGTTGTAGGCTTCTTCCGTGGCGTTTTCGCGGGAGGCGAGGTTGAACGCCAGCATATCGAAGTGGCGCTGCATCCCGGCCATAAACTGATCAGCCATCGTTTTCAGGTTGATCTCCCGAGATTGGCTTGGGTTCGGTTGCGGTTGTGGATCTGCCATAAAAAAACGCGATTGTGTAAGGAAGAAGAAAGTAAAAGGCAATCAACGGCCGCGGACCGGCCGCTTTTCTTGGACCTCGACGGATCGGATTCCGTGCGGGGCTGCTTAGGCTCGAGTCAGAGACGTTCGACGTCAAAGATCCGCCGCTGGCGCACGGGACCGGGCAGGGGAGTCAAGTCACTGGCTTCGATCGCCTCGGCCGCTTGATCGCTGAGGAGGAAGCGCAGGAGGTCCTTCACCTCTTCCCCCGGGCTGTCTCCTGAAAAGACAATATGGATCGGCAGGGTCAGCGGATAGTCGCCGCTGGCAATTGTCTCAGGTGTGGGGCTGTGGGCAAAGTCGCTGCTGGTTGGTGCGATCGGCAGGATCTTGATTCCGGACGCATCGGTCGGAACGCGGTGGATGATCGCGATGCTGCCGGCATCATCGCGGAGTGCCGCCTGGATGGAAGCGAGATCGGGAGATTCGGCGATATTGGCCTTCATCGAGCGGGCGCCGAGAGCCTGGTGACGGAACAAATCGACGGCGAGTGCGTGCCGTTCCCGGGAAATCGATCGGCCGGCAATCGCGCGCGACGCCCATTCGCCGGTTAATCCGAGGTCTCCCCAGCGGCTCATCACGGAACCTTCGCCTTGGCCAAATACCGACCCGAGCTGCTGGATGGTAATTTGATTCATCGGGTTATTTTGAGACACCGCCACGGCGACCACTTTTGATGCCAGCCGCAGGGTCTGGTAAGGCTCGGCTGGCTGTTCTCCGCCTTGAGGAATCGCGACAACGGCCAGATCGACCGCGCCGCTTTTGATGGCTTCCATGGCCGGATAGCTGCCTTTGAACGCGACCTCGATCTCGATGTTTTCCGCCGCGGCAAATTCTTCGATCGCACCGGTCAGCGCGGGATCCAGCAAGTCGGAACCGGCGATTTTCAGCCGCGCGTCGGCGGCGGTGACGGCGGCTGCGACGGCCAGGCAGAGGGAAACAATAAAGGGTTTCATCGGGTGAGTAGGCATCAGAGCAGAAAAAAGAGAGCAATCGTGCTAAAAAGCAAATCTTTTGACGGGAATGGGCGAGGAAGATTCGGGCGAATCACGTCTGGGGCTTTTCAAAATCGAGATCGGGCCAGCGCGCGAGTTTTCGGTGGAGCGTCCGGCGGCTGATCCCCATCAGCTCGGCCGCGCGGGTGCGGTTTCCGCGAGCTTGGACGAGGGCGTTGCGCAGCAGCCGCTTTTCGTTGTCTTCGATCGACAGCGAATGGGCCGCCGGAGCGGCCGGCAGTGGATCGGCTTTGGCGGCTGGACCCTCCGGTCGTGTGAACTTGGGATCGAGATCGAATTCGGTGATACGGTTGCCGCGCCGCATGATGACGACGTTCTCAGCGAAATTGCGCAACTCGCGGATATTTCCCGGCCACCGGTAGGCTAGCAGGCGCTCCATCGCGCTCGGGTCGATCGTTACGGGCGGCACCCCATTCTCTTTGCTGTATTCCTGAATAAAGTGCGACAGCAGAACGGGGATGTCGGGCTGGCGCTCGCGTAACGGCGGCATATAGATACGGACCACGTTGAGCCGATAAAAAAGATCGTCCCGGAACTCGCCCTTATTCGCCATTTCTTCCAGATTGCGGTTTGTCGCGGCGACGAGTCGGACATCGACGCTGATCGGCTTGAGGCTTCCGAGGCGTTCAAACGTGCGCTGTTCGAGAAAGCGGAGCAGCTTGACTTGGGTCGAGGCGTCGATCTCGCCGATTTCATCGAGAAACAAGGTTCCGCCATCCGCTGCCTCAAACCGCCCAATTCGCCGCTCGGTCGCCCCGGTAAAGGCGCCTTTCTCATGGCCGAATAATTCGCTTTCGAGGAGCGACGGCGCAAGGGCGGCGCAATTGACGGTAATAAACGGGCCGTCGGAGCGGGGACTGTTCTGGTGAATAGCGCGCGCGATCAGCTCCTTTCCGGTGCCGGTCTCGCCTTCGATCAGGATGGTTGCCTTCGACGGCGCGACGAGCTCGACTTTGGCAATGACGTCCCGCAACGCGCTCGATTCGCCCACGATCCCCGAAATGCTGAACTTTTCATCGAGCCGCGACTGCAACTCCTTGTTTTCCTGCTCCAGGTTCCGTGTTCGAAGAGCGCGCCGAATCAGGATTTCCAGTTTCTCGAGATTGACCGGCTTTGTGAGAAAATCGAAGGCGCCGCGCTTCATTGCCTCCACGGCAGTTTCGACATTGCCGTAGGCGGTCATCATGATGCAAATCGGCTGCTTTGGCAGCGAGATCGCTTTGTCGATGACCCGCATTCCCGACTTTCCGGCCATTCGGAGGTCGGTTAAGATGACGTCAAAGTCCTCAATCTCCATTAAGTTGAATGCTTCATCAGCGTCGCTCGCAAGATAAACGTCGTATTCCTCCTCGAGAGCCTGACGGAGACCTTCGCGGGTATGTTTCTCGTCATCAACTATTAGAACCGATGCCGGCATAATCCTGAGAGAATTCGTAATGTCCCCGCGGGGAAGGTCAATCCCTCCCGGCGCCGATCAAGCCGCAGTAGGAGTGGCGTCCGGGTGATGAGATGAGGAACTGTCTGAAGAATTCGGGCGAATTCGTGAAATTCGTGGTTCGATGCAGGGATCTGTTTATCGCCACGCGCGGACAAAGCGTCTCGCGCGCTGGATAACTTTTTGCCAGTCTTTGTGCCCTTCTTGTCGTCCGAAGCGGAGTCGCTGGAGATCGAAAACAATTTCCTCCAGCGATTTTTCCCACGCCGCGTCTGGATCGGCTGGCGGCGGAAGCGCGAGGATGCGCTGCAGTTGGCGTCCGGCTTTTCGGCGGATCGGGTCGCCCGTCCCGCGAGTGATTCCGGTCGTCCGGCCGATATACAGAATCAGGATGACGAACACGCCGCCCGCTGCTAGAATGCCGAGAATCTCCAGGAAGCGTCCGAGACTCCAAGGTGCCGTCAACCACGCCTTGAAAAGGTCTTTAAACGATTCCCACCGTTCCTTGATGCGGATCCGGTTCCAGGTTCGTTCCACAGCGCTCCAGATCTCCGATTGGCTCGACTGGTCAAAGCTGACAATGCGGCGGTACCACAGAATCCGGAGGCTGTCGAGGTAGGCGGAGAAACTCGAATCCGAGGAAAACTGAGCGACCTCCAGGCCTTCCGAATCTCCGGGACTTGTCGGATTGCTTCCCGGTGTTGGATCCAGCGGAATCCATGTGTCGACGCCGTCGAAGATCTCAACCCAGGCGTGCGCGTCGGAGTTGCGCACCATAAAATAGTTCTCAAAAGCATTCCAGGCGCCGCCGCGAAACCCGGTGACGACCCGAGCCGGAATGCCGGCCGTTCGGCACAGGAGCAGGAGAGCGCCAGCAAACACTTCGCAGTGGCCCGCTTTCGCCGACCGCATCCACCGGACGACTTCATCGCTCGGGCCGGGCTCGATTGAATACGACATGCTGTAGCCGTAATTCCGCTGTAGCCACCGGCTCGCTCGCTCCGCGAATTCAAGGGCGGTCAGAGCCTCGCCTTTCCCGATTTCCTGGACGAGCTCCTCTAGATACGCGACATCCTCGGGCAGGCTTGGAAGCTCCATTGTCGTGTCGGGATAAGTCAGAAAACGGTATTCCCGGGAGAAGCCGATCTCGGGATACCAATCGTATTCGAGTGTGTATTCGCCGAACCGCGGATCCTTGAAACGGCCGCCAATGTCCATGTCCTGAACCTGATAAACAAGCATCCGCGAATTGACCTGATGCATGCCGAGCACATGGGTCGGCGGCATGTACATAAAGTCGTGCGGATCCTCAAAACGGATACGGTTGAACGTGCCGGTGAGCGGAAGAAAGCGTGCGACACCGCCTTCAAGATAAAACGTCCAGACATTCTCGCTCTGCGGTTTCTCGGGATTGGCGATCAGGTCCTGCCGCCGGTCGATTCGAGAGAGACGGGGTTTCTTCACGGCGTTTTGCTGAAGGCCCGCTGACAGTCGGAAGCCGCCGTCCACATACTCGTCAAGCACGAGCATCCGCCAATACGGCTCGGGCGGAATCTTATCGGCGGATTTCACCTCCACGCGAAGCGCCACCCGGTTGTCTTGCTGGATGTCCGTGACGTCTCCAAAGCGGATCGATTCAGAAAAACCGGTTCGGGCTGCACGGTTGAAGCCGAGGAACGGGATCGGATTGTTCACGTCGAACCGCGGGATCGCGACGAAAAGGATGACTGAGAGGACGATCAGCGAGGAAAAGGCGATTCCCGCGACGATGAAAAAACCCGGATCGCTGTGAGCTCGCAAAGTTCTAATGAAGCGGCGCCACGTGAAGTCGCGCCAGATTTCTCTCGGGACCAGCGTGTCGCGGGAGTTCTCCATCAGGGTGATGTTAAACAGAAACGACATGGCCACGGCGGTGAACAGGAGAACCTGCAGCGGAAACGCGACGCTGACGGTGATGACGCCGACCATGATGATCAGGAACAGGCTGAGAATGATCAGTTGCAGGTCTTCGCGCTTTCGCCGGAACGCCAGGCAGCGGTAGAGCACCAGGGAAATGTTCAGCCGTACCAGGGCCGGCACGAGCTCCCGCGTCAGGTGAAGATCAATCGCGAGGATGATAACCAGCAGGAACGGTACGATCTGCCAGACGATCTTGGGCAAGTAGCCGACAACCTGAGGGCGAACGAAGGAGATTCCGATCAGTAAGAGCGCACCCGCGAGGTGCGGAAGCATCGTCAGATTCAGGTAGGCGGTCGGCCAGATCGACAGAAGGGCCAAGATGGCCCCGAGAAACCAGTTTACCTGGTAGAGCTCATGAAGACTAAGCTGTTGCCGCCTTCTGTCCGTCGACAAACGCATGGATTCCGCTCTGTTGATCCGGTTCAAACGTTAAAACGCTGTTTCCGGCAAGGCCGGTTCCGTTCACTTCTTCGTCAACGGTTTCCAAGGTGGCCAACCGGTCCTGGAACAGCTCAATATCGCTCCGCCTCACGATTCGCAGCGGCGGCTCGCCGTTGAGGCGGGCGCCGTGAAGCTGCTCGACACGAAACAGATCCTCCGCCAGCGAGGAGACGAAACTGCACAGCTTTTCGAATTGCTCCTTCTTTTTCCAGCGGCTGGCCGATGTCTGGATCGAGAAAACGAACCCGGGATGATTTTCGGCGGCGAATTGCTGCACCACCAGAGTTCGCAAGCGCGCGCTCGCTTTCCAGTGTACCTGCCGATGGGAATCGCCGTGCTGGTAGGCCCGGAGATTGATAAACTCGGACCCTTGGCCAGGCTTGAGCAGAGTCCGGCCATTCCACTGGGAACTTGCGGATCCGGTCTCATGGAAGCGGTAACCGATTCGCTTCGGCCAGATGATCATTTCGGTCTCGCAGTTGCCGGCGAGCGTCTTGCGAAGAAAGCCGAACGGAAAATGGGAGATGACGCCGACGACCGCGATCGTCTCCCGGCCGCGGGCGTGCGGGGTGAAACTGAAGTCGAGCCGCGCGGTCCCCTGAGGCTCCAGGCGCTGCCCGAGCTGGAGAGCTTGCTTGAGCCTTTCGCGCCGGACTTCAACGAGGACGGTCAGCGCATAACTCGGCAGGCGGAGTTTTGTATTCTTCAGTTCAATACGTACGTGACATTCTTCGCCCGCCCGAAAGGGGGGATCGATAAGGATCCGCCAGCAGACGCCGTGAAAATTGATCCAGGAAAGGATGCCGCTGGTGATCAGCGAAGCCAAGAGCAGCGACAGCGCGATAAAGAGGATATTGCTCGCGGCGTTGTACGCCGCCATGCCGAGCCCGATGGCGATGACGATCAGGACGTACCCGGTCAGGGTCGGAAGGATTCGCTGCCCTTTGGGCGGAACAATCAGCGCCCGCAGCAGCCGCCAGAAAGAGAGCCGTCCGGCCGGCGCGGCGCCGGGGCCGCTCCATTCGCTTGACGAATACTGAAATCCAGGACGCATCTGCAGCGGCGGGAAACAGCTCAAACCGGGGCCGGCACGCGGGCGAGGATTTCCTGCAGCAGATTGCCGATTACTTCCCGCTCCTCAAGTGCGTCGACCATCGGGCGCTTCAAACTCAGGCGATGCACGAGAACCGGGCTTGCTACTTGCAGAATATCTTCAGGCAGGACGAAATCCCGTCCTTGCAGCAGGGCGGCTGCTTGCGCGGCAAGGCGCAGACTCAGGGCGCCGCGGGTGCTGATACCGGCTTTAAGCTGGTTCTCCATCCGCGTCGCGGTGATTATATCCATGATAAAGACCAGCACTGACTCCTCAACGAAGATCTCGCGCACCAGCTTCTGGATGCGGCGAATGTCTTCCTGCCCGACAACCGGATCAAGCGTGAGGTCGTCGTAATGGAGGTTCGAATTCTTCAGGATTTCGATCTCGCTGTCATAATTCGGATAACCCATCTGGAGGCGCATCAGGAACCGGTCCATCTGGCTCTCCGGCAGCGGAAACGTCCCTTCGTAATCCACAGGGTTCTGGGTCGCGAAAACCATGAACGGATCCCCGACCGGATACGTGATCCCGTCGACCGTCACTTTGCCGCGGTCCATGACCTCCAGCAGACTTGACTGGGTTTTCGGGGTCGTCCGGTTGATCTCATCGGCTAAAACGATGTTGGCGAAAACCGGGCCGCGCCGAAAAACGAACTCCCGGCGGCTTTCGTCGTACACGGAAACGCCGGTCACGTCAGCCGGAAGCAGGTCGCTGGTAAATTGAATGCGGGAAAACGAGCAGTCGATCGACTTGGCCAGACAGTAGGCAAGGGTCGTTTTGCCGACTCCGGGAAGATCTTCCATCAAAAGATGACCGGCCGAGATCAAAGAAATGATGACCTGGTCGATGATTTCGTCTTTTCCTTTGATGACCAGGCCGATGTTCGACTTCAGTCGCCGCAGGGTTTCATAGGTCTCTTGCGCCTGCGTTTGGTCGGTTAACTCCTTCATCGATTGCTGCTAGAAAATGCCGGTTGGAGGCCGGGATTGCAAGCCCGGGCCCTATTCGCGTTGTTTGTCCCGGATCGGATTCGATGACAACAGAAAAGCGCCGCCGCTTGGCAACTTTCCCCTCACCGAACATTTTAAACAAGCGTGCGCGTCGCCGACCTCCGAGCATTTGCAAACCTTCGGCGGGAAATTGATTGCTGACAAGTCGCATCGTGCGCGACACGGTTGCCGGCCATGGAGAATGCCCTCCCATGGAACCGGCCGAACCGGCGCCGCGCCGCGGCACGCTGGAAACGGTCGACGGCGATGATTGCCGCTTTCGGGCTGCTCCCGATTTTGGCGGGGATGTTCGGCGGCTGTCGTTCCCCAGGTGCGCCGCCCGCCGCGGAAACCGCTGCTGGCGGTGCCACCGGCTTCCCGGACGGGGTCGGACTCTGGCAGGAATTTCGTCCGGCCGAACCGGATGAACCGGCTTCGCCGCCCGCGATCGCACCGTCCCGGCCGCGCCCGCCCGCCGGAGTCCGCTACGCGCAGGTCTCGATCCAGGGCCGCTACTTGGCTCTGACTTTCGATGACGGGCCAAATCCGTTCCTGACACCCCGCTTGCTCGATATTTTGAAGGAGCACGGCGTCAAGGCGACGTTCTTTGTCGTGGGACGGCAAGTCGCGGCCAATCCGGAGATTGTTGAACGGCTCGCTGCGGAAGGACACGAGATCGGCAATCATTCCTGGGACCACTCGTCGCTCGAGAACATGCGCCTGGAATCGGTGCGGGATCAGCTTGTCAGAACCAATAACATCATCCGCGCGGTCGCCGGACACGCGCCGGTCCTGATGCGTCCGCCGTACGGCCGCACCAACAGCGCGCTCAATCGCTGGATCCGGAGCGACCTGGAAATGGCGGTGGTGATGTGGTCTGTCGACCCCCTCGACTGGCGGCACAAGGACCCCGTGCGCGTCCGCCGCGAAATCCTTTCCAAGGCGCGGCCGGGAGCGATCGTCCTCGCCCACGATTCGCAGCCGGCGACCGTGGAAGCGATGCCCGAGGTGCTCGCCGGACTGTTGCGGGATGGATTTACGTTCGTCACTGTCTCTGAGCTGATCGCTCTGAGCGAAGGAGGCTCGGAGTAAAGTAACTGCTCGTGGAATTTTTGTAGACGCGCTTCGGGACCGATTGTAGACTGAGGTCGTTTTTGCTTATGAAGTTTCCCTTTTGGTTTTTCGCGACTGCCTTGGCGGCTGCCGCGGGTCTGCCTCGTGCCGCTTCTTCCAACATGCCGGAGGAAGGAGGGGTGACATTCAATCAGCACATTCGGCCAATCCTCGCGGAAAACTGCTTTCAATGTCACGGTCCCGACAGCGGCACACGCGAAGCCGGTCTGCGCCTCGACTTGCGCGAGGCGGCACTGCAAGGGGTGAACGGCCGGCGCACGATCGTGCCCGGCGCGCCGGAGCTCAGCCAGATGGTTCGCCGGATCACCGCGGCCGATCCTGCCGATCGGATGCCGCCGCCGGATTCAGGGAAGTCGCTTAAGCCGAGCGAAATTGAAACCCTCAAACAATGGATTGCCGAGGGCGCGCCATACGAACCGCATTGGGCATATGTGCCGGTCGAAGCACCGGAGCCGCCGCAAGCGGGGACGGAATGGATCCGGAATCCGATCGACGCTTTCATCCTGGACGGATTTCGGGAAGCCGGCGTGGAGCCGGTGAGGGAAGCCGACCCGCACACCCTGATCCGCCGCTTGAGTTTTGACCTTCGCGGCCTGCCGCCCCCAATCGAGGACGTGGAAGCGTACGAGCGCGATCCTTCCCAAGAGAATTATAGGCGTTTGGTCGAGAAATATCTGGCTTCACCGCATTACGGGGAGCGCATGGCGGTGTATTGGCTGGATCTTGTTCGTTTTGCCGACACGGTCGGCTATCACGGCGATCAGCCCTCACACGTGTATCCCTATCGTGACTACGTGATCCGCGCCTTTAACGAAAACTTGCCGTTCGACCGGTTTACCCGTGAACAGCTCGCCGGGGACCTGTTGCCGAATCCCACCATCGACCAGCGCGTCGCGACCGCCTACAACCGGTTGAATATGGTGACGCGCGAAGGCGGTGCGCAGGCGAAGGAATATCTCGCGAAATACGCCTCGGACCGGGTGCGGACCACATCAACCGTCTGGCTCGGCTCAACCGTCGGCTGCGCCGAATGCCACGATCACAAATTCGATCCCTTCACGATGAAGGATTTTTACGCGCTCGCGGCCTTCTTTGCGGACATTAAAGAGGAAGGTGTGTACAGCGGAGGTAACGAAGCGCCGTTCCTTCCGCTGCTTTATTTGCCGGACGCGGACCAAAAAGCGAAATTGACGGAATTCGAGCGCCGCATTGAGGCCATCGACGCGCAAACGGCCGATCTGCAAGCGCTCGTCACGCGGCTTCGCGAGGTTTCGGTTTCGAAAGAAGAGGCGATGGCGTTGTTGGCCGGTCATCGTCACGCGGCTGCCGACCGTGTTGAAGAAAGGTACCGGGCCTGGCTTGAAACGACGGCGCGGGCGGTGGCGGGCAAGATACCGAATGAAATGCCGGTGGTCACCGGGCAATCTTCCGGCGGCGCGATTGATACCGAAGCTTGGGCGTCAACGGAGGTTGGAGGACGGTTTGCGCGCGAGCAAAAGGGGAGCGACTGGGTGCGGTTTGCAATCGAGCCGTTTCACCCGCCCCAGCGGTTGCGAAACGACGACTCCGTCTACGCATGGGTTTACCTGGATCCGGAGAATCCTCCCGCCGCTGTAGGGGTTGAATGGAAAACCGGGGATTGGAACCATCGCGCCTGGTGGGGGAGCGAAACCGATATTTTGCCAATCGAAGCCGCGGAAAAATCCTCACGGCAATATCTCGGCGAACTTCCCGAATCTGGCGAATGGATTCGCCTTGAGGTTCCGGCGTCCAAGATCGGGATCAATCAACGCCTGGACATTACCGGCGTGGCTTTCCGCCAGCTCGGCGGGCGCGCCTGGTGGGGAAGCGCGGGTTTTCTCGGAAAGGCGAGAGGATTCCCCCCCGAAGTCGTCGCCGCGATCGAAAAGCCGGCGGCGGAACGTGCCGCGGAAGAAACAGGCCGTCTTTTGGCCTATTACATCGAGACGAATGACCTTTGGCAGCCGGTGAAGCAAAAAGCGGCTCTGCGCTACCAGCAGGACCGGTTTCGCGAAACGCTTCCGGCGGTTGTTACGACGGAAGCCGTCGAACCGCGTGTGATGCGGATCCTCCCGCGGGGCGACTGGATGGACGATTCGGGCGAGATCGTCGAGCCGGATGTGCCCGAATTCCTCCCGCGGGCGGGCCTCGATAACAAGGAGGGTCGCCTGACGCGGCTCGATCTTGCCAACTGGCTCGTCAGTCCGGAAAACCCGCTGACAGCTCGAACAATGGTCAACCGCTTCTGGGCGCTCTTTTTCGGCACGGGGATCGTCAGCACGCTCGACGAACTCGGAAACCGGGGCGAATGGCCGCGAAACCAGGAACTCCTTGACTGGCTGGCCGCGGAGTTCGTTTCCAGCGGCTGGAATGTCAAACACATTGTCCGCCTGCTCGTGACCTCTTCCACCTATCAGCTGGCATCGAACGCGCCGCCTAAGCTGCGCGAGATCGATCCGGACAATCGGCTGCACGCGCGCCAGTCGCGCCGTCGCATCGATGCCGAGTTTATTCGCGACAACGCTCTCGCGATCAGCGGTCTCCTCGTGGCGGATGTCGGCGGGCCGAGCGCAAAGCCGTATCAGCCGGAAGGATACTATCGTGAATTGAATTTCCCGCGACGCACCTACACCGCGGACACCGGCAGCAACCAGTACCGGCGAGGCCTTTACACCCATTGGCAGCGAACTTTCCTGCATCCAAGCCTGAAGGCGTTCGACGCGCCGAGCCGGGAGGAATGCACGGCGGAGCGGCCGTATTCGAACACACCGCTTCAGGCGCTGACCCTTCTGAATGATCCGACCTACGTCGAGGCGGCACGCGCGTTCGCCGCGCGGATCCTGACCGAGTGCAACGCGACAGGCGATTCGGACCGCGTGACTTGGGCGTGGAATCAGGCGGTTTCGCGCAAACCCCGTCCGGAGGAGGCGAACGCGCTCCTCGATCTGCTTGCCTATGCCCGCGACCAGTACCAAGAGAATCCGGGCGCGGCGGAGGAGTTGCAAACGGTCGGGCAGTTCGACGCGCCCGAGCGCATCGAAAACACCGAACTCGCCGCTTGGACAATGGTCACCAGAACGATTCTCAACCTCCAGGAGACGTTCGTCAGATACTGACGAAACTTACGAAAGGACGCAACGATGCACCCACACCCGCTTTTTGAAGAAGCTCAGAAAATCAATCGCCGCCACTTTCTCGGGAAGGCCGCGAAGGGAATCGGCACGATCGCCCTCGCGTCACTTCTGAATCCGGTCAGCGGTCTGCGCGGCCAAGCTGAATCGCGCTGGCGCGGCGTCATCAATCCGCCGCACTTCGCCCCAAAAGTTCGTCGCGTGATCCACCTCTATATGGCTGGCGGTCCGTCGCACATCGACCTGTTCGATCCGAAGCCAGCTCTCGCCCGGCTCAACGGGGAAGCCATGCCCGAGTCGTACACCGCCGGCCAGCCGATCGCCCAGCTTCAGGGCAAGGCGCTCAAGTGCATGGCACCTCAGTATTCGTTTAATCAGTACGGAGAATCGGGGATGGAAATGGCGGAGGTGCTGCCGCACATGGGCACCGTCGCGGACGAGATGTGTCTGATCCGGTCGATGATGACCGAGCAGATCAATCACGATCCGGCGCACACCTTTATGAATACCGGCTCGATCATCCCGGGCCGGCCAAGCATGGGCGCTTGGACCCTGTACGCCCTTGGCAGCGAATCGGAGAATCTGCCGGGATTTGTCGTCCTGACATCGGAAGGGGGAGGGCAGGCCCAGCCGATTTCCTCGCGGCAGTGGTCGGCCGGTTTCCTCCCGGGCCGGTTCCAAGGAATCAAGTTCGACTCGGTTGGCGATCCGGTCAGTTACGTCGGTTCGCCGCCAGGCGTGTCACACCAATGCCAGTCGGAGGTGGTCAAATACGTCAAAACACTCAACCAGCAGTTCAACGAAGTCGTCGACGATCCGGACCTCGCGACGCGCATTGCGCAGTACGAGCTCGCGGCACGCATGCAGATGAGTGTGCCGGAGCTGGCGGATCTTTCCAAGGAGCCGCGGCACATTCTCGAAATGTACGGCACGGAAGGAGCGGACGGCAGTTTCGCTTCGAACTGCCTGATGGCGCGCCGGCTCGCCGAGCGGGGCGTTCGTTTCATTCAGGTGTATCACCGCGGATGGGACCACCACGGCAACATCAAAGCCGGGCTGGCGACCACGGCAAAACATGTCGATAAAGCCACCGCGGCGCTGATCACTGATCTCAAACAGCGCGGGATGCTTGACGACACCTTGGTGATTTGGGGCGGCGAGTTTGGACGCACGCCGATGGCGCAAGGTTCGGGGCGGGATCATCACATCAAGGGATTTTCGATACTGATGTGCGGCGGAGGAATTCAGAAAGGATTAACCTACGGAGCCACCGACGAGCTCGGATACAATGCCGTCGAAAACCCGGTGACGGTTCACGATTTTCACGCGACGCTGCTGCACCTCCTCGGGATCAATCACAAACGGCTGACCTTCCGCTACCAGGGCCGGGACTTCCGGCTGACCGATGTCGCCGGGGTGCCGGTGGCGGGGATTCTCAGTTGATTTGCCGCGAATGGAGGCCGGTCCAGCCGAATCGTATGGGCGATCGCGGTGAAGCTTGCGTCCCTGCGTTTCCGTTGCAGAGTTGCTTGGCAGTAATTGTATGAGCCCGAAGAAACGACCCCGCTTTTCCCGCATGGATCGAATTGTCACGCTCCTGGCGGCGGGATTGACCCTGATTTTGCTCGCGGTGGCCTTTTGGCCGGTGTCGGCGGAAAACGCGCCCGGAATTGTTTTGTTTCTGGGCCGATTTCATCCGCTGCTGGTCCATTTACCGATCGGATTCTTACTCGCGCTTGTCGTACTCGAATTGGTCGATCTGGTGACGAGAAATGCAGCGGTGCAAAGCGCGACGCGGGTGCTGGCTTGGCTCGGGGCCGGGGCGGCGGTGCTCGCGGTCGTCGCCGGCGGCCTGCTCGCGTATCCGAACCAATATTCGGAGGAACTGCTCTTCCGGCACCGATGGCTCGGAATTTTCACGGCGGTGGCGGCGGTTTGGATTGTAGCGTGGAAACTCTGCCGACCGCGCAAGGAGCGTCATGGATGGTCGTTCGTATATCATCCGCTCATGCTGATCACGGTGATTTTACTCGGGGGCGCGGGTCATTATGGCGGTGCCTTGACGCACGGGTCTGACTATTTAACCGCGCACATGCCAAATCCGTTGCGGGCGGTTTTAGGTTTGCCGGAGCGTGTTCCGCCGGCGCCGCTTGCGATTCCCGACGATCCGCGGGAGTCGATGGTTTTTGCCACCTTAGTTCAGCCGATTCTGGAGAACAATTGCGTGGGCTGTCACGGCGCGGAACGGCAGCGGGAGGGATTGCGTCTCGATTCGTATGAATGGCTGATCCAAGGGGGGAATTCGGGCGCCGACCCCAGTCTGATCGTCGAGAGCCTTCATTTGCCGATGGAGGACGATCGCCACATGCCGCCGAGCGACAAGCCGCAACTGTCGTCGGACGAGATCGCGTTGATCGAATGGTGGGTCAACGCGGGCGCGGAAAAAGAGGCGCGGGTTCAGGATTTAGAGACGACCGCGCAAATCGACCGGATTCTCGCGGATACCTTAGGAATCGAGTCCGTGCGGATTGAACTCCCGCCGATGAAGCCGTGGGAAGAGATTGCCGACACGGTTGCCGAACTAAACCGGGATTTGCGGCTGGGTTTGCAGCGGAAAGCGCAGAAGTCATCGTCTCTGGAGTTGCCGTATTTGCCGATGGACGCGGCTTTCGGCGATGAGGAGTTGGCTCGTTTGGCGCCTCTCCGGGACAACGTGGAAACCTTGAACTTGGGGCGCAGTCAAATTACGGACGCCGGTCTGGCGCATGTCGGCGAAATGAAGAACCTCGTTTGGCTCGATTTGAGCAACACCGCCGTGACCGACGCGGGACTGGAACATTTGTCGGGCTTGCCGCTGTTGCATTATCTCAACCTCTATGGCACGGCTATCAGCGACAACGGACTGAAGCATCTGTCGGGAATGCCGAATTTGCGCCGCGTGTATGTCTGGCAGACGCAGGCTACACCGGAAGGCGTTGCCAATCTCCGAGCGAGTCTGGTTGACGAAGGGCAGGTCGAAATTTGGCGCGCGCGAATCCGGTCGCTTGAAGAGCAAATCGCCGCCGCCCGAGTGGAAGTTGACCTCGGGCGGGTTCAAGTGATCGAAGCGGCGGCTACGGAGGAGGCGCCTGCGCCCGTGAATCAAGAATGTCCGGTAAGCGGGAAACCGGTCGACGCGACGAAAACGGCGGAGCACGGCGACGCGCTGATCGCGTTTTGCTGCGAGAAGTGCCTGAAAAAATTCCAGGACGATCCAAACCCGATTCTCGCCAAGCTCAAGTTGAAGGCGCTGCCAAAGTAGACGCGCCATTTTGGCGTCTTCCTGTCGAAAAACCGCTGGACAGCCGGCTTCGACGCAGCCGTTCAGATATGGATCGCTTCGTCGCGGACCGCGCCCGCCGCTTCGCCGAGAGCTTCGGCAAGAGTCGGGTGGGCGTGGATGACGCCGTGGATTTCGTCGACCGTTACTTCGAGCGACATCGCCAGCCCGTATTCCGCGATCAGCTCGGTTGCTTCGGAACCAATGATGTGGGCTCCGATGATCTCGCCGTCCTCCGCCGCAAGGACTTTCACAAAGCCTTCTGATTCTTCCGATGCCACCGCTTTGCCGGAGGCGGTAAAGGGAAATTTACCCACGGTGAACTCGATCCCCGCCTCGCGGGCCGCCTTCTCCGTGAGCCCTTGGCTCGCGACCTGCGGCTGGCAGTAGGTGCAGCTCGGAAACTGCGTCACGCGCCGCGGCGTGCTGTGCTCAAATATCCCGTTCACCGCCTGGATCGCTTCGAAGGTTGCCACATGAGCGAGCCAGGGCGGTCCGATAATATCGCCGGCGGCGTAGATTCCTCGAACGTTTGTCTGATAGCGGTCGTCGACGCGGATGTAGCCGCGATCGAGATCGAGCTTTACCCGCGGCGACAGCGCCTTGTCCAGATTCGCGACAACGCCGATCGCCAGCAGCATCGATTCGGCTTCGAACGATTCCTTCTTGTCGCCGGTAACCAAATCGCAGCGAACATTCTTTTTGCCGACCTTGATGTTTTCCACGCGGGTGGCCGTGCGCGAATCGATGCCCTGTTTCTTGAAACTCCGCTCGAGCACGCGCGCGCATTCCTCGTCCTCGACCGGCAGCAGCTGGGGCAGCATTTCGACGAGGGTTACCTTCGTGCCAAAAGCGTTATAAAAGTAGGCGAACTCGACGCCGATCGCACCGGCGCCGACGATGAGAATGGACTTTGGCTGCTTCTTGAGCGCGAGCGCCTCGCGGGAGGTCATCACCCGTTCTCCGTCGACAGGAAGATCGGGAAGCTGGCGCGGTTTGCAGCCGGTCGCGAGCAGGATGTTTTTTGTCTTGAGAAAGCGACCCTTCTCTTGGCCGTCAACGATTTCGACCATGCCGGGAACGCTGACCTGGCCAAGTCCGATTACGTAATCGACCTTGTTTTTGCGGAAGAGGAATTCAATGCCTTTGGCCATTTTGTCGGCAACCCCGCGCGAGCGAGCGATCACCTTGGCAAAGTCGTAGCCGATTTTCTCGCACGACAGGCCGAAGTCGGCCGCTTTCTGCATCGTCCGGTAAAGCTCTGCGCTCTTCAAGAGGGCCTTGCTCGGGATGCAGCCCCAGTTTAAGCAGGTGCCGCCCGCGCGTTCCATTTCGACGCAGGCAACCTTTTTGCCGAGCTGGCCGGCACGAATAGCGGCGGCATAACCGGCGGGGCCGCCGCCGATTACGACGAGATCGTAGGTATCGTTTTCAGACATTTCCTCAGCTTGGATTCGTGCCCGGACGAGGATGTCCAGACCCGATCTCCTTTGATGTTAGAAAAAAGAAAAACTCAAATATCAATTACGTCGTCGCGACGTGGACGACGCCTCCCTCTGCCTCCTGATCCCCCGCCTCCCGGCGGAGCTTTGAACAGGGAGTTAATCAGGATCGTCACAAGACTGATGATCAACCCCCCGAAAAAAGCTGACCCGAAGCCCGCGACATGGAAACCGTCGACGAGCCTCCCGGCCAGCAGGAACAGGAACGCATTGATGAAAAGGACGCCGATTCCCATCGTCAAAACAATAAACGGGAGGGTGAAAAAGACGAGGAGCGGCTTGAGGAAGGCATTGAACAAGCTGAGGACAAGAACGACCACAACCAAGGCTGTGCCACTGTCGTAACCAATCCCCGGCACCAGATGAGCGCTGACAAGAACGCCGAGCGCCAGCAGGAGCCATGAGTGAATGAGTCGCATCAACGGAAGCGGCATGCTGACGAACTATACGAGTCAAATCGGGAAGGGGAAGTGCCGATTAAAAAAAAGCGCGCCATCGGCCGTCGCGCCGGAAAGGCCGTCTATGCCGCAAGGACGGCGATACGGGGTCAG
>CAZYAN010000015.1:0-70921 GCA_964645585.1 uncultured Opitutales bacterium
TTCATGCGCCTGCGAGCGACACTGCCGTAACCCAGAACGGGTCAAGCGCGGCGGCGAAGGAATTCCTTCGCTTCGCGCAAGTAGACACGCCGAAGATGGTCGACGATCTCCGAGAGGCCGCGGTTGTCGGTCAGGACCATCGTCCCGGCCTGGCGGTAATACGGTTCGCGGGCGGCGAGAAGATCGAGGATGCGCTGCTTCGGATCCTCGACGTTGAGCAGCGGCCGGTTCTTGTTGCCTTGCGTTCGCTCGAGAATGGTATCCACAGTCGCGAAAAGGCAGATCAGGACGCCCTTCTCTTTGAGTAATTCAATCATTCCTGGCCGGGTGATCAACCCGCCGCCGCAGGAGACGACACACCCCTCGGAGGGATGGCCGGACTCGATGAACTCTCTTTCGTACCGGCGAAAGGCTTCTTCTCCCTCGTGTTCAAAAATCTCGTCGATGCGCCGCTGGGTCAGTTTCTCGATCTCGGCGTCACTGTCGTAGAAGGCATATCCCAATCGATTGGCGAGCGCCCGGCCGGCGGTGCTCTTACCGGTTGCCATGAATCCTGTGAGGTAGAGATTCACGCGCGGCATTCCGGTCTCCGGCGCCCGTTTTCCTCGTTGTTCCATACCGCCGGTCTAATTCATCCGCGCGGATCGACCAAGAATAAAGCTCAACCGTGACACCGGTTTTCATCGACATTGCCTGTCGGATCCCCTTTTCTTGGCCCATGCCCCTTACGTTGACAAAACAGGAAAAGAAGACGCTCTCCATCGTGCTGCTCCTCTTCGCCCTGGGCCTCCTCGGCATGCTGATTTTGTAAGGCGTTTTAAGCCGGCTGCGTTCGGATTCCGGGCGTAAGCCGTCCGTTTTTCGGCCGATTTCCCAGAATCGTCGATCAAATCAAAGATCCCCGATACCACATTAGGGGTTTGCCCCGATGCGAAAGCGGCCATTTCCCGGTAATAATCATGGGCAATCTTATGAGGAAAGCAGGTAACGCCATGATTCATCGCTTACAAGTTCTCGGAGCTTTCATTGCCCCGCTCGCACTCGGGACCGCTTCGAGTCACGCCCAGTTTGCCGTGTTCAATCCCGATTCGTACGGCGATTTTTACGTCGTCTCGACTCCCGACAATTCGACCAATGGATCGAACCACGCAAATGTCGGAGCCTCCGGTGAGTTCTTGTGGGACTCCACGCAAGGCTATCTCCGCGTGATCGTGAACAACCTTGCCGGAACCGACGGGTTTGATCCGAATGGATACATTACGTCCTTTGGGTTTAGCGCTCCAGATTTTGATACGGTTCAGCTTAAGCATTATGGAACGTACGATAACGGAACATTCGGGGCTCCCGGCAGCATGAGTTTTCAGCTCCTTAATCCGTATAACTTGAGCGGAGGAACGAGCGGGGGCGGGCTTGCGATGGATATCGGCACCGGCACCGGAAGCAACGCGAACGGCGGCGGCAACCCCAACCGGGGAATTGGCCCGAACAGCAGTGCGTATTTCGATTTCCTGTTTACCGGGATCCCGCCCGAAGAATTTAATTTTCATGGCTTTGGATTTTCGGAGTTCCCTCAGCCAGGCGACCCGTTCACCATCGCGTTCCGCTTTCAAGCCACAGGCATCAATGGTGAAGGCAGCGACAAATTCGGCGGCTGGGTCATCCCCGAGCCTTCCACATACGGTATGGCCGGAATAGGAGTTCTCGCCCTCTTGGCCCTGACCCGCCGATTCGGAAAGAAGTAACCGCGTTCTGACGTGAAAGGCGTCATCAGGCGCTCTCATCGATTTGCCCGGTTCTCCCCGGTGCCGATGCCAAGTTTCTCCGCCCTCTTCTCCACCGGCTCGCGCCTGCCGCTGCAAACTGCCGCCGCCTGATGCACAGAAAAATCAAGCAGCTTCTGCGCGACAGCGTTGCCCCAGATTCAGGATGACAGGCTTCTCAGATAAAGTCTGCCGACATAGGCGAGACTCTGTTTCATGACTTCTCGGGGTACTCAGGCGACGGGTTTCCGTGATCCTTTGTAACGGATCGGAAAACCGCTTCACCGCTCATCAAGGCCGCGAATCGTCGGTTTGCACCTTCGTTAAAGGAGCCCTCGTCAGCGTCGGGACTCGGAGGAGTGCATCATGGGCCGTGATAAAAAGCGTTTGTCCATCGGGACCGCCGAAAGCGAGATTAGCCGTCGCCTTCCCGGTTACAATTCGGCCCAGAAGCTTCCCGTCCGGCGAAAGCACAAACACACCATTGGGCCCGGTTGTCCAGACATTGCCTTCCCGATCAGTCTTCAACCCGTCAGGAAGCCCGGGACCCGACGACACAAACGGCGTCGCATCAAAGAAGACACGTCCTTCCCCAGCCTTTCCGTCACCAGAATACGGATACGCAAAAATGACTGGTTCCGGCCGATGGGATTGCGCCACGTAGAGCGTTCGCTCGTCAGGAGAGAACGCAATGCCATTCGGCCGCGTGAGGTCCTGAATCAAAAGCGTCAGGTCTCCCTCCGGGGACAGGCGATACACACCAAAGAAATCAAGTTCACGGCATGGATCATTCGCGCCCTTGGGCAAGCCATAGGGCGGATCTGTAAAGACAATGGATCCATCCGAGTGCACCGCGAGATCATTCGGACTGTTCAAACGCTTCCCATCAAACCGATCCGCCAGCGTCAGTTTTCCGCCGCAGTGCTCTACGCGCGCAATCCGCCGGTCTCCGTGCTCGCACAGCAGAAGGCGGCCTTCCGCGTCAAACGCTAATCCATTGGAGCCGGGTTCCCGCCCGGCCGCGGCGACGCCAGTGTAACCGGATGGTTTCATATAAACCGTTCTGCCGGACGCTGCGCTCCAGGCGTAGATCGTGTTCCGGGGAACATCAGAAAAGAGCAGCCGCTGCTCCGCTTCGTCCCATACCGGACCTTCTGTCCAATCATGTCCCTCTGCCAGAATTTCGATTGCAGCATCCGAAGAAATCAATCGATCAAACTCGGGCTCGATCCGTACGACCGCCATTTCGCTCACCGCAATGGCCGGCCACAAAATCGCGGCAATCCAACCAATCAAGGACCGAAATATTCGCTGCGCGCGCATACAAGCGCATTTTCTCAGGCGTTGCCGGAGGCGTCAATCCCGAGGAGCCGGCGTGCATTCCCGGCCAGCACGAGAGCAAGCTCCGCATCCGTCAATCCAGCGTCATGAATTTCGCGCAGCAAACGCGAAAACCCAGGAACCCGCTCACGGCGTGGATAGAGCAATAGCGGGTAGTCCGAACCGAACAAGATTTTCTCCGCTCCAACAATATCGATCACCGCGCGATAAATCCGGGAATCATATAAGAGCGGCGACGCAGCTGTATCATAAAAGACATTCTTTAAATCACGGCGGACTTTCCGGTTCATTTCAAAAAACGGGATCATGCCGCCCCAATGCGCAAGAATGATCCGCAAATCCGGAAATTGCCGCGCCAGCCATTGAAAGTCAGCGAGGTCATCAAAACGCCGACCAGGCCGATCGCGTCCCAGTGCCTCATTCACATGAAAATTGATCGGCAAACCGAGGTCGGCCGCCAGCTCGGCAATCTTGAGAAAATCCCGGTCCCGCAGCGAAAACCCTTGGCCGGCGGGCGATAATTCCCCCAAGCCGGAAGCTCCCGCGCGCGCGACTCGTCTCACCTCCTCCAACGCCCGTTCTCCGGCGCGCGGATGGATGGTAGCAAACCAGCTCAACTGGTCCGGATGCTCGGATGCCCATTGCTCATACCAGCGATTCTGCTGCTCGCAGGTGTCCTGGTTTTCCCAATACCATCCCAGCATCACCGATCGAGTGACCCCAGCTGCCTCCATGTCCCGCAGCAATGTCGCCGCATCCGCCCATCCCTGGAGGCTTGGCCGATTTACCGACGCGGAAATCATTTCCGCCCAGTGAAGCTCGTTCGACCGCGCGGCCCAGCCGACCGGGTCCTCGCAGACCGCGGGCGGATACATGTGAATGTGGGCGTCGATGATCCGCGCGCTTCTTAATTTTTGGGCCGTGGATTTTGAATCTTTCACTCCCTCCCCCGTGCGGCCCCAAGGTTGCGTATACGCTTTTGCTCCGGATTTCGTGCGGACAAGAAAACCCTCGTCCAAACCTCCTTAGCCTCCGCGGCGCAAAAATCGGAAGCGCACTACCCCTTTGCGTAATATTCGTCGATCTTCGCGGCAACGTCGCGGTATCCGATGTCAGCCGCGTAGATCACCTTGTATTCATTGATCGCTTCTTCGCGTTTGCCCATCAGATCGTAACATTCGGCGAGCTGATAAATGACGTCCTTCTTCTGGTCGTTCATACCAGAGATTTCCGCCTTCGCCGTTTCGTATTGTTGTACCGCGAGGTCGTATTGCCCCTTCGATTTAAAGCAGGCGCCGAGGTAGGTGAGCGACTGCAGCCGGACTTTCGGGCTGCGATGGGAAACCTGGAACTGCTGAATCGCACGATCGATCTCGCCAGCGTCGAACAGCAGCTTCCCAAGTTCAAAGCGGTAGGCCGGCTCGTTGGGATAGCGGTCGACCAACCCTTGCGCTTCAGCGATTCGCAGCTTGGCGAGATCCTCGGAAAGCCGATCAATATCCGCTTGAATCGCCTCGTTCTCGGGATCGTTCCGCAGATCGGCCTGTCGCTGGTCGATCTCTCCCTGCAGCATCTTGATCTTCAAGTCCGAATGCTTCTTCAACAAGGTCGCGTCAGCCGCCCCCGAAGGCAACTCCCGTGCCTTTTCCAGCCATTCGATCGCTTTGGCCGGGTTGTTAAGCTGCTCGTAACCCTCAACGACACTGCGGTAATGATTCAGATTTTGCGGCTCGGCCTCGACGCGTTCCAAGGCTTCTTCCAACAGGCGCTGCGCAGCTTCTTCGCCAGTCACCAGTTTGGCTGCCTGCTCCAGCGAAACCGCTTCGTCAGCATCCTTGAGCTTGTCGCGGTAACTGCTGTGCTCTTCCTCCCATTTGCCCTTTGTCAAAGATTGGGAAACCGAACCGGCCTTCAAAAGATCCTGCGCCTCCGCGAGACCCGGGCTGAGTGCCAGAATCTGATCGCCGACCTTCACCGCTTCCTCCCCGCGCTGAGCATCGATGTACGCGTTGCCAAGAGAAAGAAGAACTTTGATGTTGTTCGGTGACTGGTCGCGTATCGATTCCCACGCGAAGACAACGGTTTCGGGAAGGTCGAGCTGCTTCGCGGCCTGCGCGATGAGTTTGTGCGCCGCCACATTGGTCGGATCTTTGGTCAATGCTTTCTCTGCCGCTTCGAGCGCCTTCTTGGGATTCTTCTTGACCGCCGCCGAGCCCGCCATCAGTCCCATCGCCGAGGATACACCGCCGACCGCTTTGGCGATGATTTTGTTCTTGGCGCGAAACTGTTTCATTTGTGCAGCCCGAAGAAGTTTCCTTACCGGAAGGCAGCCGGGCTCCTGAGCAAGAACGAGAGAGGAGATCTCGATCGCGTAGTCGAGGTTGCCGCGATCAATGGCAAAACGTGCGTTCTCCACCTGTTTCTGCAGGCGGGGACTAAGGTCGGAAATCAGAATTTCAGGCATTACAGTTCGTGTAAAAAAAGAGAGAGATTAAAAGGCGGGAAAAAGCAGGTCAACTCCCGTTCATTCCCAATTCACTGGCCGCGGCTGACCGCAGCCTTGCGAAAAGATCTTCGACTTGTCCGCGATCTCGACCTTCAACCAAGAGACGCAGCAGCAGCTCGGTGCCTGAATATCGAACAAGCACACGGCCGGCCGAACCGAGAGCCGCCTCAGCTTCCGCGATGGCTCCCGGAACCTGACGCAGCTTCTGCAATGGAATCCGTTCCCGCACGGGCAAACTTGCCGAAAGTTGAGGAAACCGCTGCCAGCACTGCCGCAATCGGGACAGCGGCATTCGGCGCGCATACATGATTTCCAGCACCTTCATTGCACTTGCCAGACCGTCGCCAGTGGGAGAATGATCCAATAAAACCACATGCCCCGATGTCTCCCCGCCGACATTGTATCCATCGCGCAGCATCCGCTCGATGACATAGCGGTCGCCGACATGGGTCCGTACGACCTCTCCTCCCGCGTCGCGAATGGCCTGATCGAGACCGAGATTGCTCTGGACCGTCGCCACGACCGTATTTTTCCGCAGCTCCCCAGTTTCCAGTGCCCTGGTTGCGACGATCGCGAGGATATCATCTCCGTCGAGCACTGAGCCGGTCTCGTCGCAAAACACCACCCGGTCACCGTCACCATCGTGGGCGATTCCGAGTCGCGCTCCGCTGGCCCGCACCGCTTCAGCCATCGTTTCCGGGTGCTGAGCGCCGACGTTTTCATTAATGTTTGAACCGTTGGGAAGATGGCCAACCATCAGCAAGTCGGCGCCAAGCTCCGCAAGCACCTTAGGTGTCGTGGCTGCCGTGGCGCCGTTGGCCGCATCGACAACAATGCGCCAACCTTCGAGACTGCCGGGTGGCAGCATCTGCAACATGCGCTTCGCGTAGCGATCCGCAACCTCCGTCCGATGCACAGAACCGCCTGCCGCGGGCGGCATTTCCGGCTCATCAAGCAGCGCCTCAATCTCGTGTTCATCCGCGTCGGTCAGTTTACTTCCGCCTCCGCCAAACACCTTAAAGCCGTTGTCACAGGCAGGATTGTGCGATGCGGTCACGACGATTGCAAATCCCGCGTTCAACCCCGCAATCGACCCGGCAATTGCCGGCGTCGGCGCGATCCCGGCATCGTATATTTCTAAGCCGGAACGTTCAGTCAGCGCGGCAATGATCGCTGAGGCAAGCGATTCTCCAGATGCACGCGTGTCCCGCCCGACAATCGCTCGCCGAACATCGGGATTGCGGCGCCGGAAAAACGTACTGACGGCTTGGGCAAAGCGAGCGGCAAACACCTCGTTTACCAGCGCGCTGCCATAGGTTCCCCGCACGCCGTCGGTTCCAAAATACCTGCGACTCATGATCGGTAGAAATCGGCGATTTTCGCCACATGATTCTTGACCGTGCCTGCCCGCAGGAGGTCGCGCGCCAACAGGATTCCGTCTTCGACGCTGTCCGATTCACCAGCCGTATAGAACGCAAAGCCGGCATTAAGAAGGATGGAATCGGTGAGGCCGGTCGGCGCCCGGTTATCAAGAACGAGTTGAAGCAGTTCGCGGTTGGCTTTGGCGTCTCCGCCGATCAGGTCTTCGAGTCGCGCGACTGAAAGTCCGAAACGGGTTGATTCCCATGTCTCGCAACGATCGCGGCTGGCCCCAAATCCACAAATCCGGTTGCTGCCCGCGCACGAAAGCTCATCGAGGCCGGAAGCGCCTTCCCCGTCCAACCGGCAATGGACCGTAAAGCCATTCCGCAGTTTCATCGCATCAAGCGCGCCAGCCATCACCGGCAACCAAGACTCCGAGTAGACACCGAGCAACTGGTAGGCGGGCCGGCCCGGATTAATCATCGGCCCGAGGATATTGAAGACCGTGCGTTTTCCCTGCTTCGCGAGCGACTGGCGGACCGGCATGATCGCCTTGAACGCCGGATGAAATGCCGGAGCGAAAAAGAAGGCGAAATTCAGCTCGCGCAATGAGGATCGGAGTAAAGCGGCGTCCGCTTCCATCGGCACTCCTAGATCGGCAAGGAGCTCAGCGCTTCCGCACTTGGATGTGATCGAGCGATTTCCGTGCTTAAAAACCGGGACTCCACCAGCGGCGACAATAAACGCCACCGTTGTCGAGATATTGAACGTTCCCGCACGGTCGCCTCCCGTTCCGCAAACGTCAATCGCCCGATTTGCCCACTCGTCAACTCCCGGATTCCGGGCAAAATCCCGGAAGCGTTTGCCAAAGGCGGCGACTTCCTCCAACGTTTCACCCTTCTCGGCCAGCGCAATCAGAAACGCTTCTTTCTCGTCAGCGGAAATCCCCTCATTGGCAAGCAGTTGCGCCGCTTGATCCGCCTGCTGAAAGCTCAAGTTCTCCTTGGCCAGCAGTTGGGCGGTAAGAGTGGAAAGATCAGACATAACTGGTGCATTTACAATGCGCTTCGGTCTAGGTTCACGCGCATTCATAGGACAGGAACCTGTCAAAAGCCGGAATTAACGCCCGGATACTTCTGAACGCGAACATTTTTTTTGCGTCCAGCCAGAAAAATCTCTTAACGCATGATGATTGATGCGTTTCGAATGGGCGTTAAACGCGCGGCACCTATACTCGCTAACGTGAGCCGTGTAGCCCATGACGATGATCATGGGCACCTTCCGCGTCGCAAGCTCGGCAGGTCTACCGTGCGATCACTCTCACCGGTGGAGTCGACTTGCCGGCACCCGCACCAGTTCCCGTCACCGCCTCACGCATGGCAAGACGGCGGTCCATTGGTCATGGCCGCCGCGTCTCCATATTCATTTTCGAGGTGATTTTACGATGCGCAGCCTGAAAAGCGGGTGCCAAGTAAACATCGTCGCCGAGGGATTGCAACCGGCTCAAAACAACTGCCGCTTCATCGGTAGCGGCGGCACCAAGGGCCGCAATCGCGGCAATCCGGCGCGGATACCCCGCTCCCGGCTCAAATGCCCAGGCCTCCGCCAATTCCACAGCACGCGCCGGCAGCCTCGCAACCAGCACCTGCAGCGCCGTCACGCGTGTGAGATCGGAACTTGCCGGCGATTCCGCCATCTCCCAAGCCGCGATCCCAATATCGATACCCTCGTCCTCAGCCAGCTCCCCAGCGAGTTCCGCCAGCGCAAGCAAAACAGTCCCTCCAATCCCGCTGTCGTTTTCGCCGAGACCACCCACAATCGCGTCGAGAATATCGGGACGCTCCTCCGGCGGCGCATCCCAATACCAGGCTCGCATTTGCTGGAGGGCATAATCCCGAACACCTGGATCCTGCTTCTCGTCGGCAAACATCGCCGTCATCACCTTCGTGAGACCGCCAGGCGTTTCGGTTTGCTTCCGAAGCCGGTTCATGACGGCGTTTTTCAGCGCCCGGTCTTGCCGCTTGTTTTGATCGTCAACTGGGGGCGGAGCAAGGAGAAACCGGTAGAGAGCGCGAATTTCGTCTCGATGCAACTCGCCGCTCAATCCTTGCGCGGCTTCGTTTCGAACCGAAAAATCCGCCGCGGTGTTGGCAATCGTTTGAATTCGCGACAGAAACGAGGTATCCAGTGAAAGACCGGCCTCAAGTGAGGCGGTTCGATCGGCGGACGGAACCGGATCCGTCGGTGAGAGTTCTTCGGGCAAGCCCCGGTCGTCAATCTTGGCAGTGACTTCCCCAACCGCTTCCTCTGGAGATCTCCCATCTCGAAGCTCGTTTGATGGCGAACGGGTCTGATCCCTGCTTTGCTCCGCCCCCGCTCCGGGAGCATTCCAATCCGGCCAAACGGCGAATAGCAACGCGAATAGAAGTCCGCCACCACCAAGAACCGCTATCATTCGTGCCGCAAACCTGACCCGATCTCCCTTCATAATCATCATCGCTCGCGAGATCTCAAAAGCCGCTCACCGGCTTCCAATCAACTGGCCATTTTGGTACACGTTCGTCCTGTGACAGACCGAACTCACCGCGTCTTCCGGCATGATAAACCGCACAGTGGTTTGGCCAAGCACATCAAAATCGTCTTTTGATAACCAGCGCGTCGTCGTTCCGTCGTCAAACAGGACTCCGCCCGCGAAGATCTCCAACTGGATCGATAGATCGGGAGGAACGGGGCTGAGAATCAGCAACATCTCGACGAGCTTCGTTCCATCCGGGAGTTCCTCGATTATTCGGGCGTAGGTCTCCCAGGACGAGAAAAGTCGAAAACTTTCAACAGAAACCGAATCTATGATTGCACCGGTGGCCGGATCACGAGCGACAAGGGTTTGCGGAATATTGTCTACCGCTGAAAAATACAGCTTGCTTCGGGAATCGTCCTGTCTCAGCGCCAGCCGGGGATCCCCTTCAAACGTCGGCTTTCCTGCCACATTTTCACTATCGCTCGGGTTCCAACTGCGCTCCCTCCCGACATATGCGAGCGGACGACCTGAAAATGTAAAATCGCTCGCTGAGACTTTAAGAAGACTCGAAAACTCGCGTCCGTCTGGATGGCGATAGACGCCTTCGATTTCATATTCGCCAGGCTGCTGAAAGGTATACATGACCGGCGCTTCCGGCACCGTCGTGTAAGTCTTGCCGCCGACCGATATGACCGCTTGGCCATTTTCACTATCTCCGTTGTGCGCGGTGAGCAGCATTGAATCGCCAACCTGAAGTGCCATGGTGCCGCCTTGCATAATATTGAAAGGAATCCAGCGCGCTGCTTGACGATAGGTTGCGACTCCGCTTTGCCACGCAACCGTTACCGCATTCTCCACAAGCGGAACCAGCGGTATTTCGGACCAAAACCGATACCCGGCGCCTTGGCGGGCCGCGAATGCGGTCGGCTCACGCCACGCCGCGAAAGATTGCCGGAGATCTTCCGCACGCGCAGCCAGCACGCGCGGTTCAAAGAACGTCTCGGCCTCGGATTTAGACGCGACGAAGGGTACGGCAGGAGGTTCGATAACAAGGCTGCCTTCTGGCTCGCTCGTCTTTGGATAAGTCAGCGGTCGACCGCCTGCGTGAAAGGGCTCTCGCAAGTTTACTTCCCGCTGAACGATCATCCGCCGGCTAAATTGCGCCCTCCCTTCGATGCGCAAGGGCGAAATGTAGGTGAGCGTCGGCGGTGGATGATCGATTCCGGCCTGACGCATCAGGCGCGCGGCCACCCAACTTTTGACAGGCCCTTCCTCATGGCCGCCGTCGATGACCCGGAGCCGGACCGCGCAAACATCCAGATACGTTTCACTGCGCGAACCATCCCAAAGGACACGCAGACGGTGCGTGCCTGATTCCAGCCATGGCGTGAAAACATAGACTCGGCCGAGTTCGTCCGAACTTGCCTCCAGCGTCCGACTCCCAAGAAAATCTGAATCCAAGTAAAACTTAAGAGGAAACAGGGAGATCGTCCTCTTGTCCTTATTCCATTCCCGAGCCTCCAGTTCGACCAGGTACACGTCCGGCTCGGCTACCTTTAGGTCAAATTCGATCCAGCCTCGCCGGTCAAATCCGATAAGACTATTTCCGCTCCTTCTCCAAGTACCGTTCCACTCCCGCGCGTCACTGCCATGAAAAGTTTGAACGGCCGGAGTCGAGAAACCGGCCTGGTGAAGCTCATTGAGCTTTGGTCGACGCGAAGTGAGAGCGGCCCGGTCATGATCGCCTGTGCCATCCCATTCACCCAACCAGGCGAAGGAATCCAATTTGACCGAGCCACTCTCACCCGCTGTCTGCCACTGCACTCCCTCGGAGATCGGAACCAGCTCCACCTGGCTCAATCGACCCCGAATCCGTTCCGTTTCCGAGAATGCCGACGCGAACATCCCGACAAGCATTCGCTTCGGCATTTCCACGGCTAAATCTGACATCAGAAACCATGTTTGCCCATCGGAAGAGAGATAGTGGCGGAAGCGATTGCCTGTTCGGCGCATCCGAATGAAGTGCGATTCCCCCGCGATTACCGAGCGAAGGGTGAAACTGGTAACGTTTGCGCCCGGCAGCTCGCGGAATCGCGACCAGTACCAGACGGGGGACGAAAATAACGCTGAATAAGGCGCGGCAGGATCGAGCGTTGACCGTGCCATCAACCCGTTCTGCGATAGCCAGCTCGGAACGGTCTCCATGCCTGCGGCAAGATGCTCGGGCGCCTGTACCCGGACCGTCGCTTCAAAATCCCCCGTCACTTCCCGGTACGCGAAGAGAAAAGCGTCCTCCTTGCGGTGCGTGCCGATGCCGCTTCCCGCCAGCCGATATTCGTCTTCGACTCGGAATGCCTCAGCTGCCAAGCCCTTTCCGATCTGGACCACTTTCCATCCATTCAATCCCTCGTCTTCCGGAAAACGTGACGAATCGAGAGGATCCGTATCGGCCAAGTACTCCTGAACATCCTCCCATCCATCACCGTCGGTGTCGACGAGGTTCGGGGATGTTCCGAGAAAGAAATCTTGTCTGACCGACAAGCCCTTGTCTCGCGGGTCGGTGTCTCCGATTGCGGGATCCGTCGCGTCTAGTCCATGTTTTACAAGCCACCAGTCAGGAATTCCGTCGCCCGTTGTATCCTTCCGGAATACGTCGAGGCCCAGCATGCGCTTTTGCTGATTCGTCAACCCGTCCCCGGAAAAATCGAGGCCTGACGGTTCATCAAAGCTGATTCGCGCGGCATTGAGCGGGGAGCGTAAGACCTCTTCCCGCAGGCCAGCTCTCAACCGAATCCGTTGCAATTGCCGGATGTCCCGGTCTCGAAAGCCGAGATCGCGCAGCACCAGCACGCCATCAACGCATAACCAATAACGGCCGCTCTCGAAATCGAGACGCAAATCAACCCGTGCGGGCGAACCGCGGTCGCCGACAGCTACGCCGCTGTTGACCCAGCGATCCTTCACCCCGTCATACGCAAAGAGGAACCCAGCCGGATTGACAGCAACCATAGCACTTCGCGGCCCCTGTCGGGCCGCGGCGGCCGGGAGACGTCCAGGGCGCCCCGGGACTTGCATCGTCAGCCAAACAATCCTCGCACCGGAAGTCTGGAAGCTTCGCTCCGCGCGCTGAATCTTCGCGGGGACGTTCTCCGCGCCACGAACATCAGACGGCCCGCGCGCTTTTACCGCCCGGCCGCGGCCGGCCGTCCGGGCGTCGCCCCTCCCCTCCGCGTCCACCTGCTCCCCGGCAAAAGCGGGAGCCCACGACTCCCGATCGGTTCCAACGGTCAGTTCATCGATTCTCAGTTCGCTGCCGGGACCGGTCCGAATAATCAGCCGATCCATCACAGCCGTGCCGGTGGAAAAGCGATAACGCCCCGCAGCCTGGCGGTCGACATAAAGAGCAGCGTAACCTGCTTGAATATCGATATGAACTCCCACGGATACGTCACCAACCCTGTCGCCGCCGTCAAGCTCGACCGTCGCAGCCGTGTCCAGCCAGGCGCCGCCGCCCTGCCCGTCTCCATCGAATGCGTACAAACGTGCCTCCCCTTCTTCCGCCACTAAAGAAAGGTGAACCAGATCCGGTGCGAGCACCTCCATAAGCGGAACAAGCGGGCCCGCGCCGCGGCCCCGGAAGCGGAAGCCGAGGAACACATCCTGAGCCTTGCCGATTCCCGGAAAATCACGCGAGATCCGCGCCGGCGGATCCGACGGGAGCAAATGCAACAAATCGCGACCGCGAATAACAGCCCGCCCCGAATCAACCAACCAGCCGTCGCTGCCCTCTAGCGAGCGTTCCGCTGCAGGTTCGTCGGTGGCTGCGAGCTGCAGTCGATAGACATTGTCCGCTTGTATTTCAGCGACCCCCGGCATCCCGCTCGCGAGGGCGATGCCAAGGACACCGCCTGTGATCAGGCTAGCTCGCCAACCGCAAACGGGAACGCAAACGGGAACAATTCTTTGATCGCGGATGAAGCGGCGACTCCACCTGCGTGTGCATCGGATCAAGGTCATCATGGGGTTTCAACAGGGGCAAGAGGGCAGTAAATGGGGATCAGGGGCTGAAGCGGGGGAACATCACCGAACCGCAAGCTGGTTTGACGATGAGCGGTCGGGGGGATCGTTGAAAAGGGAAAGCTCCATCAACGTTCCTTCGTCCGTGGAAATCGTGAGCGTTTCAATGCGAAGATTGTCGTAGCACGCCTCGGTCGGGGAAGCCTCCTCTCCCGTGCCGAATCCGCTGCCGAGCCGCACGGCGCCCAGGGGTCCGCCGGCCCAGTCCAGGATCGTGTCCAGATCGCCGTCGATGTAAACCTCGACGGTGCGCGCGTAAATTAACAAATGGATCTTGTGCCAGCCTTGGATGCGGGGTGTTCGCAGGGCGTACCATTCATTTTCGCCTCCACTGGCGCGCGCACGGAAAAGTTCAAATGCTTCCGCGCCCGGATGATTGTGCTGCCCGACCTCGATCAGCGCTGCCGGATCAAACGGACCCGTCCAAAGTCCAAGATATTCGCGACCCGCCGCTCCCTCCTGATAGCCGTCATAATAGTCGACACTCACGCGCAGTGGCTGCTCGTCCGTCGGCGTATAAGCGGCAAAGACGCGCGTCCGGCGATCGCCTTTGGATCGCAAGACGATGTTTGCCGTTCCTGCAGGATCCTCTGCCAAACCGGATGGTGCATTTCCCGCACGCGGCCAAGTTTTCTCGAATGCAGCTTCGCCCTCATAACTTTCAAAATCCTCTTCGAGGAGCACAGTGGACGAGGTCGACGCCGTTGCGGCTGCCGCTGCCACCGACAGCGACAGCGCAACGAACGCCATTTGTATACAATGCGGGGTTGTCTCTGTCATGGATAGGGGTATTTCAGTCATTGGGGCGAACGAATTCAATTTGACAAAGCGGCCGAAGGTTTAGGGAAACACTGCGATCGCGACGCGCAAATCGGTTCATTCACACATTATGCAGCTAGGCGGGGTTGAGTTATAAGGGTAAACCATTTGATGGTGAGCCATTCATCTGAAACAGGTGAACATCTGTCAACTATCTTTTTTAAAAAAATTTCGATCCCCTGCTCTTTTTCTCAATCGCACCGACGCACGGTGCCGCACGATTCTGGAAGCCAGTATGAGTCGATCAGCAGGAAAAA
This sequence comes from uncultured Opitutales bacterium, assembly GCA_964645585.1. GTDB lineage: Bacteria > Verrucomicrobiota > Verrucomicrobiia > Opitutales > T3Sed10-336 > DATGSL01. Next base: position 14,641 of record CAZYAN010000015.1, read on the forward strand.
CCCAAAGTAGGTCTTGACGCAGGCGACCGGAGCGCGTACCGAATCAACTCTTTTTCCGAATTCCAGTTATTCGACAGCACAGGATTGGAAGCGTGAAGCTTCCAAATATGTAAAGACCATGGCCAATCCGAAACGCAAACAATCGAAAGCCCGCAGCGCCAAGCGTCGCGCCGCCAATCGCTTCAAGGCGCCGCAACTCGCAAAGGATCCGATGGACGGCAGCACTTTCCGCCCGCATCGCGTCAACCCGAACAACGGGATGTACCGCGGCCGGCAGGTGATCGATATCGAGACCTGATCGGCTTTTTTCCTTTCGCGCGAACCGGTCTCCGGAAGGGGTCCGGTTCGTTGCTTTTCGCGCATGGACGGAGATGACAGAGACGACGCGGCCATCGCGGTCGACGCGATGGGGGGCGACCTTGGGCCCGGCGAGGTCGTCGAAGCAGTCAAACTCGCCCTCGAACAGCTCCCCGGCATCGGGAAGCTGATCCTCACCGGCGACCGCGCCATCCTGGAATCCGAACTGAGTCGCACCGGGCTCACGGGCCACCCGGCGATCACCGTGCATCATGCCTCCGAGGTGATCGCGATGGACGACAAACCGCTGCAGGCGATCAAGCGCAAAAAAGACTCCTCGATGGTCCGAGCGATTGAGCTCGTTAAAGCCGGCGACGCCAAAGTCCTTGTCAGCTGTGGAAACACGGGAAGCCTGATGGCTGGCGGCACGATCAAATTGAGGACGCTTGAAGGCGTTGATCGGCCAGCCCTGGCAACCGTTATCCCGACCAAATCCAATCACTTTGTCCTGATCGACGCAGGGGCCAACCCGGAAGCGCGCCCGGAGCACTTGATGCAAAACGCTATCCTCGGCGGCATTTACTCGCGCATCGCTCTCGGCGTCGCCTCTCCGCGCATCGGGCTCCTCACAATCGGCACCGAAGAGGGAAAGGGCAACGAATTGATCCACCAGACCCACGAGCTGCTCAAACAGATCAAGCCGATTATCAACTACGCGGGCCCGATCGAGGGGTTCCAGGTTTTTCAGAATCGCGTGGACGTTGTCGTGTGCGACGGTTTCGTCGGCAATGTCCTCCTCAAAACCTGCGAATCCCTCTTCCACCACATGAAGGATTACCTGAAGGAAGAGATCACCCGCACACCGGTCCGCAAGCTCGGCGCCCTGCTCGCCATGGGCGCTTTCAAAGAGATCAAGAATCAGCTCAATCCGGATACCTACGGCGGCGCTCCGCTCCTGGGCCTCAAAGGAAACATTCTCAAAGCGCACGGCTCCAGCAATCGCGCGGCCATCATGAACGCGATCCGGATCGGCCGCGAAATGGTCGCGCATCACATGAACGACCACATCATCCGCGACGTTGCTCGTGCCAGGGAACTGACCGGCTCAAAAAAGGCGATCGCCTGAGATCACCGCGCTTTTTGGATTGAAGCCGAATTCAAATCGCGATGAATTCCCCTTTTCCGTCCGCTTCGCAGCGGCCGCGCGAAGTGCATGTCCGATGACCAGTTTTTCACGAACGAAATCATGAGCCGCCCTTCTTCCGTTATCGTCAGCGGCAGCGGCTCCTATCTTCCAGCCGAGGTTCTCACGAACGACGACCTGACGCGAATGGTCGATACGTCGGATGAGTGGATCGTCACCCGGACCGGGATCCGCGAACGCCGTATCGCCGCGGACGGCGAGGCAACATCCGATATGGCGGTGGCCGCCAGCCGGGAGGCAATTGCCGCCGCCGGGCTGACCCCGGAAGATATCGACCTGCTGATCGTGGCGACAATCACGCCCGACATGCTTTTCCCGTCAACCGCCTGTCTGTTGCAGGCAAAGCTCAATCTGCGGCGAATTCCGGCGTTCGATGTCGAGGCAGCCTGCTCCGGTTTTCTCTACGTCCTCGACATCGGCCAGGCGATGCTCCGCACCGGAAACTTTAAGCATGCTTTGATTGTCGGCGCCGAAAAGCTCTCCTCGATCATCGACTGGACCGACCGCAGCACCTGCGTGCTTTTCGGCGATGGTGCCGGCGCAGTCGTTCTGAGCCGCAGCGATAAGGAAAACGTCGGCGTGATTGCCTCGCTGCTGGGTTCCGACGGGCACAACGGCGAAATTCTTCACATGCCGGGCGGCGGCGCCGTCTGTCCGGCCACGGCTGAGTCCGTCAGCGACCGCCAGCACTTCCTTAAGATGAACGGGAAGGAGGTATTCAAATTCGCCGTCCGTGTCATGGAGAAGGCGGCGCGGGAGTTATTAGACGCGCACCAACTGACCCCGGCCGATGTCGCTCTCGTCATCCCCCACCAGGCCAACATCCGCATCATCGAAATGCTCGCGTCCCGCCTCGGTCTTCCAATGGACCGGTTTGGCATCAATATCGATCGCGTCGGAAACACTTCAGCGGCATCGATTCCGGTCGTTCTCGACGAAGCCCACCGCGCCGGCCGCATCCGCTCCGGCGACCTCGTGCTCATGATCGCCTTCGGCGCGGGGTTGACATGGGGCGCCTCCCTTGTGCGGTGGCATTGAATTCCTCGCGGGACGCGCCGATTTTTGTTTCGCCTCCCATGCTGACTTCAATTGAAGTAATCGCATGAATTTCGCGTTCGCCCTACAACGAGTCTTGGCGTGCGGAGCGGTCCTTCTCCTTCTGGCACCTGGAGCGCTCCCTGTGAACGCGCGCCTGATCTGGGACGGCGACCGCTGGTTGCTCGAAGGCGAAACAGAGCGGTCAGCCGAGGAACTCACCGCGGGCCTCGAACGGATGACCAGCGCACGCAAGGCACATGAAGCGGGCGAGCTCGGTCGCGCGCTCGCCGATTACAAGGAGGTTATCGAGGAGTACGAGGGAACGATCCTCGCGCCGGAAGCTCTCTGGCAGACGGCACTCATCCGTGTTGAGCGCTTGCAATGGACCCGGGGTTTCGAGGCGCTGCAGCGGATCGTCGACGAGTATCCCGATTACCCGGGCTTTCAGGACGTGATCAGCGAGCAATTCGCGATCGCCGACGCGTTGCGTCAAGGCGCTCGCCTGCGACTCTTTTGGATCATTCCGGGCTTCCGCAGCCCCGAACGCGCCGTCGAATATTTCGAGCAGATTGTGACGAACGCCCCCTTCAGCGAATACGCGCCAAAAGCGCTGCTGCACGCGGCGAACCTTCAGGGCGACCTGAACAACCTCGACGAAGCGATCGATCTCTATGACCGCTTCATCAGCGATTATCCGAACCACGAAGACGTCGCCGACGCCTACTTCGGGCTGGCCGAAGCCTTTTCAAGCCGCATGCGGGGACCCGCCTACGACCAAGGCGCCAACCGCGAAGCGATCGGCTACTACGAAGATTTTGTCCTGCTTTATCCGGACCACCCCCGCGCCGCTGAGGCTGAAGAACAAATTCTCGAAATGAGCGAGGTTTTGGCCCAAAGCCGAATCATCTTGGGAGACTTTTACTTCAATCACCGCGACAACTTCCATGCCGCGCGAGTCTTCTACAACGAAGCGATTACAATCGCGCCTCAGTCGGAAACCGCGGCGGACGCCCGGGATAAACTTGCCCAGGTCGAGATCGAGCAGGAGCGTCACGAACGCAAATCGAAGCCATGGCTGACACCGACGCGATGAATCCGACAAATTCCCGAGCCTATTCCGCGATCCGGCGCACGATGCTCCTTCGAATCTTCGTTTGCCTCCCCCTCGCCGCCGCCTTCTTGGTCGCGGGTTGCGGCCATTACCAGCTCGGCCGGCACGCCGACCCGCCGTTCTCGTCGCTCTACATAAAGCCGGTCGCCAACGACTCATTCGCCCCGCAGGCCCAGGCGTTGCTGACTACCCAGATCCGCGAAGCGATCCTTCGCGACGGCTTGCTTGAACTGCGCGACGCCGACAACGCCGACGCGACCCTCGAGGTCGTCCTCAAGGATTTTGACAAAAATGTCGCCGCGACGAGCACCGATGACACCGGCATCGCTGACAAACTTCGTCTGGGGCTCAGCGCTTCCTGCACCTTGATCGACAATCGCGATGGAACGGTTTTCATGAAAGGGCGAACCGTACGTGCGACGGCCGACTCGTTTCCCGAGGAAAGCTCGGCACGCGCCGAATACCAGGCGATGCCGGTTTTGACCGAGCGGCTTGCCCGGCGCGTGGCCAACGAAGTTCTCCAAGTCTGGTAGGGTTAGAAACCGCCCTTTTCGTTCTTCGGGATGAACCTGATCCTGTTCACGCGCGAAGAGACGCGGCATCCTCTGCCGATCGCCGACCCGCGCGCCACTCACCTCCTGAAAATCCTGCGCCGGAAAACGGGCGAACCGTTTGACGCCGGCATCGTCAACGGCCCGCGCCTTAAAGGGGTCATCCTCAACCGAACGACTGATTTTCTCGAGCTCGAGTTCACCGACGCCGGGATGCCTCCCCCGCTCCACCCGGTCGCCTTGCTGGTTGGTCTGCCGCGCCCCCAGACCGCACGCAAGATCTTGCAAGAGGTCACCTCACTCGGCGTCGCTGTCATCCACTTCGCGGCCACCGAAAAAAGCGAACCGTCCTACGCCGCCAGCCGACTCTGGTCGACCGGCGAATTCCATCGCCACTTGATCGCCGGCGCCGAACAGGCTTTTACCACGCGCATTCCCGAGGTTCACCGGCACGCCTCTCTCGCCGCCGCCCTTGACCTCCTTGCCGCAAACCGCACGGCCATTGCGCTCGACAATTACGAGGCCGTCGGGAGTCTCCGCGATTTCACCCCGCCGACCGAAAAACCGCTGCTGCTCGCGCTCGGCGCGGAACGCGGCTGGTCCAATCCGGAACGCGATCTCCTCCGCTCTCGCGGAATCCCGCTGGTTCGCCTGGGCGAAAATGTTCTGCGGACCGAAACGGCCTGCCTCTGCGCGCTCGCGATCTTGCTGGCAAAACTTGGGCTGCTTTGACTTGCTGCAATCCGTGGAAGTCTCCGATACCATCATCCTGAAGGCGCTGCTCGAAGCGGATGGCGGTTTTGTCTCGGGCAACGCTCTCGCACACCGCCTCGCGGTCAGCCGGGTTGCGATCTGGTCACAAATCAAAAAACTTCAGTCGGAGGGGTTCGCCATCGAGGCCAAGCGAAACAGCGGCTACCGCCTTCCGGCCCTGCCCCCCATGCTGCACCCCCGGCTGCTCGAAGCGCTGTTGGCCGAACCATGGACCGAGACCCCCATCCACTTCCATGAAAGCGTCGACAGCACAAACTCCGAAGCGGAACGGCTGCTCGCTTCGGGCACGGAAGCGCCGTTTGTTGTGATCGCACGCGAGCAAACCGCCGGACGAGGCCGGCTCGGGCGAGCCTGGTTCAGCGGGAGCAGCGGCAACCTTTATCTGACGTTTGCCTTTCAACCCAACCTGCCGCCCCAACGCATGACGACATTCACGCTCCGAATGGGCGTCGCGGTCTGTCATTTTCTCAACGAATCACAGGAGGTTCCCGCCTTCCTGAAGTGGCCGAATGACCTGCTCCTCAATCAAAAGAAGATCGGCGGAATGCTGACCGAGGCCAAAGTCGATCACGACCGCATCCGCAACCTGATCTTCGGCCTCGGCCTCAACGTGAACAGCCGTGCTCAAGATCTTCCAGCGGACCTCCAGAACCTCGCCACCTCCATTGCCGCGGCCACCGGCAAATCCCGGTGTATCCATCGTTTCACCGCGTCGCTCATCAGCACTGTCCTCAGCACGTGCCGCCAGTTTACAGCCGGTGAAAACCTCGATGAGTTCCGCAAATGGTGGGCTCGTTACGACGCACTCGCAAACCAACCGGTGACGGCCCGCGTCGGTCACGACAAAATAGAAGGAATCGCCCGGGGAATTGACGCCGACGGCCATTTGCGGATTGAACGGCCGGACGGCTCTCTGTTTCCCGTCGCCGCTGGAGACGTCACCCTCCGAAAACCGTAACATTCCGACGCTTGTTTTATGGAAATCTTTTGTATCGATATTGGCAATACGCACACGCACTTCGGAATTGTGAGCGACGGGCGGGCACCGGTGCCAGATGTCGTTGACAGCCGCGAAATCGCGGCACCCGACTCGCGGCTGCGACTCGCGATTCAAACGTTTCAGCAAGATAACGAAAAACCGCCCATTGCCTTCTGCTCCGTCAATCCGCCGGTATCCAAATTGCTGCGCGGGCTTTTTGAAGAACTTGCGATCGAAGAAGTCTTTCAACTGACGGCGAAAGTGCGGCTCGATATGAAGATCAGTTACCCCGCGCCCGAGGAAATCGGACAAGATCGCCTGGCCAACGCCGTCGCCGCGACGGCCTTTTACCCGTTGCCATGCATCGTCATCGACCTCGGCACGGCCGTCACCTTCGACATCGTCACCGCTTCGGGCGGTTACGAGGGAGGATTGATCGCGCCCGGCTTGCGAATCATGACCGAATACCTGCACAAACAAACCGCCCAGCTTCCTCTCCTGGATGACGAGTTCGCCGTCAGCGGCGCCATCGGCCGCTCCACCGCGGACGCGATGAAGATTGGCTGCCTCATCGGCTTTCGCGGCATGGTCCAAGCCCTCCTCGACGCGGTTTCCCGCGAATTGACAGAACGAGGGGAACGTGCGCCGACCATTCTCACAACGGGCGGCGCCGCCCGTTTCCTGCAAAACGCACTGCGTCAGTCGCTCATTGACGACCCCGGCATCACCCTCCGCGGCCTCGCCCGCGCCTGGGAATTAAACCGCAAGCCGTGAACCGCTCGGCGCAGCCGCGTTCGGGAGATCGTGGATCGGCCATCTACATTCGCTGTATTCACAAGTTGGATTCGGAACTCAATTCGAAGGCCCCCGCAAACGCCTCAGCGGTGGCTGAATCGTTCTTCCAGTTTTCCTGAAAAATCCGCTCGTCACGCGCGCGAAGCGCTCGCCACCGGCTTTCCGATGTAACCAACTCCGCCGCGTCGAGATCGACAAAGGCGACCGATCCAGAGGAATTCACGAGGATATTGGTCGCCTTGAGATCGCCGTGAACGATTCGGTGCCGCGCCATTCGCGCGAAACATTCCCCCAGCCTCGCCGCCACTTGGCTGATGCGCTGCGATCCCGCTCCGTGCTCGTTCACATAATCGTTCAGAGGAATCCCTTCCGCCATCCCGGTGGCGAGAAACGAGCGTTCGAGCCAGACCCCGCCCCAGCGCCTCGATTCCACGATCACCAGCGGATCGGGTGTCGGAACTCCGGCGGCCGCGAAGGCCAAGCCGCCTTCCCAGCTTCTGCGACCACGCGATCGGCCCAGCCCTTGCGACATGCGTTTATACCAATGTTTCGGGAAGTAATATTTCAGACAAACCTGCCTGCCGCTGGAGCGAAGGCTGTAAGATCCGACAACCGACCGGGAGCCGAATTTCAAAAGACACATTCCTGGCGGAGGCCGCCCTGCCAGCAGCGACAACTCCCGCGCTTCCTCTTCCGAGCAAAAGCCGCGATGAAATTCCACTTCCCCATGTGCCGAAACCATTCTTCCCACAGCGCCGCCAGCGTCCACGTTCAATCGTTTCGGCTCGTTCATGGTCCGGTTCATTCGGAAGCTTTTCGCTGTTCGGCCGCCTGTTGCAGGATTTCAAGCACGCGCCGCGCGTTTGCCTCAATGGTGAAACCCCTCGCCTGGGCGACCGCCGCTTCGCGCATTTCATTCCGCGACTCCAAGCTCTTCCGGCCGTGCCGCAAAAGCGCGTCCGCCAGCCTCCCCGGAAGTCCCGAAAGCTCTCCGTTCACCACGTAGCCCGTGCGATCGGGCTCCACCACTTCCGCCGCCCCGTTTGTCGTCGTTGTCAACACCGGCAGCCCGCACGCCAGCGCCTCCAGGCAAACGTTGGCAAAGGGATCGTAGAGGGTCGGGAAGACCAGCAGATCCGCCGACCGATAGACTTCGTCGATCGCCGATGTCGTCCCGCTAAACTCCACCCTGCGCTCGAGACCGAGTCGCGCAGCCAATTTCTGATACGGTGCCGGCCGGTCTCGTCCGACGACCCGCAAGCGAAACGGCAACCCCTTTTTCCTCACAATCGCCAAAGCGCGCAAAAGCGGCCCCAATCCTTTGCGCTTGAAATCCTGGCCGACAAAAAGCAGACGCAACTCCTTCGGCTTCCCGGTTGCTTCCGGCAGCGGCCCAGCGGTGAACCGTTCCTGATCGACCCCGTTGTAAACCACATGGATTCGTTCAGCCGGAAAGGCGAATCGCTCGAGGATCATCCGCTTCGACAGTTCCGAATTCGTTACGATCATTCGCGTGTTGGCCGCTTCAAAAATCGCCCGCTCGAGTCCGAGAATCGCCCGGTGCCGCGGGTTGCATGTCTCAAACCAGCGCCGGAACGGATTGGAATAGCGCAGCTTCATCCAGGCGGCATGGATCGGGTCCGAAACGCGAAAGGCGTCCGACGGAAACGTTCGGGACAGAGCAAAAACCGCATCCGCCCGGAGCGATGCCAGCGCCCGCTGGCTGTTTCGGTGGAACGATCGTGTGCCGCTTGCCGAGGTCGCTCGGTTGACGGCAACCGGCACGTGGACAACTCCCGGCGCGAGATCGGGATCGCAGCGCTCCGCGACAACCCAGACCTTGTGCCCCATTCGCGCCAGAGCGCGGCAAAGGTTCGCGGCGTAACGCTCCGCTCCTCCTTTGCCAAAAGTGCATTCCCTGCGGATCACGGCGAGATTCATCTGTTGCGAGTCTTTCCCTTTGCCTTCCGAAGTAAAGCCGATCCGTCATCCATTTCCATTCCAATTGAAACGAAATCAGACGTATTCGTACCGGCACGACATGGGCATCGCGGGAATCCTTTCATCCGCCGCCCGTAATGCTTTTTCCTTGTGTCCGGCGGCTATCCGGCAACAATATCGCGTTCTTTTTGCCAGCGGCGGCTGGCGGAAAATTTGCCATCATCTGCCTCTTTCGAAAGCCATGTTCAAATTACCTGCAGCACAAAGGCTGGCCGCTCTGCTTTTCCTCCTCGTCCTTCTGATCGCTGGCGCACCCCAAGCGGCCGCGCAGGCGGGTATTGAGCCCGAACGGGAGTTTCGAGGGGCTTGGGTCGCGACGGTCGCCAATATCGATTGGCCGTCGAATCGCAACCTCAGCACCGAGCGCCAAAAGGCCGAGCTGATCGGCATCCTCGACCGCGCTGTCGAAATCAATCTCAACGCGATCGTCTTCCAAGCCCGGACGATGTGCGACGCGTTCTACGAGTCCAGGTACGAGCCTTGGTCGGAGTTCCTCACCGGCGAAACCGGCAAGGCCCCCGAGCCCTACTACGATCCGCTCGCCTTCATCGTCGACGAGGCTCACAAACGCGGGCTCGAGCTGCATGTCTGGTTCAACCCGTACCGCGCCAAACATCCGAGCGCGAAGACCAGCCTTCCCGAAAATCATATCAGCAAGAGAAACCCCGGCATCGTTCGCGAGTACGGGACGCACCTCTGGCTCGATCCGACCGAGGAAGCCACGAAAAACTACACCTTGAACGTCGTCCTCGATATCATCCGCCGTTACGATATCGACGGAATTCACTACGACGATTACTTCTACCCGTATCCGTCTTATGCTGACGGCGCCGATTTTCCCGATCACAAAAATTGGGAAATCTACCAAAAAGGCGGCGGCCGGCTGTCGCGTGCCGATTGGCGCCGCGGTCACGTTAACGACCTCGTCCGCCGGCTCTACGAGGTCGTCAAACGTGAAAAGCCGCTTGTCAAGGTCGGGGTCAGTCCGTTCGGGATCTGGAAACCGGATCACCCGAAAGGCATCCAAGGCACCAGCCAGTACGATGTCCTTTTCGCCGATCCCAAACTCTGGCTCAACGAGGGCTGGCTCGACTACTTCACTCCTCAGCTCTACTGGCCGATCGACCAGCAAGCACAAAGCTACACAAAGCTGCTCGCGTGGTGGGTTGGCGAAAACAAAAAGAACCGCCACGTCTGGCCGGGCAATTTTACAAGCAAAGTCACGAATGCCGACAGCTCCTGGCCAGTCAGTGAAATCATTAATCAAATCCAAGCGACACGCGCGCAGCGGGGCGCGACTGGCAACGTTCATTTCAGCATGATACCACTGATGCAGAATCGCCGAAATCTCGCCGGCGCCTTGCAGTCCGGAGTCTATTCGAAGCCTGCCCTCATTCCGGCTTCTCCCTGGCTCGACAGCACCCCGCCGGCCGCGCCGCAGGCGAGTCTCCGGCAAGCTCCGGCAGGGAATATCGAAGTCGCTTGGACCTCGCCCGAAACCGACCTGCACGTATGGGCGCTTTACACGCGCGCAGGCTCGCGCGAATGGGATATGCAACTCCTCCCTGCCCGCGAACAAAAGTCCGGGACGATCCGGCTCAAAGCCGCTGGCATCACCGACGTCGCGATCTCGGCGGTCGACCGCGCCGGAAACGAAAGCAGGCGCACGCTGTTGCGGGTCCGGTGAGCTTTCGCGTGCCATTTCTCACGCCAGCGACTGTCTTCGCTACACAATTCTTTTATGAAAAATTCGCTCATCGTCTTCCTCCTCTCGCTCACTTTTTCCCTGTCCGCCGCCGCCCCGCTCCCCGCGGATGACTTGCCGGAAGTTCCCCGCGAGTTCCGCGCGGTCTGGATTGCGACGGTTTCCAATATCGACTGGCCATCAAAACCGGGCCTTCCGGTCGAGCAGCAACAGTCGGAATTGCTCGACATTTTGAATACGTCGGCACGGCTCAACCTGAACGCGGTCGTCCTCCAGGTCCGCCCGATGTTTGACGCGCTCTACGAATCCGATCTCGAACCGTGGTCAGAATACTTAACTGGCGAAATGGGCCAGGCCCCGGAACCGCATTACGATCCTCTCGCGTTCGCTGTCGAAGAGGCGCATAAACGCGGACTTGAGCTTCACGCCTGGTTCAATCCGTATCGCGCCCGGCACTCCGGAGCGAAAAGTCCGATTGCCGACAGCCACGTCAGTAAAACCCATCCCGATATCGTGCGCCAATACGGCAAGTTCCTGTGGGCCGATCCGGCCGAAGAGAAAACCAAGGAACTGACCTTGGAAGTTATTCTCGATGTCACCCGGCGCTACGACATCGACGGTGTTCATATCGACGACTACTTTTACCCGTACAAGTCGTATGCCGACGGAGCCGATTTCCCCGACGAAGGACCGTGGAAAAGATACCAGGAGTCGGGAGGCGAGCTCTCGAGAAGCGACTGGCGGCGCCACCATGTCAACGACTTCGTCGAGCGGTTTTACAAGGACGTCAAGAAAACCGATCCGCTGGTCAAGGTCGGGATCAGCCCGTTTGGCATCTGGCGTCCGGGTCACCCCGAAGGAATCGAGGGCCTCGATCAGTATGAAAGCCTCTACGCCGACGCCAAGCTCTGGCTCAACGAGGGCTGGGTCGACTACTTTACTCCTCAGCTCTATTGGCCGATGGAGCGGGAAAAACAGTCCTACGTCCGTCTCCTCGCTTGGTGGGTCGAACAGAACCATGAGGACCGTCACGTCTGGCCCGGCAATTCCATCAACCGCGTGCGCGAACCGAGCGGACCGTACTCGCCTCAGGAAATTCTCAATCAAATCGAAGCGACCCGCCAGCAGAAGGGCGCGAGCGGAAACGTGTTCTTCAGTGCCCGGGCATTAATGACCAATCCACAAGGCCTGAACGACAAACTCCTCGACGGCCCCTACGCGTCTCGCGCCCTCCCGCCCGCTTCGCCATGGCTCAGTGACGAAAAACCGGGACGGCCGGTTCTCTCAGTCGCCGTGGATTCCATTTCCGGCGAGCGGTTCGTTTCCTGGTCCGGCGGCGAATCCGGCACGCCGCGCTACTGGGTGCTTTATCAGAAGGAGAATGACACTTGGCGCTACGACATCCTTCCCGGGCCGGACAGAATGAGCAGGTTTTTGCGTCTGCCCGCCAACAGCGCCGTCACCGACATCGCTGTATCCGCCGTCAATAAAGCCGGTAACGAAGGCCCGCCAGCCCGCGCCCGGCTGTAAGTCCGCATCCCGCAATTCCTTCGTCCCATGACACGCCCTTGGCTCGGTCTCGGAATGATGTCCGGCACGTCGCTCGACGGCATCGATCTCGCTTATTGTTCCTTCCAAGAGAGCGATTCCGGACGCTGGTCCTTCGAAATCATCGAGACGGCGACGCTTCCGTATTCTGAGAGCTGGCGCGAACGCCTCGATACTCTCCAGAATCAGTCTGCCGAGGAATTTGCTCGGACGCACAGCGAATATGGCCACTTGCTTGGCGAAACAGCCGCGCGCTTCCTTCGCGACCGCCGCCTGACCGCGGACTTCGTCGCCTCGCACGGGCAAACGATTTTCCACCAGCCCGAGCAGCGTTTCACCTCGCAGATCGGCGACGGGGAAACAATGGCCGCCCATCTGCCGTGTCCGCTCATCACGAATTTCCGTGTCAAGGATGTCGCTCTCGGCGGACAGGGAGCCCCGCTGGTCCCGTTTGGAGAACGATTGCTGTTTCCCGAATGCTCGCTTTTTCTCAATCTCGGCGGCTTTGCCAACCTCACTGCCGGCCCCATTGCCTTCGACGTTTCCCCGTGCAACTACGCGCTGAACTGGGCAGCCCGGCGCCATGATCCGGCACTCGACTGCGACCGTGACGGCACCCTCGCACGAGCTGGAAATCGCAACGAGGAGCTGTTCAAAAAACTGGAGGCTTTGCCATACTACCATCAATCGCCGCCGAAAAGTCTCGGGCGCGAATGGTTCGAGGAAAATTTCCTCCCGCCGCTCCATGCATGCACGGATTCCAGTCCAAACCTCCTGCGAACGCTCTCGGATCACATCGCCTCGCAAGTCGGCAAAGCTCTCGATGCAGCCCGAGCGCGCGAGGGCGCGATCCTGGTCAGCGGCGGCGGGTTCCGCAACGCCTTCCTCGCCGAACAGCTCCAAACCGTCTTTCGCGAACGGGGCATCGCCTTGCATTCGAAGGTCGATGCCAACTTGATCGATTACAAGGAGGCACTGATCTTCGCCCTCCTCGGCCTCCACACGCTCCTCGGACGGCCGAACATTCTTCCGTCCGTCACCGGTGCCAGCCACGCCTCCGCCTCTGGAAGCATCCACCTGCCAGGGCGTCCCGACGGCCGTCCCCTGCCGCGCCTGCTCTAAACGAAATCAGTGCGCCGGCTCGACCGGCGCAAGGGCATCCGACACGCGGACGAAATCGCTGGCAAGCCCTTGGATTCGTCTCTCAATGTCCCCGTCGAGGACCAGGTTTTCCTCATACACCAGCCCCGTTGTCATGACGAACGACGGAAGGACGAAACTCCTGTAGTCAAGCATCAGACTGTTCAAAAACCCCATCGGCGCCATGTAACTTCCCTTTCCGCCCGCCGCGCAAACCATTCCGACGACCTTTCGCGTCCAGGCGCGTCCGGTCAGCTCGAGAACATTCTTCGTCGCCGCACTCACATCGTAATTATACACTGGTGACGCGATTACGACTCCGCGCGCGGCCTTGATCCGCTCTGAAAGATCTTTGACCGACGGATGCGAGTAAGCCGAATGGCCATCACATAGGGGCAGCGGGTGGTCAACGAGATCGACAAAATCGGTTTCCTCTTCGGGAAGGTGATCGGCCAGCCGCCGGGCAAGCACTCGGCTCAGGCTTCTTGGGTGCAGGCTGCAACTCAGGATCAAATACTTCATCATGTATCGCTCCAGATTCAGAGCGATCCCTCCCGGTGTCAGTCCTTTTCTCGTAAACCTGACAAAGGATCATTTCACGGCGGATTCACTGGCTCTTCCTGAGGTGCGGGTTCAATCGGTCCGGGCCGATCGCTCGGCGGACACCCAGCCGTCAGCCACACCGTGCAAAGAGCTGCCGCGAAGAAAATCCATCGCCGCCCTCGTCTCCCGCGAGTCTCCGATGCTGATTTCACCATTCAATAACGTAAGCCGAAATAACCCATTCGAAAGTCACGACACGAAAACCGCGGGGAGCCAAGATTCCCAGCCGCCGCGCACTTGGAAAGCCCACCCCGCCCTTTCGCAGCTGAAACTCTTCGATTTTACTGATCGGATCGACCGCCCGCGCCTTCTTCCGCGCCAGCGTTTGTCAACAAATCAAACAAAACGGAGTCGGTCGACAGAACCAGCGATGAGCGGTCCGACAAGACTTTCTCGAGCGTTTCCAGATTCCTCAGAAAGCGATAAAATTCCGGATCACGATCGAACGCTTCCGCATAAATCGCGATGGCCTCGGCTTCCGCTTCGCCGTGGATCCGCTGCACTTCCTCCTCCGACGCGCCTTCAATCCAGGCAAGTTCCTTCTCCATCTCCCCGAGCTGCTGCTCCGCGTTCTTGCGGCCGTGGCTGCGGAATCCCGTGGAGATTTTCTCCAGTTCCGCATTCATCTGTGCGTACACATTCGATTCAATATCCCGGGTGTAATTCAGCTGCTTGATCAAAATATCCTCGAGAAAAATACCCAGCCGCGCTTCCTCAATCCGTTTTCGGGCCTCCTCCAGAATGTTCTCCGTCACCACCGGCCGCCCGGCGAGGTAGTTTCCCCTGGCGTCCGCCGGCAGCTCGCGCGTCTCCCGTCCAAGCGTTGCGATCTCGCGTAAGTCGATGTCCTCGGCCGCGTCGGCTTCCATCCGCAACGGTATCTCGGCTTCACCCAAAATGTGGTTGGTGCTTCTCACCAGTTCGAACAGATCGTAGCGGCCGATCTCATCCCGCAGCGCGCCTTCAATCAATTGATAGAGGCGCTGGTTGGCCTCATCGACCGTTCGCGCGCGCGGCAGAAAAACCGCGGCATTCTCGATCCGCCACCGGGCGGTGACGTTCACATGAATCGTTCGGCGGTCCGCCGTGTAAAGGGTGAACGGCGTTCCGTCCCAGCGCAAAAGCCGCCGATCAAATCGGTGCGTTTCCTCGATAAACGGTCTTTTCCAATGAAGGCCGGCCTCCTGAATCGGCGCTCCCTGGATCCGTCCAAACCGCGTCACCACCACTTGCTCCCACTCGCGAACGATAAACACTGAATTTGCCGCGACGAACAGCAAGGTGCCAGTGACCAGTACGATCGTCAGCAGCAAGCGCGACGCCGTCCCCGCGTTCTCGGCCGCAATCCTAGTCATGGTTTCTCCTCCCCGGAAGCGACGTCCAGATGCGGCAAAAATGATCCGATCCCGCCGTCCAGAACCGTTATTTCCTTCGCGTTCGGCAAAACCCGTTCCAGCGTCTCAAAGTAAAGGCGCGTTCGCGTCACTTCGGGCGCCTCCCGGTAAGCGTCGACAATCGCGCGAAACCGGTCCGCGTCTCCGCGGGCAACCGTGACCCGCCGCCGCGCGTATCCTTCCGCCTCGAGCACTTTGCGCTGGGCCTGCCCGCGCGCTCGCGGCACTTGTTCCTGATACTGCTGAGCGGCCTCCTCGTAAAAACGAACGGCGTCGTGCTCCGCCCGATTCAAATCGTCGAACGCCGGCACGACTTCCTCCGGAGGCGAAACGAGCTGCAAGTTGACGACATCGACCCGCAAACCCATGCCAAACTGGTCGCAATACTCCTGAATTCTCTCCCGAACCCGATGCTGAATTTCGCTCCGTCCCACGGTCAGCACCGGAATGCTCGCCCGATCTCCCATGACTTCGCGCATCACCGCCTGCGAGATGTCACGCAGCGTATCCACCGGATCCTGCACATGGAACAGATAATCGAGCGGATCGCTCCGCGTGAACTGCACCGACCACTCCGCCCGCACAATATTCAGATCGCCGGTCAGCATCAGATTCTCATCGCTGAAATCGCCTTCCGCCTCCGTCCGATAACCGAATTCCTCCGTCGACGACACGCCCGTCGGCACTTTGTACACCCGGTCGATCCAAAACGGCATCTTCATGTGCAATCCCGGTTCGGCGATCTTACTGTAACGTCCGAGCCGCAGCACAACCCCGGTTTCCTGATTGTCGATCGTGTAAAAGGTCGACGCGATCGCAAACAAGAGGAACAGCGCGACCAGCAGCCACGCAAGCGCCGCTCCCGGAAACTCGATTTCCCGTTCGCTGGGAAGTTCGATCTTCATCCCAATCCCCTTCTCCTCATCTCCTTTTCTCCCGCGACCATCATGCCGTTCCGGAAACCAAAGTTCAAATCTCAAATCTCCCGAAAATCCGTCCGCCGCGTCAGTGATCGACGATTCGACGCGGACGGATTCAACAATTTCGCATTGAGTTCACTCCGTGCTCCTTCACTCTACATTTCTTTGCATGAAGAAAATTCTCGTCGCCAACCGCAGCGAAATTGCTATTCGCGTCTTTCGTTCCGCTAACGAACTCGGTCTGAGAACCGTCGCCATCTACGCCCACGAGGACCGGCTCGGCGTTCACCGCTTCAAAGCCGACGAGGCCTACCTCGTCGGTCAAGGCAAAGGTCCGGTCGGCGCCTACCTCGACATCGATGGCATCCTCGCGCTCGCGCGGGAAAAGGGAGTCGACTTAATCCATCCAGGATACGGCTTCCTCGCCGAAAACGCCGACTTCGCCCGCGCTTGCGCCGAAGCGGGAATCACCTTCGTCGGACCGCGCGCCGAACTCCTCAGCCAGATGGGCGACAAAACCGCCGCCCGCCAAGTCGCGGTTCGCGCGGGAATTCCCGTTCTCCCGGGCAACCAGGACGCGATCACCGATTTCGCAACCGCCCTCAAAACCGGCAAGAAAATCGGCTTTCCGTTGATTATCAAAGCCGCCTTCGGCGGCGGCGGCCGCGGCATGCGTGTCGTTACCAGCGAAAAAGATCTCGAGCCGCTGCTCGAAGAGGCACGGAATGAAGCCCAGGTGGCGTTCGGAAATCCGGCCGTTTTCCTCGAACGCTACATCCCGCGCGCGAAACATATCGAGGTTCAGATCATCGGAGACGGGCACGGCAATATCCTTCACCTCCACGAACGCGACTGTTCCGTCCAGCGCCGGCACCAGAAGGTTGTCGAGGTCGCCCCGTCGATCAATCTCCCCGATTCCGTGCGGTCCGACCTCTGCGCGGCCGCCGTCAAGATCGGCGGCGAGATTGGCTACGACAACGCCGGCACCGTGGAATTCCTCCTCGATACGGACACCAACGAGTGGTTCTTCATCGAGATGAACCCGCGTATCCAGGTCGAGCATACAGTCACGGAAGTGGTCACCGGCCTCGATATCGTCAGCGCCCAGATCCAGATTGCCCTCGGCGAATCGCTTCACGGCGACAAAATCCGCTTTCCCCGGCAAAACGACATTCCGCGCAACGGCTACGCGATCCAGTGCCGCATCACGACCGAGGATCCCGAGAATAAGTTTACTCCCGATTACGGAAAGATCCTCAATTACCGTTCCGCCGCCGGCTTTGGCATTCGGCTCGACGGCGCGATGGGCGACACAGGGAGCGTCATTACGCCATTCTACGATTCTCTTTTGGTCAAGGTCACCGCGTCCGGGCCCGACTTTGCGACCGCCATTCATCGGATGGACCGCGCATTGCGCGAGTTTCGTATCCGCGGCGTAAAGACGAACATTCCGTTCCTGGAAAATGTCATCAACAACGAGACTTTCGTTTCGGGCAACGCAACAACGACGCTGATCGACACCACCCCGGAGCTGTTCACGTTCAAACCCCGCCGCGACCGCGCCACAAAATTGCTCGCCTACCTCGCCGACGTCATCGTCAATGGCAATCCCCACGTCACACGGCCCCGGCCCGAAAGCCTTCCCGCCTCCCTTCCGGTTCCAGAAACCAACCACCGGCTCACCGCCCCCGAGGGCACGCGCGACCGCCTGCGCAAGGAAGGCCCCGAAAAGTTCGCCCAATGGATCGCCTCGCAGAAGCGTCTGCTGATTACTGACACCACTCTTCGCGACGCCCACCAGTCCCTGTTCGCCGCCCGCCTTCGCACCTATGATATGCTCGCGGTTGCTGACGCGATCGCGCGCAACACTCCTGAGCTCTTCAGTCTCGAAATGTGGGGAGGCGCGACCTTCGACACTTCGATGCGCTTCCTGCGGGAGGATCCCTACGAACGCCTGCGTCTGCTGCGGGAACGGATTCCGAACATCTGCTTCCAAATGCTTCTCCGCGGGTCGAACGGCGTCGGCTATTCCAATTATCCCGACAACGTGATCCGCGGCTTTGTCGCGCATGCCGACGAAGCCGGTATCGATATTTTCCGCGTGTTCGATTCCCTGAATTACCTGCCGAACATGAAGGTCGCGATGGAGTCGATCCGGAAGACCGGGGCGGTTTGCGAAGCGGCAATCTGCTATACCGGCGACATTCTCGACCCCAAGCGCGATAAGTATCCACTGGAGTATTACGTCAGCCTCGCCAAGGAGCTCGAAAAGATGGGCGCCCACATCCTCGCGATCAAGGATATGGCGGGCCTTTGCAAGCCGCTTGCAGCGACGAAGCTGATTAAAACCCTCAAACAGGAGATCGGGATCCCGATCCATTTCCACACTCACGACAGCAGCGGGATCGCCAGCGCTTCGATTATGGCCGCAAGCCAGGCCGGAGTCGACATCGTCGACCTGGCTATCGCGTCGATGTCGGGCTCAACCAGTCAACCGAACCTGAATTCCATCGTCGCCGCGCTGGCCGGCTCCCCGCGCGATACGGGATTGGATCAGGAGGCGCTTCAAGACTTTACCCGCTACTGGGAGGCGGTCCGGGAGATTTACGCCCCGTTCGACACGAGCCCGAAGTTTGGCAGCGCGGAGGTTTATTTCCACGAAATGCCCGGCGGCCAATACACGAACCTGAAGGAACAGGCCGCCGCCATGGGCCTCAGCCATCGGTGGCCGGAAATCGTGCGCTGCTATGCCGAAGTCAATCAGCTTTTCGGCGATATCGTCAAGGTGACACCGAGCAGCAAGGTGGTCGGCGACATGGCGATGTTTCTCATCACCAAAGGCATCAGCCCGAAAGATGTCATCAACCTCGAACCAGGCACACCCTTCCCGGCCTCCGTCATCGACATGCTCAGCGGCGGCCTTGGGAAGCCGCCAGGCGGATGGCCGAAAAAACTCCAAAAGGTCGTTCTCGGTGATCGGAAGCCGAAAAAAGGACGTCCCGGCGCTGGCGCTCCGCCGCTCGATCTTGAGAAGGAGCGCGCCGAACTCCGCTCGAAAATCAATCGCGAAGTCACCGACAACGATCTCTTCTGCCACTTGATGTATCCCTCGGTCTTTGCCGAGTTCGTGAAGTTCCGGAAGCAATATTCCGACGTCAGCGTCCTTCCGTCTCGCGCCTTCTTCTACGGGCTTCGCATCGGGGAGGAGATCGCCGTCAACATCGAAGAGGGTAAAACGCTCTTCATCAGCCTGAGTCACATCGGGGAAATCGACAAAGACGGACAGCGGACGATTCTGTTCGAATTGAACGGCCGGCCGCGCGAATCGGTGGTCACCGACAAATCGGTTCAAGCCGTGTCAAAACCGCGCGAAAAGGCCGATCCAGCCGATCCGAAACAGGTTGGTGCGCCGATTCCTGGAATGGTGACGACGCTTTCAGTCGGCGTCGGCGCCAAGGTCAAGAAGGGCGAGAAACTGATGACGCTCGAAGCGATGAAGATGCAGACGACGCTTTACGCTCCGGTCGATGGTGTCATCGAGGAAATCCTTGTTCAGCTCGGCGACCGTGTGGACAGCAAGGATCTTGTTGCCCGCCTGCGCTGACGTCGCGACCTGTACCGCTGCACGCCGTGCAGAAACGACGGCTTGCGCTCGAGCCGGTTGGCTTTTTGCACGGTAGGAACTTCTCACGCCGTCGTCGAGCTGGGCTGGCCGCGCTGCAAGCACCGTCCCGTCTCCGAATGCCAGTAAACCAAGCCTGAATCCGAAGCGTGGAAGCCGGCATCTTGCCGCTTTGTCATGCGAATCAGCGACTGGGAAGCCGCTGCCACATTTTGTTATGGGAGCGTCATTCGTCTCCGTCCGCCTGCTGGCATGTTTTAAGCTGTTTCCGCTCGAAGGAAAAAGCACAAACACAAGCGGAATCCGGTCGATGGCCGTCTGAAACAGCAGCGGCCGAATTGTTCGGACGGAAACCAAACAGGAGACGACATATGGAAGAAGGAAGAGAGCATACTGCTGCCGACGCCGGCAGGACCGTTCACCGGCCAGGCGTCTTGGCGGAACGGCGGCGCATCTCGTGGGGCGCTATCCTCGCGGGGGCTGTTGCCGCCCTGTCTGTCCAATTGCTGCTCACCCTGCTCGGTCTGTCGATCGGGCTGTGGGCAGTGGATCCGGCACAGGGCCAGGAAGGATTTCAGGGACTCGGGATCGGCGCCGCCATTTGGGCGCTCATTACGTTTATCATCGCCCTTTATGTCGGCGGCTGGATCGCTGGACGCATGTCCGGCCTCGGCAGCAGGTTTGATGGACTGCTCGAAGGGTTCCTCGTGTGGGGACTCGTCACAGTGGTCACATTTATGCTGCTGACAACGGCAATCGGCGGCATCGTCGGAGGCGCGGCCGGGCTTGCGGGAGACGCTCTCCAAACCGCGGGAAGCCAAGTGGAAGATCCTCAACAAATGCTGCAAGAGTTTGGAAGTCCGTTACGGGAGCAGATGGAACAAATGCAGCAGGATCCGCAGCAGCGCGAGCAGATGGAGCAATCAGCAAAGGAGACTGGCGAGCAGGTTGCGACCGCTGGCGCCGCGACATCGTTCTGGGCGTTCCTCGCTTTGCTGCTTGGCGCCGTTGCCGCCGCCTTTGCGGGCCGGCAAGGAAGCTCGTCCGGCATGCGCGAGGCCCTTCACGAATACGAGGCACCGCGGGCACCCTGATCATTCAAAGATTTAACTGCATGTTGCTGCCAAGCAGCCGTCGGACGTTCGTACGGCGGCTGCTTCTGTTTTTGTGAGCGGACGGACGGGATGATCAGGCTTCAAACACCTCCCCCAACCGCGCGGCATCCTGAACCGCGAGGAGCGGTGGAATCCGCGGTCGAGACAACAACCGTCCGTATTGGGACCGCCCTGCTCGAGCTCATCGATCGCTCCGGACCGCCGCCTTTCTTCAGCACCCGCGGTTTATACGGGCGACTGATGCGATGGTCTCTGCAGGATCCGGAATTCAAAACCCAGCTCTTCCGTTTCATCGATGTTTTTCCAGCTCTCCGGACGCGGGCGGAAATCGAGCGGCATTTCCGCGAGTACCTCGGACCGTACCTCTCTCATGCGCCCCCCGCACTGCGGCTTGGATTCCAGGCATTGGTCGGTTCTCCCCGTCTGCTCGAGCGCGCTCTTCGACGAAACATTTCAGGGGTCGCGCGCCTCTTCATTATCGAGGACAGGCCGGCGCTCGTGCGAGACGCTGTTCGCCGGCTTCACCGGTCCCGACGCGCGTTCACCTTGGACTTTCTGGGCGAAACCGTTGTCAGCGAGCGGGAAGCGGACCACTATGCCAGCCATTGCCTGAAGTACCTCGACCTGCTCGGAAAGGATGAAGCGCTTGAAGAAGTTCGCATCGGCAACTCCCATGGCGTCGGGCCCCCGCTCAACACCTCGATAAAACTTTCCGCGCTCGATTCGCAGATCCATCCGGCTGATCCAGAAACGGCGATCGTCCGGCTAAAGGGTCGGCTGGTTCCCATCCTTCGTCGCGCTCGCTCGTTTCATGCGTTCGTGAATCTCGATATGGAGCACTACGCGCTGAAGGATCTTACCTTGCGGCTGTATCGTTCCGTACTCCGTGAGCCGGAATTCCGCGGATGGACCGGCCTCGGCATTGCGATCCAAGCTTACCTGCGCGAGTCGTACAAGGATCTGACTGATCTGATTGCCTGGGCGCGCGCGCACCGCCAGCCGATCACCGTGCGCCTGGTCAAAGGCGCTTACTGGGACTACGAAACCGTTATCGCTCAACAACGCGGATGGCCAATCCCCGTCTTCTCCAGGAAAGAGGAAACCGACGCCGCATTTGAACGTCTTTCCCTTCTTCTCCTAGACAACCTTGACTATGTCACACCCGCTTTCGGTTCGCACAACGTCCGCAGTCTCGCTCATGCGATCACCCAGGCAGCGGCGCGCGGAATCGATCATGACCGCTATGAAGTGCAGGTTTTGCGCGGCATGGCGGAACCGCTTGAAACCGCTCTGATCCGGCTCGGCTGCCGAGTCCGTCAATATTGTCCAGTCGGCGATCTCATTCCGGGAATGGCTTACCTTGTTCGCCGTCTTCTCGAAAACAGCTCTAACGAGGGATTTCTCGTCGCCCGGTTTGCCCGGAGAGAAAGCGCGGAACGGCTGCTCGCCAATCCCGCCGAGCTTGTCACAACTCCATCAATACATCGATCCAGGGAGCCAACTGTGAGCGGAACCTCCACATTCCGCAATTTTCCGCATCTCGATTTTACCCAATCGGCGAATCGTCACTCTTTTCGGAGGGCTCTCGCGATGGAACGGCGGCGTCTCGGGAAAACCTGGCCGCTGGTCATCCATGGAAAACCGGTCCAAAAGGGGGACTCATTTCCTTCCATCAATCCGGCGCATCCGTCTCAGATCGTTGGAGAAGTCGCCCTGGCGGGAGTTAACGATGCCGAAGCGGCTGTTGATGCCGCGCGATCCGCCGCGCCAGTTTGGTCGCGATGGTCTCCCGAGAAAAGAGCCGCCGCCATTGAACGTGCAGCCTCGCTTCTCGAAGCCAACCGTTTGGAATTGGCCGCGCTCGAAGTGATCGAGGCGGGAAAACCGTGGGTTGAAGCCGACGCCGACGTGTCCGAAGCGATCGATTTCTGCCGCTTCTATGCAGCGGAAGCTCGCCGTCTCGGCAAACCGGAGCTGACGCAGCGGATTCCAGGCGAAGAGAATGTCCACCATTGGCTGCCGCGCGGCGTGGCGGCTGTTATTGCTCCGTGGAACTTTCCGCTCGCGATCCTATGCGGCATGACCGCGGCCGCCCTGGTGACTGGAAACACGGTCATCATGAAACCGGCCGAACAGACACCCGTCATCGGTGCCCGCTTGATGCAGATTTTTGTCCAAGCCGGCATCCCCGCGGGCGCATTGAACTTGCTCAACGGTTTCGGCGATGTCGGGGCGCACCTGGTTCGCCATCCGGATGTGGACCTCATCCTGTTCACCGGGTCGAAGGAAGTCGGGCTGGATATTTGGAAGGCAGCTGGTGAAACGCGCCCCGGCCAGCGAAGTCTGAAACGGGCAATCTGTGAAATGGGCGGAAAAAATGCGATGATCGTCGACGCTGACGCGGATCTCGACGAAGCTATCCCGGCAATCTTGTATTCAGCCTTTGGTTACCAAGGGCAGAAATGCTCGGCTCTGTCGCGCCTGATCGTGCTCGAGGAGATCCACGACCAACTCCTCGACCGCCTGACTGCTGCCGCCAGCGATTTGCGTATCGGCGATCCGGCAGAACCGGGCGTTTTTCTCGGCCCATTGATCGATGCCGACGCCAGAGACAAATGCCAGCGGTATTTCGAGATGGGAATGACCGAGGCAACGCTGGTTCATTCAGGTAAACCGCCCGATGGTTCGGGTTATTATTTCGCTCCCGCGATCTTCGATGATGTTCCGCCGTCCGCGCGTATCGCCCGTGAGGAGATTTTCGGACCGGTGCTGTCGGTTTTGCGCGCGGGAAATCTCGAGGAAGCAATTCACGTGGCAAACGACCATGAATTCGCTTTGACCGGCGGGATTTTTTCGCGCAGTCCCGGCAACATCAAGCGGGCTCGGAATCTGGTCGCAGCGGGCAACTTTTACATTAACCGGACGATTACCGGCGCGATCGTTGAGCGTCAGCCCTTCGGCGGCTTTCGAATGTCGGGAGGCGGTACAAAAGCCGGAGGGCGGGACTATCTAACGGAATGCATGGTTCCGCGTGTCGTTTCGGAGAACCGTCTTCGGCATGGATTCGCCCCGCTAGAAGACCTCTAGTCATTCGCGCACGGACTCGTTTAATTTACCGACGGATCTTCAGGCGCCTCGGCTAAAAGCCGCATCTCCGGACTGACCGCGGCGATGATCGACCGCCAAAGATCTTTCCCGCGCTTGCGACGAAGAAGTTCTTGGTTGAAGTCGGAAATGACCCAAGACCGTGACTCCATTTCCGCCTCCAACTGACCTTTCCCCCATCCGGCATATCCGAGAAACGCTCGGACTTCGCAGCCTTGTTCCTCGAGTAATTCCCGCGCCTGTTCCCTCTCAAGACCGAGTCCCAGCCGGAAGACCCCATCCTCTTTCATCCACTGCCAAGCCGCGAAAACAAGCTGGTCCGCCGCGACAGGACCGCCCCGGAACATGGGCGTTTTGCCCAGCGGTTCGAACGCGAATTCGGGGTCGAATTCACCGAGTGTCTTCTCAATCGCCCAATTGATAATCACCCCGAGCGCACCCTCTTCCGAATGCGAGGCGATGAGGACAACACGCCGGCGGAAATTTGGATCCATGAGGCTCGGATGCGCCACAAGAAGGCGTCCTGAGAGGTTAAACAGGTTATCCGGAAACTGTGTCATTCTCCGTTTCACGAAAATACGAAAGGTTCAACATCCCGCAAGCCTCGGTCACCCGCTGACGGCCAAATGTTTTTCCAGCCACGCGTCAATTCCGCTGGACGCGGAAGCAGAAAGAATTTCCCGCAGCCGTTCGGCATCTGCTTTCGTATTCATCAGACGTTCCGGCGACTCCAGGCACTTCCGGATCTCGCGTGCCAGCATCTCCGGATCCGCGCGTCCCTGAATGAATTCCGGATACATTGGCTTCTCGAGGAGGAGATTGCAGATCCCCAGGTAAGGTATCTTGAGGATGGTCCGTCCGATGAGATAGGTCAGCCAGTTCGCCCGATAAACAATCGCGCCTGGAAGACCCGCAAGTGCGCAGGAAAGTGACATCGTTCCGGAACTCGTAACTACCGCTCGGCCTCCTGTTCGCTCGTCCTTCTCAACCAGCGAAATCGCATCCTTTAAATCTGGCCGCCGATCGAGTTCCGCCCGAAGAATCGACAAAATCGAACCGTCCGGGTAAATGACGGCCGCCCGCTGGTCGGGCAATTCCCGCCGCAGCGCCGCAAAGGCGTCGAGCAGCACCGGGAAAATTCTTCCGACCGCGATGCGCCGGCTTCCCGGCAGAAGGAGCAGCGGCCCGCCGGGATCATACGTCAACTTTGATTCGTGCTCCTCCGAAAGAAATGGATGCCCGACAAAATCAACGGGCAAATCGGTGTCGGCATAAACGTTCACCTCGAACGGAAAGATTACAGCGAGGGCGTCAAGCATCCGCGCCATCGCAAACCGGCGCTTCCCTTTCCACGCCCAAATCTGCGGGCTGATATAATAAAGCAACATTACATCTCCGCCAGCCTTGTGAGAAATTCCCGCCTCGTGCAAGGCACGCGCGAGGCGGAGGTTGAATCCGGGATAATCCACGAAACAGATCGCTCGCGGCCGGTGCTCGCGAATCCAGTCGACTGTCCGCGCGAAAAGTTCCTTGAACTCCGACAGATTCGTCAAAACCTCGACGAGACCGACGACCGATGTCGCCGTCATGTCGTGCAGCAGCTGCGCACCCGCCCGCTCGATCGCCGGACCGCCCAAGGCGGCGATCTTCAGATCGGGCCGCCGGGTCCGCAGCGCACGCACAGCCAGAGCGGCGTGCTGATCACCCGAATGCTCGCCGGCGATAAGCAGCAGGTCGGGCCGTCCTTCCCCCGGCGGCGGCAACTGTATTGACTTTTTCATGACGAAATCAATTCGCCCTACCGCATGCCGGCCTGAATCTGTTCGGTAACGGCGATCGCCACCTCGAGCGCGGTTTTCCCAAGAGCGGCGCCAACCTTCGGATCCGTGGCTTTGCGCGTGCTTTCGAGAAACGCCGCGAGTTCGAGTCGCAATGGTTCATCACGTTCGATCGGAATTTCCTCCCGTTCGAGGCTGCCGTTTTGCCTGCGGACCAGGTGCCCGCTTTGGTTCATGAAATCGAGCGACAAATAGGCGGACGACTGGAACACCCGGATCTCACGCAGCTTTTTCGAGCTTACGCGGCTGGCATTCAGATTCGCGACGCACCCGTTCTCAAAAACGATTCGCGCGTTTGCGATGTCTTCGGTTGGCGAGAGCACATTGACCCCGACACTTTCAATTCGCGCGACCGGCGACTTCACTAATTGAAGCACAATCCCGATGTCGTGGATCATCAAATCGAGGACGACACCAACTTCGGTCCCGCGCGGCTGAAATGGCGCCAGCCGGTCCGCCGTGATGTAGCGCGGCCGATCGACCGCTTCCTCCAGGAAGGCCATGACCGGGTTAAAATGCTCCACATGGCCCACCTGCACGATCCGGCCGGTTTTCTTGGCGGCGGATAGAATTTTTTCCGCTTCTTCAAGGCTGCTGCAAAGCGGTTTCTCAATGAGCAGATGGCATCCGGCCCCCAAAAGCGGCACGGCGACCTCGCAATGGCGGTCCGTCGGCACAACAACACTGATCGCATCGCACGCCGAGCCGAGTTCCTCCAGCGAAGCGAACCGGCGGCACCCGTACTTATCCGAAATTTCGGCGGCACGGGCGTCGTTGACCTCATAAATCCCGACCAATTCGCATCCGTCCAGCTCCGAATAAATCCGAACATGGTGCTCGCCGAGGTAACCTGTCCCCGCAACTCCCACCCGCAATGTAGGCTCGCTGTCTGCCATAGGGCATCATCAAGCGAGGGTTTGCGGGAAAGATCAAGGTTCAACTCCTTCTCCCCTCGCAAGGAAGAATCTCGGCGAAAAGCGAACCGCCGTGCAGGAAAATCTCCTGCACGGCGGTCGCGAATGTTCACGCAAAGAACTTCGGCGGGCAGGCATCGGTTGCCCGTCGCCGAAGTCGCTCGGAACGGACAGAGTTACTGGAGAATCCAGCGCACGGCATCGGCAATCACGACGTCTCCGCTGGTCGTCCAGCAGGAAAGCTGGACCAGGTTTTCGCCTTCATCCAGGGCGAAGGTTCCGAGGGTTCGCCATTGGCCGCCATTGATCGTCTGATTCGCGTTCACAACGGTCGTCCCGCCCTTCCGATGAACAATATACGGAGCGGAAGTCGCGCGATTGGCCGCGGCGGTCCACCACGCCTGGACGGTGTAGGAGCCGTCCGTGAGATGGTCGACGGTCCAGTTGGCGGCATCGCTGATCGCCTCCGTGTCGCGGTAGGCGTAATCCGGCCCGTATTTGTCCGACGCCCACGTCGCGACCGCCCAGTTTGACGAGGCGCTGAAGCCGCTGTGGTGGTTATCGACCCAAACGGTTTTTGGCACGAGACGAATCGCATCGGCGATCACGTACGGACCGCTCGAAGTCCAGCAGGAGAGCTGGACGCTGTGCGATGTCGGGCTCGATCCGCCGAACCGATACGTTCCGAGCGAATTCCATTGGCCCCCGTTCGCCTGCTGATTGACATTCACCGTCGTCGATCCATTCGCGTGATGGATAATATACGGTGCCGCCGTCGCACGATCGGAGGCTGACGTCCAGCGCGCGAAGACTTCGTAGTCCCCGCGAGAATTCACGGTGAATGTCCAAGTAGCCGGATCACTGAGGGAACCGGTCGGGCGGACATGGTAATTGGATCCGTAATAGCCGGACACATTCGTCGAGGTGTACCAGCTCCCCGAGACATTGAAGCCCGAGCCGGCGTTATCGACGATGATCCCGCCCGCGCCGCTCGGCGGCGGCGATCCGAACACCGGCGTCTGCCCATACACATCGCAAATCGCCGCATACAGCGATTTTCCGATATTTTCGCGACCAGTCGTGGTGTTGTGGATATTCTGGTTTTCCCACGGATTCGTGTGGAAATAATACTCAGGCAGCGACGTCGGCATGCTCGTATACCGGACCATATAGAAATGGAAACCGCGCCCGGCATTGAGGCATTCTTTGGTTCCGCGATTGTTGTTATGCACCATATTCAACGCGCGGGTACGCAGGCGTGTCGCCAGCGTCTGGCTCGAAGACGGACTGGGATTTAACGAGCAATAGTAGGCCTCGATCCCGCTTGCCGCCGCGCTTGCCGCGTTACTGTGCAGGCAGACCGCGCGATGGCAGTTGTTGGAATTGAGGATATTGACTCGCGTCGAAAGCGCAGGATCGGCACCGGTCGTCCGGGTCATGACCACTGCCGCGCCGTCATTCTGAAGATGCGTGCGGGCGCGGAAAGCGGCGTCAAGCGTCCAAGTGCCTTCGGCGATCACGACTCCCTGGTTCACCCCGGCGCCATGTCCGGGATCGAGTCCGATTTTCCTCCCGGAAAGCGAGGCATACGATTCGGGAAGCAGAAACGCGGTGGACGCGACAAGCGCCCAGAAGAGCGTCAGGCTCTTCGATTGTGTCTTGTGGTGATTATTTCTTTTCATCGTTGCTTCATTTGTGGGCCCGAAGGCCCGTTGCGTGTTGCGCACGAGGATGTTCACGCCCGTGCACGGACCTCCTGGGCCAGGAGAAAGCGGTCGGCGGAACATGAGGCGTTGGAAGCCGCTTCAAGGGCCCCGGCGATGGCGATCATTGGGTTCATTGTCCTGTCTCTCGCTTAGATGCTCCGCTGAGAAGTTTGGGAAAATAAAAAGGAAAGAAAAGAAGAGCTGGCGGGGGTGGATCCGCTCCGCGGCAGACGCGAAGAGTAACAATGCGCCGCAGCCAGCGTCAAGGGAATCTATCCGAAACCTAAGTCCGGAAAACTCGGCCGTTTGCGCGCGTAAACGGCGTGAATCCTGGGAGAGACGGCCAGCCCCGGCCGCCGCCTCGGTCAAGCCTCCAGGCACAATGCGCCGCGGCTATTTCCCTGCCTGTTTGATCAGCGCGATGAAATCCTCTTCCGCCAGACCGCCGTCGGCCGCACGCTGGAGTTCCTCGACAATCCCGCGGGCAAGCGACAGGGACTGACCATGCTCGGAATTCGCCAGCAGTTTCATATCCTTGAGCATGTGTTTGACCGAAAACTGCGGGGTGAAATCGCCCTCTCGCAACTTGGGCTCCTTCAACGTCGTCAAGCCGGACCATGCCGCGTTTTTTCGGAGCGCCCCGAAGAAAACGTCGTCATGGATCCCGGCGGCGCGCGCCACGTGCAAACTTTCGCACAAGGCAGCGGCCTGAAGCGAAATCTGGAGGTTCATCGCCAGCTTGAGCGCCGCCGCCTGCTCACCGGTACCGATGTGCAGACGCACTTCAGAAATCCGCTCCAGCACCGGCTCGGCCGCGCGGATCGCCTCCGCATCACCGCCCAGATAAAAAACGACCTTCCGGGCCACGGCGGCCGGTTTGCTTCCGGTGAACGGCGCCTCAATATAGGCTGCCCCGGTGTCCGTGACGCGCCTTTGAAAACGCGCGCTGCTCCGCGGGTCGATCGTGGTCGACTGAATCACGGTATGCCGCTCGCCAAGGCTCGGCTCGATTTGATCAAGAACCGCGTCGACCGCCGGCGGATCAGCGACCACCAGGACGACAACGTCCGCCTCCGCGACGGCCGCCGCTGGATCAGGCGTCCAGCGCGGAAAGTCCGGTTTCGGCGTCCGGTTCCACGCTCCCGCGAGCAGACCGTCATCGGCAAAATGCCGCGCCCAGGCCGACCCGATAATGCCAAGTCCGAGAACCGCCACCCGGCGCTTCTCTGAAGATTCGCTGGTTGTGCTCATAATTTATCGCCCTTCGGTCTCCTCACGAGGCGCAAGCGCTCCCGGCACATGCGTGAAGTCGAATTCGTTGACCGCCTCCGCGGCGAGCGTGCTGACCTTCTTGCGCACCGGAATGGCATCCCCGGATCCATCCGGGTAACAGCGGCTCGTGAGCAAAACGCAAAAGGTCCGGGAAAAAGGGTCGATCCAAATCGACGTTCCAGTCCATCCAGTGTGGCCGTACGAGCCAATCGGGAAATGCTCTCCCCGAACGTAGCTGTATCGCGAGTCGATGTCCCACCCGAGCCCTCTGCGGCTCGCCAGCCCGGGCGGCGTTTGAACCGAGGTCAGAAGCGCGACGGTTTCCGGACGAAACAGACGCACGCCTTCCAATTCGCCCCCGTTCAGCATCATTCGTGAAAAGCGCGCCAAATCCGCGGCGGTCACAAACAACCCCGCGTGTCCGGCAACACCGCCCATCGCACGCGATGTCGGATCATGAACTGCGCCGCGCAATATCTCGCCCGACGATGTTCGCTCCGTCGGCGCGATTCGCTCCCGATTATCCAGGTTCGGCAAGAAACCGGTATCGGCCATCCCGAGCGGTTCAAAAATTTCTTTTCGGACAAACGCCGCCAGCGACTCTCCACTGACTCGACGGACAATCTCGCCGAGGAGAATAAAATTGATGTCGCTGTAACGAAATTCCGTGCCCGGTTCGGTCTGCAACTTTTCATTGCATGCCAATTCGATCGCGTGCGAATAGCTGGACGGGCGGCTGATGCCGGGCCGCAATCCGGAGGTGTGCGTCAACAGCTGGCGGACGATTACCGCCTCTTTGCCATGGCGGGCAAACGCCGGAATGTAGGTCCCGACCGGCGCGTCGAGATCGATCGCGCCGCGTTCCATCAGCAGCGCCACGGCCGACGTGGTGGCAATCACCTTTGTCAGCGATGCCGCATCAAAGATCGTATCGAGCGTCAGCGGTTCCCGCTCCGGCTCACGAGCACGGTCGCCTAGGACAGCCGTGTAAACCTCCCCTTCCCGCTCCAGCCAGAGCACGGCCCCAGGAATCTCGCCAGCATCGATCGCACTTTGGATCGCGGGCGGAATCCGTTCCAGCTTGACGGGATCAAATGCCGCCGCCCTTTCCGCAAAAACCGCAAGTGGACCGAACGTGATAAATGCAGCCGCAGTGAAAGCAACAGCCGCCCGCAACCGAACACACAGGGATACTCGCATCGCCCGAGCATGCGGAATAATCGGGCGCTTGAAAAGCCGGAAGAAACGATCGCCGGAGTTCCGCATTCGGCCAATGCCGCACCCCTCGGCGCAAGTTCAAGGTCTTTCCGTAATTGACGCGATGAAATGTATCGTAGTTCGTTGCCGCGGATGCTGTGGAAGCCTATCTTTTGGTGTCGCCACTGTCGCCCATGGGGAAACATCGTTCGGACCGGAACCGGGTGCATGCGGACCGGGAAAACTGGCACCGGGATCCCGCTGCCGGAGGCGGTGGCGTCAGCGTTGGTTTTCCTGGGAATCTGCTTCCGTATGCCTGGCTGCCGATTCCGATCTTGCTGGGTCTTTTGTGGCTCGCGGAGTTGCGGCCGATCGACGTCGGCGGCCTCGATTTTGTCCGGCCGACTTTGAACCTCGTCTTCGGAGTGGTCGTCATCCTCGGCGTTGCCGGCCTTGCCGCGTATGGATTCCTCCGCAATGGCTCCGTGACCGTTTTACTGTTCGGCGCTTCTCTCCTGTTTCTTGCCGGCGTTATTCTCAGTGCCAACTTTATTTTCCATTTCCTCGGCGATCTCAGCGCCGGCGCAACGGTCTATACAACCGGTGTAGCTGTCAGCGGCTTACTTCAACTCGTCGTTGGAATCCTCTCCTGGATCGCGGGCGAACCAGCCATCCGGCGGCGCGGACTCGTCTTGGGAAGCGTCTACACGGCTGTCGCGGCCGCCGTGCTCAGCCTCGATGCCCTGGCCATGAGCGACGCCCTTCCGATTGTGCTGGTGCGACCGGATGGCACGTCGACACCGATTCGGCGTCTTTTGCTGATCCAGGCTGTCGCGGCCTACGCCGTCGCGGCAGTCTTGATTCTGGCTGTCAGCCGGCGGCGTAACTGGACATTCGGCAGGTGGTATGGGCTGGCCCTCGCCCTGCTCGCTACCGGGCTGTTTGGCGTCTCCTATGTTTCTTCCATTGGCAGCGCGGCCGAGTGGATTGCGCGCGTCGCCGGCTATCTTGGCGGACTTTACCTGTTGGTGGCGGCGATCGCCCTGCTTCAGGATCACAGACAGTGGGGCGCCTTAACGTACTCGGAATTGCGCGCGAGCGAAGAACGGCTGCGCAGGCTTTCGGAGGCTGCCATCGAAGGAATCGCCTTTGTCAGCAGCGGCAGGATCATCGACGCGAACGAACAGCTCGCGCGTATGCTCGGATTCGATCCAAAGGAACTTCTGGGAAGATCGTTCGCCAGCTTCGCGCCCGCCGAGGAGCGAAAACGAGTGGCGGAAGCGATTGAACGCGCCGACGAAGATTTTCTTGAGCACCGTCTGATGCGCAAAAATGACGGGGAAATCTTCGTGGAAAGCCGCGGCCGAACACTGGCACAGCCGAATGAGTCCCTCCGCCTGATTGTCGTCAACGACATCACCGTACGCCGGCAACAGGAGGAATCCCTGCGCGCGAGCGAGAAGAGATTGCGCGAGCTGTTTGAGAATATGAGCGAAGGTTTCGCGGTCGGGGAACCGATCCTGAGTCCAGACGGTGCGCCGCATGATGTCGTGCTCACCATGGTCAACAAGGCTTTCATGCAGCAGACCGGCCTGACTGGCGACGTGATTGGACGTCCGGTTCGAAGCATCCTGCCGAAACTCGAACCGTCATGGATCGAGCGTAACACGCAGGTCGCGCTGACAGGCGAATCGCTCCGTTTCGAGGGCTACAATCACGACACCGGGCGCATCTATGAAACTGTTTGCTTCAGCCCGGGCAAAGGACGGTTCGCGACCCTCTTCAAAGACATTACCGAGCAGAAGGCGACCGAGGAAAATCTTCGCCGCTCCGAAGAAGCCAACCGGGGAAATCTGGCCCGAATCAACGCGATCATTCAACACCTGACAGAAGGCCTGCTGACGCTTGACGCCGAAGGAGCCTTGGTCGAGATGAATCCAGCCGCCCGACGGCTGTATGGGCTCACCCCGGACATGCTCACCCCTGCCAGCAATTTCATCGACCGATTCAACACCTGGTTTGAATACTTCGACCTCGCCGGAAGGAAACTGCCGCCAGGGGACAATCCAGCCATCCGTGCTCTTCGCCGGGAAACCTTTCAATCCTGCACGATCCGCGTCCGACGGATAGAAACGGGAAATGAATGGATCGGTTCCTATGGCGGACGTCCCGTTTTCGGCGGACAGGGAGAGTTTCTCTTTGCTCTCCTCACGGTTCGTGACGTCACCCGGGAGAAAGAAGCCGAATGGGCGCTGCAACGCTCCCGCGATGACTTGGAAGCGACGGTGCGCGAACGGACGGCCGAACTTCAGCAGCGCGCGGACCAGCTGGCGTGGCTGACGTCCGAACTCACGCTGGCGGAAGACCGGGAACGCCGCCGGCTCGCGCAATTCCTTCACGACGATCTCCAACAACTTCTCGTCGCAGCGAAGTTCCGGCTCCACCGCCTGTTTCGCGATTTGCCGGGCATCCCGCGCGATCGTCTTTCGGATTTAGAAAATCTTCTCGATCAGTCGATTCAAACGTCCCGATCACTGACAATGGAACTCTCGCCTCCGATCTTGCACGAAGGAGGTTTGGAACCCGCTCTCGAGTGGCTCGTGCGATGGATGAAAAAAACCCACGATCTCACCGTCGGCCTCACCCTGGACGCAGGTTTTACTGTCGAGCGCGAGGACATCCGCCTCCTCCTTTTTCAGGCCATCCGGGAGCTGCTCTTCAACGTCATCAAACACGCCCGAACTAACCAGGCAGCCGTCCGAATTTCGCGAAGCACGGATCAGCAGTATCTGGAAGCGATTGTTGAGGACCAGGGCGCCGGGTTTGACTCCGCAAACATCTTCGAGAGAACGGGGCTGGGGACTGAGGGACTCGGCCTGTTCAGTATCCGCGAACGCGTAAAGCTGCTCGGCGGGCACTTTCATGTGGTCAGTGCTCCCGGAAGAGGTTCCCGGTTTACTTTGGCCCTGCCGCTTTCGGTCGTCACGAAAACGGCTGCCGAAGAAGCGGGCGCTCCGGCACCGCTTCCCGAACGGATTCATCCGCCGGAAGTGCATGATCATCCCGCGAATGGCACCGCAATCCGGGTCCTGCTCGCGGACGACCACGACGTTGTCCGCCAAGGCATTTCATCACTCCTGAAAGCCGAGGACGATGTGGTGATTGTCGGCGAAGCGGCCGATGGCGCCGGAGCGGTCGAAATGGCGCGCGAACGTCATCCCGATGTGATCGTGATGGACGCTTCAATGCCGGGGATGGACGGTATCGAAGCCACGCGCGTGATTCACGCGGAACTCCCGCGGACAGGTATCATCGGCTTATCGATGTACGACGAAAATGATCTCGCGCGGGCTATGCTCGACGCCGGCGCGGCCGCCTACCTCTGCAAATCGGGAAAATCCGAAACCTTGCTCGCCACAATCCGCCAGGTCGCCGAATCCGCCCGTCACCCGCAACCCCCTCTCTAGGGCATGGAGCGGATTGACTTTTCCTTCCGAACCGGGAATTCTACTGATTCGGAAGCTCCGAATTATAAACGACAAACTATACTTCGTACTCCCTATGAAAAAGCACAACCGCGCCCTGCCCCGCCAAGGCAGCCAAGGGTCCGGCTTCACCTTGATTGAACTGCTGACGGTCATCGCGATCATCGGTATTCTTGCGGGGATCCTGATCCCGGTCGTTGGAAAAGTCCGCGATTCCGCTCGTCGGGCTTCGTGCTTGAGCAATCTGCGCCAGATCGGCAGCGCTCTTCATCTCTACCACGACGATCATGGCCGCTTTCCCGATAACAATGACGACAGTTTTATGACGCTGGCCGGGAAGCGCGGGTCGCAAGCCCCTTATCTTGCTGATGCCACGCAGCGGCCGCTGAATCCATACCTCGATGTTCCTGCCAACAGCCCCGACGCCGAGGTTCCGGTCGTTCATTGCCCATCGGATGAAGTGATGTATGACGAGTCCGGCAGCTCGTATGCCTTTTCAAACGTTACTCCGGAAGGGGAAACCGGCCCAACCGGCTACATGACGCATACCTCCGGCATCGGTGTCGCGTTCGAACTGATCCAGAATCCAACGCGCGTCCTGCTCGCCTACGAGGTGAACGCGGCATTGCGGACCCGCGTCGCAAACGGAGGCCAAGACCGGTTCGAGTTTCACGGCACCCCCCTGACCTACCCGGTCGTCTTCGTTGACGGGCACACCGCGCTGCTCGAAGTGACACCTGGCGAAAAGGTCACCGACACGTATTCATTTTACTGGCACGAAGGAAGACTCAACGAAGAAGATCCGTCGTAACAAACGCCGGTCGTTCCCGATCGAACAGCCGGCCGGACAAACCTCCAACTGGGATAAGCGATCATGACGAATTCATTTCTTGTAAAACTGCTCGCCACGAAGAACCAATTCGCGCTGCTCCCGCTCCGGCTGACCGTCGGCATCGTCCTGATGGCTCACGGCGCGCAAAAATTATTCGGCTGGTTCGGCGGGGGCGGCATAGAAGGCACCGGCGAGTTTTTTGGCAAGCTCGGGTTTTCTCCCGGTACGCTCTGGGCCGTGCTGGCCGGATGCGGCGAGTTTTTCGGAGGGCTCCTGCTGTTTCTCGGACTCTTCACGCGGCTCGGCGCCCTCGCGATCGCCGGGGTCATGGGGACCGCCGTCGCCGTCGTTCATCGGAATGCCTTTTTTGTCAGCGACAGCGGCATGGAGTTCGCGCTGACCTTGTTCATGGCCGCCTTGGCCTTCCTGTTTGCCGGCGGCGGAGGACTGTCGATCGACCGCATGCTCGCCCAAAAGCCGGCGGGCAAATCGGAACCGTAAAATCACCGGATATTTCCCCCGCAACAGCGGGGAGCATCAGGATCACCGGGCCCGTCGCCCGCGAACGGCGGCGGCGAATTCAGCCAAAACCGATTCGGTCGTTTCGATTGACATGCAGGCGTCGGTGATGCTTTGACCGCGAGTCAATTGGCTCGGGTCAATCAGGTCCTGCCGGCCTTCCTTAAGAAAACTTTCGAGCATCACTCCGCGGATGTGCTGATTGCCGCCCCGGATCTGTCCCGCAACATCCGCGGCCACCGCCGGCTGCCGACTGTAATCCTTATCGCTGTTGCCATGACTGCAATCGATCATCAAGTACGGCGGAAGGTCACACGTTTCGAGCAGCCTAACCGCCTCGGCGACATGCTCCGCGCCGTAATTTGGACCGGTGCGGGCGCCTCCCCGAAGAATGATATGGGTCGTATCATTGCCACTCGTCGAAAAAATCGCTGTCACCCCCTGTTTTGTCACCGAGGGAAACCAGTGCGAGCGGCGCGCCGAACGGACGGCATCGATCGCGATTTGGACATTGCCGCCCGTTCCGTTCTTGAATCCCACCGGCATCGACAGACCCGACGCGAGTTCGCGGTGGACCTGGCTTTCGGTCGTACGTGCCCCGATTGAGGCCCAGCCGACAAGATCGGCTAAAAATTGCGGGATGATCGTATCGAGAAACTCGGTACCGGCCAGCAGACCGAGCCCGACAACATCGAGCAAAAACCTTCGGGCAAGCCGCAGGCCGTCGTTGATTCGAAAACTTCCATCGAGACCCGGATCGTTAATCAGCCCTTTCCACCCCCCGACCGTGCGCGGTTTTTCAAAGTAGACGCGCATGATGAGGCGCAAGTCATCCTCATAGCGTTCCGCGAGTTCCCGCAGACGCCGCGCATATTCGAGTCCGGCGTCCGGATCGTGAATCGAGCAAGGACCGACGACCACAAGGAGCCGGTCATCTTCACCGCGAAGAATCCGCTCCACCTCCCGCCGCCCGCGCCGCACAAATTCCGCGTCCTGCGGGTCGAGCGGCAGTTCCTCGATCAGAATCGCGGGCGGGAGCAACGGCCGCAACGCGTTAATTCGGACATTGTCGATATGGTGGAAGGACTCCCAACCGCGCTTATGGATCTGTTCACCGTCGTCGTGCCTGGACATGAAGCGCCAAGGCTAAAGCCGAGACCCGCCCCCGGTCAACAGTCGCTGTCATTCCCGCTTCGCATCGCAAAAGAAAAACGCGCGGCGCAGTAAATTTGTCAGACGGAACATTACAACGAAGTGAGGGTTTCCCCGATTAACCCTTTCGGGTAAGCCTGTAGAAATCGAATAACAAACTAAGGTAAACTTCCATAAACCGTTCGGGTTAAAAACTCAATCCGTCAATAACAATGAAATCAAAATCGATCTCCTTCGTCGCGCTCGCTGCTTTATTCGCGGCTTCCCAAGCGACTGCTCAACTCGTCACTGTTTATCCCGATGATCTTGGAACCAGCGGCTCCTGGGCAGTCTCGACAGCTGCCGGCGATGGCGCCGCCACGATCACCGGCAACCAGCCCCGTTCCGGCAATGGGTCTCTCGCTCTCACCGGAAGCAATGGATCCGCTAAACTGGAAATAACGTACGTTTCCGATTCTCCGATCAACTTCTTCCTCGGCACGGGCAGTCCTTTAGGTCTGGTATCCGACCTTGAGGCCCTTTCCTTCGATTGGCTGCGCGTCGATAATCCAGGAGCCTCCCCGCAAGCCACGCCGGTCTTCAAGCTCCAGCTTTGGACGGGTTCGGGCGGTTTGGGCCAAACGACCTATCTCACTTGGGAAGGCGCGTATAACGGGTTGAACAAAGGAAACGCGGCCGCCGACACCTGGCATACAGCAAGTATTCTCGACGGCAACTTCTGGCAGCAGGGGAATCATAACACAGGCCCCTACAACGAATCGATTTCCGACTACAGCGACTGGTACGTCGTTGGCGCTACTGTTGGATTCGGAAGCGGCTGGAATGGCTTGACCGAAATGTATATCGACAACGTCACCTTCGACTTCGGCGGGACGGAAGCACTTCAATTCAACTTCGAAACGACCGCGATCAGCGCCGTCCCCGAACCTTCAACCTACGGTGCGATTGGCGCGCTTGTCCTGCTCGGGCTGATCATGCATCGGCGCCGCATGCGGCAGGCGGCCTGACCATCGGCTGAAAACACCCAGCACTGAAAGCTCCGGATGGCAAACCATCCGGAGCTTTTTCGTTGCTCTTCCTTCATCGACGAGGCGTCGATGACGCTCGCCCCCGGCGCTCTACGAACGCGCGCTACGGGGATGCGTTCTGCTGGAAATCCAGAAAAAACGCCTCAACTTCCTGCCACCATTCCGCTTCAGGCGAAAAATCGATCGTGTTGTGTGTCCGATCCTCTTGGATCCACAATTTCTTTCGCCCTTCGTACCCGTCGAACAGTTCCTTGCCGAAATCCGCGGGAACAATCTCGTCTTTCTCCGCGAGCACGACCGCAAGAGGACCGGGATAATCACGCAGCGCCGAAACGTTGTCATACCGGTCGCGAAGCAAGAGCCGCACCGGCACCCAGGGAAAGTGCCGCGAGGCCACATCCGTCAAACTCGTAAACGGAGTGATTAAAAGCAGTCCGCCGATGCGGTCTCCGAACTCAGCCGCCATCTGGCTGGCAACGCCGGAGCCAAGCGACTCGCCGATCAGAAAGACCGACCCTTCCCGTGTCTCTAAAACCGTGCGAATTCCCTCTCGAGCCGCTTCAAAAAATGCATCTTCTCCCGGTTCACCCGGCCGGCCGCCATAGCCGGGATACTCCAGCACATACACTGTCCATTTCTCGCCGCCAGCACGCTGCTGCAATCCCTCGGCGTAATACATACGGTCGATTGCCGTGCCCGCGTTCCCATGAAAGACAATCGCAGCCAGTCCGGACGAACTCCCTGCTCCCGCCGGAAACCGCCAGCCGATTCTCTCTTCGTCACCGTTCCGCCAAGCCACAGCGCCGACTTGTTCCGCCAGCGTTTCCATCTGTTCTGTTCCCGCCTGTCCCGGATAATAAATATAGCGATGCTGACAGCCTGCGAGTGTGAGAACAAGACCGCCATACGCCAGGAGAAGGATCCGCGCGACGCGATAGAAAAACGTGCGGATTCGGCCGCGTTTCATGGCCGGAAACCGTTCAGCTGAGAAGACCTATCTTGCGCTTCAGGGCCGCGATGCGCTGATACGAGTCATCGATCCGCGACTCGGGCACACGTCCGTCCCGGACGAACCCGGTGATCAATTCGACGACGCGCTGCCCGACGTCCGGCTGGTAGATAACATTGTTCGCGAACGTGAAAACATCGACACCGGCGTTCAGGCCGTGCAGCAGCGCCTGTTCGAGCCCATACCGGGAGGAGATTGCGCCCATCTCCATGTCGTCGGAAAACACGACCCCGCCAAACTGTAATTGCTGCCGCAAGATGCCCTCGACAATTCGATTGGAAAGGGTCGCGGGATAATCGGGATCCAGCCCCGCGTGAAAGATATGAGCGGTCATCACCGACCAGCAATCGCCGCTTGCGATCAATTCCTTGAAAGGCTCCAGCTCTCGCTCCTGCCACGTATCCGTTACATTCGTAAACCCGAGGTGGGTGTCTGTCAGAGAACTCCCGTGACCGGGAAAATGCTTGATCGTGCAAGCGACATTTCGCTCCTGATGCGCACGTATCACTTCGCGGGCATGGCGGACCACAACCTCAGGGTCGTCGCTGTAGCTCCGCTCCTTGCGGCCTATGATCGGGTTGTCCGGATTGATCCGCAAATCAACATCAGGGGCAAAATTCAGATTGAAGCCGACCGCCTTCAATGTCTCCGCGCACTCCTCGGCCAGCCGCCGCGTCTCACCCGGATCGTCGCGTTCCCCCAGCGTCTGCGCGGAAAGACTTGCCGGAAAACCATGCTCTTCCCGAAGGCGAGCCACTTTGCCGCCCTCTTGGTCGACCGATATAAAAAGCGGGGTCTGACTGAAGCTTTGCAGCGACGCGTTCAGCGCGCGAACCTGGTCCGGCGACTGGATATTTCGCACCGGCTGCTTCAGCGTCATATCATAGTCAAAATGAACAACGCCGCCGAGATTCAGCTCGCGAATATCCCGCGCGATCGGATCACCATCCCGAACCTCCAGGCCCCGAAAGCCCAGCAGCAGCATCTGGCCGATTTTATTTTTAAGCGTATCCATGAAAGACGAGCAGACAAAACCGGCATCTCATACAACACAAGAAAGAGAGGCAAGCAGGATCGGACGCCCGGCGGCCCCTGACAAAATCGCTCCCAAACCCGTCAGATTTGAGGAATCTTCAACGGCTCACCTCCCCGCAGCGCCGACTGATGAGCGATAATCCCAGGGACCGTCATCGCCAGCGCTTCGTTCAGGTCGATCGCCGGCTTGCGGTCGTTCGCTAGCGAATCAATGAACTCATGCGTCAAAAACGTATGGGAATTTCCATGCCCGCTCTTTACCCGCATCGGCGGCGGCAGCATTTCCGAGTTCCAAAAGTCAGGTGCGACATACGGCTCAAACGGTGACACCGTCTCCACAAAACCGGCATCGTCGGTTCCCAGCTTGCTGCCTTTGCGAACGATGCCGGCCGTCTGACCGTTCGGTGTCTGCGCGAACAAGCTCATTTTCGAACCATACCACTGGCCCCGATCGCCCCCCTTGACCGCGCCGTCCCAAAAAATGGATACACGGAAGGCATTCCCTTTATCCGTCGTGAAAAAGGCGGTTTCATTCATGAAGGGATTCTCATACCGATTCGGCCAATACACCGGACGCTTATCGCCCCACCCCGTGCAGGTCACCGAAACCAGCCGCTCCCCAGTCAACCCAATGAGATGCGCGGTCGAATGCGTCGGATAGTTCATCGGCGCCAAACCGCGCCGCCACGTTTCTCCAAGGCTGTCGGCAAAAAGCTTTTCGAGCCCCGGATGATGGTACTCGGCTTCGGTCGAAAAAATGTCGCCAAACGCTCCTTCCTTCAGAAACTGCCGGGCGGCAATCATGATCGGCGTGTACCACGTCGTCTCCGCCATCATATAGGTCATACCCGTTCGGCTCTCGACCTCCCGCAACATCTCCGCCTCATCAAGGTTGAAACACGCCGGAACCGCGCAAAGCACATGCAAACCGCGCTCCATGCACATCCGCGTGTGCGCCGCGTGCAACGGTCCATCGGTGAAGATGGCCACCGCGTCGAGGTTCTTTTCGCGGACGAGCATCTCCTCGAGCGAGTTGTATGCTTGATCACACCGGTAGACGTCCTGCAGGCGTTTCCGGCGGTCCGGCCGAAGATCGGTCACGGCGACAACGTCACAATCGGGGTGCAGATGAAACTGGAACATCGCGCCAAACCGCCCCCCAGCCACCCCGACGCGAACCTTTTTCCGACCTGACGGTCGCGCGGACTGGGCGAAAGCGGGCGCCCCCGCAAGTGCCAGTGCTCCCCCCGCGGCCGCAATTCCGAGAAAGTCACGGCGCGACATCCGGCCTTGCTTCCGTTCCGTTTTCTCCCCTCCGCCGACATGGTTTGCTTCGTTTGCTCTCATTGAATCGAATAGGTTCGCAACTTGTAAGTCTCATCTTTCCGAGGCTGGGAATCCTTTTGCAGCCGCCCCGGAATTCGGTGTGGTTTGTATACAAACTCGAAGGCGTATTTCAAGGGAATTTCCGGAACGGGCGGCACCCTCACCAATGGGGTCCGGCAATCTCGGACGATCCGCCGACCGAGGTGTTTTGAGTCGCAATTGCCGTCAATCTTCCGTAAGTTTTGCGAAGCATGCTGTCGAAATTCACGCGGATCTTCTTTCACGGGCTGATTGCGCTCCTCCCAATCATCATTACGGTCTACCTGCTTTTTTTGCTGGCATGGTGGGCTGAAGATACGATGCGCGGTATCATCACGATCGTTCTCCCCAACCCTGATCCGGAGCAACTGGACCCCGGGGAGCAGCTGCCGGCTTTCCGTTATTATCCCGGAATGGGGCTCGCGCTGGCGGTGATCCTCATCTTCGGCTTCGGCCTCCTGCTTAATGCCTACCTCGTCAAACGATTGTACATATGGTCTGAGGCGACCATGCAGCGCATTCCAATCATCAAAAGCATTTATGGCGCGACCAAGGACTTTCTTGGGTACTTTTCTTCGGTCCGGCGTCAGGAGATGAGCCAGGTTGTCATGGTTACTCTCCCCAACAGTGAAAGCAAACTCCTTGGACTTGTTACCCGCGAATCATTCGAAGACATGCCCGACGGTCTCGGCGGTGAAGACCACATCGCTGTCTATCTTCCCATGAGCTACCAGATCGGCGGCTATATGTTAATCTTGCCGCGCGCCCACGTGCAGCCGATCGATATGTCGATTGAAGATTGTCTTCGATTCGTCGTCACGGCTGGCATTCGCGAAAAAACCACGGAGGACAGTCTCCTCGATTCGGTCGACATTGTGCCGCCGCCGCCGGAGCCCGATCCACGCAAGTAAATGTCCCTTCTGCCGTCCTCGTGCCCCGGCTTCCGCATTCGCTCAATCGGAGCGGACGTCGCCAAAAACCGCGGCAGGTTCAGGCAGTTCCCTGCGAATTTCCTGAACCCGGTAGCCAAAGCCGGCTCTGCCTAAAGTACGAAGATCGACCACGCCGTCGCGCCGCTGGTAAAGGCCGGAATGAACCTCCGCTTCCGGCTTTGACGCTTCCGGGAAAAATTGCATGCCGTTTGTCTCAACGCCCTTGATCGTGCCGACATGTGCCGCGAGCAGCAGGTGCGGAACCTGGGCGAGCATCGGATTGCTCAAGTCCTGAACCATTAGGGTCATTCCATGCGCGCGCGCCCAGCAAGCACTTAAAAGCGCCCCGGTTTGGGTCTTGCAGGTTTTCAGGGCGACACCGGTCCAGCCGAGGTCGCGGCCGAGCTGAACGTGCTCCCAATCATGCGCGCTTTCATCAAGAAAAAGCGGCTTCCGGGCCGAGACGCTGTGAACGTCGATCCGATTGGCCTCCAAGTCATACGGAAAGGGCTGCTCGACATACAGAACCATCCCGTACAGCCGCGGGTGCTCATCACGCAGGCGGTCGAGCATAACATTGACGTACTCCGGCTCCGTAACCGTGCAATTGAAATCGGCCGTCAGCCAGGTCACATCCTCCCGCACCGCGATTTCACCGATCTTAACCAATCGGGCGTAATCCCAGTCCGCATCATTTCCCCGGAGTTTGATCTTGAGGCACCGAAGACCGTCGCGCCGGATCCAGTCTTCCAAAACAACCGGGTACCCGTCATCGGGCTCATTGCCGGTCAATTCGGATGAATCCAAGGGATCGACACCGCCGACCAAGTGCCAGGCAAGCAATTTTTTCGGCGGGTTTCGAACCAGAAAATCAATCGGATACCGTCCGTTAAAACGAACGTTCACACCGTCGGCTGGTGTCAGGTACGCCGCGAGATCGCGATTCATAAACCGGTCGGTGTAGGTCTGGTAAACCGGCCGATCCAGAAGGTTCCCATACGCATCGTGCAGCGCCAAATCGAACAGTGAAGTGCAGACAAGCGCCGCGAGCCATGGCATCGGCTCGGCGTCCCCGCCGCGGGCAGCGTTGCGGTCGCGCAAGAGTCCCGGCAAAACTTCCCTTTGGAAGGCATGTCCAACCTCC
Organism: uncultured Opitutales bacterium; assembly: GCA_964645585.1. GTDB lineage: Bacteria > Verrucomicrobiota > Verrucomicrobiia > Opitutales > T3Sed10-336 > DATGSL01. The sequence continues at coordinate 57,971 of CAZYAN010000015.1, forward strand.
ATCGGATGCCCGGCTTCAGAAAACTCGGCCCACGCACGCGTCAACGCGATACAGAAGTCGCGCATCATCGTTTCGCGTTCCTCATACGACAATTGGCTCGGCCAAACCCAGCTCACGCTCAACGGTGTCTCTCCCCAGCCTTCGGCGACCTTCCCGTCGCGGTCAACCACCGTCACGCGCGCCCGGGCACAGGTTATCTGGCTGATCGTTTCGCGTCCAAACTTCAGCGGCACGCGCATCTGAATTGGCAAAAAGTAAAGCGCCGCACCCACACAATGAACATCGGTTGGTTTGCCCATGATCTTCCGTTTCAACAGGAGAATGGTGCAATCCGCAAGGCCCGTTCCACCCCGCGCGGCAGTTGGTTGCAGGCCGCGAAAATTGACGCTTGGCATGACTTCACCAAACCCGGAATCTCCCCAAAGCTCGCCATGAAGAAATCCGTTCGCTTCTCCCGGGCCCATCGCGTGTTCACCGTGGCTATGTCCGCACTTGCCGCCACGGCGGCCGCAGCGTCTGCCGCTGAGATTTCCGTCTCCAGCCCGCTCGAACTTCCTCCACACGCCCGCTCTTTCGGAAGCGGTTCATTTTCATTGTCGCCCCGCCCGTCTTTTCCGCTAGATTGGTCCGTAGAGTTTAAGGAGGCGGCGGCGCGCCGCCCCGCTGACTTTCCTGGTGCGGCTTGCACCTTTCTCAGCGCATGCGGAAGATGTTTTCACTCGCTGGCGTTCGCGGCCGCAAGAGTCTCTTTTTGATCATGTCGAATCCAGTTTCATTCGCCGAACAACTCGCAGTTTGCAGTTGGTCCCTTCAACCGACCGACCCGCGCGACCTCGTCGAAAAGGTCTCGCGAACCGGTCTCAACACCATTCAGATCGCCCTCGATCCGCTGCTTGCCAAACCGCTGGTGTGGGGAGAGATCGGCGAAACCGTTTCCTCGGCCGGGATGCGCCTCGTTTCCGGCATGTTCGGAACGATCGGCGAAGATTATTCAAGCCTCGAATCGATTCGCCGGACGGGCGGACTCGTTCCGGATGCGACTTGGGAAGCCAATTGGGAAAACATCCAGAAGCATGCGCAGGTTGCGGAAGCGCTCGGTCTGCCCCTCGTCACTTTTCACGCGGGCTTTTTGCCGGCCAACGACACCGATCCCAAGTTCCCGATTCTGATCGACCGTCTCCGCCGGGTGGCTGATCTCTTCGGCGAACGCGGCATCGAGCTCGGACTCGAAACCGGACAGGAAACCGCTCACACGCTGGAGCATTTTCTCCAGGAACTCGACCGCCCGAACGTCGGAGTGAATTTCGACCCGGCGAATATGCTGATCTACAATACCGGCGATCCGATCGAATCCCTGGTTCTTTTGCTTCCGCGCCTGAAGCAATGCCACATCAAAGACGCATCCAGGCCGGCCGAATCGGACGAAAAAGGAAGAGAGGAGCCGGTGGGCGTCGGCGAAGTTAATTGGCGGCTCTTCCTGATCACTCTCCGAAAGGCACGATATGAGGGCAGCCTCGTCATCGAGCGAGAACGCGGTGATAACCGCATTGCAGACATCCGCAGGGCGGCGGAGCTCGTCCGCAACGAAGGCGAGCCCATTGATTAAAAAAACCGTTCCCGGCACACGGGCCGGGAACGGCGATCTCCTCCGCGGTTTACTGCTCGCTTACTGCTTCACCCAGCGGACTCCATCCGCAATGACCACGTATCCGGACGGCGCCCAGCATGAGAGCTGAACGTTCTGATTTCCGGATCCGAAGTTGAAAGTCCCGAGGGAATTCCACTGGCCGCCGTTTTGCTGCTGGTTGCGCTTAACCACCGAACTTCCGCCATTGTGGTGAACGATGTACGGCGCTTCCAGTGACCGGTTCGCCCCTTCAATCCACCAAGCGTCCACTCGCCAAGCGCCCGAAGTCGGCAGATTCCCGGTCCAGGTCGCCGCGTCACTGACGGCTGTGGTGCTCCGCCAGCGATAATTGGATCCGAGGTTCTGCCCGCTCAGCGTCGTTGTTGCCCAGTTGGCGGATGCGCTGAACCCGGACTGGTGGTTATCGACAGTCACCGAGGAGACGGTCGGGTTGATCCGCGCGTTGATCGCATTGCGCGCCGTTCCGCCGCTGTAGTTCGTACCGATCAGCGCATAAACGCCATCACCCGGACAAGCGGTTGCCTTGACGTTCCGGTGGCCCGCAACGCGGCCCACGGTTTTGCCGGCGTAGCTGCCTGATCCGTAGGGTGACCACCCGTTCGGCATGCGCCACGCGATCACGTCCCACAACGCATTGCGCGAGGCGGTCGTAAAGGCGTTGTTGTACGGCGGATGGTAATACCCCATGACGTTATAGCCGAAGCTGTTGGTATTTGTCCCGTCATGAGCGCCGCGCGGACGCTGCGATTTGAGAATCGCGTTATAACGCCCGGCGAAGGTATTGCCGAGCTTGTCCACCAGGAAGTGATATCCAATATCGATCCACCCGTTGACATCCATATGGTAGTTTTGGATTCCGCGAACACGGGACTTCGAGCCGTTGAGGCTCGTCGTCGTGTAGTCGTATGTGGACGCCGTGTGGTGGATGACAGCCCGGTTGAGAGCGGCCATCGTCGAGGGAATGCTTTTGGGACCTCTTGCATTCCAGCAGGCGCGGGAACAGATGTTCGGCTCGGGCGCCGCGCCCGCTGCCTCCAATGTGTCGCTCAGCAGCAGGGAAGTTCCTGCCGCGGCGATGGCTGCTAAGATCCGAACGGACCTGGTGCGCATACTGTGTCGGTCATTTTGCTTCATTACACTACGGGTTGGTTGTTATGTGTTGTTGGGTTGCGAACTCCGAGGAGGAAGGTGGTGCTTCCCGGCCGGAATCCGTTTTCCACAGCCGCTGTCGCGGCCCCGGAAAAGAATAGAAAGTCACGCTGGCGGATCGATGAGCTGGCAGAGGTCGTTGGGTAGTGACTCCATGATGTTCGGGATGACTTAGTCTTACGTAGGGGAGAAGAAGCTTGAGGGTATCGGCACCATTGGGTATCCGTCAATCAAAGAACCTCCAACAATGGTCCCGCTCTGGTTTTTACAAATTCTTGATAATTGCTCAACGGCCCCGAATGACGGGCGAAACGATAAATAGAGGCCACGCTCCGACGCGGCAGGCCTGCCGGCAAGTGCAGAAGACGGGCTCGCCTCACGCCGCGAATCGCATCCGCGGTTGCTGTAATGAGTGCGCAGTGCGTCCGCGACGCATGATGCGCACTGCCAAGCCGGCAACAGTCCAGCGGGGCCGCCTGTGCCTCGCGAGATCTTGGTTATGCTTCATTATTGGCTACCTGTTGGGTTGTTGTTTAACCGGATCGCGGGAGAGTGGTGTTTCCCGCAAAGCCGCTTCCCCGTGCTCCGGGAAAGAAAAAAGAAAGGAAGCAGAAAATGCGTCAGCGCGCCGAAGGCGAATCATGGGCAGGGATGATTTCATCGCAACGGGATTGCCCGACGGTATCGGGCGTCTCTTTACTATGTCAACCGAAAAGTGAGACGAAGTTGTCAAACATGCGCGCACTGACACTCTCGAAAATGACATTGCCCCTGCGCGACAATTCTTTTTACCCTGCACGCGTCTCCGACGAAATCACCTCGACCCGTGAAAGCTCTGCCCTTTTTGCCTCGTCTCAGTTTGTTCCTCGGTGTGATGGCCGCTGTCACCGGATGCCAACCGGCTTCGGCGCCTGCCGTCGACGAAGCGGTCACCACGGAGGCGGCGGCAACGGCCGCTGACGACGGCATTCCTGCCAACCCCGGGCCCGCCACTCCAACGCCGGTTTTGATGTGGGCTCAAACCGGCAGTGACATCCGCCGCGAGCTGCTTCGCGAACAGATCCATCGTTTCAATACGAGCCAGGATGAAATCCAGCTGAACGTGATGTTCGTGACGGCGGAGCGTTACAGCGAGATTGTGCGAGAAGCGGCCCTGAATGGTGAACTTCCCGATCTTCTCGAATTCGATGTGCCCGAACTTTATCGATACATTTGGCAAGGCTACCTGCTTCCGCTCGACGACCTGATACCAAAGGCAATCCGTGACGATCTCCTCCCGTCAGTCATCGCGCAAGGTTCCTACGAAGGACGCCTCTATTCAGTCAGCGCCGCTGAACCGGGCATCGGTCTTTATCTCAATCCGCTCAAACTGCTCAACGTCAACACGCGCCTCCCCCGCTCGATCGCCATGGCATGGAGCGCCGAGGAATTTGATCAATTGCTCGGCGACCTTTATGAACAAAACGGCGGCAAGCCGGTTCTCGATCTCGGCCTCCAGCGAGGACCGGAATGGCTCGCCAACGTCATCGGTCCCGCCGTTCTCCAATCCGCTGGCGCCGGCCTGGTCGATACAGCGGGCCGCGCCGCCTCCGGAACGCTCGATGGAGAACAGGCCGTGAGCGCCATGGCGCTCGTTCAATCGTGGTTTAAAAATGGATACATCGATCCGAACGAAGACGGCGAAGCCTTCACCGCTGGACGCGTCGCCTTCTCCTGGTCCGGCCATTGGGATTTTCCGCGCTACGACGCCGCCCTCAACGGCCGGCTCACAGTAGTTCCGCCGCCCGACTTCGGAAAGGGAGTTCGCACGGGACACGGCGGGTGGAGCTGGGCCATTCCGCGCGACGCGAACCACCCCGAAGCGAGCATGGCGGTCCTCCTACACATGCTCGAACCCAAACAAGTTCTCGAAATGGCAAGCGCGACGGGCGCCATCCCATCCAGACGCAGCGTCATCGGCCGCTCATCCCACTACGGCCCGGAAATGCCGCTTCACTTGTTTGCTCGACAGCTTGAAGAGGCGTACGCACCCCGACCCCGCTCTCCCGTTCTCGCCGAAATGCTCCATTACTTCACAGACGCCTTGTCTGACTTGCAGAACGGTGCCGACGTGAAAGCAACCCTTTCCACTGCCGCCGCGGAAATCGACAAGGTGCTTGCCGACGCCCATGGCCCTCCTTGACGCACCTCTCCCGCGGTTCCGTCAACCGCACAGATCCAAGGCTGAACCCAGTTCAGCGCGGCTTCCACACACGGACAACGACCAAGAGCAAAAGATTCTTCATTTTGCCTTCTCTTCTTCCGGCTGCTCCTCGACCGGATCCTTTCCAAGAACGCGGCGGAGTAATTTCCCCATTTCACTCGACCGGTATGGCTTGGACAGAACCCCGTAGAATCCTTTGTTGAGATAATACTCCTCCGTATCGTCGCTGCTGTATCCGCTCGAAACAATCGCCCGAACATCCGGGTCGAGCTTTCGCAATTCTTCAAAGGTTTCCTCTCCACCCATTCCTCCAACGATTGTCAGGTCGAGAATCACGACATCATACGGACGCTGCACAGCGAGATAACGCCGGTACAAAGCCAGCGCCTCTTCGCCGTTTCGGGCAACATCACATTCGTATTCGAGCCGTTGGAGCATCCCTTGAGCCAAGGAGATAATTTCCGGATCATCATCCATGAACAGGATTTTGCCGGAGCCGATCGTCAGCGCCGGTTTGCGGCGTCCCTCCGCTTCCACCGGCTCTTCGGATTTCGGCAGATAGACCGAAAATTTCGTACCTTTGCCGACCTCCGATTCCACTTCGATTCGACCCCCGTGATCGTTGACAATCGAGGCCACCGTCGCCAGTCCGAGACCGGTCCCCGTCTTCTTTGTCGAAAAAAACGGCTCGAAAATTCGCCGCAGGTTTTCCCGCGGTATTCCCCGGCCGTTGTCGATCACGTCGATCCGCAGATAGTCTCCCGCTTTCAAATTCGGATGCTGTCCGGCTCGGATGACAACGTTGTCTCCGGTTATCAAAATTTTTCCGTCCCGCCGGTCGATTCCCTGGATCGCGTTGATGATCAGGTTTTGAAACACCTGCGACACACGCGGAGCATTGACGAAGACCGGATGCAAATCATCCGCCAAGCGCACTTCCGTCTTCACCGGTGAGCCGGAAGCGGAGAGGCGCACGCAGTCGTTGACCAACTTCGTCAGGCAGATCGCTTTTCGATCGGTCGAACGGCTGCGGGCAAATGTCAGCAACTGCCGGGTCAGGTTCTTTGCCGACAGTCCCGCGCGCTCCGCGCTTTCGAGCTTGTCCCACTCGCGGAGTTCCCGTCCAAGCGAAATTCCGCCGACGATCGTCGTGAGCAAATTGTTGAAATCGTGCGCCACGCCGCTCGCAAGCATTCCGAGCGCCTCCATGCGATTGCTCTTCACCAGTTCTTCAGGCGTCAGCGACATCTCCTCGGGATCGCGGAAGACCACGACCGCGCCGGTGATTCGGCTGTTCGCATCGCGCAACGGCCGCGCGGAAACGATAATCTGCCGACGTCCGTGTTCCGGATGCTCAAGCAGATATTCTCGGCTGAACAGGAATTCATCACCCGCAGCCAAAACCCTGTCGGCAAGATTGCCAGCCGGCCGGCCGCCGTCGGCAAAGACCAGCGACAGCGCGTTCTCCAAGCTTCGTCCCGCCGCGATTTTCGGATCCAGTCCGGTCAGGTCGCTCGCTTTGGCATTGAAGAAAATAACCTTGGAATCGGCGTCCGTTACAATCACGCCTTCATTGACGTCATTCAACGCCGCCCTCAGCACCTCCGGTCCCGCACCGAGAAGCGCCTTTGGCACGTCCGTCTGAAAACCCAGGATGCGCAGAAGTTCGCCGCGCCGATTGGACACGCGAACCAGATGAGTGGGCAAATCGACCCGGGAACCGTCGCTTCGAATCATGCGCAGCTCCAGCGAAAACGTCTCGTAACGAGTCTCGGTCATCCGGTTCGCAAAGAGCGTTTCGACCTGTTCAGCGCCCGATGCCTCGGCATCGATCAATCGACGAAAGGTTTCGGGAACAGCATGAAGATCATTTTCCGCATACCCGAGCATGCGGCACCATCCCGGTGAGAAAAAGGCTTTCTGCACACGGTAATCCAGGTCGAAGAAACCGGCGTTGCCGTGCTGCACCAACGTGAGAAAACGTTCCTCGTTTTGCAGGCATTGCTCTTCGACTTCCTTGCGCTCCTGAATGTTGAGATGCACACCGGTCACACGCTCCAACTGCCCGGTCAGGCCGTAGTACCGGACGCCCGCGCTCTGTATCCAGAGATAATGGCCGTCTTTATGACGCATTCGAAACTCGACCGAGAAACCAACTCGGCTTCCGGGTTCGCCCCGAGTCGGACGATCGGGTGCCGCCTCGGAATCTTCGGGATGGGTCAACTCAAAGTAGGTGTTGTAATCATCGGCGAGTTCGTGCGGCCGATATCCAAGCAGCCGTTTCCACCCAGGCGAGTAGTGACACCGGCCTTCCGGGAACACGATCGAGAAAAGTCCTACCTGCTCCGCCTCATCGAGGTCCTCGTAACACCCGCTGTCATCAGCGGGCTGCGCGGCAGGCGCGGCGACCGGATCCATTTCCACCGCTGAAGCGCCCTGATGACGCGTGACCAGCGCCGCGAAGACAGCCTCGCCTTGCGGTGGATCGAGCTTCTCGAGAATAACCGTCGCAAATGTCGGTTCAGCCGCCTCCTCAAGTTGGGCCTCGTCCTCAACCGCCAGCTCCAGCTCGATCGGGGCCTTGGTCTCGGTCAAGAGACTCCATTGCAATTCGCGGTCTTCTTTGGTCTCGGCCAGCACCTCGAACCGAAACAAATCCGTAAATAAACGACCGACAATGGGCCGCTCTTCGCTCGCGTTCCACCAGGAAATCGCGATCGAGGTGGCTGCCGTCACCTTGCCACTCGAGGATATAAAAATTACCGCTGTCAAGGCTCGCACCGGGGTGTGTATAGCTGTCGAAGACACCAGATTTGTACGGGTTTCGCTGTATATCAATCATAACCCGTTCTCTTGCGTCAACTCTTCCACAGCGCTCGCAATCTCCTGGGCAAGCGTCGAGGTGCCGTCGCTCAGGCTCGCGGCGAGCTGTCCAAAATTCGCACCATCCCACGGAAGCCTGTCCTTTTGAACGTATCCGCTCGCCAATACTTCCTCACCGTCCCCGGCTCGCAGCTCCCAGCTCGCGTAAAATACCGCATGCGGTCCCTTCGTCCCCACCACCCCTTCCGCCCGAAGGATCGTCACATGAAGCTCATAATCCGGCAATGGCTGCGGCCGGGCCGGATACGCCACGACACGCTTTACCGCGGGCTCCCGCTGCAGAGCCTCGACCAGCAAGCGCGCAACCCCATACTCAAGCGATTCCGCCCAGCGATGAGATTGTGAATACATGATTCGGTTAGCCCCTTCGCGCACGGCGATGCCCGGAGAATCCAAATACCGCGCCACACTCAGCCGCGCCATTCCGACAACGGATCCGGAGTCGCTGTCACCCTCGGAATCCGCCTCGTAATCGTCGAGGTTGAGAACGTAGAACCGCGTGGTGTCAATGACCGGCCGAAAGCCGCAGCCGCTTCCCAGGAACAGGACACCGGCAAGCCCCCCGTTCAACAGACAGACGAGCAACCGCCGTACATTCCAATTTTTACTCATGATTCCAATCCTTCACCGTTCAGGCGCCGTCGTGCCCCGTAATATTGCCTGCGGGTTTCGCTCGAGAAACTCAGCCAGCCGCTCGACCGAGCGAGCCGCCTCCTCAATTGTCGTTAAGGTCTCGCCCAGCTGATAGCCGAGGTTCATGCGCGGACCAAACAGGTCGCGAATCGCGGACAGCGTTTCCTCCGCATTCTCCAAGGTTTTTCGGAACTGCTCCGATGACATCGAAACTTCCGCCACTGCCGGTTGCACTTGCTCCTCGACTCGCTGCGCGAGGCGGCTCACGTCCGCGAAACTTTGTTCCGCCGCGCGAAGGGTCTGCTGCAATTGTCCCGAGTCCAGCAAGGCCTGTACGCCCGCCATCGCCGTATGCATACGGTCAAACAGTTCATCGAATCGCGCCTCTTCGAGCGACGTTGTCGCCGTCTCGAGAAGGCGCCGCGCCGATTCGCCAAGGGCGGCGAAGTCGATGTCGCCAAGCTGCCGCGCAATTTCGGCGAGGTTGTCCGTCACACCGGTCAACACCGATCCGACCGTCGGCACCGCAACATAGTCCGGATGTTCCAGAGCCAGCGCCTTCTCCGGCGGAACGCCGAAGTAGTCCATTTCCACAAACAGTAAACCAGTGATCCCGATGAGATCGAGCCGCGCCTGCAGGCCGTCCGCAACCATCTGTTCCAGTGTGGCCGGGTCCCGCAAATCGCCAAGTCTTCCATCGTGCGCCGCGGGATTGCGATCGATCTCGCAAATGACTTCCACACGGGTTTTGTTTTTCCCGGTATAACGGACCCGGATGTCGATCACCTGCCCGACTTTCACTCCCATTAAGCGAACCGCCGATCCGCGCTCGAGTCCGTACACCGATTCATCGAAGAACAGCACCGCCTTCTGGCTCTCGCGCCACCACGCCTGCGCGCCAAAACCGAGAATACCGGCGACGGCAAGCACGAGCGCACCGAGGACAAAGATTCCAATCAAGGTGGGACTGTATCGTTTCATGAGTTTCCGTACTGCTTCGTCGATGCCCCGGCGGCATCGTCCTCTCCTCGTGTGAGAAACCGCCGCGCGCGCGGATCCCCGCGCTCCTTCAACTCCTCCGGCGGCCCGAGGGCGATCGCGCCCTTCGCCTCTGGGTCGAGCATCAAAACCCGGTCGGCTATGGTAAAGATGCTGTCGAGCTCATGGGAAACCACGAAGACCGTTGTTCCGAGACTGTCGCGGATCTTCAAGATTAACTCATCGAGATGACGCGAGGTCAATGGATCCAGTCCGGCTGATGGTTCATCGAAGAACAAAAACCGCGGGTCGAGCGCGAGAGCCCGCGCCAAGCCCGCACGCTTTTTCATTCCGCCGCTCAGCTCCGCGGGAAACCGTTCCGAAAATTCTTCGAGGCCGACCAGCGAAAGTTTCAGTGCGACCAACTCCGCGATTTCCCTTTTGTTCAACCGAGTGTATTCGAGCAATGGAAGCGCGACATTCTCGCCGACAGTCATCGAACTCCAAAGCGCCGCGCTCTGATAAAGGATTCCCATCTCGCGCCATAGTTTCCGTCTCGCCGCGGCGTCGGCCGCCGTAAAACTCCGGCCGCAATACAGAACCTCGCCCCGAAACGGTTCATGCAGCCCGATCATATTCTTCAGCAGCGTGCTCTTCCCGCAGCCGCTCGGTCCCATCACAACAAATACCTCTCCGCTTTCTACCGTGAACGATATATCGCGAAGGATGACCTCCTTCTGGTAACGGCACTCGAGACCGCGAACTTCAATGGCCGGAGCTTCCGCTGTCATCGCACTTCTTTCATTAAATCCCCAGCCGGTCGAAGAGCACCGCGAACAGTGCGTCCGCAATAATCACCAATAATATTCCGAGCACCACGGCGGAAGTCGCCGCGGCCCCGACACCCGACGCGCTTCGCTGACACTGAAGCCCGCGCAGACATCCCGAAAACGCGATGATCGCCCCAAATACGATGGCTTTGATCAGCCCGGACGCAACATCCGTGAGCCCGACCGCTCCGAGTGTTTGATTGATGTAGGTGCCTGGCAAAATATCCATGGCCGTCGCCGCAACAAACATGCCGCCGAAAATCCCGAGAAAATTCGCGTAAATTCCAAGCAGCGGCATCATTAGAAATAAGGCCGCCATCCGCGGCATGACCAGAAAATCAATCGGCGAGGCGCCCATTGTCCGCAAAGCGTCGATCTCCTCGCCTACTTTCATCGTCCCGATCTGCGCGGCGAACGCGGCACCAGTCCGGCCGCACAAAACCACCGCCGCCATCATCGGCCCCATCTCTCGCACGACTGCAAGCCCGACCAGGTTCGCCACAAATATGTCAGCGCCAAACTGACGAAGCTGAATCGACGCCTGATACGCCATGATTACACCGACAAGAAAACTGATCAGTCCAACAATCGGCAGCGCGTGCGCACCGGTTTGCTGCATGGCCTCCAGCGCCTCGCCCCACCGAAACTTTCGCGGTCTCGCGAGTACCCGAACCGTGCCGAGCGTGACTTCACCGGCAAAGGTAATCGCCTCTGCCAACTGTCCAGCGAAACGCTCGATCGAAGCGTCGCTCCGCTCAAACCAGCGCCGGCCGGCGCCCGAATCTTTCGCTTTTCGGCCCCGGCGCGGCGCCTGTTCAAGCAGCGGACCGAGTCCCGGAGGCATAGAGACCGGACGAAACCGCCAAGCATGATCCCGGCAGAACTCCCGTGCCGAAACAAGAAACACTAGTAACCGGCTGTCCCACCCGCTGACATCCGAACAATCGACCACAAGCTCCTGCGTGTCACCCCTCGCCTTTGCGGACTTCATCACCGCGCCGAATTCAGGCGCCGTCGCAAAAATTGACCAAACACCGGTCAGTCGCAATCGCAACGCTCCTCCCTCCTTGTCAACGGCAACCTCTCCCTTTTCCATCGCAAATTAAAAGCCTCGCCTGCGATCACTGGTGCCGGCCATGCCGGATGATATCGATCACAATCCAAATACTCAATACAGCAGAGATCAGGTAGCCGACTATTCCGATTGCCGGAAACCCAAACAAAAACGGTTCGATTCCGGTTGTAATGATCAGTGACGACCCGATCAGCAGCGACCCGATAATCACGCCGAGCGTCACGCGGCTGCTTGCGGAGTTGAGCGATTTGCTCACCTCTTCCAGACCTTTGTGCTGAAAGTTCAGCGTCAGGTCGTCGTTCTCAATCCGTCGCACGACCCTCGCAATCTCGCCCGGAAGGTCTTTCAGCAACTGCACGGTCGACCCAAGAGTCGCCAAGGTATCTTTGATGAGCGTTTTCGGCCGGCGCCGTTCGGCTTGAACCCTCCGGATCATCGGGATTGCGCATTTCCGGATGTCGAACTCCGGATCGAGCTCTTCCGCCAGTTCCTCAATCGACAGCACCGATTTCGCCATCAGCGAGTAATCCTCGATCACATCGATTCCATTGCTCCCGAATATATAAAAGAGACGGAGGATCAGATGGCCCACTTCCGCCGGCCCGCTCGAAAAATCGAGATGTTCCCGCAGCGTAAAATCGACCTCTTTTTCCATTCTCTTCAAATCGAGCCGCCGGCCGGAATACGACAGGAGTCCCGCGATCCGAACGATCCGCTCCGCATCGTGCTCGACCGCCGCCAAAAAGAGATCCGCGAGGTGGTGACGCATCCGCCGCGTCAGTTGACCGACCATTCCCCAGTCGAAAAAGCAGAGCCGCCCGTCTGGAGTAACCGCGACATTTCCCGCGTGCGGATCGGCATGAAAGAACCCGGAAATCAGAACCTGGTGGAGCAGCGAAAGCGCGCCGCCGCGCGCCAGCCGTTTTTTTTCTTCAACCGGCAAATCCGCCTGATCGAGCCGTTTGCCCGTGACTTTCTCCATCACCAGCATCCGTTCGGTCGTCAGCTCCTCGTGTACCCTCGGCGCGAATACAATATCCGGAAAGGCATTCTCGGCATTGAAGAACCGCATGTTTCGCCCTTCGTTCGCGAAATCGAGTTCCCGGAAGATCGCCGTTTCCAGCACCCGAAGAATCGCCGGCAAATCATACGGCTTCAACGTGTCGACGCGCTGATGGAGCTGACGGGCGAACCACTTCAATATTTCGAGATCCGACTGAATCGTCTTCTCGATGTTCGGACGCTGAATTTTTACCGCGACCTCTTCGCCCGATTTCAACCGGGCAAAATGGACATGCGCGAGCGAGGCAGCGGCGACCGGCTTTTCGTCAAACTGGGCGAAGACCTGCTCGATCTCGCAGCCGAGTTCCTCGCGCGCGACCGCACGCATCGATTCGAGCGGATGCGGCCGAACCGCGTCCTGGAGTTTGCGAAACTCAAGGACAAGCGGCTCCGGGATGATGTCGGGCCGCGTGCTCAAGAGCTGACCGAACTTCACAAACGTCGGACCGAGATCCTCGCACGCGTGACGCAGGCGCTCCCAGGTCGTCAG
>CAZYAN010000016.1:0-70887 GCA_964645585.1 uncultured Opitutales bacterium
AGTGTTACCCATGTCCTGAACCTTTTTTGTTACCTATGTCCTGAACCTGTACCTTGGTGTTTGGGACAATCGCGAAGGGCGGGGGTCGCAAGCTCGGGGGCTTGCGCTGCCGGATGATTCGCACTGTTAATTTGGGCCGACCACGTAGCGGAAGCCGATGGTTTCTTCGCGGCGATTCCGTTCGATCAGGCGGAAGAGGTTTCCCTCGGGCAGATCTTCGGCGAAGCTGACGCCGGCGACCCATGCGGAGCCGTCTTCGGTTGTTTCACCGAGCCAGGAGCGGAGATTGCCGATCAAGTGGAAGAAGCCGTGGGTATTTGGCGCGCCCGTGTTGACCGGATGGCTTTTGCCGTCGCTGTTCTCCTTGTGCCATGTGGAACTCTCGTTCGCTTTCGGATCCCATTCGCCGAGGGCGGCCTGAAATTCGGAGCGGCGCGGAAGCCGGACAGGACGGGCCAAAATCCATGAGGCGCGCTGGCAGAACTGGCTTGCCTGTTCCAGACTGACCGAGTCGACCGGCAGTTCTTCGCCCCGGTTGCGGCTCGGGTTCGCATTCATGACGCGTGAAAAAACTTTCTGCGAGACCAGCGTGCTCGACATCTGCCACTCGTCGCTCCCGGGAATCGGTCTGAGACTGTCGCGCAAAAGTGTCTGCAGTTCTGGCAAACTCTCCTGAACGAGGTCGAGGTAATCGAGTTCGAGGCGAAGGTCAAACGAGGCGTAGCGGCTCTTCGGGAAGCGTTCGGCGATGCGGGCGGCGATCGGGCTCGCCTGAGCGAGGCGATCGCGCGCGGCGGCGAAATCGCCCTTGGCGAGGGCGCTTCGCATCTGGCCCAGAATTTGATCGAGCTCTTGTGCCTGCGGGGCGGCAAGGGCGGACTGCCGCGCGGCGTCGAGTTCGGCCACGCGCTCGGTGGATACAAAGCGGCTTTGGGCGTGATTCCGGTTGATCTGATTTTGCAGTACCATCGCCTCCTCGTAGAGCTGGGCGGCTTGCTCCCATGCACCATTCTTTTCGTGCTGTTCGGCGCGCGCCTGCAAGTCGAGGCTTTCCGACATTCTTTCCCCGACCGCCAGCGCGGCGATCTTGTCGTTCAGACTCTGGTAACGGGCGGTGCTGAAGTAAGAACTCCGGCGGGCAAGTTCGTTGATGCGCTGTTGAAAGTCGCGAGCCTGGCTGTAGAGATTGCGGGCATCGGCCCATTGTGAGTTCTCGGCGGCTTTGTCACCCTGTCCTTCCAGCTCAATACTGCGGGCGTGCAGCGGTTCGGCCTCAATCGAGGCGAGCTGCTGGTAAAGGCGGCCCTCGCGCGCGGCGTCGCGAGAGGAAGTCCGGCCGTAATCCTGATTCACTCGCTTCTGAAGATCGAGAGCCTCTTGAATTTTGGCGATCGCCTCAACGGGTTGTCCCTCCGCGAGCAGCCGCTGGGCGTCGCGTTCGGCCGCGAGGCTGCGGTCGTGAATCGCCTTGGCTTCAAAATGCGCCAAACGCTTCTCCAAGTCGTCTTGACGGCGGCGGTCGTCGAGTGAAGGCGGACGCGAGAGGTTGAATGCCCGCTGTTTATCTAAAGCCTGGCGCAACAGGTCGAGGTCGGCCTCGCTCGGCTGGCCGCTCCCTACCCTCGTCTCGAATTGCTGCATAAGCCGCACGCTCTCCTCGACCAGTGACCGGTCGGCGGTGTCGGCGCTGCTTTTCCAGTCCGCGTCAACTGGCCCTGGCCCCCAGGTAGCGCCGAGATAGAAGATATAAACGATGAGCGCGACCCCCGCGATCTTCAACAAAGCTCGCCTCCACCGGCGAAGCCGTCTTTTCCTCCGAGCGATTCTAGAAGAAGATCCCATAATTGATGAAAAATTTCGCTAACCCCGATTGCGGCGAGATAAACTTGAGCCTTGAGGTTCCAGTAAGCAGTGACAACGTTTCCCGGTGCGGGAAAGCCATTCAGCGTCATTCAAAAAGGCGCCGGAACATAAGCAATTGTTTTCTTTCCCGTCTTGATCATCTCTGTCGTTTTTATTGTCCGTGTATAAAAAGATCGCCATTCTCGCGCCGGGTCTGCTTGGAGCGTCGGTCGCCCAGGCTGCTCGCCGCCGCGGACTTGCTGAACAGATTCGTCTCTGGGCGCGCCGGCCGGAAACGCGGGTTGCTCTGCAAACGCGCGACTGGTGCGATACCGTTTTTTCCGCACCGGAAGAAGCGTGTGCCGAAGCCGAGCTCGTCGTGGTGTGCGCGCCCGTCGAAAGCATTGTGCCGCTGGTTGAAAAAATTAGCGGATCGCTGGCTGACGGCGCGATTGTGACGGATGTCGGAAGCGTCAAGAGCCGGATCTGCCGGTACAGTCATGAAGCAGTGCCGACAACCGCTTCGTTCGTAGGTTCCCATCCAATGGCGGGTTCCGAGAAAAGCGGCTGGCAGCACGCCGACCCGGATCTTTTCGAAGGACGGCCCTGCTTCGTGACGCCCCTGCCGGACCGGACCGCTCCCGACGCCGCGGAAAAGGTGGTGCGTTTTTGGGCAGCCCTCGGAGCGGAGGTTGCGACGGTCGATCCGGAAGCGCACGACGAAATCGTCGCCAACATCAGTCATCTGCCGCATGTCCTCGCGTCGCTGCTTTGCAGTTACCTGCAACTTCGAAAGCCGGCGTGGAAAAATTATGCCGGGAACGGCCTGAAAGACACCACGCGGATTGCTTCGGGAAGTCCGGATCTTTGGCGGGAAATCTTGAAGCAAAACCAGGAAGAAGTTCTTCGGGCCGTGCGGCGATTTCAGGATGAGCTTCAGGCGTTTCAAGCGGCCCTGGCGAACGAGGATTATTTCGCGGTGGCGAATTTCCTCGAGCGGGGGAAGGAGTTCCGCGACCGGCTGCGACCGAGGTGATTTTTCGTCTTTGGTCGCTAGGTCTCGCGGAGAACCATTGAAATGAACCAAGCACGAAGCACCAAGCACCAAGAACATCCGCGCGGATTCACGATCGTGCTGCTGGCGGCGATCTCGCTCGACGGCTTCATTACGAAACATGGACGGCCGGGGAGCGGATTCACTTCGCCGGAAGACAAGCGCTGGTTTCGGGAGGCGGTGCAGCGGTTCGATTGCCTGATTTTAGGTTCGGGAAATTATCGGGAGTCAGGGGAATGGATTGAACGGCGCCTGCGGGATGATCAGTTGAAGATCGTGCTGACACGCGAACCGGCTCGTTTCGCGAAAGAGGAAAAACCAGGGGAACTGGAATTCACGTCCGAGACGCCGAAGGAGATTGTAGCGAAGCTGCGCCGACGCGGACGCCGCGCGGTCTGTGTTCTCGGCGGCAGTGTCGCTTACGGGCTTTTTCTTGATGCCGGGGCGGTGGATGAAGTGTGGCTGACGGTGGAGCCTCTGATTTTTGGCGAAGGAACCAAACTCGCCGCCGGAAGGCTCGATGCACGCCTGGAGCTGCTGTCGGTCGAGAAGCTGAATCAGTCGACACTGCTCCTGAAGTATCGCGTTGCGTGAAGCATTAGGGCGCAGGATTCGGGGGAGGATCAGAAGAAAGCGAAGATCTTGGGGAAGAAGAGGTTTAACGGCGGATGACGGATGCGCGCGGATAGCCGGAAAGGGAAATCCGGGCCGGTTTAGATCTGGAAGTCGATACGGCCGGACATTTCGTGCAGGCCGCATTCGCGTTTGAGGCCGTTGAAGCGGGTTTGCTCGGCGGTCATTCCCGCTTCGAGCTTGTTTGTGCTGTGCCAATCGCCGACGGAAACGTAGCCTTGGTCCCAAAGAGGATGGTAGGGCAAATCGTATTTTTGGAGGTATTGGAAAACGTCCCGGTCGGTCCAGTCGATGATCGGGTGAATCTTGCACACGCGATTCTGCCATTCGACGACGCGGAGGTTTTCCCGGGAGCTGGCCTGGTCGCGGCGGAGGCCCGCCAGCCAGCCGTGAGCACCGGTCTCCTCGATCGCGCGGTTCATCGGCTCGACCTTGTTGAGGAAGTTGTATTTTTCGAGCCCCTCAATCCCCTGCTCCCAAAGTTTGCCATGAAGCGCTTCTTGCTCGGCGGCGCTCATTTCGGCACGATATTTCTTGATATTCAGATTGAGGCGTTGACGAAGCTCTTCCGCGAACCGGTAGGTTTCCGGGAAGAGATAGCCCGTATCGATAAAGATCACTGGAATGCCCGGGACAATTGAGTTTACGAGATGGAGCATCACGGCCGCCTGAACGCCAAAGCTCGATGAGAGAACCACCTTTTGTCCAAACTCCTCGACCGCCCAGCGCACGCGATCCGCGGCCGAAGCCGCTTCCAGCTTCTCGTTGACCGACACTATTGCCGCGCTATCGTTCGTCATACCTCACAGGTTGCTGGCTCGGTCCATGCCGTCAATGCTTAATTGGAGTAAATCGAGCAATAAACTCAAGAAAGATTGAATTTCTCGGAATGGTCAAACCCGTCTCCGCGGATTTCGCCGGGGGAAAATTCCCGGCCGCCGCGGCATTTTATTTAAAAACAATGCTTGCATTATGATTCGAAATCCTTTCTGATCTCAACTGTCCCCGCTTAGCGGGGGTATTGGGGTAACTAAGAAAGCAGCAGGCGGGTCGCTTAGGGGTAGGCGACCCGCCATTTCTTTTTATGGATCGGAGATTGTTGTCTCACAACCGCGGGATCCGCCGGCGCGCCGCCGCCGCCGGCGAGCGCGATACCTCGGCGGCTGTAGCATTGAGCGAGAGCGAACCCCCAGCGATGGAAACCGAAACGTCTTGCGGAGCGGCTTGAAGCTGAAGCAGACAACCCCAATCGCCGAAAACGCCCGCACGGTCCGGGCATGGTGCATGTATGACTGGGCAACCAGCGGCTACCAGGTAACGACCGCGTCAGCCTTGTTTCCGGTATTTTTCGTGCAGGGAATCGCGCCCGACGGCGTGACGATCTTCGGACAGCATGTCCCCGCGACGGCGCTGTGGAGTTTTGGGCTGGGGATCGCGGCGCTCTTCGTGGTTTTGCTCGCGCCGGTGCTCGGGGCGATCGCGGATTACACGGCGCTTCGCAAGCGGTTTCTCGTCGTTCTCGCGTGCGGCGGCAGTCTTTTCGCCTCCCTGCTTTTCTTTGCGCGTGAAGGAACGGTTTGGCTGTCGCTGTCGTTTTTCGTTTTGGCGCAAATCTGTTACACGGGCGGCAATGTTTTTTACGACTCGTTCCTTCCGCAAATCGTCCCGGATGAGCATATCGACCGCACATCCGGCCGAGGGTTTGCTTACGGTTACGTCGGCGGCGGCATTCAATTCGCGATCGCTCTCGCACTGATCACGCTGCACGCGAAGCTCGGGATCAGCAGCGAACTGGCAGTCCGTATCGCGCTGCTGACGGCCGGTCTCTGGTGGCTCGGATTTGCCACGTACACCTTCCGGTATTTGCGCGAGCCGCCGTTGACGGCCAGGGAAAGCCCGGAAAAAATCTCCCGTCGTCCAGCGGTCGCGATCCGGGTCGGGGTGACCCGCACCTGGGGGATCGTGAAACGGCTTCCGCGCGTTCCCGGCATGCTGCTGTTTCTGCTGGCCTTCTTTTTGTACAACGACGGCATTCAAACCGTGATCGGGATATCGGGCGCGTATGGCGGAAGCGAACTGCGGCTCAGCCCGCAGGCGGTTATGCTGACGTTTCTCATCGTGCAATTCATTGCCTTCGCCGGCGCGCATCTGTTTTCGCATCTGGCTGATCGGGTCGGGACAAAAGCAGCGATCCTGCTCGCGCTGGCGATCTGGATTGGAGTGGTGGCGGCGGCCTATTTTCTTCCGGCGGAAAAGCCGACTGGATTCTTTGCGCTCGGCGCGGCGGTCGGTCTGGTGCTCGGGGGAAGCCAGGCGTTGAGCCGGGCGCTGTTCGCCAGCATGATCCCGCGTGAGGCGTCCGCCAATTTTTTCGGATTCTACTCCGTTTTCAACAAACTCTCGGCAGTTTCGGGTCCCCTGCTCTTTGCTTTTTTAACGACGGTCTTCGGCACCGCGCGCCCGGCAGTCCTTGCGCTCGCCGCCTATTTTATCGCGGGAGCGCTTCTGCTGCTGTTCGTCGATGCGGATAACGTGCGGGCTTCAAGAGATCGCTGGATCGCTGATGAATGAACGCGACAATCGTGTCCACGGGGGAGTTGGCGGCTGCAATGGGGGACAGCAAAGGCTTTTGGCTCTTTCGCGGGCCGGTGCGGGAGGGTTTGCAACACTCCACGCTCTCGCGAGCGCGGCTGCCGGATTCTCACGAGGGCGCGGCTGCGCGATTGCTGAGGTCCGGCGGGCTCAGAGGCGATTCCGCGTGCGGATGGTTTGAACCAGCCAATCGCCGTCCTGTTTGATCCATTCGATCGAGACTTGGCGGCGTTCGCGGGAGTTCTCGCCGAAATAAGAGCCGCGACCTTCGGCCTCGACATCCATCCGGGCTGTCCGGCCGTTTTCCGAAACAACCAGATCATCTTTGACGATCCGGATGTCGATTGAGCTGGCCTGCTGTCTCACTTGCAGGATGATGCCTTCCAACTCATCGCGGTCGGTGATCAATGGCAGAGGGGAGCCGAGGTCGATCCGCGGATGTTCCGCGATGTATTGCATGATGGCGCGCGAGTTCCCGATTGTGACGAAGGTGTTTTCGCCCGATTCTTTCCTCGCGAGTTCGACCATTTCCGCGAAGTTCTTCCGGATCCTCTTCTCGTCATCATTCTTCATCAGGAAGAAATAAACCGCTCCGGCACCAAGTCCGGCAGCGACGAGCGCGATCAGTGGAAGGAGTTTTCGGTTCATGGCCTATTTGCATTCAGGCGCGGGGGTGCGCTTGACGGTAAACTTCTTTGAGGCGATCAATCGAGACGTGCGTGTAAATTTGGGTGGTCGAGAGGCGGGCGTGGCCGAGCAGATCTTGAACGAGCCGGAGCTGTGCGCCGTGATTGAGCAGGTGCGTCGCGTATGAGTGCCGGATTTTGTGCGGAGAAAGATCAGCCGGCAAGTCAGCGAGCGCCAGATAGCGCTTCAAGGCAAGCTGAATCCATCGCGGATAGAGGCGCTTGTGCTTGGCGTCGACCAGTACGGGATCGGTCAATCCGGTGTGTTTGGCGTAGTCGCGGCGAAAGGTTTCCAGACAATGCAGGGCCGTTCTGCCGACCGGGCACAGCCGCTCCTTCCTCCCCTTCCCTCGCACGCGCGCCACGCCGGTTTGCCGGTCGATATCGCCGTGATTCAGCGCGACGAGTTCGCTGACGCGAAACCCGCCTCCGTAAAGCAACTCGAGCATCAGGCGGTCCCGCCATGCCGAAAACACGTCGATCGTCTCGTTCTCCAGCAAGAGAAACGGCCCGGCGAGGAGGCGCCGCATCTGATCCTCGGTCAGAAACCTCGGAAGCGGCCTGTCGAGCTTGGGCAGCACGAGACCGGTCAGCGGATTCTTTGCGATCCATTGCCGTCTGAGTGCAAAACGGAAAAACGCCCGAACACCCGACACGTGATTGTGCAGCGTCCGGCGCGCGAGCCGCCGCTGGCTTTCGATCAGAAACCCGCGGACGCGCAGCGAGCTGATTGCCTCCAAGTCGCCATCCCAGCCGTCTTTTCGCAGCCACTGAAAAAAGCCGGTGACGGCCGCCCGGTAATTCCGAACGGTATAAGCTGAATAGCGGCGCTCTTTTTCCAGATACTCCGCAAAGGCCGCGATCCAATCGCGCTCCGGCGCCGGCGGCGCATCCTGACCGGAGTCAGCCGAAGCAAACGGCGGTTCACGCTCCTTCATGACTCCGCTGTCCGCCCGATCGCGATGATGCGGTTGGTGATTTGCGACAGAACATTGTCATGATGCTCCGCTTGCGGATCAAATTCCCCCAAAACCTTCCAAAACCGGCTGGAGTGGTTCATCTCGACCAAATGCGCCAGCTCGTGCCAGATCACATAATCCTTGATTTGCGGCGGAAGGAGCAGAAGGCGCCAATTGAGCGAAATGTTTCGCTTCGCCGAACAGGAACCCCAGCGGCTGACCTGGTCGCGCACACTGACGCCATTGAGCGGCAAGCGATGCCGGCTCGCAAGTTCGCGGGTCCGGACGGCAAGTGTTTCCGCGGCAAACTGGCGCAGGAGGCGTTTGAGCTGCGATTCGGTGTGCCGCTCCGGATCCCACGCGATCGCGACGCGATTCGTCGCGCGCTGGAAACGAAGGCACGGCTCGCGCGCCTCGTCCCAAACAATCGCCGTTTCGCCGCCGCTGACCGCGAGAAACCCTCGTTTCCGCAGAAAGCCGTAGAGCGTTTCAGGCGGAGTGATTTCTGTCAGGTGACGGCGCAGCCAAGCTTCCTTGGTCCGCATAAACTGCATCCCGCGCTCAAGACTGCACCCCGCCGGAATGGTCAGCACAACCTCATTGGCGCGATTGATGGTGAGGCGGAGATAGCGCGCTCTGCGGGAACGCGTCAGACGGTACGAGATCGCCAGCCCTCCCTTTTCGGAGTCCAGGCGAAGCACACCTTTATCCAGCAATTGAAGAGCCGGCGCGGCCCTGCGGTGTCGCTTCTTCATCGGAGTCTCACAAAACTCACGCCGGGCCACCCTTCGCCCGGTTTTCCGTTTCCACTATAAATTGGCCGACGCGGCGTCGTAAAGCTGATTCCGGGTCGATTCCCTTGATCCGGCAAGCGGCGGCCAACGCAAAAAGCTTCTCCCCGGCCGTCTCTTCGTCCAGTTCCTCCGCCACGCGCTCGACCTCCTTCCGCGCGGGAATCGCGTCAACCATCCCTTTCTTTTGCAACTGTTTAACAACGTCCCACGCATACAATAGTGCCGGGAGACTCGGAGGAAGCCTCTTGAAAAGTCCCTCATCGTCAGCAGCGGCCTTCTTCTCCCCGGCTTTGATTTCGTCCCACTGCTTCAGAACCGCGTCGGAGTCGTCGAGTCGCACGGTGCCGAACACATGGGGATGACGCCGCACGAGCTTTTGATTGATCTCCGCGGCGACGTCGTCGAACGAAAAATGTCCCGCCTCCTCAGCCATTTGCGCGTGAAATACCACCTGCAAGAGCACGTCGCCCAGCTCTTCGCGCATGTGTGCCATGTCGTTGCGGTCGATCGTATCGAGCAATTCGGCGCATTCCTCCACCAGACAGCGGGCAATCGACTGGTGCGTCTGCTCGCGATCCCAGGGACAGCCGTCCGGCGCCCGGAGGCGCGCCATCGTTTCCTTCAGTTCTTCCATTGCACTCATGAGAGGATCAAAAAGGGGAAGGGTAACCGCGAACGAGCGCAAAGCGACACGAACCTCTGGAAATCTGGCGCGGACAACGGGGCACCCTCCTGTTTTTCCCGATCTTCACATTTCCTCTTTGCTCCCGAAGAACTTGCAAGCATCCTTTGGGTATGCGGTAATCATGCCGTTCGCTTCTGGTTTGTGACCGCTTCGTTTCACCCGAGTTCAAGCTGAAACCCTGCAACCGCTTTTATGAAACGCCCCTGGATTATTCTCTTTGCCTTGATCGTCGCCGGGATCGCGGGAGTCACGTTTTATTTCATCCAAAAATCGGGTACGGATGTCCGGCCAGTCGGCGCTTCCGGAAACGAAGAAAACGCCCTGTCGCGTGTGACTGCAGCCGCGACTCTGCCCGAAACGATTTCGTTCAACCGTCACGTCCAGCCGATCCTTTCCGCCAACTGCTACCCTTGTCACGGCCCGGACGCCAATACGCGCAAATCCGGTCTCCGGCTCGACGGCTACGAATATCTTCTCCAGCCGGCCGATTCGGGCCGACCGGTTTTCTCCGCGGACAATCCCGGAACGAGTCCGCTGATCGAGCGCCTGACGTCGGCCGATCCCGACTGGGTGATGCCGCCGCCAGACGCCCACCCGCAACCGTCCGCCGAAGAGCGCGCGCTGCTGGTCCAATGGGTTCGCGAAGGTGCCGTTTACGAGGAACACTGGGCATTCGTGCCGCCGGAACGGCCGGAAGTTCCTGAACTGGACTCGGACGACTGGTCCCGGCACGCGATTGACCGGTTTGTCCTGCGGACGCTCCGAGAACACGGGCTCGACGGCAACGGCCCCGAAAGTCCGCGGCGCCTGATTCGCCGGCTCTCGCTCGATCTGACCGGCTTGCTCCCCGATCCCGCGGATGCCGACGCGTTCGCCGCCGATCCGAGCGACGCGGCCTACGAAGCCTTGGTCGACAAATATCTCGCCTCCCCGGCATTTGGCGAACACCGCGCTCGCTACTGGCTCGACTACGTGCGGTACGCCGACACGCACGGCCTTCACTTCGACAATCTCCGGTCGATCTGGCCGTACCGCGATTATATCGTCCGCGCGTTCAATCAAAATAAACCGTTCGACGTATTCGTCCGCGAACAGCTCGCCGGCGACCTGCTGCCCAACGCCGATCTCGACGCGCTGGTCGCCACCGGCTACATCCGCAGCAATGTCTCGACCAACGAAGGCGGAACGATCACCGAAGAGATCCGGATCAACAACAGCCGCGACCGCGCGGAGGCCTTTGGCACGACGTTTCTCGGCCTGACCGTCGGGTGCGCCTCCTGTCACGACCACAAGTTCGATCCCGTAACCGCGAAAGATTTTTACCAGATCACGGCGTTTTTTAACAACCTCACCGAAAAAGGCTGGGACGAAAATATCGCCGAACCGCCGCCGATCCTTCGCCTGCCGCCGGACGAAAAACAGGAAGAAGCCGAGGCGCTGCTCGCAAAAATCGCCGAAACGCGCTACCAGCTTCGAACCCGGCAGGCGGAGGCCGATCAACACGCCGCCGCCAGGCTGAAAGCAGGAGACGGCCCCGAAGCGGTTTCGACCGAGAACCTTGAGCTGCGTCTGCGCCTCGACGAAGGCGAAGGCGATACCGTACGCAATTCAGCGCCCGGAAAATCCGAGGAAACCTTCACCGCCAACACAACGCCGCTGATCTGGCGCGAGCAATCTCTCCTCTGGCCGGGCATGCGCATGGAAATCAACACCCGCCTTCCGCTCGGCGGCCATGGCGATGTCGAAGCCGATGAAGCCTTCTCCGCCGGCGGCTGGATCATGTTGCGGATTAAGCCCGGCAATGCGCGCATGCCCGACGGCGCCCTCCTCGCCCGCATGGGGGGCCCGGAGCGCAACGCTCACCGAGGCTGGGATATCTGGGTCGAAAAGGAGCGGTTCGCCGTCCATATCATTCATCAATGGCCGGACCACGCGATCAAGGTGCGAACCAAGGACCAATTTCTCGATGATCGCTGGTACCACGTCTTCGTCACTTATGACGGTTCGCGCAAAGCCGAGAATGTCGCGATTTATGTCGACGGGGAGCCGGTCGAAACCGAGATTCTCAACGACACACTCACCCCCGGGCTGACGATTCGCACCGACGCCCAAATGCACCTCGGACGCCGCGACGATCTCCAGCCGAAGCGGGAGACCCGTTTCCAGGATATCCGGTTTTATCGGCGGGCGCTGAGCGCGGACGAAGCCGCGCGAGTCCCGTTCGAGGATTACGCCGCGGAGATCGTTGCACAATCATCCAACCCCGCCGACTGGACCGCCGACCAGCGGTTTGTGATGCACCGGTTCGTGTTTTCACGCGATACGGAATTCCATACGCTCCAGGAACGGCTCGCGGCGCTTGAAGCTTCGTATGTCGAACTCACGAAGGACGGTCCCGCCACACTGATCGCGCGCGAGGCGCCGAAACCGGCCTTCGCCCACATCCTCAACCGCGGCGTTTACAGCTCGCTAGGCGAGCGCGTCGAGCCGGGACCGCCGGGATTTTTGCCGCCGTTTCCCGAGGACGCGAAAGCGGACCGGCTCGCGCTCGCCAACTGGCTTGTTTCTCCGGAGAACCCGCTGCTCGCCCGGGTCACCGTTAACCGAATCTGGCAAGAGGTTTTCGGCCGGGGGATTGTCACGACGCCGGGCGACTTCGGGATCGTTGGCGACCGGCCTACCCACCCGGATCTCCTCGACTGGCTCGCCGTCGAGTTCCGCGAAAGCGGCTGGGACATCAAGGGCCTGTATAAAACCCTGGTCCTCTCGGCGACCTACCGCCAATCGTCCCGCATCACCCCCGATGCGCTGGAAGGCGATCCGGCCAACCGCTTCTATTCGCGCGCGCCCCGCTTCCGCATGGCGGGCGAGATGATTCGCGACGCCGCCCTCCAGGCCTCCGGCCTCCTCGTCGACAAACGCGGCGGCCCGCCGGTGAAACCGTATCAGCCGCCGGGAATCTGGCAGGCGGTTTCGATGCCGGAATCGAATACGAAAAAATACGAGCGCGATTCCGGCGAGGCCTTGTATCGGCGAAGTCTTTACACCTTCTGGAAACGCTTCGCGCCCCCTGCCAGCCTGGAGACCTTTGACGCGACATCGAGGGAGGTGGTCTGCGCCGCGCGCGCGCGAACCAATACGCCGCTGCAGGCATTGGTGACGATGAACGATCCGCAATTCGTCGAAGCCTCCCGCGCGCTCGCGAAACAGGTTGTTGAGGCCGCGGACGAACCTGAGGAACGTCTCGACCGCCTCGCGCTGCTGACCTTGGCGCGCGAACTGAAACCCGAGGAGGAAAAACCGCTGCTGGAAGGGCTCGAATTTTTCCGTTCCCGCTTCACCGAGTCACCGGAAACGGCCCTCGCGCTGCTCGAGGTCGGGGAGTTGCCGCGCGATCCGGCGCTCGACGCGGTTGAACTCGCCTCCTGGACCCTCGTCGCCAATCAGTTCTTCAATCTCGACGAATTCCTCAACAAGTGAAGGAGGAAATGGCTTGTGAACGCTCGCGAGAAACCGTAACCCGTTTTCCGTGTTTTTCGGAAAGCTCAGGCCCGCGGGGCTCGTCGGCATCAGCCTCCTTACCTTCGCGCCCGCGACGGCTCTGCCGGCGGCGGAGGATCAGGCGCGCCTTGAGTTCGAGGATTCCTTGCTGACGGCGAATGAGCTGATCTACAGCCAGCGCCAGCGCCTCGCGACTGCCCAAGGCGATGTTCGCTTGACACATCCGGAAGCGCGCCTGGTCGCGGAACGCGCCCGCTACCAAACCGAAGAACGGTTCGCTGTCGGTGAAAACGTTCGGTTCGGAAAGCCGCCCTATTTTATTTCGGCCGAGACGATCGAAGGCAGTCCCGAACGGTTTGAGCTGCGAGACGCCATCGCCTTTTTCGGCGAACCGCGCCCGGCGGCCCTCAACTTGCGCGCGCGGTCAGTCACCTATTACCCGAATGACCGCGTCGAGATCGACGGAGTGACTCTCCGGGTCGGCCCCGTTCCCTTCTTTTATCTGCCTGGCATCACGCGGAGCTTGGACGGAACCGTGTCGACGCGGGCGACCGCCGACGCGGGTTACACGCGGAATCTCGGCAGTTTTTTATTTATCGGCACCCGCACCGCCTTTCTCCCGTCGTTTGCCGCCGGACCCGAAATCGGCTACTACAGCCGCCGAGGGCTGCTCTACGGCCCCGGGTTTGATTACAAGGTATCGAACGGCGAACATACGATCGTCGGCGGCCTCCGCGGCGGTTACATCAACGATCATGGCGACCGCGGCGACGACCGTCTCGACCGGGCAATCGGGGACGACCGCTACTACCTGGAATGGCGCCACAAGCAGTCCGCCGGAGAACGGATCGAAATCACCGGCCTGACCGACGTCTGGAGCGACTCGGAAATCACCCGCGACTTCCAGCCGGATGATTTCAACGACAACCAGTTCCCCGACAGCTTTCTCGAAGGTGTGTATTTAGGTGACGGATACATTATCTCCGCCTTCACCCGCATCACGCCGAACGATTTTGAGATCGTCCCGGAACGACTGCCGGAAGTTCGCTTCGACCTGCCTCCGAGCCAACTCGGGGGCGGCATTTACCAGCAGTCCCAAGTGAGCGCGACGGCGCTTCGAGAGCACGATCCGCTGGCAAGGGACACCCGCAGCGACCGGTTCGACTTCTATTACGGGGTAAATCGGCCGTTCACCCTGACCGACTGGCTGACCTTTACACCGAAAGCGGCCGCGCGGGTGACGCACTACGAGCGAGCTCTCGACGGCCGTGATGATTACACGCGGGTGCTGGGGGAAGTCGGCGCCGACATCGAAGGCCGCGCGTTCGGGGTTTACCGCTATGAAAACGACCTGTGGAACATCCGCGACATCCGCCACGTGGTGAAGCCGAAGATCCAGTACCGGTACACTCCGGAAGCCGACAGCGGCCGGCGTTTCATCCCCCAGATTGACCGCCGGTCGTTCGCAACGCAGCTCGAGCCGATCGATCTCGGGCAAGTCCGACATATCGACGAACTCGATGAAATTCATACGCTGCGCTACGGCATTGAAAACCTCGTGCAAACGCGCCATCCGACCTACGGCTCAACCGATCTTCTTTCCCTGTACCTCGCGAATGACCTGCAATTTTCACGGCGGCCCGGCGAAGAATTTGTCTCAAACGTTCACGCCGAACTCGCCTTTACCCCGATCTACTGGTTTCGGTTCGACACTTTGGCGCGGGTTTCGCCGCAAGATCCGAATCTCGAGGAGCTCAACGCCGGCCTGACGATCACCGACGCGCGATTCTGGTCGCTTCGTCTCGGCAGCGAATACCTGGAAGACCGGATTGAAGAGTTTTCGCTCGCCTACGTCACCCGGCTGACGGAAACCTACAGTTTCGCCGCGGAAATTCGCTACGACGCGATCGGCCACCGCTTCTCGCGCCAAACGTATACGCTTTCGCAAAATCTGTGGGACAGCTGGGAGGTCCGTTACCAGGCTTACCTGCGCCGCGGCGCCGAACGCGAGAGCCCGGCCGGGTTTTCCATCTCTTTTTCGTATCTCGGGTTTTGACGCCGCGATGGAAAATCTGATCCTTTTAGCACGAGAAGCCCGATTGGCTGATTTTTCGAAATTTCCCGCCACGTGATCACGCAGAACGCCTTTCCCGTTAAACTTCCCGCTTTCGAAGGTCCGCTTGATCTTCTGCTCTTCCTCATCCGCAAGCACGAGATCGACATCTACGACATCCCGCTGGAGCAACTGACCCGTCAGTACCTCGAAACCCTGTACGAGATGGAGAAACTTCAGCTGGAAATCGCCGGCGAGTTCTTCGTGATGGCGGCGACGCTGATGGAAATCAAGAGCCGCACGCTCCTGCCCAAACATGTGCCGGCCGCCGAATCGGAATCCGACGATGACGAATTCGACCCGCGATGGGAACTCGTCCACCAGCTGCTCGAATACCAGAAGTTCAAGCAAGCCGCACACGACGTCGAACGTCTCGCACAGATTCAGAGCGACCTCTTCGCGCGGATCGTCAAGACGCGCGGCCCCCTCGTCCCGATGGAGCAGCCGCTCAAAAAGGCAGACAAGCTCGATCTCTGGCACGCATTCAATCAGGTCCTGCGGCGCCTTTCCGAGAAATTGGTCTTGGGCGAGATCCACGACGAATCGGTCACGGTTTCCGATCGCATGGAATTCATCATTGATCTCGTAAAAAAGAACGAAACGTATGCGTTTTCCAAGCTCTTTACCGACGGAGAGCGCACGAGCATTCGGGTGATTGTCGCGACGTTCCTCGGGGTTCTCGAACTTGTGCGTCTCAAGAAGCTGCGGGTTTGGCAGGATGAATCGTTCGCGGAAATCCACTTTGCCGCCGCGCCTGAAAACGGGCTTGAAATGGCAGACGAATAGCGGAGAGTCGTTGGCCGTGAACGAACCACAGCAGAAACGCGGATTTTTGGTGGGAATTGGACTCGACCATCACGACGGCCACAAGCGGATCACGCAGGCCGAGGATTTTCTGATCGCGGGCGGCTCGGAAGAAACGCATGAGCGAATGACGGAGACAGCGATGAAAACCGCTGAAGACCTCCGCAGCCGGGGCAAAAACTTTGGAAGCGCTGAACGCGAGGAGCTGGCCGACCTGCTAAAGAAAAACACTCCGGCGCCCTGACCATTCCTGGTCATGCTTCCTTGCCGCACCGACGGAAAGGATTATCTTCTTGTCAGATTTTTGCATTTTCAGAACATTGCTGCACATTCACAACTAGCGAGCCACGAACTAACATGGATAGAGAAGACGAAAAGA
Source organism: uncultured Opitutales bacterium (assembly GCA_964645585.1). Classification (GTDB taxonomy): domain Bacteria; phylum Verrucomicrobiota; class Verrucomicrobiia; order Opitutales; family T3Sed10-336; genus DATGSL01. The sequence goes on from CAZYAN010000016.1 coordinate 16,043, forward strand.
ATACGCCACAAGGCACTCCGCAATCGCCCGAATCCGCCGGTCCGGAAAATCGGGAGCCCTCCGCGTCTTCCTCGAATCTTCCTTCAAAACCGAAGCCAACGGGTTTGAAGCTCAGTTTATCCAAAGAAGGCACGCCGGCCGGCCAAGGAGAAGAACTTCAATCGTCGGCCCCGGAAGCCGCGGCCGAAGAGCCGAAACCCGCGGCGGCGAAACCGCCAGCGGCGGCGCCAATCCCTCCCGCGCCTGAAGCGGGTGCGCCCAAACCGCCGGCCCCCGCGGCCGCCGCCGCTCCCCAGCCGCGTCCAGCAGGACCGCCGCGCGCGACGCCTCCAGGCGCCGTCCGTCCTCCTCCAGCCTTTCCCAAGCCGGGAGCAGCCGGTCCAGGCCGCCCCCCGGGTCCCCCGCGCCCGGCCGGGCCGCCGCGCAACATTCCCGCCCCCGCGCCCAAGGCCGCTGAACAGCCAGGTGCCGCTCCCGCGACTCCGCCGCAGCCGACTGCCGTCGCGACCGAGAAAAAATCCGTGTCCGCAGGCGGGCTCTTTGTCGACTTCGTGGCCGCCGCGGCGGCCGTCGCTTGTGCCGTGCTGCTTTACCTGAAGCTTTAAAAAGAACAGGAGTACAGTCACGAAATGGCAGAAAACACCAAGGAACTGAACGCGAGTAATTTTGCTTCCACCATTGAGGGTGAAGGCCTGACGCTGGTGGATTTTTGGGCACCTTGGTGCGGCCCATGTAAGGCAATTGCACCGATTCTCGAGGAGATCGCCAGCGAGCTGAAAGGAAAGCTTGTGGTCGGCAAGGTCAACGTCGACAACGAACAGGAATTAGCCAGTCGCTACAATATCCGGGCGATTCCGACGCTCCTCCTTTTTAAGAACGGCGAGTCCGTCGATCAGTTTGTCGGGATGACGAACAAGAGCGACTTGCTGAATCGCATCCAGGCGAAACTGTAATCGTCAAACAATGCCCGTGCCCGCTTCGTCGCCGGACGCGCAAACGGTGACCTGCATCTGGCGGAGCGCTTCATACGCGGCAATCCCGACGCTCGTCGAGAGGTTCAGTGACCGGAGTTCCGAGTTGTAACGGGGAATCGTGACGCGCCGTTCCGCGCCGATTTCCTCGTGCAGCCAATCCGGCAAGCCGGACCCTTCATTTCCGAACAGCAGGCCGTCGCCGCGAGAGTACGGCGCTTCCCAAAAGGTCCGCGCCGCCTTCGTCGTAAACAGCCAGATCTTCTCCGGTCCCGCATCGCTGTTTCGGAAATCCGCCCAGCTTTCGTGGTGATGCACATCGAGCGAATGCCAATAGTCCATTCCGCTGCGCCGCAAATGACGATCCGTGATTCGAAATCCGAGCGGATGAATCAAATGCAATCGCGACCGCGTAATCGCGCAGAGCCGGCCCACATTGCCCGTGTTCTGCGGAATTTCCGGCTGGAACAGAATGATGTGCAACATGCGGGAAGAACCGATCGCCGCGGCGCGAACAGGTCAACGTCAATCTCGATCGTTTGAACTCGCTCCCTGAGAAAACGGCGGCCGATCGAGCGGGAAAATCAGCTTGAGCTTCGTGATGACGTAACCTTGCACGTCACGATCCTCCTTCGTCGCTTCCCACACTTGCTCCAAATACTTCATCGCGGCGTTCTTTGACGCCTGTCCGGCCGTCGCCGGCAAGTCGCGGCTCGACGACATTTCCGCCAGTTCACGCTTAATACGGCGGGCCAGCGCAACCAGCGTCTCGCTGGGAACCTTTCGTCCCGTCTCGATCTGGCAGATATAATTCTTCGAAACCTTCAGCAAATTTCCAAGGTCCGACTGCGTCAGCCCGAAATCCTTTCGCAACTTAAGGAAATCAAAATCTTGACTCGTTTCACCGTTCATTCCGCTGTGCATTCGATTTTCAACTGCTTTTCTTGAAATTATCAGCATTCCAGCGGTTTTCAAAGCGACTGCGCCATTTTCCACGAGGGAGGCCGGTAAAAGCCCGGTGTCCGAAGCCGGAAAACCACCTGTTTGAACGCTCCGCCCAACGGGTGAAACCGCCAAAAAGGCAAATCCTTCGCGACCTAGCTCCGGACCACGCGCAAGCCGTCGTTGTCGCATCGAAGCAACCGGCTCCGCGACTCGACCCCCGCCTTCCGCAACGCGCTGCTCATCGCTTTCGCAACCGCGGAGGCGGTTGACGCGGGGCCCGCGCACAAAATGGTCGAGCCGCTTCCGCTCAACCAGCCGGTGTAAGCGCCCGCCTCGACCCCGGCCGCGATTGCCGCTTCCGCTCCAGGGAGTCCCCGCATGCGGTACGGCTGATGAATAAAATCCGTCACCGCTCCCCGCAGTTTCTCGTATTCACCGGTTGCGAAAACCGCCACCACAAACGCGAGGCTGTTCAAGCTCTTTACGACCTCCGGAAATGCCAGCGTGTCTGGAAGCGATTGGCGTGAGGCCCGCGTTTGAATCTCCAGTTCCGGCGAAACGACAGTGAAAAGCAGGTCGCTCCCGACATCAAAGCGGGTGACATCCGCGAGGCGGCCCGTATCCGGGCAGGTGCGCGCCACACAAAATCCGCCGAAAACCGCCGCCACCGCATTGTCCGGGTGTCCTTCAAGCTCCGTCACCAGCTCCGCGATCGCGCGCCGGTCAAGCGGATCGCCAGCGATCGCGTTCAATCCGGCAAGCACTCCCGCCCGAACCGTCACACTCGACCCGAGCCCTCGCGCCAGCGGAACCTCGCCGCGGATCTCAAACGAAAACCCAAACGGCTCCACGCCGGACCGTTCGAAAAATGTCCCGGCGATTTCCTCAATCATCGCCTGTTCCTGCTTCTGGAAACGCGCATCATCGCCCGCGTAACGGATGGCGCCGTCATCGCGGCGTGCAACAATCACTTCGTTGTAAAGTTGGAACGCGAGTCCGAGCGTATCAAATCCAGGACCGCAATTGGAGGTGCTGGCGGGAACACGAACACAATAAATCGGGGCAGACATGTTGGCTTCCGAGGCGGGCGCCTCGTCGGATCGGGAAAATGCAATCGTCATAAGATCAGCGGCCTGGCGATTTTACTGAGGCGCCCGGAGATTACTGCCGCATCGCCTTGAGCGCGCGCTTCATCTCCAGTTCATGGGCTTTTTTCTTTAGATCATCGCGTTTGTCGTAAAGCTTTTTCCCTTTGCCAAGCCCAATTTCGACCTTCACCAGCCCGTGTTTCAGGTAGACGCGAATCGGGACAATGGCGGCACCTCCCGTCTCGGTCGCGACCGCGATTTTATTGAGCTCCCGCTTGTTCAACAGCAGCTTGCGAGGCCGGTAGGGGTTGTGATTATGCACGTTCCCGAACGAGTACTCGCTGATGTGCATGTGGTAGAGAAACAGCTCCCCCTTTTCCAATCGCCCGAAGGCGTCGGTAATTTGCGCGCGCCCGGCCCGGATCGACTTGACCTCGGTGCCGGTCAGAACGATTCCGGCTTCAAATCGGTCCTCGATGGCATAGTCGCGGAACGCCTTTGCGTTCCGAATCTCCTTCTGACGGACCGACTTTTTGTCTTTCGCAGCCACAGCCACCCCTCAACGTTCAGCGCCCAGGCCGCCCGTCCCTTCCGGGGTATGCGGCTCCATCCCTCAATCTGGCTGGAGCTCGTAAGTAATCTTGCCTTCGATGATTTCGCGGAGCGCGATGTCCTCGGGAGACAACTTTTCGAGCGATTCCACTAGGGGACGGTGGGTCGACTTCAATTGTTTGACGCGTCGCGATACCACATTAACCAGGATGTTGGCATCCGGGATCACTTTCTGTGCTTCCTGCAGATAATCTTCTCTCAAAGGATTCTCTCCTGTTTAAATTCCGTGAAGGGAGAAACGTAGAGACCCCGCGGCTCCGGTCAAGCCGTTATTGTTTCGAACCGAGAAGCCAAGGCTCAAAGCGCGAAGCGCGACGTTTACATAAACCGTTGATGACGCGGATGAGTTCCGCAAGGCTGTTTCATTTTTCCGCCTTTTCCGGTTACGCCAGTTGCCAGCGGTACGGATAACTCGACAGGAGTTCTCCGCCATCTCTTGTCACCCAGACGACATCCTCAATTCGCGCGCCGCCGACGCCCGGATAATACAGTCCCGGCTCGACCGTGACCACTTGTCCAACTTTCAGACGCGGTCCGCGCGGCGACAGACGGGGTGCCTCGTGCACCTCCAGCCCGAGCCCGTGACCGGTACCGTGAAAAAAACCTTCAGGATTGCCGCCCGCCCCCGAGGATCGGGTTTCATACCCCGACTTCCGGAAAAACTCCACGACGGCCGCATGCACAGTATTCCCGGTGACCCCTGCCTTGATCTTGCCTAAAGCGAGCTTCTGGGCCTCGCGAACGGTCTCAACCAACCGCCGCTGCGCGTCGGACGGTGTTCCTTTGAGAAATGTCCGCGTCATGTCACCGTGATACCCCGTAGCGGTCACCCGCGGAAAAACGTCGACAATGATCAGCTCGTTGGCGCGCAGGACACCCGTCCCTGTCGCGTGCGGATCGCAGGCCTGATCACCGCCCGCCGCGATTGTATGACTCGATACCGCCCCTTTGCGGAGGCAGGCGATTTCAATCTCCTCTTTGAGCCGCTCGGACGTCAGGTAACGGTTCTGATAATATAATCGTCCGCGCCGGATCGTCGCCTTCCGGAGCAGCTGTTCCGCCGCGCGGATTCCCGCGGCGCTGCACGCGTTCCCTTTCCGGATCGCCTCCGCCTCCTCGCGCGTCTTCTTTTCGCGTTCGGGAAACAAACCTCCTTCGGCCACCGTCAACGGGATCCCGAGCGCTTCTATGCGCCGGGCGAGCCCCAACGGAAACGCGGGACCGACTTCAAACGTTCGAATACCGAACTCGCGCGCCACGGCTGTGATCACCCCGGCGGGACCGGCAGCGTCGTTTTTGCCTTTTTTCGCCGCCTTTGCCCTCCACTCTTCCAGCGACAAAATTTCGTCGAATCCGGAGTCGCGCCGGCCGCGCCCGATCTCAAGAGCGTTCAAAATAGCGACCTTTCGCCTTCCACTGGTGAAGGCAAAAAACGGGTCGGGCGCGAAAAAGCGTCCAAAATACAAAAGATCGGCGTCCGTTTCCGGCGCCGCATACAGCAATTTTTCCGGCATCGTTTCTTTCCTTTCTGTCTGACTACTCGCGGAAGATCACCGACTCCTTCCTGAAGAGCTTCACCGCCACCGCCAAAGCGATCCCCGCATACACCGTCGACGAGATCAGGATCAATCCAATCCACTTCCACTCATGCATCCCGATCATCAAATCGCGGCCAATCAAACTGATATTCAGCACCGGCGTCACCGCGGAAAGCGGCGTCAGCTCCATCCCCGGCATCAACGCGCCCGCCGACGGCAAGATCGCGATGAGCAAGAGCGGACTGACGTAGGTTTGCGCTTCGCGAAAAGTCCGGGCAAAGACGCCGACGGCTAGCAGCAGTGCCGAGAACAGCGCTGCCATCGGAAGGAGCAAAAGAAAAAGGGCGGCCAGCGGACCCGGGCTGAGAGCGAGTTCCCCGAGACTGCCGGCGCCCGGCAGCCGGGAAAACGCGAACCAAAAACTCCCGGTGAGCGCCGCGAGCGCGAGAAGCGCGGTCAGTATCGAAAAGGTCATGACCACAAAAAACTTTCCGAGAACCAGCGTAAGGCGCGAGATCGGGCTGCTCAGCAAAGTCTCCATCGTCCCGCGCTCTTTTTCCCCGGCGGTCAGGTCCATGGCCGGATAAATGGCCCCGGTCATCGAGAGGACGATCAGCAAATACGGAAGCAGCCCGCCCAAAAGCGCGCCGGTCACTTTCTCCGGGGGAGCGACATTGGTCATCTCCACCGTAAACGGTCTCAGCAGTTGCTCCTCCAAGCCCGCCTCCTCCAAGCGCTCGCGAACGATTTCCTCGCGCAGTTCATTCAGCGCCGCTTGTATTCGTCCCGCCGCGAGCGCGGAACGCGGTTCCCCGGCGTAGGTGAGGATCGTGAAACCGGCTGATTCGCCGCGGGCGATTCGCTCTTCGAAATCCTCCGGCACCAGAAGTGCCGCCTGCACGTCGCCATTGACGATCGCCGCGCGCACATCTTCGCCCGGATCGACCAGGCGCAGCGTGCCGACCGCGCTGACCGCCGCCACAGCCGCGGGCGCGGCCTCGCCCCCGATGACGCTCACCGTGTAAACCGCCTCCTCCGCCCGCTCGCTCATCTTTACCGTGAATCCTCCGATTGCGATCATCAGCAGCGGAATGACCAGCAACGGCACCGCGATCATCGAGATCAGCGCCCGGCGGTCCCGGAGCGAGTCGAGCAGCTCCTTTCGGTACACCACCCCTAACGCGTTCCGCGCTTTCTTCATACAATCCCCTCTCCGTTCGCCGCCGCGTCTCCGGCTTCCGCAACGCTTCGCACAAAAATCTCCTCCATGTCGCGCTCTCCATAACGCTCCCGCAAATCCTCCACACTCCCCTCGGCGCAAATTCGGCCGTTGTGGATAATCGCGACACGATCGCACAGCTTTTCCACTTCGCTCATCACGTGAGTTGAAAAAAGGACGGTTTTTTCCAATTCGCGGCAGTCGCGGATGAAGCGCAAAATCTGCCGCGCGGCCATGACATCGAGCCCGAGCGACGGTTCGTCAAAAATCATCACTGGCGGGTCGTGGATCAGCGCCCGCGCAATCGAAATTTTTTGCTTCATTCCAGTCGAACACCGGTCGCAGCGGCGATCGCGGAATTCGTCAATGCCGAGACGAGAGAGCAGCCCGGCTGCCCGCTCGCGAAGCGTGTCCTCCGGCATTCCGTGCAGCCGTCCAAAATAGAGAATGGCCTCCTCGGCTGTCAGCCTGCCGTACAACGCGGTGGCGGTGGAAAGGAACCCGATCTTCTGGCGCACTTTCGCGGGCTGCTCGATAACGTCCACGCCAGCGACCCGTGCCGTGCCGCCGGTCGGCGTGAGCAAAGTCGCCAGCATGCGGAGGGTCGTTGTTTTCCCAGCGCCGTTCGCCCCGAGCAGACCGAAAATCTCACCCGGCCGGCACGTAAAACTCACCGAATCGACGGCGGTTACGGCTTTTCGGCCGCGCGCGAAGGTTTTTCTGAGTTCGACGACTTCAATCACAAAACCCGATTGAAGCAAATGCGGCGTCAAATGAAAAGATCGTTGAGGCGGCCTTCGCCGCCCGCTCCTTCCCAGAACTGGAATCGATGGAAACCCGCTCTCTTTTAACAAGCGAAACTTCCAGCCGCGGGAATCGGGAATTTGACGAGGCAAACGGCTGAGAATCGCGCCAGATCTCGGTCACACTGCCATCGCCGTTGTCGATGGTATCCGCCAAAACGGCCGGCCCGTTCCAGCCGGCTACCGATGTCGCCTTGACCGAATCACAAACGTCGACGCGGTCCGATGGACGGTCGAACGCGATTCGTCAGATAATCGCCCCCTCGATATTCCGCTAAAAAACCATTGTGCCATCAGACCCGAAACTGCATTCCCGCTCGAATCGTTCCGGGGGCGACGTTCTGGGGCAGCGTTTAGAGCGTATTGTCCCCGTACCAGAAGTATTGCCTGCGATCACTGATATTCGGAATATCGCCGCGGTTGTAGCGGGTGACATGTCCGTCATAAAACAGGACGTTGGCTGAACCGTTGTGAGGCACACTTCCCAGTAGCTCATAGAACTCCCCGCGGGTTCCCGTATTCCAATAAAAACTTTCAACAACCATAGCGGTGATCGTCGACACTGTCATCGATTCGAGACTTGCCGAGTAATTCGGATTCCCTCCCGGCGCGGCCTGACTGCTCATCGCGTAGGAGTATGTTCCATACTGGTTGTCGCTTGGCTGCCCGCTGTAAAAGACATCACTTGGCGCCTTATTAGCAGCCCCGTAATTCGCGTAGACGGTCGGACACTGAAAGATGCGGGGGGTCTTGGCCACGTTGCGAATCTCTTCCAGATTCAACGGCTCATCACTGTAGACATAAGGCCAAATGCCACCGTGAAAGGTTGATACAGCTCCGGTTCCCGTTGTATTGCCGGTCGCCTTTTCATAGGCGAATTTATCGTTTGCCGGCGGAACTCTGCCGTCGTGGTCTTCAGCATACAGCTGGATCCCTTGCCCCATCTGCCGCATGTTCGAAAGACACTGTGCCGCGCGCGCGTTTTCACGGACGGCCCCAACGACCGGAATAAGAATCGCGGCAAGAATTCCGATGATCGCAATGACGGTGAGCAATTCAATTAAGGTGAAAGCGGTTGCGGACTTCTTCGTTTTCATGACGCCGTAAGCATGCTGGAGTTTGACTGGTACTGGGATGGGAAAGGATGAGCGGCCGATATCGCACAATTCGGTCCCGCGCATTTCTCTCAATTTGACAGAATCGGCAAGCGGCGTCAATAGGCAGGTCAAGGAAGCCCTGAACGCGACGCCGTTCCCACTCCCTTCAAATTTCACTTGCGCGCACCGGGCTTTTGAACTCTTTTTGTTCCTTGCGTCAGGGTCCAGCCCGCACATTGGGCTTGCCCCCGCGGCCGGTCCGGAGTCTTCCGGACGGAAACGGTGAATCCGGCTGATGGCTGGGATCACGAGTCTGCAACCAGGCTCCCGGTCGTGCAAGAAGTCAAAACATGCCGAAGAAGATCAATAAGCAAGAAATCATCTCTCAGTTTAAAATTAACGATGCGGACACCGGTTCCAGCGATGTCCAAATCGCTCTGCTCACGGCGAGAATCAACTCGCTGACCGAGCACCTCCGGACCCACCGGAAGGACTTTCACTCCCGCCGCGGCCTGATCGCTATGGCCAGCCGGCGGCGCAAGCTGCTCGACTACGTCAAGCGGCACGACCTCCCGAGATACACCGAGCTTCTTCAAAAGCTCGAGCTCCGCAAATAGCGGTATTGCCGTCGGTCCCGGCAGACCCGCCCCTGGCATGACAGCGATCCTTCGGCCCGTCCCGCTGCTTTCGGCGGACGCGCCGCCGGAGAATCGATTGTTTCGCCCGCGGGTTTCCGCGAGATCGAAAGAAGGCCGCGGGACGATGAAAGCCCTTTCGCTGGCGGCATGCTGTGCCGTCAGCGGTTCTTTGATCGATCCAACGGCCTGGCGGATATCCCTTTCGTGATTTTCCATTCTACTTCAGGAAGACGAGAGGGTGCGCAGAAAGAGAAGATAGAAGGAAATTCATGAAACAGAAACACAACATCACCATTGACGAGCTGGGTATCACCCTCTCCACCGGCACGCTGGCTAATCTCGCCAGCGGCGCGGTTACCGTTACCCTGGGCGACACCGTTCTTTTCGTGGCGGCGACCGCGTCGCCAAACATTCGCCCCGGGCAGGACTTTTTCCCCCTGACCGTCGACTATCGCGAAAAATATTCCGCCGCCGGGCGTTTCCCGGGCGGCTACTTCAAGCGCGAAGGACGGCCGACCGAAAAAGAAATTCTCACCTCGCGTCTCTGCGACCGGCCGCTCCGCCCGCTTTTCCCCAAAGGATTTCTCAATGAAGTCCAAATTATCGGCTTCTGCCTTTCGGTCGATTTGGAAAACGAGCCGGACATCCTGATGATCAACGGCGCCTCCGCCGCCCTCGCCATCTCGGATATTCCCTGGAACGGACCGGTCGCCGCGGTCCGCGTCGGTGAAATCGACGGCAAGTTCGTCATCAACCCGACCAACGAGCAGCAATACGAGTCGACCCTCGACTTGATCTACGTCGGAACCGAAACCGACATGCTGATGATCGAAGGCAGCGCCGATCAGATCCCCGAGGACCGTTTCGGCGAAGCGCTCGAATTCGCGCACCAAGCGATCCAGCCAATCATCCGCGCGATCCGAAAACTCGCCGAAATCGCTGGAAAACCCAAGAAGGAGTTCGCACTCGTCACCGGAGACGAGCGGGTGAGTGCGATCGTCCGCCGCGAAGCCGCGGAAAAACTGGTCAGCGCCGTTTTCCAAGACAAGAAGGAAGACCGCTCCAAGGCCGTCAACGAGGTTATCGAGCAGACGACCGAGGTCGTCACGAACGAGCTGGGCGAAGATAATTTTGAACCGCACGCGATCCGGATCGCGTTTGAAGAGCTTCAGGAGGAAGTCTACCGCGGAAACATCCTTCGCGAAGGCAAGCGCGTCGATGGCCGGAGCACCGCCGATCTCCGCCAGCTTGTGTGCGACGTCGGCGTCCTCCCCCGCGTCCACGGGTCGGCTCTCTTTTCACGCGGGGAGACACAGGCCCTCGTCGTCGCCACTCTCGGCGCATCGCGCGACGCGCAGGATCTTGACGCGGTAACCGGCGGCAGCAAATCGAAGTCCTTTATCCTTCACTACAATTTCCCGCCGTTCTCCGTCGGCGAGGCGGGACGTTTTATCGGACCGGGCCGCCGCGAGATCGGACACGGCGCGCTTGCTGAACGCTCCCTCTTGCCGGTCATCCCGGCCGAGGATATTTTTCCCTACTCGATCCGGCTCGTTTCGGAAGTGATGGCTTCCAACGGCTCCACGTCGATGGCATCCATCTGCGGCGGCTGTCTGGCTCTCATGGACGCGGGTGTTCCGATTCTGTCCCCCGTCGCCGGGATCTCCGTTGGTCTCGTCAGTGAAACCGACGATTCCGGCAAGATCAGCGATTACCGGCTTTTGACGGATATCCTCGGCGCCGAAGATCACTTTGGCGACATGGACTTCAAGCTCGCCGGCACCAACGAGGGCATCACTGGTTTCCAGCTCGATCTGAAGATTCGCGGTCTCCCGTTCGAGATCGCTCGCAAAGCGATCGCGCAGGCTCGTGAAGCGCGTCTCCAAATTCTCAGGGCCATGCAGGAAGCGATCGCCGAACCGCGCAAGGAGCTCAACCCCTACGCGCCGCGCATCCAAACGCTTCAGATTGACCCCGAAAAAATCGGCGCCCTCATCGGTCCGGGCGGAAAGAACATTCGTCGCATCACCGACACGACCGGCGCGACGATCGATATCGCCGAGGACAACAGCGGCAAGGTCTTTGTTTACAGCAACAACAAAGAAGCCATGGACCGTGCGATCGAAGAGATCGAACTGGTTTCGGCCGAAATCACACCGGGCAAGATCTACCGCGGGGTTGTCCGCAGCATCAAGGAGTTCGGCGCCTTCGTCGAAGTCCTGCCGGGCCGCGAAGGACTGGTCCACATTTCCGAACTCGCCGACTTCCGCGTCAAGAAGACCGAAGACGTCGCCAAACTCGGCGACGAAATGTGGGTCAAATGCATCGGTATCGACGACAAAGGCCGCGTCCGCCTCAGCCGCAAAGAGGCGATGGCCGATCGCGAAAAAGCGGCAGAGGTGGGAACCGCTGACTAAATCGAGCGGTTTCGCCGCGCACCATTCATCGTAACCAGAAAGGCAGGCTCCCTGGAGCCTGCCTTTTTTTTATTCCGGGTGGCGAGATGAATGACTGTCGGCCAGATTGCGATTCCTCAAGGAGCCCGCGAAGGGTTTCCCTGACACCGAGAGACGCGAGGGGCTTGCTGACCCGCGCAAAAACCCGTTTGCTTACACGATGATTCCAGGCCGGTCGCTTGTTGCAAAAACCCTCGCTCCTTTTGGCAAGGACGCGGCCACCTTTACCGTGATTCTCGCGCTTGCAATCGGAGTGACGCTGTTGCCGATTCCCGACCTGACCAGCGCGCAGCGAATCATGCTCGGCATCTTCGTCGGTGCAGCGGGACTTTGGGTTACGGCTGCCATTCCCCCGTTCGCCACCGCGATCCTGATCATTGTCCTCGAAGTGTATTTGCTGGGAATGGTGAACGGGGGACTCGAAGGCGTCGAAACCTACCAAGTGTTCATCAACCCGATCGCAAGTCCGGTTCTGGTTTTATTTTTTGGCGGCTTCATCCTCGCTATCGCGGCCAGCAAACACGGTCTCGATCAAAGGCTCGCGCAAGCCTTCCTCCAGCCATTCGGGCAGCGCCCAGCGATTCTTTTGCTCGGCGTTATTTTGATTACCGGCCTGTTCTCCATGTTTATGTCGAACACCGCAACGACCGCGATGATGATCACGATCGTTGCCCCGTATTGCCGAGACAGCCGGAGCCAGGAAACCTTTGCCAAAGCCCTGATCCTCGCGGTGCCATTCGCGGCGAACATCGGCGGCATCGGGACCATCATCGGCACACCGCCCAACGCGGTCGCGGCGAGCATTCTCGCCGACATGGGCCACCGTGTCTCCTTTGTTCACTGGATGGCGATCGGCGTGCCAATTGCGGCGCTGCTCCTGCTTGTTCTCTGGGGTGTCCTGCTGCTTCGCTATCCCCTCGCTGAAGTGCAGGTAGACATCAGTTTTTCCGCTCCCCTGAGAATGGGACGCCGGCTCCTGATCGTCACTGGCACGTTCACCGTCACCGTGCTGCTCTGGATGACCGAACCCTTGCACGGCGCGCCAGCCGCGGTTGCCGCGCTGCTCCCTGTCGCGGTATTCACCGTTACCGGCGTTATCGATTCCCAGGACCTCAAACGGATTGACTGGGACGTCTTGATCCTCGTCGCCGGCGGCCTTTCGCTTGGCGTCGGCATGGAGAAAACAGGACTTTCGCATTTTCTGGTTGATCTCGTCCCCTTCGGCTCGCTCTCACCGATCGCGCTGACCGTCGCGTTTGGCGTTGTCACCTTGCTGATCTCGACATTCATGAGCAACACCTCCGCGGCCAACGTTCTGATTCCGATCGCCGTGGCGATCGCGGTCTGGTCGCCACTCGTCGGTGCCGTCACCGTCGCCATGATCGCTTCCCTGGGAATGGGACTGCCGGTGAGCACTCCGCCCAATGCCATCGCTTACGCAACTGGCCGCGTCGCCTACAAAGAGATGACCGTGATGGGCACCACCCTATCCGTTCTTGGATTACTTGCGGTGATCACGATGCTCCTGCTCTTCCAGCATTTCACGCCGCTGCTTTAAACGGTCCGCGCGAATACCCCTGAGTGGAAGCGGCATCTTGCCGTTTTGTATGTAAATCGGCAACGGGAAGCAACTGCCACTTTTTATTATCCAGTACCCTGCAACCATGCCGCCAACAAATCCGGCTTGATAAGCCCAATAAAAGGACCCCGTTCTTGATTTATATCATTACTATTTAGCGCGAATGAATATAGATTCTATATCAACCGAAGAAAGGATGGTAAAACAAGAATGATGATGAGAAAAATAAAGAAAACAATGATCGCTGGAGGCGGTTTAGCGGTCGCATTACTTTTCCCGGTTGCGCTGAATGCTCACTGCGATTCTTTCGATGGACCGATTATTCCGGAAGCGCAGGCGGCACTCCGATCCGGCGATGTGAGTCCCATTTTGAAATGGGTCGAACCGGACCACGAATCCGAGATTATTACCGCGTTTGAGCGCGCTCGGAATGTTGCCGAAGACGCGCCCGCCGCCAAAGAGCTGGCGGAACTCTGGTTTTTGGAAACGTTCGTCCGTCTTCACCGCGAGGGAGAAGGCGCGCCCTACACAGGGTTGAAGCCGCCGGGATCGATGCTGCCGATAATCGGACGGGCCGACGCGGCGCTGGAGCAAGGTTCCGCGGACGATCTTGCCGACTACCTCGGCCATGCGATCGCCCAGGAAATCCGGCAGCGCTTCGCCAAAGCGAACCGCCTTCAAGAGACCGCGGGCGAAAGCACCGAAGCCGGACGCGAGTTCGTGGCAGCCTATGTCGATTACGTGCATTTTGTGGAAGCTCTTCACGGCGTCCTGCACGCCGATGACCATCACCATCACTGATCGGTCATTTCATCGCACCAACGGGAGACGGATCGCGCTCATCGATAAGTCCTCGTTGACCACAAACCCGAGCCAACGGAATCCCTCCGTTGGCTCGCCTTTTATCGACTTCACGATTTTCTGTAGAAGCACCGGACGAGACAGTCTCGAAAAACATGAAACACGACCGCTCGCACTCTGCACAGCCGAACAACCATGGCACCGCCGAATCGCGCCGGGATTCGTCCAGTCACGGCCACCATCGGGACCGCGACGTCTCTGCCATTTCCAAGGCTTACTACTGCCCGATGTGCGAGGGCGTTGAATCGGACACTCCGGGCGATTGCCCCAAGTGCGGCATGCGGCTAGAGCGGAATCCCGCCTTTTCCGCCCGCTCAAAAAAAGTCATCTACACCTGCCCGATGCATCCCGAGATCGAACGGGACGCTCCCGGCAACTGCCCGATATGCGGAATGGCGCTCGAACCGAAATCCGGCGCGGCTTCCGCCGAGGAAGACTCCGAGATCCGCGACCTTTCCAAACGCTTCTGGATCGCGCTCGCCCTGACCATCCCCGTCATGATCGTCGCCATGGCGCCGATGATTCCCGGCGTCGGACCGGAAAACTGGATCCCGCCCCGCATTGGTCAATGGATCGAACTCCTCCTGACTACACCCGTTGTTTTCTGGACCGGATCGATCTTCTTCGCCCGTGCCTGGCGCTCCGTCGTCCACCGCAGCCCCAACATGTTTACGCTGATCGGGCTCGGGGTCGGCGCCGCTTATTTGTACAGTCTCGCGGCCGTTCTCTTCCCCGGCCTTTTCCCGCCCGCTTTCCGCCAGCACGGTGTCGTTGACGTCTATTTTGAAGCCGCCGCGGCAATCACTGCGCTCGTCCTTCTCGGCCAGCTGATTGAAGCGAAAGCCCGCAGCCGCACAGGTCAGGCCATCCGTGCCCTGCTCGATCTCGCACCCCGCCTCGCCACCCGCGTCCGCGACGGAAAAGAAGAGGAGATCGGCGTCGACGAGATCGCGGTTGGCGATCTTCTGCGGGTCCGTCCCGGCGAAAAGCTTCCGGTCGATGGGGAAATCGTCGAAGGGGAAAGCTCGATCGACGAATCCATGATCACCGGGGAATCCATTCCCGTCAAAAAATTCGTCAACGATCCCGTCATCGGCGCCACGATTAACCAAACCGGCAGCCTCCTCATCCGCGCCACTCGCGTTGGCGGAGATACCTTGCTTTCCCAGATCGTCCATTTGGTTTCCGAGGCCCAGCGAAGTCGCGCGCCAATCCAGAAAACCGTGGACAGAGTCTCCGCCTGGTTTGTCCCGTCCGTCGTCCTCGCCGCGATCATCACCTTCGTCGTCTGGGGAGTTTCCGGTCCCGCGCCCGCGCTCGGTTTCGCCGTCGTCAACGCCGTCGCCGTCCTCATCATCGCCTGCCCATGCGCCCTCGGTCTCGCTACCCCGATGTCGATCATGGTCGGTATCGGACGCGGGGCCCGCCTCGGGATTCTCATCAAAAACGCGGAAGCCATTGAGACGGCACGGAACGTCACTCACCTCGTCACCGACAAAACCGGCACCCTCACCGCCGGAAAGCCGGCCGTAACTGAGGTTCTGCCCAGCGAAGGGGTTTCCGCCGACGATCTCCTAACCGGCGCCGCTGCCATCGAGGAGCCAAGCGAACACCCGATCGCCCGCGCCATCGTCGCCGAAGCGGAAGCGAGAGGCCTGGCGTGGAGTTCCGTCGCCGATTTCGACTCCGTTACCGGAAAAGGTGTTCGTGCCCAACTCGACGGCGTCCGCGTCCTCGCGGGAAATGCGGCGCTGATGGAATCGGCCGGCATCGAGCTTTCCGGCTCCGCGGCCGGCTCCCTTCGCGACTTGGAACAAAAGGCCCGCACCATCATCCTCGTTGCCCGCGGCCAAAACATTATCGGTCTCATCGGCGTTTCTGATCCGATCAAAGCGACCACTCCCGAAGCGGTCCGCCGTCTCCATGCTCTCGGCATTCGCGTCATCATGGCCACCGGCGATAACCGCGCCACCGCCGAGGCCGTAGCCGCTCAGCTCGGGATCGACGAAGTCCACGCGGGCGTTTCACCCGAAGAAAAGCACCAGCTTGTCCAGAAACTCCGCGGCAAAGGCCATGTCGTCGCCATGGCGGGCGACGGGATCAACGATGCCCCCGCGCTCGCGGCCGCCGACGTTGGAATCGCGATGGGCAACGGCACCGACGTCGCGATCGAGTCCGCCGGAATCACCCTCGTCAAAGGCGATCTCAACGGCGTCGCCACCGCGCTCAATCTCAGCCGAGCCGTATCCAAAAACATCCGACAAAACCTCTTTTTCGCCTTCGTCTACAACGCCCTCGGAATTCCCGTCGCCGCGGGGGCGCTCTATCCGTTCGCCGGTCTGCTCCTCAGTCCGATGATCGCCGGCACCGCGATGGCCTTCAGCAGCGTTTCCGTCATCGCCAACGCCCTCCGCCTGCAAAAGAAGCGATTGTAACAAGCAGAGCCGCCCGCGCCTGCGCTCGCGGGCAGGGCGACATCAAAAGTAGCACGTGTTGCTCTTAATGTCCCTTTCCGTGCCGGCCGGAGACACAGTCCCCGCTCCTCCGGTCTCACAGATTCCATGCGATTGACGTTTCTCAGGCCGTTTCTCATGCTCCCCGGCGTACGGTTGCATCTATTATCTCCAACCCAACCCATCTATGCCGCTATCCTCCTCCGCTGTTCGCGCCTTGGCCGCTGCTCTCTTTTTCGTATCTCCGCTGGCCGCGGTTCCCTTTACCGTTGAAGGACCGAATGTTGATCCCGCTGATTTTCGGGTGACAAAGTTTGCCGACGGTCTCGACTTTCCGCTTGGCATGGCCGAACTCCCGGACGGATCGATTCTGGCCTTGGTCAACATCGGCAGCTCGTTCTCCGCAAGCACCGGCCGATTGCTCCGCTTTGTCGATGAGGACGGCGACGGCGCGGCCGACCGATCGACGATCGCGTACAACACACTGCCCGGCGGACAAACCGCTGTCGAGGTCGGCGGGGCGCTGGTTTTCGTGACCGGCCGGAGCCTGCCGCTAACCGTTCTGCGGATGCCCGATTCGCTGGAGGACCCTTTCCAGTTCGTTGGCAAGATCGACTTCCTCTACTCGACTCCCAGCGCCTATCACGTGCATTCAACCCTCGAGTTGCGCGAAACACCCGGTGCCGCGAACAGCTATGATCTCTTTTTCCAAATCGGCTCCGAACACAACTACGCACCCTCCACTCGGACCGTCGACCTGCTCAGCGAGGATGTCGCAGGCGTTACCGGCACCCTCGAAGGGGCCGCCGCCTACATGATGACGATCGTCGACGAAGGAAGCCTGGTTCGCATGCAAAGCGTGAAGCAGATTGGGACCGGTCTGCGCAATCCGGCGGGATTCGCGGTTCATCCAACCACCGGCGACCTCTATTTCCAGGACAACGGCATCGATGGGCTCGTTGACGTCAACGAACCGCACAGCGCCGACGAGATCAACTTCATCGCGCGCGAGGAGATTGCCCAAACACCCGTTCCCGATTTCGGTTTTCCGAACAACTACATCGCCTACCGCACCCGTGAGATCGTCGGCGGCGAGGGCCTCCAGCCGATCATCGCGTTCCAGCCAATTCCCGATCCGATGACCGGCCTTCGCGCGGAAGGACCGAACGACATTGTCTTTGCGCCGCCCGGTTTTCCCGCCGGACTCAACCGCGGCCTCTTCATCGGGTTTCACGGAAAATATAACCTCGGCGGCCTCGCCAACGATGAAAACCCCTTGGTCTATGCCGATCCGGAAACCGGCGACTATTTCCACTTCATTCGCGGCCAGCAGCAGGGCATCGGTCACCTGGATGGACTGCTTGCGACCCGCGATTCCCTTTTCGTCGCCGACTTCGCCACCGGCGGGAGCGTCGGCAACGCCAAAGGCGAAGGCGTGATTTATCAAATCAAGTCACTCGTTCCGCCGACACCGCCTGATCTCGTTGTCCGCCACGCCGGTTCATTGATCGAGCTGACGTGGGATCGCGGGATCCTTCAGCGATCGAGCCAGCCGAACGGTCCTTGGGAAACCATGACGGATGTTTTCAGCCCGCTGCTGATCGAGCCGGCCGCCGCGCGCGAATTTTACCGCGCCGCGTATTGATCGTGAACATCTCGCGGATTTTCAGCCGCCGGATTGCAAACTCGGAGGCTCGCGCGAAAGCGTCGGCGCCTCGCCATCGCACCTCGACTTTCCAAAGTTGAGTCAGCGGCGCCGAAAATGTCCCGCTCCCGCAGGACCGCCAATTCGTTAATGCTTTACGTTCCGCCAGACTCCGATTTGGATGCGGGGCTTTCCATGAGACAACCTGAGCAACCGCTGAAAGTCCTGATTGTCGGTTCGGGAGGACGGGAACATGTTCTCGCCTCGCTCTGCCGCAAAAGTCCGTTTTGCCGGGAGGTCATCGCCGCGCCCGGAAACGGCGGGATGGCCGCCGAAATCCCGTGCCATCCAGTCGCGGCCGACGATGTCGACGGTCTCGTTGATCTTGCTGTTCGCGAAAAAGTCGACTTCGTTGTGGTCGGCCCGGAAGCCCCGCTGAGTCTCGGCTTGGTCGACGCGCTCGCAACCCGCAATATCGCCGCCTACGGTCCCGAACAAGCGGGCGCCCGGCTCGAAGCGAGCAAAGATTTTTGCAAGCGCCTCCTGCTCAACCACCAGATCCCAACCGCCGCCGCGCGAACCTTCGACGAAGTCGATCCCGCGCTGGACGATTTGCGTTCGCGCACCTACCCGGTTGTGATTAAAGCCGACGGTCTCGCCGCCGGAAAGGGTGTGATCATCGCCGAAAATTTCGACCAGGCCGCCGAAACCGTCCAGCGTATGCTGCGCGACAAAGCGTTTGGCGAAAGCGGGTCACGCCTGCTGATCGAGGATTACCTCCAAGGCGAAGAGGCTTCGATCCACCTGATGGTCTCCGGCCGGGACTTTGTCGTTTTGCCGACCAGTCAGGATCATAAACGAGTCGGCGAAAACGACATCGGACCGAATACGGGCGGGATGGGTGCCTACTCCCCTGCCGATCTGGTCGAACCGCTGCTTCCCGAAATTATCGAGACCATCGCGCGTCCATCGGTGGAAGCGATCGCGAATGAGGGCATTTCCTTTCGGGGCACGCTCTACATCGGCTTGATGCTGACGGAACAAGGGCCGAAGGTTCTCGAGTTCAACACGCGCTTTGGCGATCCGGAAACCCAGGTCATCTTGCCGCGACTGGAAACGGATGTGCTCCATTTGATGCATGCCTGCGCCCACGGCTACCTCGCGGAAGTTCCGCTGCAGGTCGCCGACAAGTACGCTCTCTGCGTCGTTTTGACCGCGGGCGGCTATCCAGGCGCTTACAACAAAGGCGACAAAATCACGCTTCCCGAGGGGCCGCTCCCCGCCGAGGCCGCGATCTATCACGCGGGCACCAAACTCTCCGACGACGGCACGCTCGTGACCAACGGCGGCCGGGTTCTCGGTGTCACTGCCGTTGCACCTTCTCTTCAGGACGCGGCCGCCACCGCCTACGACCTCTGCGCCAAAATAAAATTTGCGTCGATGGTGTACCGGCGGGATATTGGGGCCAAGCAACTCAACCGCCAACTCTCTCGTTGAAAGCACGAACACGCAAAACGGGCGTTGCCGCCTGTCTGATTCTCTTTGTTCTCAGCGCCGGCGCCGGAGTGCGCGCGCAGGACGCGGCCGGGGTGTCGCGCTTCCTGGATCCCGCTCTCTTTCCCGCCGAGTTCTTCCCCGATCTCGAGGAACTGTCGGAGCGGGAGCTGCTGCTGACCGGACTGAGGACGCTTTATCCGAAACGCATTCTGGATCATCCGCCAGCCGAGCCGGTTGTGGAAACCGCGCCGCCGGTCGTTCATGAACTGGAAGGAGACGGCCGCTACATTCGCGTCAAAAACCTTCAGGATGCGCTGCCGGTCATTCGCGAACACCTCCAGCGGCCGCTGCTCGTGCTCGATTTCCGTTTTCTGCAAACCGACCTGGAATCGACGATCAAGCTCGGGTCGCTGCTGACCGCCCGCGCGAGGATTGAGCTGAGGGTCGCCGGCGAGTACGCGCCCGCCGCCGGGAAAACCGGCGGTTCTTCGCTCATGATCGACGGGGCGGGTTTGCGCCGCCCCACCCAAGCGATTTTCACCCTCTCCAACCACGAAACAAGCGGCCCGATCGAGGTGCTGCTTGCCGAACTGAAGGCCAGCGGCGAAATCGTTTCCGTCGGTGCGCCGTCGCCCGGGAAGACCGCTTCTTTCGCGCCATTTCCCGGTGTTGAATCCCATTACTTGATCGCGGGCGAACTCCGCACTTCCGATGGCGGCTCCATTCTGGAATCCGGTTTTATCCCGCGCGTGAAAGTCCAAGTCGATCCCCGCGACGACGAGCTCGCCTACAACGCCCTTCGCGAAGGCGTCGCTTTGAAGGATCTTGTCGACGCGCGCGTGGAAAAAACACGGTTCGACGAAGCGCGCCTCCTGCGTGAGCAAAACGGCGGTCCGCCCGAAGATAACGAAAATGGCTCCGGCGCCGACAAGCCGGAAGTTCCCCAGGACGCGATCCTGACAAAAGCGATGCACATCGTGCAGGCGCTCCAAGCGCTGGGAAAAATTGCCGGATAATCCGGCCGCGCGGAAATGACGATGAATCCAGACGCCAAACATATTCTTTGCGTTTGCACCGCCAATATCTGTCGCAGTCCGATGGCGGAACGCCTCCTCGCGCACGCGCTTGCCGCCGAAGAGGAGCCGCTGAAATCGATCCCGGTCGTTTCGGCCGGTGTCGCGGCCTATCGCGGTGAAGTCGCCTCGCCGCATGGCGTGACGGCTCTCAAAAAAGTTGGCCTATCCTTGGACGATCACCAGAGTCAGCCGGTAACCGAAGAGCTGATCCGGTCGGCGCTGCTCGTTCTCTGCATGACCGAAAGCCACCGGGCCTTGCTCGCTTATCACTTTGATCCGCTGCCGGCGCCGGTTTATCTCATGCGCGAGTTCATGGATTCCTCGGCCGAGATTCCGGATCCGTACGGGATGGACCTCGCGGCTTACGAGGCCTGCCGCGACAGCATGGTCGAGGCGATCCCGTCAATCGTCGCGTTCTTGCGCGACTTGATGGCCCGGAAAAACGGGTGACTTGGCTCGCCGTTTCCGTTTACCATTTCCTTTTATGCCAAAGACCGAAAACCCGAGAACTCTTTCCGACGCTGTCTTGAGCAGCTACGATGCTGAAATCCACGCGGCGATCACGTCGGAACTCCAGCGGCAGCAGGACCATATCGAGCTGATCGCCTCCGAGAATTTCACGCTTCCGGCAGTGATGGAGGCGCAGGGAACCGTCCTGACAAACAAGTACGCCGAGGGTTACCCCGGAAAACGGTGGTACGGCGGCTGCGAATTCGTCGATCAGGTCGAAACACTCGCGATCGAGCGGGCAAAAAAGCTCTTCGGCGCCGAGCATGCCAACGTCCAGCCGCACTCCGGAAGCCAGGCCAACACCGCCGTCTACCTCGCGACCTTGAAGCCCGGTGACAAGATCCTGACCATGAACCTCAGTCATGGCGGCCACCTTACCCACGGCCATCCGAACAATTTTAGCGGATTGTTTTTCGACGCGGTCAACTACGGCGTGAGCAAGGAGGACGAACGGATCGATTACGACGAGATCGCGGAAGTCGCCGAACGGGAAAAACCAAAAATGATCACCGTCGGCGCCTCCGCCTACTCGCGCGTTATCGACTTCGCACGCATGGGTGAAATCGCCCGCTCGTGCGGCGCGTATTTGATGGCCGACATCGCGCACATCGCCGGACTGGTTGCCGCCGGCCTCCACCCGTCACCCGTTCCGCACGCGGATTTTGTCACCACAACGACCCATAAAACCCTGCGCGGCCCGCGCGGCGGACTGATTCTTTGCCGTGCCGACATGGCCAAAGCGATCGACTCCGCCGTCTTCCCCGGCGTCCAGGGCGGACCGCTTATGCACGTGATCGCCGCCAAAGCGGTTTGCTTTAAGCAGGCGCTCGGCGAAGATTTCCGCGCCTACCAGCAGCAGGTCATCGCCAACGCCAAAGCGATGGCGGAAGCCATGGCCAAGCGCGGCTTCCGCGTTGTCAGCGGCGGCACCGACAATCATCTCATGCTGATCGATCTGCGCGACAAAGACGCCGATCTCACAGGAAAAAAAGCTCAGGAGCTTCTCGATCGGGCCAACATCACGTGCAACAAAAACACGATCCCGTTCGAAACCCGCAGTCCGTTTCAGGCGAGCGGCATTCGTCTCGGCACTCCAGCCGTCACAACGCGCGGCATGGGGCAAGCCGAAATGGACACAATCGTCGGCGCGATTGACTTGGTCCTTTCCAACCGTGACGACGATTCCAAAATCGCCGAAGCCCGCGAGATCGCCCTCGGCCTCTGCAAGCAATTCCCGCTCCCGTACGGCGCGAAGCCTCCGGCAGGCCGACCCTAACCACGCTCCCGCAGCCGGGATCAAGGCGTAGTCGCACGCTTGGGAGTCGCTTCGCAGCGCGGGGCCGCTCGCCTCTTCACAGACACTCGCCAGATCCAAACTTTCCGCTTGCCGGTTCTTCACGAGGTTGCTTCTCTGACTACTGAACAAATTTACACTTTCGGTAATCCGCCCAATACCCCCATGACTATACAAGAGACCCTGAAGAAAACGTTCGGCTTTACTTCCTTTCGCGACGGCCAAGAACCGGTGGTGACCCGGCTCCTGGCGGGGAAATCCGTGCTCGCCGTTTTTCCAACCGGCAGCGGGAAAAGTCTGTGCTACCAGTTGAGCGCACTCCATCTCGACGGACTGACGGTTGTCGTATCTCCGCTGATCGCGCTGATGAAGGACCAGATCGATTTCCTGAAAAGCCGGGGTGTCGCGGCCGGCCGGATGGATTCAAGCCTGACAACCGAGGAATACCAGCAAATCGACGCCGACCTTCGCGACGGCAAACTTACACTCCTCTATGTTGCTCCCGAACGGCTCTCCAACGAGCGCTTCATTTCCAAACTTCAGCGTCAAAAGATTTCACTGCTGGTAATCGACGAGGCGCACTGCATTTCCGAATGGGGTCACAATTTTCGGCCCGACTACCTCAAACTCGCCCGCCTCTCGCGCCAGCTCGGCGTCGAACGCGTGCTGGCACTCACCGCGACCGCAACTCCTGCAGTCGCCGACGACATTTGCCGCGAGTTTGCCATCGCTTCCGGTGACCGCATCCATACCGGTTTCTACCGTCCCAACCTCGAATTGCGCGCGACCCCGTGCAACGCCGCGGAGCGGCCCCAGCTGTTGCGCGGACGTCTGCAAACCCGCCCCAAGGGTCCGGCGATTATCTATGTCACGTTGCAAGCGACCGCCGAAAGAATCGCCGCGAGCCTGGCCGAGAATGGATTTCCCGCCCGCGCCTACCACGCCGGATTGGCGAGCGAAGAGCGCAGCGCCGTGCAGGATTGGTTCATGGCGTCGACCGACGCGATCGCGGTCGCGACGATCGCGTTCGGGATGGGAATCGACAAAGCGGACATCCGGTCCGTCTACCATTACAACTTGCCAAAGAGCCTCGAAAATTATTCCCAGGAAATCGGCCGCGCCGGCCGGGACGGCAAGCCGTCGATCTGCGAGGTTTTCGCCTGCCGCGACGACGTCGTTGTGCTGGAAAACTTTTCCTTCGGCGACACGCCTGATCCCGAATCAATTGGCGATCTCGTCGACACAATCCTCGCTCATGATGGCGAATTCGATGTTTCCACTTATGAGCTGTCTCAGGCCCACGACATGCGTCCTCTGGTCGTGAACACTTTGTTGACCTACCTCGAACTGGCCGAAGTCATCGAGGCCACATCCCCTTTTTACAGTGAGTACCAATTCCTTCCGCAAAAGAGTTCGAGCGAGATCCTCAGCCGCTTTGACGAAGAACGAGCATCGTTCCTCCGCGGAGTTTTCTCATCCGCCGCCAAGGCGAAAAAGTGGTTCCACATCGACCTGGCCGCCACGGCCGCCCGGCTGCAAACCACCCGTGACCGCTTGGTCCGGGCGCTGACCTACCTCGAAGAACAGGGAGATCTCACGCTCAAGGTCGCCGGTCTCCGGCTCGGCTACCGCCTCAAAACGCGCCCGTTCGATATCGAGGCACTCAAACAAGATCTCACGGCCCGCTTCGCCACCCGCGAGCGAAACGATATTTCCAGAATCCAGCAGGTCGTTGCCTTGACGGAACAATCCGGCTGCCTCGTCCGCAGTCTGCTCGAGTATTTCGGAGAAGATGTTCAGCGCGATTGCGGACACTGCGACCGGTGTTTCGGAGAAGTGCGAAGTTCACCGCCAGCCGCCGCCCGACGAAAAACACCGGCAATCAGCCGGGATGTTTTCGGCGCGTTGCGCGCGGAGCATCCGGATGCCCTCGGCACCCCGCGCCAAGCGGCGCGGTTCCTCTGCGGCCTTTCCTCACCCCGTTTGACCCGCGCCAAGCTGACTCGCCATCCGCTTTTCGGTTCCCTCGCTGAAACTCCGTTCCAAGAGGTTCTTTCCGCAGTGGCTGAACAGCCTGGCGGATGACCCGCTGCCGTCGCCGGAAATCACCGGCAAACACGACTGCGGTCCGATTGCCGCGTACTTAAAAGAAGCGGTGCCGACCGGTACGAACGCGAGGGCACCGCGAGCTGCGAAACCGAATAGCAGCAGCACCGCCCCGCGCGCGCAGTCGCAGCGGGAGCTCCACCGAGAGATCTAATTCAGCACAATCCGAATTCCCCGCCGCATGTACGTCGGTACATCGAGGTTCTGCCCTTGGAACAAATTGGCCCCGGTCTCACCAAAATACCCGAGGCGCTCCTCCTCCGAAAAAGCAAACTCCTCCTGCGCCACACGGGCAGCCGCCTTCGAGCGAACCGGTGCCGTCGCACCGTCCGCACCTGATCGGACGTCGTCGGCGACCGGTACCGCCGCGGTCACAGCCACAGGTTTCTCAACCCGTTCTTTCGGCTGCCTATCCTGAGCGGACGCCGCCACCGCAGGCGCGTCCGCCGGTTTCGGTGCCGCCTGAGGCTGACTTGCCGGCGCTGGCCTTGCCGCCGTCGGAACGGTTGGCGTCTGGCCGCTCGTCCGGTTGCTGATGTCGGTCGTGCCAAGAACACAGATTTCGACCGATCCGGCCATCGCCTCGTCGATGACCGCACCCATGACGACATGCGCATCGCGTCCGAAGTGCTCGTTCACGATTCCCATGATCTGGTTGACCTGGCCGATCGCGAGGTCGGGGCCGCCGACGATGTTCACAAGCAACCGGTCGGCGCGGCGAGAAAAGCCGGGCGTATGCAAAAGCGGACAGAGCAGAAGGTCATTGATCGCATCCGCGACCCGATTTTCCCCGAACCCCGCGCCGAGCCCGAACAGGGTCTTTCCGCCTTGGTTGCAAAACACCTGTCGCAGCGTCGCAAAATCGAGGTTGATCAGGCCGGTCCGCGAAAGGATTGCCCAGATGGATCGCACCCCGCGCGCGACCCAGTCGTCCGCCTTTTCAAACGCGTCGAGTACGCTCGCGTCCTCGTCGAGCTGCTGGAGCAAAATGTCGTTCGGCAGCGGGATCACCGCGTCACATGATCTCCGCAAAAGAACAAGTCCCTCCTCAGCCTGCTTCTGGCGCCGCGCCCCCTCAAAAGTGAATGGCAAAGTCACAAAGGAAATCACCACCGCACCAGCCTCGCTCGCGCACTTCGCGACGATCGGGGCAGCCCCGCTCCCTGTGCCGCCTCCCATTCCCGCGAGCAGGAAAACGAGGTCTGTTCCGCTCACCAGCCGCCGGATCGCGTCGACATCGCCCGCGGCGACCGATGCTCCCACCTCTGGATCGCCTCCTGTGCCGAGGCCTCGGGTAACCGAGCGGCCGAGGAGCAGTTTTGATTCAACCGGTGACGAGCTCAGCGCCTGCGCATCGGTGTTGACCGCAGCCAGCGGAATTTGGCCGAGGTCTTCCATTTTTAACCGATCGACCGCGTTGGAACCAGCACCGCCGACCCCGATGATCTTCATCGAAGGCATACGTTCCGAAAGTTGATTTTGCAAGGCGGCCGCCGGATTCGCTTCGTCATTCATCACGTACTCTCCTTGTTCACCCAAAAAGCTTCGCGAGAATTCCTTTTCGCTTCGATGGTGCCGACGCGGGATCCGCCTGGTTATTCAGACCGTAGTGCAACAATCCGAGAATCGTGCTGCATTCCGGCCCGCGCAGTTCCTCCTTGCACCATGAAGGATTCTCTCCGCAGCGCGCGGACACGCCGAACACTTCCGCGGCGACTTCACCGATGTGCGGAAGATGCGAGGTGCCGCCCGTCAGCACGACTCCTGTCGCGCACTCTTCCGGCACGAAGCGTTCCCCCAGCCGCTCCTTAATCACTTGGAACAATTCCTCAATGCGAACGTGGGTGATGCGGTTGATCGCCTGACGGGGAATCTGCCGGTCACCGATCGTGCAGTCGCCATTCAGCCATACTTTCTCGTTCTTATCATCCCGGGCAACCGTCGCGCGCGCCTCTTTCACTTTCAATTTTTCCGCCTGGGCATGGCTGATGCGCAGGCCGAGGCTAAGATCGTTGGTGACGTGATCGCCGCCAACCGGCAGCGTTCCTGTCAAAGCCACGTAGCCGTCGCGATAGAAAACGAAATCGGTCACGCCGCTTCCGATATCAATCACCAGCGCGCCGTTCTTTCGCTCCTCCTCGGTCGTCACCATCACGCCCGACGCGAGCCCGGCAAGAATCAAATCATCCACGTGGAGGGTAAACCCGTTGATGATGCGAAAGGCGTCGCTGACTTTCGCCATATCCCCATGCACCGTCCAATAACCGACGGCCAGCCGCCTGCCTTTTAAATACTCCGGGTCGGCAACCACCTGCCCGTCGAGCCGAAACGGGTGCCGGATATGGTGGATCACGGTGCGGTTCTGCGGAAGCATCTTCGCCTTGGCGACCTGGCAGACTGTGGCGATGTCGTCCCGGCTGACGATGTTGTCGACCGAACTGACGTTAAGCGAAGCTTCGTTATAAAACCCGGCAATGTGTCCGCCCGACTGGGCCAAATAGACCCCTTCGATGCTCGCCCCGGCCTGTTGTTCGGCCGCTAAGATCGCCGCGTGGGTGCAGTCGCTCGCTTGCTTGAAATCTGTGATATCGCCTTTGATCACCCCGCGCGACGAACACTGCCCCATCCCGATGATGCTGAGGCTGCGCTGGTTCACGACCTCGCCGATCAGCACCACCACTTTCGAGGTGCCGATTTCAATCGCGCCGATAATCTTGCTCTTGGCCATCCGTTCTGTCTCCGGTCACCGCGTGACAACCTGGTTTCCCAGTGACAAATCCACCCTTTCCTGCAATTGCGACATCCGCCAGCGACTGTTTTCAATAATCATCGCCAGCAATCGCAGCTGTTCGCTGTAATTATCCGGGCCGAAAACGATTTCCCGAATCTCACTGCTCTTCACCGTGAGCAATGGAAGATTCGAACAATCGACAACCCGCCAAGTATCGTAAAGATGGGGCGCGTATTCGCGTGTCGCCTTCAAGAGGTCGTCCACCTGGGCCATCCCTTGAATCCGCTTAAAACCGTGACCCTCCCGCTGGAGCGGCGGAATCCCCGCAAGAAACGGCAGGGATTCCAGCTCAAACCGATCGTAACCAATTCCCGAATACGCGACACCTTCGCGATCGACCAGCAGCGCCATGACCCGGCCTTGCGGATCCCGTGTAGCTAAACGTGCCACGGGCCGGCGCTCCTCCACGCGGATCACGAGCCGGTCAGGAAGACGCCGGATCGACGACGACAGAACCTGGCCATGCCTCTGGATCCGAGCGTTCTCCGCGTGAATATCGATCGACATAATATCCACCTCCGCCGGCAGGCTCAGGACATCCTTCACCCAGCTTTTCGGCAGCACGCCGTCGGTTTCAAAAACGATCTCCTTCAGCGGACGCTCTGGCAGAGCGGTCTGCACCTGCTTCATCCCGTCCTGCCAATGGCGGGTGGCGAAATAGGCGCCGACGCCAAGGACGACCAGAAAACCGATCGCGGCAAATCCGCGAAGCGAATTGCGGATAAGACGCTTCCGAACGTGAGAGGTCAGCAGCTTCGGCGTTGCCGATTGCTGGATCTCCTTCCATGAGGATCCCGTGGATACCTTGCGACGCGATTTCTTCTTCACCCTTCCTGTTACCGATTAACCTGCCAATTTAGAAAACCGGCGCAATGCCGGTTCCGCCAGTTTCTCAGCAAGCGACTGAAAGTCGATTCCCTCGCACAACGCGCTCTTGGGCAGCAAGCTCGTGCCAGTCAACCCGGGGAGAGTGTTGATTTCCAGAAAAAAGATTTCGCCAGCATCCGAAAGTATGAAATCAACGCGTGCAAAATCCCTGCAACCGCAGGCCGCGAAAGCGCTTTCGGCAATCTGGCGGATTTCCGCGGCTCGCTCCTCCGGCAGTTCCGCCGGCCATTGGTAACGCGTCAGGCCGGCCGTGTATTTACTCGCGTAATCAAAACGGCCGGAGTTCGGAATGATTTCGACAATCCCAAGCGCGCTGCCATTCAAAATGCCTACGGTTAGTTCCCTGCCCTGAACGCGGCGTTCCACCATCCAGCGGCCGTCCGGCAGCGACCCGATCTTCTCCTCAAACGCTTCCGCGCCATCGAGGAAATGCAACCCGATACTGCTCCCCTCGTTGTTCGGCTTAAGAACCATTCGCTCCCCCAGCCGCTTGACCAGTTCACCGCCCGCCGGTGCATTGCCGGGTGAAAAAACCACGCCGTCCGGCACACGAACACCCGCCACTGCCACCCGCTCTTTTGTCATGGCTTTATCCATACACAGCCGGCTGCTCGCGGTATCGCTTCCCGCGTACGCGAAACCGGCGTCGTCCAGCAGGGCCTGCATACCCCCATCCTCGCCAAAAATGCCGTGCAGCGCCGACAGGATCACATGGCGGTTCGGATCCAGTGATTCCGGCACAGCCGCCACGCGGACATCGACAAGTTCGACGGCAAAACGTCCCGAAAGTGCCTCGTACAGGGCCGCCGCCGACCGCCGCGAAACCTCGCGCTCGCCAGATACGCCCCCGGATAAAATTGCGATCTTCACAAAAACGCCTCCCACGATCCGCCGAGCATCCGCACTTCCGGCTCCAGCCACACACCGGTCTGGCGATGCACTTCTTTTCGAATGCGCCGAATCAGTTGAATGACGTCGTCGCTGGTAGCGCCTCCTTGATTGATCAAAAAATTGCCATGCACCTCAGAAACAACCGCACCGCCGCAGACCGATCCCTTTAATCCCGCGGCGTCGATCAATCGTCCCGCCGAATCGCCATCCGGGTTTTTAAACATGCATCCCGCGCTCGCCTCCTTCGGCTGCGTCGCGTTGCGCCGCTTTTGGTACGAGGCGATCGTTTCCCGTATCACGGCGCTGTCCGCCCGCCGCGGAGCCCGGACTGTCGCTTCGACAGCGCAGGCGTCCCGCAAGCTTTCGCAGCACCGGTAGCCGTACTGCAAGAGTTCACGCGGAAACAGATGCTCGACACCGTCCATGGTCACGAAACGAACGGATTCAACAACCTCGAACATCGAGCCGCCCATCGCGCCGGCGTTCATCCGCAGCGCGCCGCCGACGGTTCCGGGAATCCCTTCGAGAAATTCAAAACCGCTCAACCCAAGGCGGCTGGCCTGGCCGCACAGCTCGCGCAGGCGAACACCTGCCCCGACGAGAAGGCGTCCGTCGCCTTCGCTTTCGATTCGCCGCCAGGACGGGTGGCGCAGCCGGATCACCAAAAGATGCAGTTCGCCGTCGAGCGCCAGCACGTTCGATCCGCGCCCAAGAAAAAAAACCGGCACGCCGGCCGCGTTGGCCTTGCGCAGCAGCAATCGGAGATCTTCCAAATTCGCCGGCTCAGCGTAGTATTTTGCCGTTCCCCCGACCTTCAGCGTCAGCTTGTTGCGCAGCGGCTCGCCCGTGCGGAAAACCGTTTCCGGCGACAGCTGCAATCGCCTTTCCACCTCCTTGATCACGCCACCTCCAGTTTCCGTTCCCTTTTCTCCTCGCGAGCCGTCCGGCAAATAGCTTCCAAATCGTCGATGATCAGCTTTAACGAATTCTCACGGTCCATCCGCTGGAGATTTCCGCGAAATTTCTGCAACAGCCAATCGTTAAAAAGCAGCTCCAAGACTTCTTTCTGCAGATCGCCGAGATACTCCTGCTCGATAACGATGCCGCCTCCCTGCCGCTCATGAAAGAGCGCGTTCTCCCGCTGGTGATCGTCCGCGGAATATGGATACGGCACCAAGATCGCGGGCGTCCGGCACCGGATCAGTTCGGCGATCGTTCCAGCCCCCGCGCGCGACAGCACCAGATCCGCGCTCGACAGCACTTCCGAAATCTTATCGGTGAACGGAACAAACCAGGCCTTTGCGGTCCCTCCATGACGGGACTTCGCCTCAAGGACGCGCTCCCGGCCACTGTCGAGTCCAGCCACGCAATACACGCACACTCCTTCGTGGGCGAGATGCTCGAAGTTCTGCTCGACCCACTCATTCAACACCCGAGCACCTTGGCTTCCGCCGAGCACGACCAGCAGCTTGCAATTCTCCTCGATTCCCAAAGCGGCTCGCGCCTTCGCCATCGGAAGACGCTGAATTTCTTTTCGCACGGGACAGCCGAAAAACCGAATGCGCTCCGGACTGACGTTGCGCAAATGAACACCCGTCGGCAGGTAAACCCGCGACGGCGCAAAATGACTCAGGAAGCGAATCGCCCGCCCCGGAATCCGGTTCGATTCGTGCAGGACAACCGGGAGCTTCCGGAAAAATGCCGCCAGCGAAATCCCCGCGGAACTGAATCCGCCAAAACCAATTACCAGGTCCGGCTGCAAGCGCTTGATCAGGCGGAACGAGGCAAAAAGGCTCTTCATCTGCGCGAGAAAAAACCGAAACAGACCGATCGGGTTCAACGTGAACGGCGCACCCGGACTTTTGATAAAGCTGAGGTGCGGATACTTTTGAACCAGGCGCGCGTCGACTTTCTTGTGACTGATCAACAGCCAGCAAGTATGGCCTCGCGAAAGCAAACCTTCCGCCAAGGCGATACCCGGCGTCAAATGGCCGCCGGTTCCCCCGCACGAAATCAGGATCCGGTTCATGCCGCGATCTCCTTCAGCCTTCGATCCGCATTCTTCAGCGGCGACTTCGACCACGAAAACGACGTGTTCACAAGCAACCCGATAATCATAAACGTGGCGACAAGGTTCGATCCGCCGTAACTGATGAAGGGCAGCGGCATTCCTTTGGTCGGCACGCATCCGGTGACGACAGCCATGTTGATCAGAGCCTGCAGCGTGACCAGCATCAAGGCTCCCGCCACAAGAAGATACTGATACAGGTTCGGGGCCCGCCGCAAATGGACGATCCCAATCGTAAACATCACCAGAAAGAGCAGAAGCACGCCGCCGGTGAAAACGAACCCGAGTTCCTCGCCGATCACCGCGAATATGAAGTCGGTGTGCGCTTCCGGCAAAAAGGCCATCTGCTGCCGACCGTTGCCGATTCCTCGTCCGTCAACTCCCCCGGCGCCAAACGCGAGAATCGCTTGCCAAAGCTGATAGGAACTGTCCAGACGATTGCCTTCGACGTCGAGAAACGCCATGATACGCCGCCAGCGCGTCGGGCTCAAATACAACGCCACCCCGAACAGGATGGCCAGCGACGCGACTGACGGAACCAAGTAGATGAGCCGCGTGCCGGCGAGGAACAGCATCAAAAAGCCGACGACCCCGCAGAGCGCCGCCATCCCGTAGTCCGGCTGGAGAATGATCAGTCCCGAAACCAAACCGATCAGCGCCGACGGAATAATAAATCCCCGCCAGAATGTTTTAATATGCCGCTGGTTCGCGCCGAGATAAACCGCCAGCGCGAAGATCAATGTCAGCTTGGCGAATTCCGACACCTGCAACCGCATCGGGCCGAGCGGCAGCCAGCGCCGGCTGCCGTTCACCCAGACGCCAATGCCGGGAATCAAAACGGCAATCAGGCCGACGACGAGGAGCGCGAGAAGAACCCACGCCAGCGGACGCGAACGTTCCAGCGGAACCAGGCTGATGGTGAACCCGGCCAGAATGGCAACGCCCAGCCATACAGCCTGGCGCTGCAAATAGTGATACGGGTCCGGACCGGACTGGGCACTCGCGCTGAACAGGATGCTCATCCCCAGCAGCGTCAACGCCGCTGCGCAAAAGAGGATGACATATGCCGGATGGACCCCAAGGTCGTTCTTGCGTGCATCTGTTCGCTTTTTACCCATCAATTCATTGGACCGGTCCCGCGCGGCTGATCACTCAGTTCTCCGGCTCGATCGGGATGATCGGGAAATCGCCTTCACCATCCGCCGGCAGCAGGTAAACATCCTGTTCTTCAGCGGGCGCAGGCGGGACAGGTTCAGATTCCGGTTCCGGCTTCGGTTCCGGCTTCGGCGCCGGTTTTGTTTCAGCAGATGCACTGGACGCGGCACTCCGGCTGCCCGCCGTCGCGGAGCTCGTTCCAGGTATCAGCAGTTCCTGGCCGATTTGCATCCTGCGCGGATCCGAAATGTTGTTGGCCGCCATCAGCTCATCGACACTCACGCCATAACGCTTGGCGATCGCGCCGGGCGTTTCACCGGACTTGACGACATGCCGGGTGCCGTCGCCGGTCACGCGAGTTGAGCCAGCCGATGCGCGCGATGCCGGGGACGATGCCGCCGTCGAACCTCCCGACGGGACCAGCAGGACCTGGTCGATTCGGATCACGTCGCTCGACAGCTTGTTTAAGGTTTTGAGATCGGCGACACTTGTTCCGTGGCGCTGGGCGATCACCGAAAGGCTGTCACCGCTCCGCACCGTGTAAGTCGCAGCCCCAGCAGGAACAGAAGCCGGCGCAGGCGAACTCGCGCGAGTGCTCGCCGAGGAACCGCCGCCTGCCGGGATTGTAAGCTCCTGGCCAGGCTGAATGACGCTGCTTTCGCTCAAACCGTTCGCATCGAGGAGCGCGCGCAAACTCACGCCGTTCCGGTTCGCGATCGCCCAGAGGCTGTCGCCGCTCCGCACCTTGTATGTCGTTGTTTCGACCGGGGCCGGAGTTTCATACGAGGGGACCGACGGAGGCGTCAGCGGTGCCAGCAGATCCTGCGTGCCGGACGAAAAATCGACATCGCGGCTGACGGTTCGCGGGCGTGTCGGCGAGGAACGCGGACGGCTCGTCTCTTCCGCGGAAGGCGCCGCTGTCGCGGGATCGAGATTCGCCGTCGGCTCGCCGATTGCCGGCAGCGTCTCCGCCGTGTCCGGCCGCGGCCGGGACTTGCAACCGGGTTGAAAGAAGAGAAGGCCCCCGACCACATGGAGGGCGACAACAACGCTAAAGATTCTGATTAACTTCATGTTAATGGTTTCCTTTGGAACTTTTAATGACCTCGGGATGCGTGCCGTAAAACGGCGCGGCCGGCGGCTCTAGATCGGCTCTCATGCGAATGCACGCACGCCAAAATCCAGCATATTCGTCCGCCATGTTGCTCAAGGTTTGGCGCGCTGGGCAAATCAAAATACCGTGATTTATTTTCTTTTTCCCTATGATGTTCCATTTGACGGGTTTTTGACTTTTATCGCAGTTTCAAGGTGCCGAGACCGACCAGCGCGAAGATCAGTGACAGGATCCAAAACCGGACCACAACCTTGGTTTCCTTCCAGCCTTTAAGCTCGAAGTGATGATGGATCGGCGCCATCCGGAAGACGCGTTTCTTTCGAGTGCGGTACGATGCGACTTGGATGATCACGGAAAGCGCTTCCATCACGAAGATGCCTCCCACGATAATCAGCGTCAACGGCTGGTGGACCATGAAGGCGATCGCGCCAACCAAGCCCCCAAGCGCCAGCGAACCGGTGTCGCCCATAAATACCTCCGCCGGATGCGCGTTGAACCACAAGAAGGCTAGCCCGGCGCCAACCAGGCAGGCGCAAATCACCGCGAGTTCGCCCGCACCTGGCACATAACTGATAAAGAGATAATCGGCGATAATCAGATGCCCCGCGCCATACGCCATGATCGCGTAAACGAGCGCCACGGAAATGGTGCAGCCGATCGCCAGGCCGTCGACACCGTCCGTGAGATTGATCGCGTTGCTCGAACCGGCGAGGATCAAGAAGAAAAACGGAAACAGCGCCCACAGCGGCGTCTCCAGCCACAGCGGCTCCTTCAAAAATGGCACCCAAATCTCCCGCACTTTATCGCCGCTCGACGGCACAAGCAACAGGACCGTGAGCGCGACTGCCGCGATCGCCGCCTGCCAGCCAAGTTTTTGACGACTGGAAACGCCGTTCGAATTCCCGCGCGCGATCTTCAAGTAATCGTCCGCGAATCCGAGCGCCGTCAATCCAGTGAACACAAAAAGCGCGACAAGCACCCACACATTCGGCCGCGCCCATAGCAGCGCGCTGACCGTCACCGACGAGAATATCAGCAACCCTCCCATCGTCGGCGTGTTCGCCTTCGTCCGGTGCAGGTCCGCAAGGTCGCCCACCTCGCTGCGATCCCGAAAAACTTGCCTCATGCTTAACCGCCGCAGTCGCGCAATCAGCCAAGGGCCGAGCACAAACCCGATCATCAGAGAGGTCCCCGCGGCAAATAATCCGCGGAAGCTGATGTAGCGAAACAGCCGCAGCGGCCCCCAAAGGTGCTCGAGCTCCGCGAGGTAACTCAGCATTCGCTCCCCTTTCCCGCCGAAAGCTCCGACGCGCGCGCCAGGAGCGACTCCAAACCGTACGCCCGGCTTCCCTTGATAAAGACAAATCCGTCAAATCCGGCAACCTCGCCAGCGATCTCGCCGATATTGGAAAAGGTCCGGATCTGCTCCGGCTGGTTGCCCGCCGCCAGCAGCCCCTCGCGCAAGGCTTCCACTTCGTCGCCCCCCGTGATGAACATCCGGTCGCCGGCACCGAGTTTCACCCGCCGCCCCAAATCCCGATGAAAGTGAACCGACTCGGTTCCAAGCTCCGCCATGCAGCCGAGCACATACAGCCGCCGTTCAGCGTCCGCGGCGAGATCTTGGAAAAGCGCGAGTGAATCTTCCATCGCCGCCGGATTCGCGTTGTAACAGTCGACGTAGAAGCGGGTCGGACCGCATTCCACGACTTCACCTCGATACTGGCCCGGTTTCCAAGTCATCAATCGATCCTGTATTTCCGGATCGGATACGCCCAGCAGCGTCGCCATCTCGATCGCCAGCACCGCGTTGGCGGCCATCCCCGCACTGACTTTGCGCAAGGTGTAGATCTGGCGGATGTCATCGCGCCGAATGTGCAGCACGGTCTTCGATGTCTGCTGTTCCACCCGAAATCGGACGCTCGCGCCTGATACACTCTCGTCGCCTTCCTCGGCCGCGGTGAAAAGCGGCGCCGCCAGTTCATGAAACGGCTCGTACAACAGACACGATGCCGGCGCGACCACAGCGCCCGAATGCGGCACGACTTTGACCAGCTCCCCCTTCTCCCTCGCGACACCTCGCAGGTCTCCGAGCTGCTCGAGATGCGCGGGCGCGAGGAGAGTCACCACCGAATGAGTCGGCTGGATCATCGCGGCCAGCGCCGCCATTTCTCCCGGCTGGTTGATGCCGGCTTCAATAACCGCCGCGCGGTGAACCGTGGGATCGAGCCCGAGAAGCGTAATGGGAACACCGAT
This sequence comes from uncultured Opitutales bacterium, assembly GCA_964645585.1. GTDB lineage: Bacteria > Verrucomicrobiota > Verrucomicrobiia > Opitutales > T3Sed10-336 > DATGSL01. The sequence continues at coordinate 51,591 of CAZYAN010000016.1, forward strand.
GAGATTGTTGAAATTTCCTTGCGTCGCATGCACATCCAGCGGTCCGCCAAGGAGGAGACTCAGCAGGTCCTTGGTCGAGGTTTTTCCGCAGCTTCCCGTGATCCCGATGACCGGCCCGGCGAACCGCCGACGATGCGCCGCCGCCATCGCGGCCAGCGCCCGCAAGGGATCCTCCACCACCAGTTGCGGCAAGCCGACATCCGCCCGAGGCGCCCGCACCAGCGCGCCGGCCGCCCCCGCGGCTGCCGCCGCCGGAATGAAGTCGTGCCCGTCGCGCCGCTCGCTCGTCAGGCAGATGAACAGCTCGCCTTCTTTGATCGTCCGCGAGTCAAACGCGAATCCGCGCACAGGAGCCGATGGCTGCCGGGTCCACCGCCCGCAACTCCAGTCCTGAAGTTCCTGTGCCGAATATTCCACGCTGCCGGCGTTCCTACGCCCTCGCGACCTCGACCTCGCGCGCGGAAAGGAGTTCCCGAGCGACAATGCGATCGTCGAAGGGGAGTGCCGCATCTCCCACATACTCAAATGCTTCATTTCCTTTCCCCAGTAAGACCACAACATCGCCTTCCGCGGCGGTATCGAGAGCCAAGGCAATTGCCCGGCGCCGGTCGTTGACAAACACGACGCGCTCCGCATCGCTGACGCCGTCGTACATTTCATTAAAAATTTCACCCAGCGGCTCGTTTCCGGGACTGTCAGAGGTTCCCCAGGCAAAATCAGCCTCGCACTGAACCGCCCGAACGACAGCTGCCCGCTCGCAGCCGCGCTTGTGAGAGCGTGCCGAATCCCCGTTGCCGCGACAGCCGAAGACCACCAGGAGACTGCCCGTGCACAGCTCCCGCGCGGCCCGAAGCGTGTTCCGTGTCGACTCCGGCGAACGCGAGCCGTCGACGAAAATCCGGAATGGCCGACGTTCCGCTGGAACTTCCTCCATGCGCCCCGGCACACCCGGAAACGCGACCGCGCGCGGCAGGACCCGCTGCAGATCAAAACCGGACGCCCATGCCGCCGATACAGCGGCCAGCAGGTTGCTGACCGCAAACGCGCCCAGCTGGCGGATCCGGACCCGCGCCGATCCCTCCGGCCATTCGATCCGAACGACAGCGCCGCTGTCGCCTTCGAGAATCTCTGTCGCGCGAATCTCCGCGAGACGGCTTCGCCCAAAGGTGACCACGCGAACGTCTTCGGGAACCTCCTGAATCAACCGCAGCCCGCACGGATCGTCGAGATTCACCACCGCAACCCGCGGGAGCGGACCATTGCCGCCCGTGAGAAAATCCGCTTTCATCCGGTAACAGGCCTCGCGCCCGCCATACCCGTCGGCGTGCTCTTCACCAAGATTCAAAAAAACGGCCACATCGACCGGCAGACCCGCCAGCCGTTTCATCGCCAGACCGCGCGCGCTCACCTCCATCACCGCATGCTCGCAGCCGCCCTGCCGCATCTGCGCCAGCATGTTATGCAAATCAAGCGGCTCCGGCGTTGTTCGCCTGGACGGCACCACCCGCGCACCAAGATCATATTGCTCGCTGCTGAGCAAACCGACTCGATTCTCCTCGCCTTTCAGAAGGTGATGGAGCCAGTGGGCAACCGTCGTTTTGCCGTGGCTTCCAGTGATTCCAATCAATGTCGGCCGATCGGTCGCCGCTTCGTAAAACCGGCGGGCAATAACCGCCATCGCATGGCGCACGTCCCGAACCCGGACAACCAGCGCACGCGGATGTTCGAGGTCGGCCCTTTCAGTGACAACCGCCGCGGCCCCGCGCCCAAACGCTTCGTGAATGGCCTGCGCCTCACTCCCCTGCCGATCCGGCGACGCAAAATACAAGGCGCCCGGCGTCACGCGGCTGCTGTCGCAGCACAAGGTGACAATCGGCCTGACGAGCAGTCCCGTTGTCGCGACGACGCCCGCGCCGTCGCAAAGATGCCGGAGGAGAGCATGGCTGCCTTCGTTCCCGGCACGCTTTCGCCGCGAGGTACGTCTTACCCGGCGCTTCGTGTCAGAGATGGTCAGATTATAGTCCGGTGCGTGCTGAATCATAAGAACGTTCCTCGTAGGCTAGATAAGGCTCCGCTTTTCTTTCGACCGGCGGAATCCCCAGGTATTGAATCAATTGATCGGCGATCCGCTTGAACGCCGGTGCCGCGACCAGCCCTCCGTACGAATGCGCACCGCTCGGTTCATCGACGATGACAGTAATCACCAGCCTCGGGTTGGAGGCCGGGAAGAATCCGGAAAAAGATGCGATGTGGTGGCGGTTCGAATACCGCCCGTTGATGATCTTGCGCGTCGTGCCGGTTTTGCCGGCGACTTCGTAGCCGGGAATTTCCGCCTGCCGTGCGGTTCCTTCCGGCCCGACCACGTTGACGAGCAGCGCCGCGACGGTGCGGCTCACTTCCTCGGAAACCACACGCCAGCGCGGTTCGGGCGCAAACGAAACCACCGTCTGACCAGAGGCGTCAATCGCCCGGCGCACCACCCGCGGTCGCATCAAAACGCCGCGGTTGGCAATCGCGCCCATTGACGCGTGGATCTGCATCGGCGTGGCGCTGACAGCATGTCCCATCGGCAGCCGCGTGATGGTCAGTCCATCCCAGTCCGCGACCTCGTGAAGAACCCCCGCGACCTCACCGCCCGTCGGAAAGCCTGTTTCGACGCCGAAACCGAATTGAGCCGCGTAACGGTGCAAGGTTTCCGCCCCCATGAGAACACCGAGCTGCGCGACTCCAACGTTGCTCGACTTCGCCACGATCCCGGCGACAGTCAATTCTCGGTATGGTTTGTGATCGTTGGGAAGAGCGGCCCAGCGATTGCCAATTTGGATCCGCGAAATCGAGCAGTCGAACACGTCGTGCGGCGTGACCAGACCTTCTTCGAGCGCAGCGGCCACGGGAACGATTTTAAATGTCGATCCCGGTTCGAGTACATCGGTCAGCGCCCGGTTTCGCTGGTGCGCGATCGGCTCGGTGTTGTACCGGTTAAGATCATACGTCGGGTAATTCGCGAGCGCGAGAATGTACCCGGTCGACGGTTCGCTGACGAGGATTGACACGCCTTTGGGAGCATGCTCCTCCACCAGGCGCCGGACTTCCTCCTCGACCATGTGCTGAACAACCAAGTCGAGGGTCAGTTCCACATCGAGGCCGTCCGAAGGCTCGACGACCCGGTCCCGGAATTGAACCAGTTCCCGGCGGCGCCCGTCCCGCTCGGATTCGAGCCAGCCGTCCTGTCCGCGCAGGTAAAAGTCCATAAACAGCTCAATGCCGGTGACCGGGGTGCTCTCGCGATTGATGTATCCGATCACGTGCGCGGCCGTTTCGTTGCCCGGATAAAATCGCGTGAATCTCCGGTTCCCGTAAACCCCGTCGATATCGAGGTCCAGGATCTGCTCGTATTCCTGTTCGCTGAGTCCCTCCGCCAGCTTTCGCCACCGCACGAGCTGAACGTCGCCAGCGTAACCGGACGGACCCGGGCGCGTCCGGGCCAGCATCAATTCCTCGAGCTCGGAGAGTTCAAGGCCGATGATCTTCGCCAGCGCCGCCCATTTCGGTCTGTCTTCCTCCACGACCAGCTGCGGATCGACGCCAAGAACGACTTCACTGCGGCTCGTCGCCAAAACGTTTCCGCGGCTGTCGAGGATATTGCCGCGCCGAGCCGGCTGTTCGACAACTTGCCGGCGGTTGTGCTCGATGATCCCCGCGAGTTCCTCCGCCTCCACCACATGGAGCATGTACAGCCGCGTGCCAATTCCTCCGAAGGCCGCGAAGACGAACAGACAGATCAGGCAAAGCCTGGCACCAGATGTGAAAGCGGGTCCCATGAATTCAATTGTTCCCAGTCATTCAGTTCCTTGCCGGCTCGTAAAAAGTAAGAGTTCCTTCGCTCTCCGCGGTGACCAGACGGTCCCACCGACGCCGCGCGAACTGGATCTGCTCCGTGCTGTCGATCCGCACAACCTGCTCAGGACTCGCCGGCCGCAGACCAAGGTCGAACCGCCGGTTTTGCGCGTCGAGAAAGGCGGGGCTCATCGCGATCGCAATCTCGCCCGTCAGCCGGCTTTCATGCCGCTCGATCTCGACCAGCCGCCGCTCCATCGCGCGCGCCCGCGTCGCCGTCTCCGCGATCTGCTGACGAAGCCAGACAGTCACCAGCCCAAATGTCCCAACGAAGAAAACAAAGAGGAACACGAGGACCGCGACCTGGCGGGAATAACTTTTTCCGTACGCTCGCTTCATACATTCTCCTGTGTATTTAACTTTTTAATACCGCGCAGTTTTGCTGAGCGGCTGCGCGGGTTTTGCGCGACCTCTGCCTCCGTCGCCCGAATCGGGCGCGAGGTGAGCGGCTCCGCTCGCTTCACCCGCAGTTGCTGCGGGGTCGAATCGCCGGCATCGACCGGCTGCCCGCAGACGCTCCGGAAGAACCGCTTCACTAAACGGTCTTCGAGTGAATGAAAGCTGATGACGGCCAGCCGGCCGCCCGGATTGAGTCGCTCCATGGCCTTTGGCAGCACCCGCTCGATCGACCCAAGCTCGTCATTCACGGCGATCCGAATGCCCTGAAATGTCTTCGTCGCCGGATGCAGTCGGCTTTCGCGCCTCGCCCGAGCGGTCTTCGCCGAAGCGATCAAATTCGCCAGACTGGCAGTGCGGCTAAGGGCACCTGTCCCTCGCGCATCAAGGATCGCGCGCAGGATCCGACGCCACTCGCGCTCTTCTCCATACTCACGGATCGCTTGGGCAAGCGCCGCTTCACTCGCGGTTTCCAGCCATTCCGAAGCGGGCATACCGGTGGACGGATCCATCCGCATGTCAGCCGGCGCGTCCTGACGGAACGAAAATCCGCGAACCGCTTCGTCGAGTTGAAACGAGGAAACACCGGCGTCGATGAGAATGCCGTCAAAACACTGCTCCGGCAGTTGATCGATCTGGTCGAAATTGAGCCGGTAAAAATGAAAGCGACCGCTCCATTCCGACTCAAATTCGGCAGCGCGGGCCGCGGCATCGGGGTCCCGGTCGACGGCAACCACATTCGCTCCCGCTTCCAAAAGGAGCCGCGTATGGCCGCCGCCGCCGAAGGTGCAGTCGAGCATCCACTCGCCCGGCCGGGGAGCCAGGAGAGAAACAACCTCGTCCGCAAGGACCGGCAGGTGACCGTTCATGGGCAGTTTGCGTTCTCCAGGCGCACGCCGGCCGCTGCACCACCAGCCGCGGCTCCAGCGAGCCGCGGCCGGTGGCGTGAAACGGACCTTGTGCTGTCTGGTGAATGCCACCATCGACTCATCTCCGAACGAAACGGGCCACAAGGCCGAGAACGCTTACGCGTCGCGGCCGGTCCCTTCCGGTGTCCAGCCACGCTGCGCGCCGCCTCGCCGCCTGACGCAGCACCAGCGAATCGTCGAAACGCGACCGCGTGACCGGCGCCGGCAGTTCCCACTCGGAATAGTGTCGAACCCGGCCTGTTGCGAGGGCGCCGGAGGAGAACAGCATCTTGGTGAGTTTCATGGCAGTGGCTTCTGTTGGTTTGTCGTTTGTCGTTTGTCGTCGTTTGTTGTCGTTTGCGCACGGAAGGCGCATCAAAAATCGAGGCGTCGCATGAGTTCTCCGAACGAGTCGCCCGAGGTCCGCTCGTTCATCCGTTGCCACCCTTCCGGGCTCCAGATGGAAAATCGCGTCATCGTGCCGACCATCACCGCCTCCTTCGTGATCCCGGCGTGCGCGACCAAACCCGGGTCGAGGTTGATCCGGCCCTGTTTGTCACATCCGAAGGAATGCGCGTCGGCGAAAAACCGGTGGAGAAAATCCTGCGCGTCCCGATCACCCATCTTCGTCTGTGACACTCTCTCAAAAAGAAGGTCCTTCTCCGCCGGCGGCAGCACCGAGATGTAACCCTCCGGATGAGGAAGCCCCAGGTACACATCGCCTTCATCGCCCGCAAAGCGCCATTTGGACGGAATCGTGAGCCGATTTTTCGCGTCCAGATTGTGCCGGAAGAGACCGACATAAATGGCCTTGGAAGAAGGATGCATGAGGGAAAATGGACGTGGGCGATCCGAATTTCCCCCACAACACCACATTTTGCCCCACTTCGTCAAGCTTTTGCCCCACCACGCTCGGCGATTTTTCTTTTTAATGGTGCTTTTACGGTTCTTCCGACCTAAAGAGAGGCATGGCGGCAGAGAAGCGGGCAAAGAAGATTCGTTTGGACGAACTCCTGACGGAGCACGGCCTCGCCACTTCGCGCTCTCAGGCTAAAGCTCTGATACTGAGCGGGAAAATTCGCCTGGGAACGGCGGTTCTCGACAAACCGGGGAAGCTTGTCGCCGCGGACGCGCCGATCGAAGTACTCCAGCCGCCGCGTTTTGTGGGGCGCGGAGGCGAAAAACTGGAGCGGGCGCTCGAGGCGTTCGCCATCTCTTGCCGCGGTCTCCACGTGCTTGATGTCGGCGCTTCGACCGGTGGTTTTACCGATTGCGCGCTTCAGCACGGCGCGGCGTCCGCGACGTGCGTCGACGTCGGCCGCGGGCAGCTGCACGAGAAACTTCGCTCCGATCCTCGCGTGACCAATCTGGAGAAAGTAAACGCCCGGCATTTGAAACCAGGAGATCTGCCGCTCGCGACCTACGATCTCATTGTGATCGACGTCTCCTTTATCTCCCTTCGCCTCATTCTCCCGGCCGTTTGGCCCTTCCTCTCTCCAAGCGGGCACCTCGTCGCCCTTATCAAACCGCAGTTTGAAGCCGAAAAGAAAGAGGTCGACCGAGGCGGCGGCGTCATCCGCGATGAGGCAATCCACCAGCGTGTCGTCGCTGAAATCATGGATTTCGCCCGCCAATCCCTGCCGGACGCCACCCTCCTCGGAACCGTGCCGTCACCGATCCAGGGCGGCGACGGCAACCGCGAGTTCCTCCTGGGCGTCCAAAAGCATCCGCGATCCGCGACCGCGGACAGCCAGGAACGCCATCCAGAAGCTCCCGGCAGTTGACTAGTCAGCGAAACACCAGCAATTTTAGGTTCGCCTTTTCATATCGTCTGACCCACAAACCAACGCGACGAAAGCCGCGTCCCTGAAATCTTTTCTCCCTGTAATAGGCAGCTTCACGAGATGAACGGTACAGAATCGAAGAAAAAGGACCGAAACGGGAAAGCGCGGATCTTTCTCGTCGATGATCACCCTCTCATGAGACAGGGGGTTGCCCAGCTGATTAACAAGCAACCTGATATGGAAGTGTGCGGCGAGGCCGAGGATGCCCCTTCCGCCCTGAAGGGAATTGAAGCCGCAAAACCCGATGCAGCCATTATCGACATATCGCTTCGGGGAACTAACGGGATCGAATTGATCAAAAACCTCCGGTCGATTTGCAAGTTTCTGCCTATCCTCGTCCTCTCGATGCACGACGAGACAATTTATGCCCAGCGCGTCCTCCGGGCCGGAGCGCTCGGCTATGTTATGAAGCAGGAAGCATCCGATAAAGTTGTCCTCGCGCTCCGCAAGATCATGAGCGGGGAAATTTACGTCAACGAACAGGTAGGCAGCCAGATGCTGCATCAGGCGCTGACGGGCCGCGGCAAGCCGAACGCCTCACCCATCGACCGGCTCAGCGATCGCGAGCTGGAAGTCATCGAAGCGATCGGCCAGGGAAAACCGACTCGTCAAATCGCGAAAGAACTCAATGTCAGCGTGAAAACGATCGAATCCCACCGGGCGCACATCAAGGACAAGATCGGCCTCAAAAATGCGAGTGAGCTGGTCAAGTTTTCAGTTCAATGGGTGGAGAGCGAGATGAGCCGCTCTTTCTGATCCGTCGGCTTTCCGGTTCCCCTTATTTTCAGGATCTTTTCTAGGTCTTTGCTCGACCAGCGCATAAGGGAAGCTCCTGATTGTGCCCTGTTCTCATCAAAGCTATTGTATTCAGGCAGCCGCAAGGCTTCCTCCCGATTTTTGATGAATCCCCTCCTTCCTCCGAGGAGGGGTGAGTAGAGCTTGCAACCACCCGATTATGAAAGAAGGCAACAACGCCGTTCAAAAGAAGCATTCTATTTTCCTGGTCGACGACCATCCCTTGATGCGGCAGGGACTGACGCAATTAATTAACAGCGAGCCGGATCTCGCTGTGTGCGGCGAAGCCGAAGACGCACCGCGTGCCCTTAAAGGGATTTCCACAAGGAACCCCGAGCTCGTCATCGTCGATATTTCTCTTCAAGGAAACAATGGTATCGAACTGACGAAGAGTATCAAAGCGTTATATAAAGATCTGCGGATCATGGTACTGTCGATGCACGACGAACATATATACGCGCAGCGTGTTCTTCGTGCCGGGGCGAACGCATACGTGATGAAACAAGAATCGCCCGAACGCGTAATTGAAGCGATCCGCCGGACGCTCAACGGCGACATCTACGTCAGTGAAAAGGTCGGTGCTCAAATCCTCCACCAGATTGTCAATGGTCGGGGCGCCACCGGCTCCCCCATTGACCAGCTCAGCGATCGCGAGCTCGAGATCATTCAATTGATCGGCGAAGGCAAAGCGACCCGCGAGATCGCCGCCAGCCTGAATGTCAGCGTCAAGACCGTTGAATCCCACCGTGCGCACATCAAGGAGAAGCTCAACCTGAAGAACGCCACCGAACTGGTCCAGTACTGCGTCCAATGGGTCGAGCAGGAAAACGCCATGGGTTCAAGTCGCTGACCCGCCCGAAGGGGGCGACTCACTCAGCCCAGGGCAGAGCGCCCCGGGTATCCGGATGAAATAACGGCAGAGCCCCAAAAGGGCGACCCATCTTTTGCAGGTTCAGGCCTCTCCAGCCAAGCCTGGCGAGGCCTGTCCGATTGCCTCGATTTCTTTTACCGTCCCCTTGTGCCCGAACCGCAATTCCCGCACGAGCGGCTCCGCCTTTTCCGCCCTCCTCCAAAGGCATCGTCCCGATAGGAAAAAGCAGCGTCGTCTGCTATTCTGTTTTAACGCCGCCGCGGAGGACGGTGATCGATCAGCGAGGAAGATCGATCAGATCCGTACGGCCCAAAGCGGAGGGCAAGGAGGTTGGAATGCTGAGAAACCGGCAAGAGGGTCTGGTCACGCTTCACGGCATCTGGGTTACCACTATTGTCTCCGCATTCTTTTTGCTCTATATCTGGATTCTCGACCAGACAGACTGGATCAAGCTGCTTCCGAATATTAACTTCACCCTCTATTTCCTCTGCGTCTTCGGCGGGATGTTTCTAACCCTGCGCGTGTATCACCAATGGGGACAAAAGCTCGGCTCGCTCGACTGGATTGAAGCGTGTCGCGTCAGTTTCCAGCAGGTTCTTCGCCTCTCCCTGATCCTGCTAGCGGCAGCGTTCGCCACCAAGGACAGCTATATAAGCCGTCTTTTTCTCGGAAGCTTCCTGGCGATGTCAGGGATTCTCCTTTTCTTCTGCAATTACTACCTCCCCGGCCTGATCTGCCGTATCGTCTTCAAGGCGAGCTCCGTCCCCACCCTTTTTATCGGAAGCTCGAGCGAAACCCGAAAGCTAAGCAACTGGATCTCGAAAAAAGCCAACCTCGGCGTCGAACCGGTCGGCCTTCTCACCGACGAACTCCACGCGGCCAACCTCGCCGATATTCCCTGCCTTGGTCGCCTGACTGATCTCAGCCGCGTCTTGGCCGAAACGCCGGTCGGTCAGATTATCATCCTGCAAAACTACCTGACCGAGTCGCAAACGCGCCAGATGGTCGACATCTCCCAGCAATACGGCTGCCGCATCCGTATCTACAACAACTGGGAAAAGACCTACCGGCATCCGCTTACCATCGACCACGAGGGTGAATATACGTTTTTTACCTTCCAAAACGAACCGCTCGAGAACCCCGTTAACCGCTCGATCAAACGCCTTTTCGACATCGGCTTCTCTCTTCCCGTCGTCGCCTTTATCCTGCCGCCGCTGATGCTGGTTGTGTGGCTCGTTCAGCGCCGCCAATCGCCGGGGCCGATTTTCTACACGCAACCGAGATCTGGCCTGACGAAGCATACGTTCAACATCATCAAATTCCGGACGATGCACGCCATCGAGCAAAGTGAAGACGAAGTCGCGCGCCAGGCTCGCGACGATGACGACCGCGTGTACCCGTTCGGACGTTTCCTGCGGCGAACGAGCCTCGACGAAATTCCCCAATTCGTGAACGTGCTCCTTGGCAACATGAGCATTGCCGGTCCGCGTCCGCACTTAACGAAGCACGATCAAGAATTCTCCCGCTTGATGAAGACCTACCGCACACGCCATTTCGTCAAACCGGGCATCACCGGCCTCGCGCAGTGCAAAGGGTTTCGCGGCGAGATCCGCGAGCTCTCACTCCTTCAAGAGAGAATTCGCTACGACATCTTTTACATCAACCACTGGTCGCTCCTGCTCGACTTTCAAATCGTCCTCGCCACGGTAAAACAGATCCTCTTCCCCCCCCGCTCCGCCTACTGATTCCGGAGCGTCAGGGGTGCGAGCGGGAACTTCAGCCCCTCCGCGCCCTGAATAAGGCGCTTAAGCGCCTCCTCAAACCGCAACCCGGCCAATTTTCTTTGCGTTCCGCTTCCCGCCTTCTACGTTCGGTCTTTTCCTTTTTTCTACCAATGATTCTCGATGACCTGACTTGGCGCGGCCTGATTGCTGATTGCACCGACACGCCCGAACTGACGAAGCGAATTCAGCAGGGACCGGTGACTCTATATTGCGGCTTCGACCCCACCGCGGACAGCCTGCACATCGGCAATCTCGTCCCCCTCCTTGGCCTCCGCCGCTTCCAGCGCGCCGGACATTGCCCGATTGCACTCGCCGGCGGCGCAACCGGCCTGATCGGCGACCCGAGCGGCCGCACGTCCGAACGGCAATTGCTCACGGCGGACGCCCTTCAGCACAATATCGCGCGCGTTAAAGAACAGCTCAGCCGTCTTCTCGACTTTGAGACGGGGCCGTTTCAGGCGCGTTTGCTCGATAACGCCGAGTGGATCGCCCCGATCACCTTCCTCGATTTTCTTCGCGATGTCGGAAAGCACTTCAGCGTCAATATGATGATCGGGAAAGAAAGCGTCCGCGCCCGGATGAGCGAGCGGGAGTCGGGAATCAGCTACACCGAGTTCAGCTACATGCTGATTCAGGCTTACGACTTCTATCATTTGCGCCGGGAACATAATTGTGAACTCCAGGTCGGCGGCAGCGACCAGTGGGGCAACATCACCGCCGGGATCGATCTCTGCCGCAAACGGCTCGGCAAGCAGGTCTGGGGATTGACGTTTCCGCTGGTCACGGCCTCGGACGGGAGCAAGTTCGGGAAGAGCGTCGAAGGCGCTATCTGGCTCGACCGGAGCAAAACGAGCGTGTATCGATTTTATCAATACTTCATCCAGACCGATGACCGCGACGTCATCCGCTTCCTGAAATACTTCACTTTTCTCTCGCCCGAGGAAATCGACGACCTCGCTCGCAAACACGACGAGCGCCCGGAGCAGCGCGACGCGCACAAAGCACTCGCCCGGGAGGTCACGAGCCTCATCCATGGAGATCAAGCGACCCGAGACGCCATTGGCGCGAGCGAAATCCTGTTCGGGGGCGGCCTGGAGAATGTCAGTGAAGCCAGCTTCCGCGAGGTCGTCGCCGAAGCCCCGGTTCATACCGTTACCGCCGACACGTTCGCAGGCGACGGGACGCCGCTCGCCGATCTGCTTGCGAAGTCCGGATTGTCGCCATCAAAAGGCCAGGCGCGCAAGGAGATCCAGCAAGGCGGCATCTATGTGAACAATGTGCGGTCGCCCGACCTCCAGCGCCACTTGACCGGCGCCGATCTTCTTTTCGACAAATACGTCCTGCTCCGAAAAGGGAAGCGCAACTACCTGGTGCTTACAATCGGCGACTGATGTGTCCGTTTCTCCTGTCATCCGGCGGCCGAGCAAGAGTTCGGAGCACTTTCTTCATTCCCGCCGGGTGCGGCGCCATCAAGGCGGCTCCCGGAAAATGCAACCGATGCAGGTGAAGAAAAAACGGGAGCGTCGGCCTTTGGCGATGTTCGCCCGTGCTTGAATAGACCGGATCGCCGCAAATCGCGATCCCCGCCTCCGCCGCGTGCAACCGAACCTGGTGAAATCGGTCGTAAGGCGACGCGGACTCCCAGAGCGACACGTTTTCAAAACGCTGGACGCGCCGGAAGCGAGTAACTGTCTTCTTTCCGGTTTTACGGGAAACCAGCGCTTTCGGTTCCACGCGATGAACCGCCACCGGAAGCTCACAAGTAACCTCGTCCTCGTCTCGTTCACCGTCACTCAGAAACTGGTAAACAAAAGAAAATTGCAGCGAGCCCATCGCGTTTTTCAGCTCAGCCCGTCCCCTGGCGTTCTTGGCAAACAGCACAATGCCTGAGGCATCCGTCGCCAGATGATTGATCACGGATAACGCTTCAACCCCTAACCGTTCAAATTGCCCTGCTCCCTCGGCGACCCGCTTGTTGACACTGGTCACGATCGACCGCGGGCCTCCGCCCAACCGGGAATCTTGAAAAACGGCAATTCCGGCCGGTTTCTCCAGCGCCAGCCCCGCCTCGCCGTTCCACAAGACCGGCAGCCGCACTGGCCCGTCACTTACCTGTCCGGGCGGAAAACTGACAAACGCCGGTTTCTGGACCTCCATCCCCTCAAACCCATGCCCTCATTCGCCAATGACAAATGAAAAATAACAAATGAAAGGTGAAACTTGAGAAATAGACAGCCCTCGCGGCACTAAGTGCTGCACGAGGGCTGTCGGGATGGGAGGAGGAAATTCTTTTAGCTCGCAAACGTATATTTCGACCACTTGGATTTTTGGCGGTCTGCAACGTTGCGGTGAATAATCTTCGTCTTCGCGGCCTTGTCAAGCGCGGAAATATATCGAACCGCAGCCGATTTCTTCTCGTCCGCGCTGGCGTTCTCGAGCTCCAGCTTGGCCAGATTTCGGGCAAGCGTCTTCAAACGGCTCTTCGCGGCGCGATTTCGCACGGTCCGCCGCTCGGTCTTCCGCATGTTCTTAATTGCTGTCTTGGTGTTGGCCATAACTGAAACCAGTGAAAACGTGCTTTGTTTCCCGTCTGAGTCAAGAGGGATTTTTGGAAAAGTTGTTAGTCTGAAAGCTCATAAGCCGGATTCTGTTTCCCCCGAAGGAGCGGCATCCATTTCTCTAACCCTGCTTGCGCAGGATTTTCCGCCGAAGCGGAATGCAACTCACCCGAAACGAGTAGGACGGGCCGCCCCGCGTTTCCTATTTGGTCTTGCACCGGATTGGGTTTTTCGTGCCTCAGCGGTCACCCGCGTGAGCGGTGGGCTCTTACCCCACCTTTTCACCCTTGCCTCCCGAGGTTCCCCCCGGACGGCGGTTTGTTTTCTGTGACACTTTCCGTCGCCCCGCGATTGACACGAGACGCCCCCGCTTTCACGGGGAATCCTGCCCTGTGGTGTCCGGACTTTCCTCTGCCGCTCCTCGCGACCGGCAGCGGATGCCACGGCTCTCAAACTAACGGGAGGAATATAGGATGCGACCGCAATTGTCGCAAGTGACAATTTTATCTCCGGCCCGGACATCAATATCGACCCCGCCTGAAACCCGCAGAAAGCATCCCTGGCAGGAGCGATCGACAACCGCGGCAACGATCGGGAACTTCACTACGCGCGCCTGCCGATCATAAGCGCTCAAGTACTCCGGATCCGGCACCCGCTTCCTCGCCTCCTCAACCTCCATCCGTTTCTGTTTCAACTCCTCCTCCAGGCCGATCTTCCGGGCTTTCCGGTCCTCGATTTTTCCCTCCAGTTTGCCGATGACATCCTGAAAGTCCTTTTCAATTTCAGTTACCCGCTGCCTCTCTTCGTCGAGTTCGAACAATACTTGGATCACGGCTTCCTCAAGCTCTCCGACCTTCGCCTGCGTCGTCTCGATCTCCTTCGTAAGTGCCTGATACTCGTCGTTCTTCTTCACTTCGAGCTGCTGGTTCCGGTAACGCGCGATCTGGGCCTCGGCGGCCGCGACCTCGCTTTCCAAATCCTTGCGCTTCACCTCGAGCTCCCGAATCCTCCCCTTCGACTCCTCGAGCGTCTTCTTCTCCGCTTCGATCTTCTCCTCCAGCCGGCTGATCTCTCCCGGGATCGCGGCGATCTGCTTTTCAAGGTCCAAACGCCGCGCGTCGCGCTCCTGAAGGATCAAAAGGCTCTCAATGTTCGGGTTGGGCATAGCCAGTCAGCTTTGGTCAGTCCAATTTTCTAAGCAACGCAAAAAGAACGCCGAGAGTTGCGAGAGCGTGAAGCAGCTTAACTCTCCGAAGTCGAGACCGGCGGGAAGGAATGCCGCCGCTCCCGTGATGCCCGAGACCGCCAGCAACTTTTGGGTTGTAGACTGCGGATTTCAAATCGGAACAGCCCTTCCAGGCATTTGCCGCGCGAACGGCCCAGTGGCGTTCACGCCGGTCGCCGTCCCGGTTATCGCAGGCTCGGGTCCTTCATTGATAAGATATTCGCTTGCATCATCTTGGGAAAGCACAACAGGGGCGTTTTATTGTTGCCAACACCAACGGCGATTCTCAGGGTCCCCCACAATCTTGCTTGCGGCGACCTCGCACTTCCTCGGCCCGTCGCTCTTAAGAATCAACCCACAGCAGTCAAATGAACCCTCATGAACCTCAACCAAACCGATATCGCCACCCTCTCCACGGCCTTGCGCGAACTCTACTCCCATACCGACGCCGAAACGCTTCCTCATCGGGTGATCAAGCTGCTGCGCCAACTGATCGCAGCCGATAGTGCCGCCTACAACCTGCTCGATTTTCGGGAGCAAAAGGCCCTCATCATCCATGACGCTCCGCCCGAACTGGAAGCATGGACTCCCGCCTTTGAAGCATTCCTCCATGAACACCCGCTCGTGGAACACCAGCACCTGCGAGGTCAATGGCGCACCGGAGCCGCCCGGATCTCCGACTTCGTCAGCCGGCGCCAGCTGCGCGACACGGGGCTTTACCAAGAATACTTCCATCCGCTGCGCATTGAAGAACAACTCGGCATGTACGTGGAAGAAGAAGACCGGGGCGCCATTACCGTATGCTTGCAGCGTGACGGGCGCACCTTCAGCGAACGCGACAGAGAAATTCTCACCTTCCTCCAGCCGCATCTCATCCAGGCGTTCAAAAACGCCGCCGACATCACGCTCGCCAAAGCGCGCGCGACCGACATGCGAAAAATCGCGGAGGCCGCCGCCATCGGCGTAGTCTGGCTGAAGCAAAACGAGGAGGTCGAATATATGTCCAGCGCCGTCAGCCTCTGGCTGAACCATTATTTCCCCTCCGCCCGCAATGGGGGCTGCGACTTCCTGCCCCCGCCCTCCTGCGCTGGATCCGCCGCCAGAAGACCGCGCGACTGCAAGAAATCGGTTTCGGCTGGGAAATCGAAACAACCGTGCGGGGCAACCGCGGCGACCTGAAGATCCGCTGGGTTCTCGAACAGGAGGACCGCAGTTACCTGATCTTTTCCGAGAATCGGATAAACCACAATCCCGCCGATCTCCGGCCGCTTGGACTCAGCCGCCGCGAGACCGAAGTTTTGCACTGGATCACCGAAGGCAAAACCAACCCCGCCATCGCAGCCATCCTCGGAATCAGCAAACGCACCGTCGACAAACACGCCGAAAACATCCTGCGCAAACTCCAGGTCGAAACCCGCGTCGAAGCCGCCGCGCGCGCCATGCAACTGCGCGTATAGCCCGTAGGCAAAGGGCATGAGGAACAAACCGTAATCTCTTAACAGAAGGCAGCAAAGGCAGCGAATGGGGGGTAAACGTCTCTGAATGCTGGATACACGGTGAGCGACCTCCCTTTGTCGCCACCGACGTGAGGAGGTGGTCTACGCCATCCGCCTCCTTACGTCTTCCTCATGTCGGCGGCTAGAGGTTAATCAAAGCTTCACCGGAAACCACCGCAGTCGGTCCGCCTCGCGCCCAAGCGGAGTCTCACCGCAACGCAGCACCAAAGCCTTGTAGAATCGGTCCGCTGCTTCGGGATCCCGGTCCTTCAACCAAGAACCGGCCGTATGGAGAACCTTTGCTGTCTCCTCCGAATTGTCCGGCATCACCTCCGCCGCCTCCCACGCCAGATCCGCCGCCAAGTAACGGTAATGAAAACGCCGGTCCGGAACCGCGCCCGTCAAAGCCACCGCCTCCAGCTCCCGTGCCGAAACCGCCGCCACCCCCTCCGTCGCCCGGTTCTCCGGCGTCATGTTCCCGATGAATCCGCCCTCATACACATGCCAATCCGGCCCCAGTTCGGTACCGAAAATCTCCATGCCGCTCCGCCGGACAATCTGAGCCGCTTCCCACAGCGCGGCCGCCCGCTCCTCGGTCGGTCTCGCTACATCAGTTCCCATTCGCAGATGAGCGCTCAATGCCTCGACATCCTCTCGCACCGCCTCCGGAAGATAAATCCACGCTTCCTGGAAGCGTCGCTCGCGCGCCAGACGCCGCCCCAGCAGCGGACGGAGAGTTCCGATAAACCCATACCGAAGATACCGCTGCTCCCCGGAGACTGTTTGCCAGACCTCCGTCCGCTCCTCTGGCCAATGAGTCTCCACATAATCCCGCAGCACATCCACCGGCAACACACGCTCCGCCACATAGGCCGCATCTAGCCAGCGACTGCTTTCCAAAAACGCGTCTAGTGCCTTGACGTAATCCTCCTCCGCAAAATAGGCCACCGCCAGATCGCTCCGAATCCCCACTGGAAACCCGACCAGCAAATTTCGATAACCGCGGATTGACACCTTTACAAAAGTAACCTCCCCGAAAACCGCATCGCTGCCGATGCCCACCGGAAAACGGTCTGCCAGATCCTTCAAACTCTCTTGTGCCCGTGCGACTTCGCCAGCCCTCAACAAGAGTTTCGCCTCCAGCCACCGCATCGCCGGGGACTCCGGTCGCGCCCGGAGCCGCCATTGTTCAGCCAGATGGAACACCCCCAACTGATAGGCGATCAAGGCCAGACGTTCCGCCTCCGTCGCGTCCCAGGCTGCCGCCGCATCTGCTGCCGCCAGCCAAGCCAGAACCCGGTCGCTATCGTATTCCGGCATATAGTAAACCGACCGGGCGGAACTGAGATAGGCCGTGACAATCTTCCTCGCGACCTCGTCGGCCACCAGGCTTTCCATAACCTCATCATCCTGCCGCAACACGTCCGGCACCACCTGCCGCAACGACGCCAATGCAGTCGGGTCGCCCGCCCGCCATTGCTGGAGATAAAGACGTAATGCCTCTCTGTAATTCCCCTGTTTCCAATGCACCCGCGCCTCCCAGCCAAGAGAAGCAGCCGCCAACCCTAGCGAGTCGCGCCAACCTGCCTCCGCCAGTTCTCGCACCAGCCGGTAGTACTCCAGCGCTTCCGGCTCATCCCCCCAAGAGCGTCCCAGCATGTAAGTCGCCCACACCGTTCGATACTGGCGGCGTGATTCCGGCCAGGCCAGCAGTTTTCGCCAAACCTCCCGGGCCTCCTCAACGGCCCCGGAATGGAATTGAATCAGCCCCCGAAAATACTCGGCCATCTCCCCCGGCAATCCCTCTACCGCCCGTGCCGCAGCAGCATCGGTGCTTCGCTGCTGATTCTCCTTCAGCAACTCCCGCTCCCGCCTGTGAGCCTCGATGATTCCGTTCCGCCTCTCTTCCGGAACTCCCGCCTCCGTCAAAGTTTCCCGCAATTCCTCCAACTCAACCGCCAACGTTTGAACGAAAGTGCTTTCTGCTCTTGAATAACCTTCCCTCTCCTCCGGCATTACAGCGGAAAAAGTACCCGTCGAGCCACCGATTACATTCAATTCCGTTTCAAAATTCGTCCACAGCGGCGCCACTCCCGCATCCCCCCGCTCCAGCAATCCAATCCCCATATTTATGCCGGAAACGGAACAAAGCTCTACATTCGTTACAAGTAAAAGAACCAACAACAAAAATCTTCTGCCCATATCTAGTTCGAATTCTTATCTTCAAAGAACGGTATAAGAGAAAAGCAGCGACTTCTATTCGAATTGGATTTCGAGCCAAACCGTCTAAAGGGAAACATCCCGCCCAGCATCAGATGACCGAACAAACAATAAATATCAATATGCCTTAACCCGTAATGCGGTTCGCCGTCTGGAAGCCGCTGCTGCTGTTTATTATGTAGGACCATTCCAATCCAGGGCTGGTGCAGGCTTGGCTATGAGAACGGTCTGCTGTCCCATTTTCTTCCAGCGGCGTTCAAACAGATCGTTATCGAGCATGACCCGACCGGCGACCGGGTCATGCAGGATAACGTCGCCATTCTCCCTTCGCCCGATAACGATCACCCAGTGCGGAGTCCGGTTCAGCAAACGATTTCTTACGGCATCCGCGAGCACTTCTCCCGGCAAATAGGAATTCCTTGGATAAGCGATGCCCGGCAGCATCACAATCACAGGCCTTCCTTGGCTGATGTTCGTATCGATATCTGCCGTTTCCCCCTTAAACGTGTAGGCGACGAGCCCGCATGCCTCTGCGAGGTTTTTCAAATCTTTACCGGATGTCGGCGCGTCCAAAGGCGGAAACTCCTCAGGGCTTAAACCAGCTGGAGGAAAGGATCCACCGTAATAATACACCAAGGCCCCGACCACCGCAGCACCACAGGCGACATCCTGGTCCTGATGAACAGGCGGTACCGCCGTGATCAGCCTGGCGTTCTCTCCAATCTTCATTCCGTGAAATGAACGGGGAGTCTGACAGCCAGTTAAGAAAGCAGCCATCAGCACTGTAATCCAAACGAAACGTAGCACGATCAATCTTTCACTCAAAAATGAGCAGCCAATATTAAGAAAGCACCAGCCCCATTTCCACCCTACAACGAAAGTAATGCGGCGACAGCGATCGGAAGGCCGATAAAGATTACCGGAGGACCCAGTATCATGAATAGAACT
Source organism: uncultured Opitutales bacterium (assembly GCA_964645585.1). Lineage (GTDB taxonomy): Bacteria > Verrucomicrobiota > Verrucomicrobiia > Opitutales > T3Sed10-336 > DATGSL01. The sequence continues at coordinate 70,533 of CAZYAN010000016.1, forward strand.
TCCCCCCAGCCCTCAGCTTCATGATCGGCAAATTCCGGGTCACTGCTTCGCATCCCATAATCGATTTGCTCGTCCATACTCAAAGGTTCCGGGTTTACCATAAAAATGGATCCAGTCGAAGAATCGCTTTGATTAGGCGCATTCACTGCGGTGCTTGCAAATTCAGCTGATTGGGCTCGGCAAACGCCCGGCAATAACACCAGAAACGAAGCAATCAGTACCTTTAAGACGAAGAACTGGACAATGGTTTTCATCACTTATCTATTATTGTATTTATTTAGCTTTTCGGCCTTCACCGGCCCTTTGGCTTTACTCTACTGGAAACAGAAAAAAATATCATGGCACACGATTGAGT
>CAZYAN010000017.1:0-8808 GCA_964645585.1 uncultured Opitutales bacterium
CACTTTCCCACCTTCACACTTTCCCGCTTTCCCACCTTCACACTTTCTCCCGACAAGGCACCATCGCCGCGTCGCGCATTCCATGGATGATCTTTTTGTCGGCCGGACAGAAGGTAGCGAGAACGCCCGCGAGTTCCGTCCCAGTATCGCGAACAAAATAATAAGGACAAAGCCGGACGCGCCCGTTCATTTCGCGAGCCTCGCCGTTTTCGTCGTAAACGGGGTGTTTCCAAAGAATCGGCTTGCGGTAGTCCTGAGCGATGAACACGTGCTCCTCCGAATCCGCTATCGCCGCGTCAATGCCGGCCTGCCATTCTTCGCGCGACACATCGCGTCCGTAAATCACGCTCCGCGCGCCCTCGGCACTTTCATGGAACCCGCTGATCTTGATGATCAAATCCCGCTCCCGCTGCGACGCTTCGCCGAGTTCCCGCCAGTCGCTCATCATTCGCCCGCCGACTTCCGGCCCGACATGGACGGCGCCCGGCGGCAACGGTCTCGGATCGATAATCCAAGTTCGGGGAATCAGCTTTTCCAGTACCGCCCGCGCCCCACGCGACAGTGTTTCCCTCCAGTACTCCTGCAGCCGGTGGTGGTGGAAAAGCGCCATCGACAATTTTTCCTCGAATATCGTCTTCATCGGCGGCGTAACCGTCACCTCGCCGTGTTCCACCGCTTCAACCAGAAACGACGCGGTTGAAATGTTCTTCAGATCGTACAGCTCGAAGAACCGGTAAATCACGTCGATTTTCTCCGGCGTCCCGTCCACGTCGAAAAAAATCCCCCCGCCGAGCGGAATCAATTCTTCGGGCCTTAAACAGAAAACGCGCCGCCCGCGCTCCCGCAACTGCTCGGCAAGCCATTCGAGCTCCGGCCGGTAAACCGCCGCCTCATCACTGACAACGATCGCCGCGAGCGGACGGAGCCCCGACTCCCCAGGCGGAATTACCGCGTCCTCGAAACCGCGGATCATCGCGTCATCGCGCCCGATCACACTCGTGTCGACCTCCTCATACAGCCGGTTCAAAAACGCGGTCAGCCCGATCCCGCCGGGAACCGAATCGAACTCGGTCAGCGCGAACCCTTCCTCGGTCAGCAGCAAATCGGGTCGAAACACCGGCGGGAGTCGTCCGCGCAAACGCTTCGACCGGTTAAACGCGACCAGCGCTTCCGGCTTTCCTCGGTCGTAATATTCCGCGACCCACGACGCCTTGAGCGTCCGGTTTCGCAGCAGGTTTCGCCCCGATACCGAACGCTGATACAGCTGTTCGACCGCCCGGTGAAACTCAAAGGCGGCCTCCCCGATCCGCCGCAGCTCCTCGACGGCCGCCGAATCGAGCGCAAACGCCGCGGGCGAAAGCCGCCAGGTTTTATCCTGAAAAAGCTCGCGCCCCCGAAACGTCTCGCTCAGGCGGCGGAACGTCAGTGTCGGAGGTGACTCAAGCATCGATCTGCACTTCTTTGTTGCGCACCGACGGACAGCCGGCTCGCAGCCACGCGTGAATAAACCGGTCGATCCCGCCGTCCATCACTTCCTGAACGTCGCTGGTCTCCACTCCGGTCCGCAGATCCTTGACCATCTGGTACGGCTGAAAGACATAGCTGCGGATCTGATTTCCCCAGCTGATCTCGTTTTTGTCGCCGTAAAACTTCTCCATTTCGCTCCGCTTTTCATCCTGCATCCGTTCATAAATGCGGGATTTCAGCACTTTCATCGCGGAGTTCTTGTTCTTGAGCTGGGAGCGTTCATTTTGACAGGCGACCACGATGCCGGTCGGCAAGTGCGTAATACGGACAGCGGAGTCGGTCTTGTTGACGTGCTGACCGCCCTTCCCGCTCGACCGGTAGGTGTCGATGCGAAGGTCCTTCTCGTCGATCTCGACCTCACTGTTGTCGTCCTCGATCTCGGCAATGACATCGACCGAACAAAACGATGTATGCCGCCGTTTATTCGAATCAAACGGACTGATCCGCACGAGTCGGTGGACACCTCGTTCGGCTTTGGCGAATCCGTATGCGTTTTCCCCTTCCACGCGAAAGGTCACCCGGCTCAAGCCCGCTTCATCGCCCGCCTGCAGGTCCTGCACCTCGACTTTCATGCCGCGGCGTTCGGCCCAGCGCGTGTACATGCGGAAAAGCATCTCCGCCCAATCGCACGACTCCGTGCCGCCGGCCCCGGAATGGACGGTAACAATCGCGTTCAGATGATCGTGCGGCCCGGACAGGAAGGACCGCGCCTCCAAATCATCGATTTCGTCGTACATCCGTGTGACCGACTCTTCGAATTCGCGAACCTCCGGCGACGTGCCGTCGTAACCGGACTCGTCAAGGAGCTCCGCCATCGTCCGCGCGTCATCAAGCTTTTCCTTCAGCTCGATGACGCCGCCGATCGACGATTTCAGGCGGTTCGCCTCAGCGATCGTCTTGTGCGCGGCCTCCTGATTGTCCCAAAATGACGGCTGGGACATCCGGGCTTCTAACGTCTGAATGTCAAATTGGCGCTTCTCGACGTCAAAGATACCTCCATAGGTATCCGGCGCGCTTTTCCATGTCTTCGAGTTTGTTACGTATTTCAGGATTCATGTCTCAGCAAGATTGAGGGATTCGGCAGGATTGCAAATGAAGAAAGTAAAATCAACCTAATCGATGCGGAGCGAAAACGGCATCCGCGCGTAAATCCCCCGCGGATCGTTCAAAACCTGCAATTGCCGCAGGCTTTCGCGGAGGTCGCTCATCACCGTCCGGCCCGGGTCCCGCGCGACCAGCGGTTCCCGCCGCGGCTCGAATACCTCAGCAAGCGCTTCGGCAAAATCGACCGGCCGCGGAAATTCATACAGCTCCCACTCGCTCAGTCCCGCTTCCCCGGCGGCATACGAGATCGCTTCGGCCAGGCCGCCGATTTCGTCGACCAGGCCGAGCTGCAACGCGTCTTCACCCGACCAGACGCGTCCTTCCGCCAGCTCGCGCACCCGCGCTACCGGCATTTCCCGCCCGGTCGAAACACGCTCGAGAAAATCTTCGTAAACTTGATCGACCAGTTCCTGGATCAGAGCCATTTCCTCCGCGGTCTTCGGACGTGTCAGTGAAAAGACATCCGCGAACTTCGCCGTCCGCACCCCGTCGAAAGTGACACCGTGGCGGTTCGCCAGCTCCTGGAAATTGGGCAAGATACCAAAGACGCCGATCGATCCGGTGATCGTGTTTGGATGCGCGAAAATCCGGTCCGCCCCGGTCGCGACCCAGTAACCGCCGGACGCCGCCACCGTGCCAAAAGAAACCACGACGGGCATCGTCTGGCTCGCCAGCGCGAGTTCGCGCTGAATCGTCTCGGCAGCCGTCACGCTTCCCCCCGGACTGTTCACGCGCACGACCAAGGCGTCGACATCGCCCTCCTGACGCAACCGGCGAATCTCGCGCGCGAATTGATTGCCGCCCACCGCGCCGGTCATTCCTTCGCCATCGATAATATCGCCTTCCATATACAGAATCGCGATTGTACCGGAAGCGTGCCCAAAACCATCATCAGCCTTTCGTGCGGCTAAATAACCGTCCATCCCGATGCGCGGAAAATCGCCGTCGCCAACACCCGCCGCTTCGCCCATCTCACGCAATACCTGATCGAGGTAAGCAATCCCGTCGACCAGCCCGTACTCCAGCGCCATTTCCGGCCCAATATACCCGCGCATATCCGCGAGCCGCTGCAGCTCCGCGGTCCCAAGGCCGCGGCTCTCGCTGATCGTTTCCACAACTTCCCGCCAGAGGTCCGCCAGCAGGGCCTCCGTCTGCTCGCGATTCGCCGGGGACATGCCTTCCTCCGTGAACATTTCCACCGCCGCCTTGTAGCGCCCGGCGCGGGTGACCTGAACCCCGATCCCGTAACGCTCGAGAAGGCCGGCCAGAAAAATCTGCTGCGACGCGAGCCCGCTGAGACCGACCATCCCATACGGATTGATCAGCACCCGGTCGGCCGCCGAAGCGACGTAATAATCCCGAACCGTCGGGCTCTCGAGGTACGCGACGAGCGGCTTGCCCGAATCGCGAAAATCGAGCAGCGCGGCGCGAAGTTCGCGCAGCGCCGCGAATCCGGACCCGTATCCCTGCGGAATAAAATTCCCGCGCAAAAACAGCGATGACACCGCCGAATCGTCGGCCGCCGCCCGGACGGCCTCGGTCACGGCCCGCACCGAATAAACCGGAACAACCCCGCTCCCAAACGATTCCTCGATCACTCGCCACATATCCTCGCTCGGCGGCGTATCGGTCAAATTCGCCGACAGATCGAAGACCAAAACGGATCCCTGTTCCACTTTGGGTGTGCCGCCGGGAAGAAACAGGCTGACCAGGCTTCCAATGACGAAAACCATGGCGATAAAACCGAGCAGCACGAAGGCAACTAAATTGCCGACAACAATTTTGATAAACTCTTTCATATCGCTTGTTTTTCTCTCCCGTCCGCGATCGACGGGTTTACAGGTAAAGAGTCAAACATGCGAGCGCCTCACTGCGAACGCAATGCAGAAGCATCGCGGACCTCTCCTAATTCCATGACAAATCAAGCCGCCTTTACCGCCCAGGCGGTTCGGCGAAAAACATCCCCTCCATCGGCGCCCGCGGGCGCATTTGGAATCAACCGGGTCTTGCCTGCCCAAACCAGACCGTGCAACTATTTGCTCCATGACTTTTGCCAATTCCCGCATCCGTCGAACGAGCCTTCTCTCCTTCTCGGTCGCCCTCGCGGCGCTCGCCTTGCCTTCGACAGCCGGATTCATGCGGGCGGAAACCAGCGTCCCCCGCGGGCGCCAGATGATGCTCGATTATATCGCGGGTGAAGTGGCCGACATCGAACAGGATTGGTTCGAGGGTGTCGACTCCCTCCGCGAATGGGAAAAGCGGCGCAAAATCTACCGCCGGCAAATCGCCGAAATGCTCGGCCTCTACCCGCAACCGCCCAAGACCGACCTGCAACCGGCCGTGACCCGTGTCATCGACGATCATCCGGACTTTACGGTCGAGGTTCTCCACTTCCAGTCGCTGCCCGGCCTGTATGTCACGGCCAATTTTTACCTTCCGCGCAACCGCGACGGCGAAGTTCCTGTTGTCCTCTACCTTTGCGGTCACGCGCGCGAAATTGAAGACGGCGTGTCGTACGGCAACAAAGTTCCCTACCAGCACAATCCCGCTTGGTACGCCCGGCACGGGATCGCTTCGCTCGTGATCGACACCATCGATCACGGCGAAATCCTCGGCATGCACCACGGTACCTACCGGTTCGGGCGGTGGTGGTGGCAAAACCGCGGCTACAGTCCGGGGGCGATCGAAACCTGGAACGCGATTCGCGCGCTCGACTACCTGGAAACACGGCCCGAGATCGACACCTCGCGCATCGGCGCGACCGGACGGAGCGGCGGCGGCATGTATTCCTGGTATCTCCTCGCACTCGACGACCGCGTTACGGCAAGCGTCCCGGTCGCCGGTCTCACCGACTTGCGCAACCACCTCATCGATGGCGTGATCAGCGGCCATTGCGATTGCAATTACTGGAACAACTACCACCGCCTCGACACAACCGTCCTCGCCGCCCTCGCCGCTCCGCGCCCGGTCAAGCTCGTCAACACCGACGACGACGCGATTTTCCCCACCTCCGGCATCCGGCGCATCGAGGAGGAGGTTGCCGCCGTCTACGCTCTTTATAATAAGGAGGACAGCTGGGCGGTTTATATCGGCGAAGGGCCTCATCGCGACACCCGCGAACTCCAGATCGAAACCTATACCTGGTTCCATCGCTGGCTGAAGGACGAGCCGATCGACGACATCGGCGAGGTTGATTCGTACTTCGACCGCGAGCAGCTGCGGGTTTTCCAAGACCTCCCGAAAGACGAAATCAATACGCGAATCGACGAGGTCTTTATTCCCGCGCCCACCGCGCCGGAACCGCCCCAAACGGCGCGGTCGTGGAGCCGAATGAAGTCCGAGTGGATGCGCGCCCTCGAGCAGCAGACGTTCGCCGGATGGCCGGAATCGCCAGACACAGCCCCCGCGATCGAACCGCTCGACCGGGCGGAAGTCACGGGCGGCGTTTTCACCGCCAGCCGTTTCGTTCCGGAAGACGGCATCGATCTTCGCCTGTGGACTTTCGCCCCTGAAAGTGCCGGTACCGGCGCCGGAGCGCGCGACATCGTTCTCCGCGTCCTCGACGCGGACAGCTGGCTCGATTTTGTCGCCGCCCTGCGATCGGCCGCTCCCGGCAAAGCCGAAGCGTTGATCGGGCCCGGCGCCCAAGCAGCCGCCTGGCCGGACGCCGATGCGGCGGCGTTCGCGCGTTTGCGGGAGGCAGCAGCCGACGGAACGGTGATCGTCTTTTTCGCGCCGCGCGGAATCGGCCCGACGTGGTACGAGAACGGCCCCGAAAACCGCGGCGATGTAGTCACCCGCGGTTTCCCGATGCTCGGCCAAACAATCGACGGCATGCGCGTCTGGGATGTTCGCCAGGCCGTGCGCGCACTCCGTGCCACCGCCAATGGCCCGGAAGAAATCGCCCTCGAAGCGAAAGGCACGATCGGTGTCGTCGCGCTGTATGCGTCCCTTTTTGACGAACCGGCTGACGTTCTGCGACTGGCCGGCCTTCCGGCCGATCATCACAACGGCCCGTATCTTCTCAACATCGACCGCATCCTCGGCCTCCCGCAAACCTTCGCAATGGCTGCCGACCGCACCGAAATTCTCCTCAAAGGCGATCCGGCCGTCCGCAAATGGGCCGACTCGATTTCACTGACCGCCGCGCCCGCCAGCCGCGCGACTCTCCATCGTCTCCGCCGCTAGGCCGGGACGGAAGAGATCTTCAAGGGTCAATTTTCATTTTTTATTTCTCCATTTTCGCTCGTTTCAGCGAGGGGACGCGCCAACACACCCGATCCCGTTCGGCTTTATTCGGTGTATGCCGCGGTTCTACCGTGCCACATACGCGACCGCCGCCCCCAGCGACACAAGCGACAGAATCGTGCTGACCACGACCGACGCGGCCGCGAGCGCTTCATCACCGTTGAGCTGACGGGCAAGGACGTACGACGCGGCCGCTGTCGGACAAGCGAGAAAGATGACGGCAACGATCGTCACTTCCGGAACGGCTCCCAACAGCCGAGCCGCCGCGATGCCCGCGAGCGGCGCGGCGGCGACTTTCAACAGCGACGATGCCAGCGCCGGTCCGAGCCTTCCTTTTACCGGCACAACCACCAGGGAACCGCCGATCGACAGCAGCGCCAGCGGAAGAGCGAGACGGCTTAACGCATCAAGCGAACGGGCAATGGCAATCGGCAAGATCAGCCCCGACGCGGCGACAACACCTCCGGCCACACTGGCGATGATCAGCGGATTGGTGATCAGTTGTCTGCACGTCTTCACCATGAGGCGGCCTCCCGGCGAGGCGTGACTCGCATACAAGACAAAAACGGCCACCACATTGTAGGCGACCATGATCGGCGCGAGAGCCAGCACGGCTACTTGCTCAATGCGTCCCCCGTCAGCGTCCGGGATTCCGGATACCGCGAATATCACCACCGGCAACCCGATAAACGCCAGATTGCCCCGGAACGATGCTTGCAAAAAGGTGCCCCGCGAGGCGGCCGGCAGACTCAGCAAGCGCGCCGCGACCCAGGCGACAACCAGCACGGCTCCGGTCGAGGCGAAAAACACCGTCAGCATCGGCCAAAGATCTTCCGCGTCGAGCGAAACCGCGGCGATACGATAAAAAATAAAGGAAGGCAGTCCGACCCAGTAGGCCAGATCGTTCATTCCTTTGAGCATCTCGCGGTTGATGAAACCGACTCTGACAAGAAGCGCCCCCAGTCCAACCAGAAGAAAAACCGGCGCCAGTGAATTCAGTATTTGCATACGTTGAAACTCCCATGCCCCCATGATGGGAGAAGGTTTCATCATGCAGTCCGCCCCGCGCGGATCAATCCCGGCACGTTGCTAATAATCAAGAAATGAACTCTGCTGAACCACTTTGAAGCGTCGAAAGAAAAATCAAGGAAGCATCTCTATGATCACCGCAAATTGCCACCGCCGTCTCACGATCTGCAACAATCTTCCCCTTGCCCCAGCCGTTTGAATACCGCAAATATTCACCGATGGAAGTATTTGCCCTCCTGTATCATCGCGGCCTTGGACGCACAATGCTTACGCATCGTTGAACTTCAGGCGAGCTCACCACCGCTACGCCTCGCCTAAAACCTTGACGGCGGCGCGAACTATGCTGACCAATCACCAAGCCAAATATCTCGCTTACGAGCTCACCCGGCGCTGGTCGTCCGACAGCGTTGGCAAGCTCGCCGCTGCTGTGGCGGGCGCTCAGGTGGACCTGAATCCACACCAGGTCGATGCCGCGCTTTTTGCTTTCAATTCCCCGTTTTCCAATGGCGCGCTCCTCGCCGACGAGGTCGGTCTCGGAAAAACGATCGAGGCCGGAATTCTCCTTTCTCAGCGATGGGCGGAGCGAAAGCGGCGGATCCTCATCATCACGCCGTCGAATCTTCGAAAGCAGTGGCATCAGGAGCTCGCGGAAAAATTTTTCCTCTCGGCAACCATTCTCGAGGCGCGTTCATACAATCAGGCGATCAAAGCAGGGAGCACCCACCCGTTCCAGCCCAACGAGCCGGCGCTCATCATCTGCTCCTACCATTTCGCCCGGAACAAGGCCGAAGATGTCGTGGCCACTCCTTGGGACCTCGTCGTCATCGACGAAGCTCACCGTCTCCGAAATGTATATAAGCCGTCCAACGTGATCGCCAACACGCTGAAAAAAGCGCTCGA
>CAZYAN010000017.1:8908-70110 GCA_964645585.1 uncultured Opitutales bacterium
AAGCGCTCGACGAAACCGCCGAAGAATGGTCCGAAGACGACACCCCGGAGCCGCTCTCCGCCGCCGACCGCGAAGGCATGGCGGCCGAAATCGCCGATCTGGAGGCTTTCGCGTCCCTCGCCGGCTCGATTGTCAACAATGCGAAGGGTGCCCGCGCTCCTGCGCGCTCTCAAGGTCGCTTTCGAGAAGGTCGCGGGCCTGAAAGCACCCGAAAAGGCGATCATCTTCACCGAATCCCGCCGCACGCAAGATTACCTCCTTCGCCTCCTTTCGGAGAGCAAATGGAGCGAAGGCATCGTACTCTTCAACGGCAGCAACAACGACGAACGATCAAGGCGAATCTACGCGGAATGGATCGATCGTTACAGAGATACCGACCGGGTCACCGGTTCCCGCACGGCCGATATGCGTTCGGCTCTGGTCGATTATTTCCGCGAAGAAGGCCGCATCATGATTGCAACCGAAGCCGGAGCGGAAGGGATTAACCTTCAGTTTTGCTCGCTCGTCATCAACTACGACTTGCCTTGGAATCCGCAGCGCGTCGAGCAGCGCATCGGCCGCTGTCATCGCTACGGCCAGAAACACGACGTCGTCGTCGTGAACTTTCTCAATAAGAAAAATGCCGCCGATCAGCGCGTTTACCAGCTTCTCGCCGAGAAATTTAATCTTTTCGAGGGCGTCTTCGGTGCCAGCGATGAGGTTCTTGGAGCCCTCGAATCGGGCGTCGATTTCGAAAAACGGATCGCCAATATTTACCAGCAGTGCCGCGAGCCGAAGTTGATCCAGGCGGCTTTCGACAATCTCCAGCAGGAATTGAGCTTCGAAATCAACGAAGCCATGACCACCACACGAAAGAAACTGCTGGAACACTTTGATGACGAAGTCCGCGAAAAGCTGCGGATTCGAGACGAGGATTCCAAGGCCATCCTCGGCGAATTCGAGCGCCAGCTTATCCGGCTCACGCGTCACGAGCTGAATGGACACGCCGAGTTCAATGGCGAAGGTTCCTTCCGGCTTCTCAGCGTCCCGTTCCCGGAGATTGCCGCAAAGACGCCGACGGGACTCTATGACCTTCCCCGGCGCTCCGGCGAAGCTCACCTTTACCGCATCGGTCATCCGCTCGCCGACGCCGTTATCGCCCGCGCCAAGGAACGCCCGCTCGTACCGGCCGAGATTGAATTTAGCTACGATGCGCATGAAGGAAAAGTGACCATCCTCGAACCGCTCATCGGCCAATCCGGCTGGCTGACCGCGTCCCGCTTCACGGTGGATTCCCTGGATCAAACCGAAGACTATCTCATCCTCGCCGCTCAGACTGACGCAGGGAAGGGTCTGGACGAAGAGACGGCCCGGCGCCTCCTGTCATTGCCGGGAATTCAGCTCGCCGAAACTACGGAATCCGCTCCGCCAACGATCGACGATATCACCCGCCAAGAACAGGCCCGCATCAGTCGCGGAATCTCCGAGCGAAACGCCCAATTTTTCGAAGCGGAAGCTGCCAAGCTCGATAACTGGGCCGACGACCTCAAAGTCGGCCTTGAGCGTGAGATCAAAGACATCGACCGCCAGATCAAAGAAGCCCGCCGCGCCGCCTCCGCCGCCCTCACGCTCGAGGAAAAACTTCAGGGGCAAAAACAGATCAAGGCCCTTGAAAACCACCGCAAGGAACGCCGCCGCAACCTCTTCGACGCCCAAGACGAAATCGACCGCAATCGCGACCGTTTGATTGAGAAAATCGAAGGGAAACTCAAGTCGGAGTCTTCGGAAGAAAAACTGTTTACGGTTCGCTGGAAGTTGAGCTGATACCTTTACTAAAGGTCAAAAACATCACGAACGCGAAAGTCTTCACACGAAGTTCATTTTCAAATCGATCAAATGGCTACGGCAGAACAAATTAAAGCTCTAATCCGATCCCACCTCAGCGAGGACCGGGAGCGCTTCTATACCCTCGCACTCCAAGTCGCGGCGCACGAAGCCCAACAAGGACACGGTGCCTTGGCTCACGATATTCGCGAGATTGTGGACAAAGGTCGCAAGGCCCGCGGGGGAAACGCATTGTTGAAATTCCCCCAGGACCTGGCTGGGATGGTGCTTTCGGAAACGTCGAGCATCCCGTTTTCGGCTCTGGTCATTCCCGAGGAATTCCGCGAACGAATCCAAAGGATCATTCACGAATACCGCCAACAGGAGAAACTGAAGAAGCACGGACTTTCGAATCGCAGGAAGATCCTTCTTTCCGGCCCACCCGGAACGGGTAAGACTCTTACCGCCCGCGTGCTGGCGCATGAACTCCGTCTGCCTTTGCATACCATTCAGGTGGATAAGCTCGTGACAAAATTCATGGGCGAAACCAGCGCTAAGCTTCGGCAGATTTTCGACCTGATCCGGGATGAATCCGGCGTCTATCTTTTCGACGAGTTCGACGCGATCGGGGGCGACCGCTCACTGGAAAACGATGTGGGGGAAATGCGTCGGGTACTCAATGCCCTCTTGCAGTTTATCGAACAAGACGCCTCAGACAGCTTGATCATCGGCGCCACTAACAACCCCGCTTTGCTGGACCGTGCGCTTTTCCGCCGTTTCGATGATGTACTCCACTACGGATTGCCCGATGAAGCTTCCCGCCGCCAGCTCATTGAAAACGTCTCGGGGCCGTTCAAGGGTCGTATTGAATGGAAATCGGTCATGACTGAAAGTGCTGGATTGAGCCATGCCGAGATCGATCATGCCTGCCGCGATGCCATCAAGGCCGCCATTCTTGCGGACAGACAAAAGGTCCGAACCCAGGATCTCATCAAAACACTTCGCGAACGAAGTCAAACCCACGACCGCAAATAATCCATGGCCAGTCCCCGCTTTTCCCATTTGTTTCTTCCCGGTCCGTCTGACAGTCGAAACGACTACAGCAGTCCGCGGAGAGGCGGCGACGGGCCGAGGCTTCGAGTGCAGGATCGTCCGACACACGCTGAACATGTCCAAAAGGCACTCGAAAGCGCGTGGAAAACAGCGGAAGAAAGACAGGCGGTGGCGTACTCCACCCGGCAGGGGGTTTATCTGGAATTCACGAGCGAGCCGGGATTTGATCTTGCGCTGAAGAAGCTTGAATCAAGGAAATCCGGGATCCGTTTACTGAATGTACGGACGGATCGCGTTGATGGAAGCCCTGTGACACGAGCCACCGTTTTCGTGCCTCATAATAAGAGCGGTCACTTTCTGCAAAGAGCGATCCAGTATGCCACCGAGGATAATAAACCAAAGAAGGACGGAACGGTAACCCCGAAGAACCGGGAGCTGATCGAGAGTATCGCGGATGTCAGGGCCGCAATCCTGGAATCCTCATTTTGGCAGGATACTCCCGAACGTCTTCCCGGAGAATCACCGAAATGGATCGAGGCATGGCTTAGCAGCGAAGATCTTCGTGTCATCGAAGCGTTCAACCTATTGTGTGCAGACCTTGGAATTGCGCTTGGGGAAGGCTCGCTGTCGTTCCCAGAACGCACGGTTCGATTGATCCAAGCAAACCGGCCGCAACTGGAAGCCCTGATCGACCATTCCGATTCGATCGCCGAATTTCGTTCCGCCCGGGAAGTGGCGACTTTTTTTATCGAGCTGGACAACACGGATCAAACCGAGTGGGTCGACCATCTCCTTTCCCGGACTTCGCTTCAGGCGACAAACGAAGTCTGCGTTCTGGTTCTAGACCACGGTGTCAACAATGGACATCGGCTTTTGCAGCCACTTTTGCAGGATGAAGATTGCCATGCGGCAGATCCCGATTGGGGCAGTCATGATGACCATGGTCACGGTACGCTTATGGCCGGGACCGCTGGCTACGGGGATCTTCTCCGCCATCTGGATGGGGATGAACCCATAACCATTCATCATGGGCTGGAATCGGCGAAAATTCTACCCCCTCCGCCGGAGGAAAATCCGCGCCGACTATGGGGTCACTTCACGGCACGCGGCATCAGCAGGGCGGAAATCCAGGCTCCAGAGCGCAAACGCATCATCTGCATGGCTGTCACCAGCAGCGATGCGCTTGGCCGGGGCCGCCCCTCGTCTTGGTCCGGGATGATCGACGCATTGGCCTCCGGTTATTCGGATGACCGGAAGCGCCTGTTCGTTCTCAGTGCCGGAAACGTCGGCGACCCGGAAGATTGGAAACGGTTTCCGGATTCCAATAAAACCCGCGAAATTCATGATCCGGCACAGGCTTGGAACGCGCTGACGGTCGGAGCCTGCACGGAGAAGACGCGGATCGAAGACCCGACACTGGCCAACTACCATCCTCTCGCCGAATCCGGTGATTTGTCGCCCTATTCCTCCACTTCATCGACTTGGCCTGATCGCAAATGGCCAATCAAACCGGAGGTATTGTTCGAGGGCGGAAATGTCGCGCGCGGCCCTAACGATTCCGTATTTGATACGGACGACCTGAAGTTATTGTCGACGTATCGCGACCCTCAAGTCGCCCAATTCGCCCCATTCGATGCAACCAGCGCCGCCGCCGCACAGGCAGCCTCGATGGCGGCACGCTTGCAGGCGCAGTATCCCGCCGCATGGCCTGAGACCATCAGAGGTTTGATCGTGCATTCGGCTCAATGGACAACCGCGCAAAAGCGCAACTATCTCCAAGGCGACCGAAAGAACGACTATTGCCGACTGGCAAGAATCTGCGGATACGGCGTTTCCAATGTGGAACGCGCCATTTCCTGTGCATCCAACTCGCTTTCACTGATCGCCCAGGCGGAGCTGCAACCTTTCGACAAACACGAAACCCAGAGTCGATACGTTTCGAAGGATATGCATCTCTACCGCCTGCCCTGGCCGGTCGACGTCCTTCAGGATCTTGGTGAACTCTCCCTTCAGATGAGGGTGACACTCTCTTATTTCATTGAGCCCAGTCCCGGGGAAGTGGGATGGCAGGATCGCTACCGATACGCCTCCCACGCTTTGCGATTCGAACTGAATGGTCCGGGCGAGGGAGAGCCGGAGTTCATCCAGCGTGTAAACCGCAAAGCAAGGGAAGACGACGAACACCCGGGTACCGAGGGTGCCTCGGATCATTGGACGCTTGGCGAAACAAGAAACACCGGTTCCATTCATTCCGATATCTGGACGGGAACCGCGGCCGAACTGGCAGGCTCGAACCTGATCGCCGTTCACCCGGCTGCGGGCTGGTGGCGAGAGCGTCATCACCTCGGCAGATTCGACAAGAGAACACGCTATTCATTGATCGTCTCCTTTGTTCTTCCGGGACAGGAAGTCGACATCTACACGCCCGTTGCCCTTCAACTGGGAGTTTCCGCTCCGATCACGGTCAGCGTTTGAAATTCCTCTGCCATCTATCCTTTATAAAATTCGATGTCCTCCAAAAAACAAAAACTCGAACTCACTTGGATTGGGAAAGAGAACCGGCCGAAGCTGGAGCCGCGGATTCTTGTCGAGGATCCGGAGAAGTCGTACCATGCGCCGCATCGGGTTGGGGAGAATGATCTTTTCGACAACAAGCTGATCTTCGGGGACAATCTGCTGGCGCTGAAAGCACTGGAGCAGGAATACGCGGGGAAGGTAAAGTGCGTGTTTATCGATCCGCCGTACAATACTGGATCGGCGTTTGAGCATTATGATGATGGGCTGGAGCATTCGTTGTGGCTGAGCTTGATGCGGGAACGGCTGGAACTGCTAAAACGTCTATTAGCAATCAACGGAAGTCTATGGATTACAATAGACGATAATGAAGCGCATTATCTGAAAATTGTTTGCGACGAAATCTTTGGTCGATCCAATTTTGTCGCAAATGTGATTTGGCAGAAGAAATTCTCTCCGCAAAACGATGCAAAATGGATCAGTAACAGCCACGACCACATACTTTGCGTTGCGAAGGACAAATCGATTTGGCGACCAAATTCATTGCCTCGGAGTGAAAGCATGGATGAGCGGTACAAGAATCCAGACAATGACCCAAAAGGCCCTTGGGCATCGACTGATTTGACGCGAGCAGAGCACCGGGATCGCGACTATTGGGGATTAATAACTCCATCAGGTAAAGAGGTTTTTCCGGCAAGAGGCAGGAGTTGGAGTCGCCCTTTCGAGAATATCGAGAAACTAAAAAACGAAGGACGTCTCTGGTTTGGGCCCAAGGGAGATCGAATGCCAAGATTAAAAAAATATCTATCCGAAATGCGAGGTGGCTTAACCCCGCAGACGATTTGGTTGAATAATGAGGTTGGCAATACACAAGAGGCAAAAAGAGAGGTTCTTCAAATTGGATCGGACACTGTTTTCAACACTCCCAAACCCGAACGCCTTATCCATCGAATCCTCCACATCGCCACCAATCCCGGCGACCTCGTTCTCGATTCCTTTCTCGGATCCGGCACGACGGCGGCCGTGGCGCACAAGATGGGGCGGCGCTGGATCGGCATTGAGCTGGGGGAACATTGCCACACGCATTGCATTCCGCGTTTGAGAAAAGTGATCGACGGCGAGGATCCCGGAGGCATCACCAAGGCGGTCGGGTGGCAAGGCGGCGGCGGGTTTCGTTACTACCGACTCGCGCCCTCCCTGCTCGAGAAGGACAAGTGGGGCAACTGGGTCATTTCCAAAGACTACAACGCCGCGATGCTGGCGGAGGCGATTTGCTAACTGGAAGGGTTCACCTACGCCCCGAGCGACAGCCTTTACTGGCAGCATGGCCGCTCCACCGAGCGTGATTTCATCTACGTCACCACCGCCAGCCTCACCCATGCCCAGCTCCAGCAGCTCAGCGACGAAGTCGGCACTGATCGCACGTTGCTCGTGGTCTGCACCTCCTTCCGGGGCCGCAAGGAGGGATATCCGAACCTGACGGTAAAGAAGATCCCCAAGACCGTGCTCAACCGCTGCGAATGGGGCAAGGACGACTACAGCCTCCGAGTCGAAAACCTGCCCGACGCCCCGCCGAAGCCCGGGCAGCAGGAGCTATTTTGAGCTAAAGACTCTCCGAACGCCGATGAAATCGCTGGAAAATCTCTATCCTCTACCAAAAATTTTCGTGGTTTCGACTTGCGCGAAGCGAGCAAAAGGACTTCCTTACCGACAGCAAACCTCCCGCGCCTCTGCTCGCATGCGTAATTCGGGGGGTGTTTTTTTGTACGGATCACGGGATTCGCGCGAGCGAAGGAAGGGAGGTCGTGTGAAGTACACGAAACCCCCACTTACCTTCGAACAACAGGCCGATCAGTTGATGAGCCGAGGGCTCGTCGCCGACCGCGAACTGCTGATCCAGCGTCTTCAGGCAACCAGTTATTTCCGCCTGTCCGGGTACCTGCATTGTTATCGAAAGCCTGGTTCGGATGATTACCGTGAAGGCACCACATTGGATGAGGTATGGCGGATTTGTGTCTTCGATCAGCGTCTCCGGACCCTGCTGCTGGACGCGATCGAAGCCATCGAAGTTTTCGTTCGAACCCAGCTCGCCTACCACTTCGCCCATGAGCACGGTCCTTTCAGCTATCATGAACCGAAGAATCTGCCGCATTTGTCACCCAGCGCGTTTCTGAACTGGCAACGTAAACTGGACGATCAGGTGGATCGCAGCTTGAAGTCTAAAGAAGAGTTTCTCGTTCACTTCTTCAAGCGTTACGGCGACGAGCATACCCGCCCGCCGATCTGGAGTCTGATCGAGCTGATGGATTTCGGATGCACCCTGACGTTTTACCGGGGAGTTGATCACCGGATCAAACAGGCGATCGCATTGAAAGCAGGAATCCCGGACCGGGTGCTTGGGTCCTGGCTATTGAGCTTAAACACCGTCCGCAACCGCTGTGCGCATCATCTGCGGCTCTGGAACTGGAGACTCGGAAATCCGGTGTTACTGCCGAATGTTCGAAAATACCCGGAGTGGCATGCGCAGGATTTGCCGAACGACCAAATCGGCGTTGTTCTGACACTCTGCCGCCACCTTCTGAATCGCATTTCACCCACCAATCGCTGGACCGAACGGCTCTTGAGCCATTTTGCGGAGTTTCCACAAATTCCGTCCGTTCCGATGGGCTTTCCCGCCGATTGGCGCAACCACCCTCTTTGGAAATAATGAACCGCCACGTCAACGCCATCTCCGGACGCCTCAGCCTCCGTCCGCCCCAACGCGAATCGCTGGAACGCCTCCACCGGATCACCGAGATCGTTCCCCCGAGCAAATCGACCGCGGTGGCCGAGGCCTTGGAACTGATTCGAAGCGAGTATGAATCCGTCACCGACTTCGAACGGGATTTTCCTTCGGTCTGTTTCGCGCTCGCCACCGGTGTCGGAAAGACGCGGCTCATGGGAGCCTTCATCACCTACCTGCATCTGGCCCGCGGCATCAACAACTTCTTCGTTCTCGCGCCGAACCTGACCATCTACAACAAGCTGATTGCCGACTTCACCCCGAATACGCCGAAGTATGTTTTCAAGGGCATCGCCGAGTTCGCCCAAGAAGCCCCGGAAATCATCACGGGCGACGATTACGAATCCAAAGCCGGAACGCTTTTCGATCAGTTGCTGCGCTGCAGGATCAACATTTTCAATATCAGCAAAATCAATTCGGAGGTCCGCGGCGGCAAAGCGCCGCGCATCAAGCGGCTTTCCGAATACATTGGAGAAAGCTACTTCGAATACCTCGCCGCCCTGCCCGATCTCGTTCTCCTCATGGACGAATCCCACCGCTATCGCGCCAGCGCCGGAGTCCGCGCGATCAACGAACTGAACCCGATCCTCGGACTCGAACTCACAGCCACACCGTTCGTCGAAACCGCCAGAGGCGCGATCCCTTTCAACAACGTCATCTACGACTACGCGCTCGGCCAAGCGATTGCCGATGGTTTTGTCAAAGAACCGGCCGTGGTGACGCGGAAGAATTTCAATCCCTCCGGTATGAGCAAAGAGGCAATCGAAGAGCTGAAACTCTCCGACGGCATTCGCCTCCACGAGCAGACCAAGGTGCAGCTCGAAACCTACGCCCGCGAGACGGGACGGGAAATCGTTAAACCATTCGTCCTCGTCATCGCCCGGGACATCAACCATGCCGAACAACTGAAGTCCCTCATCGAATCCGACGCGTTCTTCGACGGATGTTACCGCGAGAAGGTGATTCAGGTCGATTCCTCCACCAAGGAGGACGAAGTGATCCAGCGTCTCCTGACCGTCGAACACGCCGACAATCCCACCGAGATCGTCATTCACGTCAACATGCTCAAGGAAGGATGGGACGTGACCAACCTTTACACCATTGTTCCGCTCCGCGCCGCGAATGCCCGCATCCTCATCGAGCAATCGATCGGCCGCGGTCTGCGCCTCCCCTACGGCAAGCGCGTGGGCGTCACGGCGGTGGACCGGCTGAACATCGTGGCTCACGACAAATTTCAGGAAATCGTCGATGAGGCGAACAAACCGGAATCGGCCATCCGGATGCAAACCGTCGTGCTGGACCCGGAGGATCTGGAGAAAAAGACGAAGACGGTAATTTCGCAGAGCAGTCTCGCGAGCCAACTCGGCACTATCCCGATTCAAACCACCTCCTCCAGCGATCTGGCGGGGCCGAAACAGAGTGTTGTTTTCACGACGCCCGCCGAACAAAAAGTGGCGCAGGCGACTTACGAAGTGATCA
Source organism: uncultured Opitutales bacterium (assembly GCA_964645585.1). GTDB lineage: Bacteria > Verrucomicrobiota > Verrucomicrobiia > Opitutales > T3Sed10-336 > DATGSL01. The sequence goes on from CAZYAN010000017.1 coordinate 18,540, forward strand.
AAAAACTGGAGAGTCAACCCGAGCGCGTTCCAGCCACCCGTTACCTGTCCAACCCCGAAATCCAGTCCGCCGTCGAGGAAGAGGTGGCGGCCTTCCTGGCCCCGGCGCAACTGGAGATGGAAGGGGTTGCGGAGAAACCCGGCATTCCCGCCATCGTAAAAAAGACCCTGGAACTGGTCATCCGGCAAACCATCGACATTCCGCGGATTCTGGTTGTCCCCAAAGGAGAAGTGGAGTCGGGATTTAAACCGTTCACTCTCGATCTTTCCGGCCTCAGTTACCAGCCAAGTTCCGACGAGCTGTGGGTCCAGTTACTCCGCACCGGAGTCGGCGAAGCGATTGGGTTCGGCGCGGGCGGCATCAAAGAGAAACGATTGGAAGATTATGTGGTGAGCGGGCTCGTCGACTTCGACGACATCGACTACGGAAAGCACGCCGACCTGCTCTATGAATTGGCGGGACAGACGGTGGCGCATTTCAAAAGCTACCTAAGCGAGGAAGATGCGGGAAAGATTCTGTGGCGGCACCAGAAGGAGATCGCCGCTTTTATCCATGCCCAGATGCAGGAGCACCATTGGGAGGACGATACCGTCGAATACGAGGTGAAGATCAGCAAAGGTTTCACGGAACTGAGACCGATGGCCTACACCGCTGCGGCCACGGATGCGCCGCTCGACTTCAAAAATTCCCCCCGCGACAAGAGCAACATGTCGAAGTATCTCTTCGGAGGCTTCCAGCGGTGCTTGTATCCGCTCCAGAAATTCGATTCGGAGGCGGAACGGATTCTCTCCGTAATCCTGGATCGCGAGGCGGAGAAATGGTTTAAACCTGCCAAAGGCCAATTCCAGATTTTCTACAAATCAGGAGCGGACCATCCGGAATATCAGCCGGATTTCGTCGCCGAAACGGACGATGCAATTTACATGCTGGAGCCTAAGATGCGGTCGGCGATGCAAGATCCCGATGTGCTGGCGAAAAAGGAGGCTGCGGAAAAATGGTGCGAACACGCTTCGAGCTACAACACCCGGCATAAAGGCAAGCGGTGGATTTATCGCTTGATTCCCCACGATGTCATTGCTGAAAACATGTCAATCGAAGCTCTTTAGGACTGCTCGCAAACTGTGGTCGCCGTGCAACAGCTTCTTTTCCCGGATCCCAAACCGCTTGTTGAGCGGCTGGGCCGCGATTTCTTTCGCGCGCTGCCGACCCGGCCGGGCGTATATTTCCTCCGGGCTGAAGCTGGAGAGATTCTTTATATCGGAAAGGCAAAATCGTTGCGCCAGCGGCTCACCGCCTACCGCGTTGCCAACCCGGGCCGGATGAAACGCCGACACCTGCGCCTGCTCGGCGCCGCCGCGGCGATTGATTTCGAGGAATGCGTCTCAGAAGAGGCGGCGCTGGCCCGGGAAGCCGAGCTGCTCCTCGCGCACCGCCCCCGTTTCAATCGCGCCGGCGTTTGGCAGGGTCCGGCTCGCTTCCTCGCGTGGCAGCGCTCCGGCGCCGATTTTCATATTGAACTCACCAGCGAGGCCGATCCGAATCGGCCCCAAATCGGTCCCGTTGGAAGCGGCCGCGCCAAGCAGCTTCGCGGCGCCCTCAGCCGGCTGCTGTGGCTGGCAGCGTTTCCGGCCGCCGGGATCGCTGAGCTCCCGTGCGGCTGGATTCACGGACGTTTTCCCGCGGTTGTCACCCTTCCATGGAAGCCGATCGAGCCGTTGGCCGAGCCCCTGAACCGTCTCGCGGATGGAGTTCCCCAACCGCTCTGCGATCGTATCCAGGCGCTCGTTACAAACACGGAAGCTTTCGCGACCGAACAGTTCGAACGCGATCTCGAATCGCTGCGACGCGTCTCAGCGACACCTGATGTCGCCGATTAATTCAATTCAACTCTTCGGCGGCGTCTTCGACTTCCTCGCCAAGGTTCTCCAAATCTTCACCCAAACCTTCGCCGCTTTCACAGCCGGCGAAGAGTATCGCAAAGACAAATACGGGAATAAACGCGAGACGAGTAATGAAACGTGTTTTCATCGAATAGTTTCCTCCTGTTTAACGATTGATATTCAATCCTGTGCCAAGGCGTTCTCGCCCGAGGCAGGAGCCATTGTAACAAAAGCTCGCGCCGCTGCCCAGCCTGAAAATTGCCTTCGCTTCCAAACGCGAGTTCGGCGTCAGCGCGGTCGACGCTGTTTGATCGCCGAGCTGATCATGACGAGTTCCCCGACATTCTCCGTGGTCAGCAGGCCGATCGGCTCGCCGTTTCCGTTCACCACCGGCAGGCTGGCCAAGTTCTCCATCATCATTTTCTGGAAGACGCCTTCGAGCTCGTCCGTCTCATGAACGACCGGATAATCGGGCCGCATGATCGCGCCGACCCGTTCCGATCGCCCCCGTTCCGCCAGCGCCTCGATCAAATCCCGCCGCGTAAGCAGACCGACGATTCGCCCATCGCGCCAAACCGGGAACTCCTGCTGCGAACCCGCGAGCAATTGATCGACGGCGACCCGCAATTCATCATCCTCATTCAAACAGCGAAACCGGCTCATCATCGCGTCTTTAACCAGCAGCCCCCGAATGAAAGCGGTCATCTGCGCGGAATGGTTCTCCGCCTGCGCGCCAACAAAAACGAGAATGGCGATCAGGACCAAAAACGGGTTCAGGACAAGCACCCCGAGCAGCCCGAACAGCATCGCCATTGTCTGCCCCACCCGGGCCGCAATCTCCGTCGCGCGCACAAAGTCGAGCTTCCTCGCGAGAATCGAACGAAGCACCCGACCGCCATCCATCGGGAACGCCGGCAGCAGGTTGAAGCCGACAATAAACAGGTTCACCCACATCAGTCGCAGCAGGAAGTCCTCCCAGCCGCCGCCCACCCACACAGTCGCGTCAAACGACTTCAGCGAACGAGTCACCCACAGAAGACCGAAGAGCACGGCGAAGATTACCACATTCACCGCCGGACCCGCGATAGCCACACGAAACTCCTGCGATGGTTCCTCCGGCATCCGCTCCAGCCGGGCAACACCGCCGATCGGCAGCAGCGTGATATCACGCGTCCCGATCCCGTAGCGCCTCGCGGTCAGCGCATGGCCGAGTTCATGAAGGACAATACAGGCAAAAATCGCCAGCACGAAAAGAACACCTTCCGCGGCCGCTGCCATCCCCTGGCCTCGAGCGAGGTAGACCATCACGATCCAGGCGATGATTAAAACGAAACTCCAATGGACAAAGACAGCGATGCCCGCTAATGAACCGATTCGAACCGACCACCTCATGTTTCTGAATCGTATCCACAAGACTCGTCCCTGACAACTCCAAGCAGCGCACGAGTGGACAGCAGGGAATTCCCCCAAACCCTGAAATAACTTACAGGCCGCTCCGGGGTTTCTCTTTATCAGGTCAATCGTCGCCCGGGTTATATTGCCTCCCGGTGGAGGCGGGGGCGAAAGAGACCGTATAACGTTCGATTGCACGATGAAGACAAGAAAACCAAAAACAATCGTGATCCTCGCCCTTCTGCTGGGGCTCCCGCTGCTTACCATCACCCCGCAACTGCCCGCCCAGGACCGCCGCCCTCCCCCCGAACGTCCGGATCGTCCAGATCGCCCCGACCGTCCGGAGCGGCCGGATCGGCCAGGAGATCGTCCGGATCGTCCGGGAGATCGTCCGGATCGCCGCGGCGGGCCGATGCTCCTGATCCGCGCGCTGGATGCCAACAGCGACGGGGTCATTGATGAACAGGAGATTGCGAATGCCTCGAACGCACTCGCCAAACTCGACAGAAACGGCGACGGCAAAATCACGCGCGACGAGCTTCGTCCGCCCCGGCGCGAGGGCGATCGCGAACAACCGCCGCGCGAGCGCGGACGCGGCCCGCGATCAAACCCGTGATTCATGGCGGATAAGATCTGCCACGCATCGAATCAGGCACCTCGGTAAGTGGGGGGCTTCAGCCCATTTTCAGGCGCTGAAGCCTCCCGAACCTCATTTTTTTGAGGCGCTAGAGCGCCTGCTCGTGTTTCTCTCCCGCGAGGCCCTGGCGGATAAATCATTACGGAAAAACCTCAGGATCATCCCAGCGGCCGCCCGATTTCAGCAAACCGCGGCGAGTGGTAGACTCGTCCCCATGAGATACTCTCCGCACCCCCGCCACCGGCTCGCCGGCATTCCCCTCAGCTACAGTCCGCGAATTCGCACGCCGCTCACCCGCCGTCTCCAAGCATCGATCTGGCGCGCGGTTTTCGCCGGCTGCAACCGCGTGCGACCGCGGCACGGAAAGAGCGTTCTTACGGAGAACGCGGCCGCACGCTGACAGCATCCCAGCATCCCCCCGATTCGGCTTTTACCCCCAATCACCGGGCAATCCGCGGCATCACCGTCATGTCGAAAATCAACGGGAGGAAAAACCAGACGACGGCGAACGTCACCGCGATTGAAACCAGGTTGATCAGGATACCGATCCGGACCATCTCCCCCATCCGGATACGCCCGCTGCCGAATACGATCGCATTCGGCGGCGTCGCCACCGGCATCATGAACGCCATCGACGCCGACAGTGTCCCCGCAATCATCAGCGGCAGCGGATGAACCCCGAGCCCCGCCGACATCGATGCGAGCAGCGGCAAAATCATTTGGGTCGTCGCGGTGTTTGAGGTGAGTTCGGTCAGGAAATTGATTCCGGTCGACACCATCAATATCGCAAACGGCGCCGGGGTCCCTTCGAGCCCGGTAAACTTCCCCGCCAGCCATTCGGACAGCCCGCTCGCAACGAAACCGTCCGCCAAGGCAAATCCGCCTCCAAAGAGCAGCACGATCCCCCAAGGCGCTTTCGAAATAATCCCGTTCTCCAAGATCGCCCCGTTTCGGAACCCGCCACGCTGAGGAATAACAAACAGCAGCAGCGCCATGGCGATGGCAATTGTCCCGTCGTGCAATCCCGCAAACGGGGCCCACAGCCGCGCCCAGCCGGGGATCGTCACAAATCCAAGCGTCAGATCGCTTCGAAACACCCACAATGCCGCGGTCAGGCAAAAAACCGCCGCGACAATCTTCTCTTCATACGACATCGCCCCGAGCCCCTTCCGCTCGTCGCGAATCGTCGCGGCATCAAGCCTCAGCGCCGGATCCACGCGGCACAAGAATCGGGTCAGCATCAGCCAGACAAGCGCCAGCATCACCACCGCGAACGGCACGCCGAACAAGATCCATTGCCCGAACGTCACACTCGCCGCCTCGGGAAATGAGCTGGCGTAAACCCGCGCGAAAACGAGGTTCGGCGGCGTCCCGACCAGCGTCGCGACGCCGCCGATCGAGGCGCCGTACGCGATTGCCAGCATCAAACTGAGGCTCAATCCGCGGCAGCGCTCAACACCGAACGCATCCTCAACCTTCAGCACAATCGCCAAACCGATCGGGAGCATCATCACCGCCGTCGCCGTGTTCGACAGCCACATCGACAGGAATCCAGCCGCCAGCAGGAAACCGAGCACGATCCGCCGCGGCTCACTGCCCACCGCATCGATAATGGCCAGTGCGATCCGCCGGTGGAGTTGCCACCGCTCCATGGCAAGGGCGATAAAAAAACCGCCGAGAAACAAAAAAATGATCGGATTGATGTACGACGATGCCACCTCCCCCGGCGCCGCGATTCCCAGCAGCGGAAAGACGACAAACGGAACCAGCGACGTCGCCGCCAGCGGAATCGCCTCGGTCATCCACCAAATCGCCATCAAGACGACCACCGCCATCATCCGCGCTTGCTGTCCTTCAACCGCGGGTGCAAGCGCGAGCCAAGCGGTGATCGCCGCGACCGGCCCCAAAAATAATCCGACGATCTGCACCGGTGTCCGCGAGGCCGAAGCCCCTCCTCCACCAGGCAGACTTTCCCCGGTCTCTGGTGTGTCGTGTTGCTTGCCAGTCGTCATAAGAAAAAACTCAGCGCCCTTGGATCGCCGAACGTTTTCGCCATCGAGTCAAGTTTTTCAAAGTCTTCACCCCGCGAACCGCACCGCGCAAAAGCCCGTCCAGCCTCCCTTTCCCATTTCCTCTTTCCGCGTTTCCTCTTTCCGCTTTCCGCTTTTCTCTTTCCGCTTTTCTCTTTTCTCTTTCCCCTTTTCCGCTTTTCCCCTTCACTCTCCCGTGCCATGCGCCGTCGCCAATTTCTTAAGTCGCTCGCCGTATCCACCCCCGCCGTCCTCTGGGCCGACCAGCTCGCCCGCGGCGCGAATCTCTCGCCGGCCAAAGAGAGCACATCGTTCACAGCCGACGTGATCGTCGCCGGCGGCGGTCTCGGAGGATGCGCCGCCGCCCTCGCCGCCGCCCGAAACGGCCTGCGCGTGATCCTGACCGAAGAAAACGAATGGATCGGCGGACAGCTCACGTCCCAGGCAGTGCCGCCCGACGAACACAGCGCCATCGAAACCCATGGGGCCACCGCGGCGTATCGCGAACTCCGAACCCGCATTCGCGACTACTACCGCCGCAACTACCCGTTAACCGATGCCGCCCGGGCGACCGAAAACCTCAATCCCGGCGCCGGAGGCGTCTCCCGCCTCTGTCACGAACCGCGCGTCGCCCTCGCCGCCCTTTACGAAATGCTCGCCCCGCACATCGCGACTGGCCGGGTCGCGATTCTGCTCAAACACAAGCCGACTGCCGCCGAGGTGGACGGCGACCGCGTGCGCTCGATCGCTGTGCTCGACCTCCGAAACAACGAGGTTCGCCACCTGCACGCCCCGTGGTTTATCGACGCCACCGAACTCGGCGACTTGCTCCCGCTCACCGGAACCGAATTCGTCACCGGCGCCGAGGCCAAACGCGACACAGGCGAATTGCACGCCTCCGACGAGACCCGACCCGACAATCTCCAGGCGATGACCTGGTGCTTCCCGATGGAATTCGTCCCGGGCGGCAACTTCGTCGGCGACGCCCCCCGCGATTACGCCTTCTGGCGCGACTACGTCCCGCCTCTCAACCCGCCATGGTCCGGCCGGCTCTTCAGCTACACCTACTCCAATCCCCGCACCCTCGAACCGCGCACGCTCGCATTCGATCCGGAAAAGGAAGCCAGCGGCTGGTGGACCTACCGTCGGATCGCCTACATCAAAAACTTCCAGGAAAACACCTACGCGGGCAGCATCAGCCTCGTCAACTGGCCCCAAAACGACTACCTGCCCGGCCACCTGATCGGTTCCGAGGAGGAAAATCAAAAACACCTCGACGGCGCGCGGCAGCTGAGCCTCTCTCTTTTCCACTGGCTGCAAACCGAGGCGCCGCGGCCCGATGGACGGACCGGCTGGCCGGAGCTGCGGCTTCGTCCTGAACTTGTGGGTACAACCGACGGTCTTGCCCAATATCCGTACATCCGCGAATCGCGCCGCATCCGCGCCGAGTTTACGGTCCTCGAACAGCACATCGCCGTCGAAGCGCGACGTCAGTTGCTGGGGCAGCCAACCGGTGATATTCAAGCGGAGCCGTTCGGCGATACCGTCGGGGTCGGCTCCTACCACCTCGACCTCCATCCGAGCACCGGAGGCGACAACTACATCGACTTCCCGTCGCTGCGCTTCCAAATTCCTCTCGGGTCGCTGATTCCCCGGCGGATGGAGAATCTGCTTCCGGCAAACAAGAACATCGGCACCACCCACGTCAGCAACGGCTGCTACCGGCTTCATCCGGTCGAATGGAACATTGGCGAATCCGCCGGCGCCCTGATCGCGTTCTGCTCCCAACGGAAAAAAACTCCGCGCCAAACAAGAAACGACCAGGCCAGCCTCGAGGAATTCCAAAGCGCCCTCGAAAAGCAAGGCGTCGAACTCGCCTGGCCTTCGTAGATCCGTGGGGAAAAGCGGCATCCGTGTCGCCCGCTGCCACGCCGCGCGTCTTTCATCCGGCGTTTACCGGTGAGGCACCGCGAGCGCTTCGTGATGATCGACCGCCTCGGGCTGGTCGGAGGTGGGCGGAATGCGGCATGTCTTAAGCTACTTTCGCGGCCTGGCCTCCTCTCTCGCCGCAAGCGCCCCGTCCGTTCGGACTTGTCCGGGCCGGGAAGCTCCTCCACGATACGCTTCTCCCCGTTATGAAGATCTCTTACACCGGCCTTCCCGCGCCAGCGGACTCCACTTGTCACTAACAGCAGCCATGGTCGCGTCCCTGCTTTCCGGCGCATTCCGTAAGGGACCTTCAAACTGTTGAATCCCGCCCACGAACCAACTCGTCGGACGGTTCGACTGGTCCGTCTATTCCGGAACCCGCGCTTCGACAGCGTTTATCTGAAAGCCGTGAAACCCGCCGGGTGATTCAAACGTTCGGCTGAAGCCGCATTGGACCTCTCGCAACAACTTTGAAGTCGCCGTCCCAGGTTTGGGGAGGATAAGGGATCAATGAAAGCGTCTTATCCTTTTCTTGAATCGCAGCCCGGAATGGCACTACCTTAAGCAGGTGTGGAATCGGCATCGAAGCGACTGAATGCCGCTGCCACTCCTCGAAGGCTGGCTTATAGTAGTGCCATTCAAACTTAGCCCATGAACCCGTTGCCCCGCCAGTTTCCGTCCACACGCTGGACAATCGTCGCCGCCGCCCGAGACGGCGCCGACCGCTCCCCGGAAGCGCTCAACGCGATCTGTCGCTCGTATTGGTACCCATTGTACGCCTACGCGCGCGGCCGAGGCATTCCCGCCCCCGATGCCGAAGACATGACGCAGGAGTTCTTTCGCCTTCTTCTTGAAAAGCACTGGCTCGATAAAGCCGACCCCCGGCGCGGTCGACTGCGAACCTTCTTGATCGTTGCGATGAAGAAGTTCATGGCCAACGAATGGCGGCGCGCGGCCGCTCAAAAACGCGGCGGCGGAAAAGACCTGGTCCCGCTCGATATCGCGGTAGCGGAAAGCCGCTACGCCGCGGAGCCACCTTCGGGCGCCGATGGCGATGAAGTTTTCGATCGGCAGTGGGCCTTGAATCTCATCGAACTCGCGCTGAACCGCTTGTGTGACGAGCTGAGCGAAGCCGGCCAGGGAGAATTGTTCGACCTTCTCAAAGATTGCCTGATGGCGGACCGCGGCGCCATCGACTACGAATCACTGGCCCAAAAACTCGGTTCGACTCCCGGTGCAACGCGGGTGGCCGTTCATCGTTTCCGCAAGCGTTTCCGCCAGATATTCCGCGACGAAGTCGGGCAGACATTACCAGTCGAAGCGGACGTTCGCGAGGAACTGCGTTATATGGCCGCCGTCCTCGGCCAGAACCACGAATCGACGTAAAATTTCGCCGGAGTTGAATGTTTCCCGCGAGGTTCGTGTAACAAATGAATCGCAGCGGGTAAGTAACGGGTATGAATCAGTCCCAAAAACGCTGTCCTCACTGCGGGGCTTCCTTGCCCGCTCAATCGCCCGCTGGACTTTGTCCGCGGTGCATCGTCGCCATGAATTTAGCGACCGAAACCGAATTCGGCGCCGCTGACGCGCCCAGTGGTTCCGCGGGCGACGCTCCGCCCTCGCCGCGGGAACTCGAAGACCGATTTCCCCAGCTCGAGATCCTTGAACTCCTCGGCCGCGGCGGCATGGGTGCGGTCTATAAGGTTCGCCAAAAGGAACTCGATCGAATCGTCGCCTTGAAGATCCTGCCCCCCGGGCGTCAATAACGACCCCGCTTTCTCGGAACGATTCTCCCGCGAGGCCCGGGCGCTCGCAAAACTGAACCATCCAAACATCGTCACCCTCTACGAATTCGGCCGCGCCGATGGCTTGTTTTTCTTCCTGATACTGGCTTACTGCGCGGGAGTTACCGTCCTCGCCAACGTCGTTGCCAATCAGATCGCGAGCGAAATTCCCCGCGGCGCGGCGATGGGCTGGTTTACACTGGCTGCTGTAAGCGCGGTCGTTCTGCTATGCGCCGCGCCGACAATTTGGTTCGTACACTTGCTGTGGCGTAAATTGAACCCGCCACGAACCGGTGGCGACAGCCGCTTCAACCGAAATCTGGGTTGGGGCGCCGCGGCGGGCGCCGCATTGTTTGTTCTCGCTCCCGGGGTCACCGCGACGGTCCAGTCACGCGCCGCGGAAGGAGGTCATCCGTCAGGCGCAGGCAAGCAGGATCAGCAAGCGGCCGTCGTTGTTCCGGCTCTTGTATCCGTTCTGGAGGCCTTGGATAACTCAATCGCAAGGATGGACTCGCTGCTCGAGCGAACGCAACGGATGACGGAGGCTTTGCGGAATGCAAACGCTCCGGAGCAAACGCGGGAAATCGTGTCCGCCAAGAGCGACGCGCTGCGCCTGATTTCCCGGCAACTCGACGAGATCAACGAGTATTGTGACCTGCTCCAGGGTAAAAACAACAACACGCCGCTTGCCGCGGAAGATTGGGGCGTCGATTCCGCGACTCACAAAGAGATTCTCGCGCTTCTGGGCGGCATGGAGAACGACGCCGAAGGTCTGCGCAGTGCCGCCGGCGCGGACGATGAATCCGTCGCCGACCGCTTCAACCTTGTGACAGAGGGGTGGGCGACCTTGTTTCTTCCGAAATATCAACGTTTCCAGGAGATGACAAAGCCCGCCCCGACGCCCGAGTCAGCATCGGAACGCTCCGATCGGAATGCCGCCCGCGACCGCCAAAGCGCGGCCATACCATCCCGCTCCACATTGGAAAACCTGTTCGACCGGAAGAAGACGGTAGTTGTGACCCAACACGGTTCGAAGAACCTCACCTTCCGCGGCCCCACAACCGAATTCCAGGATGCCTGCCGCGAAGCGATGCATGCCTTGAGCCACCAGGGGAGGAAATTCGACTCACTATCCTTACTACAGCGAACGCAGCACCAACGAAACGCGAGACGGCTCCCCGGCGTCGAGCCGCGTCGTTTTCCGAACGAAGGATTCCGAGGACGCTGAGTACACCATCACGATCGTCTACGTGCCGCGTCGCGATCCAGTTGTCCTGCTGGAAAGCACCTCGCAGGAGCCTCACCGCTTAATCAATACGCTCCTAACTGCGTTCGATCGCCGCGGGTTCAATATACGTATCGATCGGAATTGATTCGCCCCGCTTCTTCGCCGAAGATGATGAACGATAACCCGCTCGCAGGTATACTCCCCGCTCCATGAGAAACGTGCTCTTCCTTTCACTCGCCCTCAATGCTGTTGCGGCTGTCGGGGGACTTTATCTTCTTCTGTCTCCTGCCCGGTCGACAGGCGCATCGGAAACGAGTGCGCCTCTGCCTGAACCGGCCGCGGTCGTCGCCGTCGAAGCTGAGGCCCCCGCTCGCGGAAAGGAGTTGACGGAAGCGGCGTCACGGGCGAGCGGCGGTGACACAGCACCGTTGATTCCTGCGCTCGACGAACTGAGCCGCCAAGACCAGGTGGCGGTGCTTCAGGAAGCGGGATGGAGCGAAGAAGACGCGAAGGTGATCGTCCTCGGCAGCGTCATGCGCGACTTCGCGAAGATTATGGAAGACACGTTCGAGGCGACCGAGGGGAAGTATTGGCAACCGCACCGCAATCCATCGATGGATTGGGATACCCAGCGGAAAATGCTCGAGGCGCAGTACCGTTTGCAGGAGGCGATGGAAGACCTTCTGGGCAGTCCGCTCCCCAATTCGTTTCACGCCGGCGACCTTCCGTTACCCCGGGAAAAGCAGCGGGCGGCCGCGAGGATCGAAATGGATTACCAGTTAATGGCAAGTAAACTGCACGCGGATGCCGGCGGGCTTATGCTCCCCGAGGACCAGGAAGCACTCGCCTTGATCGAGGAGGAAAAGCGGCGGGACCTGGAGGCCATCCTGACACCGGAGGAACTTTTCGAATACGAACTCCGCACTTCTCCCACGGCGATGACTCTGCGCAATCAGCTTGTGGCACTTGACCCGACAGAAGGGGAGTTTCGGACGATCTTCCGCCTCCAGCGCGAACTCGACCTGAACAAACCGGATCCCGGCGATGATCCGGAAGAGGCCGAACGCACGGCAACGGAAGGCCGCCATTCGATGCAGGAAAATCTCCGCGAGCAGCTCGGCGAGGAACGATACAGGCAGTATCAGCGAAGTCAGGACTGGGGCTATCGCCAACTGGTCACCCTCGCCGATCGTATCGACTTGGCAAGAGAGAACGTCGATCGCGTCTACGATCTCAAAGAAGTTTACGAAACACAAAAGAACGAGCTCACCAAAAACAGCGATTTGCCAAAGGAAGCCCGCGAGGCCGCGACCGCGGCGCTGAAAGAGGAAGTCGCGGCAGACCTGAAGGAACTGCTCGGCGAACGCGGCGTGGACCTCTACCGCGACCGCGGCGGACATTGGATCCGCGAATTGCAGTGAGACGGATGCCTCTTGGATCTCGGATTTCAGAAACGGCAGGAATAGGGAGGGAAGGGGCAAGGCTTTAGCCACTTTTCCCGCTTAGGCCCCTTCCGAGCGATGCCACTCAGGTCTCGACCCTTTCGTGGATGCTCGCTTCCATAGGAGCGTTTTGCCATTGCATTCCGTGATTCCAAATCCTGCTATGGGTCTCGATTCCGTTCCAGTTCCTGACAAACTCCTGACGCTGCTGATCAGCAGCTTTCTTCTCGTTCTCGCCATCATCCTGCTCCGGTTCGTGATGGTTCGAATGATCCGGAGCTGGATCGCGTCCGTGGAGATCCGCCGCCGCTGGCTGGTGCAGACGCGGAACGCATTGTTCCTGCTCCTGACGCTCGGGCTGATTATCATCTGGGGTGCCGAGCTGCGGACATTTGCCCTGTCCATCGTCGCCATTGCGGTCGCCTTCGTCGTCGCCACGAAGGAGCTGATCCTCTGCGCCACCGGCTCGATCTTGAAAGCCGGCGCGGGCTCGTTTCAGATCGGCGACCGGATTCAGATCAAGGACTTTCGAGGGGATGTGATCGATCAGAATCTCTTTGCCACGACGATCATGGAGATCGGTCCCGGCAAGCTCACGCACCAGCGCACCGGCCGGGTGATCGTTCTGCCAAACAGCCTCTTTGTTTCGGAACCGGTCACCAACGAAAGCTACACCCACGAATACGTGCTCCACGTGTTCACCGTCCCGTTCCGGCGCAGCGACAACTGGCGCGGCGCCCAGCAGGCGTTGCTCGCGGCCGCCAGAAAGCATTGCCAGGCCCATCTTTCCGACGCCCGCAAGCATATGCGCCGCCTGGCGGAACGCCAGGGACTCGACGCTCCGTCGGTCGATCCGCGCGTGACCGTGCAGGTCCCGGCCCCGGACGAAATCCACCTGGTCGTCCGAGTGCCCGTCAACGCCGCCCAGCGCGGCGGCATCGAGCAAGCCATCCTCGCCGACCTGTTCCGCGAAGGCGATTTCCAAGAAAAACCAGACGAGCCGCCCGCCGAATCAGGACAAAAATCCTGACGCGCACCAGACGGACCTCTCCGATCGCTGAAACGGAATTCGCAAGCTCGGAGGCTGGCGCTACGCAGCTCGACTCTCCGAAGTTGAGGTCGTTCGGCGGCGCGGCTGGCATGCCGAATCGCAGCTGGGAGGGGAATCCGAACCTCGTTGGGTACACAGGCGTCGGCGCAGCATCATCACCTCCGCTAACGACCTGAGCGAAGGCTGGTGCCAGAGGGCGGATTTGAACCGCCGACCAAAGGCTTATGAGTCCTCTGCTCTACCGCTGAGCTACTCTGGCTCCCTTGGGGGAAGGAAAAAAGCAAAGTGCGATTCCCGGCGAAGTCAATGGATTTTGAGAGATCCGCCGCCTAAAATGTGCTGCCAACAATCACCGCCACCAACATTAACGTCTATTCTCGGCCAAATGTGCGATGTGTTTACCATTTGCTCGAAAGCAACCGACTTCCTTCGCGGGCGCCGCATGAATAATCGCGGCGCGGTCTTTTTCGCGAAATCGGGAGACAAATCCCGATTGACAGCCGGGCCAAATCGGGGTCTTGTAGATGGTTTTTCAGCGCGGTGGCTGTAGCTCAGTTGGTTAGAGCACCGGATTGTGGTTCCGGGGGTCGCGGGTTCAAATCCCGTCAGCCACCCCACCTGCCTGCCCGGAGGTCATTTTGGTTGCCCGGGACCGCGCACGGACAAGCCGGCGCACAAGAGGATTCCATTGATGGAGACCAGAACCACCGAAGGGCGCCGCAAAGAGCCAGTCAGACAGTTTTCCATCTTTGCGAAAAACCAGGTCGGCCGGCTCGCCGATCTTATCCGTCTCCTCGATTGCCACAACGTCCACGTGCTGGCGCTTACCATTCTCGACACGACCGACAGCGCCATCATTCGTATGGTCGTTGATGATCCCGACAAAGCCCGCGCCTTGTTCTATGAGCACGATTTCGCCTTCACCGAATGCGAGGTTCTCGTCGTCGAGATTCGAGGAGAAGGCGATGTGAAGCTCGTCCTCAGTGCATTGCTCGAAGCGGAGGTCAACATCCACTACATCTACTCCTGCATCTCTCGGCCCCGCGAAAAGTGCGCCCTTGTCATCAGCCTCGAAGATGGCGAGGTCGCCGCGCAATCCTTGCGCAACCACCAGTTCAAGGTCCTTCTTCAAAACGACTTGTCGCGATAACCTTCACGCGCTCGCTCTCCGCCGATGAATTGCGAGCAAACAGGGCGGGGCCTTTGCGCGCGCCAGCGGCCGCGTCACCGTTGTCCGAAAAACAGCCGGCAGCCGTTCCGCCCACTCGAGGACCAACCGCGCCTCGCGCTCCCCTTCTTGGTGTCCCGGATAGACGACGACCGTCAATATGCCGCCGGGCGCCACAAGTTCGCTGCTCCTGTCCAAGGCCGCCAGCGTCTCCTCAGCCACGGTCGTCACGGTTTTGTCCCCGCCGGGCAAGTAACCGAGATTGAACATAATCGCCTGCGGACGTCGCGTTTCTCCAGCGTCGGCGAGCGCTTCGCGCATTTCCGCATGGGAACGCCTCACCAGCCGCGTCCGCGACAGAAGGTTCTCCCGCTCCAGCCGCTCGCGCGCCGCGCGCAACGCCTCCTCCTGAATATCCAATCCCAAAACCGCCCCCCGCTTCCCCACGGCCCGAGCGAGAAACACCGTGTCGCAGCCGTTGCCAACAGTCGCGTCGATCACCAGATCGCCCTCCTCAATGGCGCGCGCCACGAGCAATTGCGCAAGCTCCGTCAGATCCATCGCACTGCTCTCACAGGTTCCGGCGCGCGTCGACCGTCGGATCGAGCTCGCCGCCGTCTTCCAAATGTCCGACCAGTTGCTCGGCAAAATACGGCCCCCACAGGACCCCTTTCGAGCCGAGTCCGTTGAGGATGGCGATTTCCGGATGTGCCGGATGGACGCCCGCCACCGGCCGCATGTCTTTGACAATGGGACGCACCCCCGCCTCATGCGCAACGACTTCCGGATGCCGCGGCATGAGTTTGCGCAACCCGTCGAGAATCTCCTTCCGCCCGGCTTCGCTGGGCCTTTCATCCGGAAAATCCCATTCATAGGTCGCGGCGCCGCGAAACAGCCCTCCGCCAAGCGGAATCAGATACTTCGACCGGTTCATCACGAGATCGTCCGGAACGGCGAAATCGGGATCGCGCACAGTCAAAACCTGGCCCTTTGCCGGACGAAACGGGATCCAGGAAAAATACGGATTCGATGACGCCGCATGGCCCTCACAAAAAACGATCTTCCGCGCCGTCCGGTCGCGCCAGCTGACTTGGCCGCCGCCGACCCGAAATTCCTCGGCGGAAACGCGTTCTTCGACAAGCAATCCCAAGCGGCGCAATTGTTCCCGGAATGCCTCGAGAAGGTTTTTCGTATCCACGTGCGCCGCGTCCCGCACGCGAATACCCCCGAGCTGAGGCCGCAACCCGGATCGCTCGCTCGCTCCTTCCGGCAGCGCCGCGGCATACACGGCAAGTTTCGGGTCGTCGCGCTTCTGTTGCCAGATTTCGGCCTCTTTCTCCGAATCAAAAAAACGCCAGATCGTCTTCTCTGAATAAACGCGGATGCCCAGTTCCGCTTCCCAAGTCCGGTAATAATCTCGCGCGAACGGCAGCAACGTATCCGCTCGCCAAGTACGGACGAACTTCTGCCCCGTGACCGGATTGATCAATCCGGCCGCCACGCGCGACGACGCGCTCGGATCGCTGGCGTCGATGACAACGACTTTTCGTCCGCGCCGAAGCAGCGCCCGCGCGACCAGTGAGCCCGCCAGGCCTTGGCCGGCAACGAAGTAATCCACCTTCCCCGGCGCGGCGTTCATCACCCTCCCCGAAGCCGAAGACTGTTTGCCACGACGGACAGGCTGCTCAGCGCCATCGCCGCGGCGGCGAACATCGGGTCGAGCATCCACCCGAAATACGGATAAAAAACACCGGCCGCGAGCGGGATGCCGAGGGCGTTATACACGAACGCGAAGAACAGATTCTGCTTAACGGTCCGAATCGTGCGCTCCGAGATCCGAATCGCGTCGACGACTCCGTGGAGATCGTTGCGCAGCAGCGCGACCGATCCGGCCTCGATCGCGATATCGGTCCCGCTGCCGATCGCGAAACCGGCATCCGCCGCCGCCAGCGCCGGCGCGTCGTTGATTCCGTCGCCCACCATCGCGACCCGGCCGCCCGATTCCCGCATTTCCCGAATCCGGTCGAGTTTCTCTTGGGGACGGACGTTCGCCAGCACGATGTCGATTCCCGCTTCGTCGGCAATCGTCCGCGCCGTTCGCGCGTTGTCACCGGTAAGCATCACAACTTCCAGCCCGCGCTTCTTCATCCGCTCAACCGCTTCCTTCGCGTGCTCGCGGAGGGTATCGGCAACCGCGAGAATACCCGCAAGATCTTCTCCGACCCCCATGAGCAGCACCGTTTTCCCGGCCTTCTCGAGTTCTGTAATTTTCTCCTCCGCCGGGGCAACATACATGCCCATTTCGTCCATGAAATCGCGATTGCCGAGCAGCACCGCGCGCCCGTCAACGACCGCCGTCACCCCAAGTCCCGGAAACGCTTCGAAATGCTCCGCCGGCAGGATCGCCACGCCGTCCTGTGCCGCCTTCGCCATCACCGCCTCACCGAGCGGATGCTCCGAGCCTTTCTCAACCGACGCCGCGAGCGCGAGGAGTTCGCTTTCCGAATGATTTCCGAGCGGCACAATATCCGTCACCCGCGGCTCGCCAACCGTCAGCGTACCGGTTTTATCCAGCACGACGTGCGTAATGCCGCGCACCGCTTCCAGTGCTTCGCCGCTTCGGATCAGGATCCCGCGCCGCGCGGCGTTGCCCATTCCCACCATGATCGCGGTCGGCGTCGCCAAACCAAGTGCGCACGGACACGAAATGATCAGCACCGAGACAAAAGCGTTCAGCGCGAAGCTTACCGGATCGGCGGGCGCCAGGAACATCCAAACCGCGAAAGTGATTGTCGCGATCACCAGCACGGCCGGCACGAAATAGCTGCAAATAACGTCGGCGAGACGCGCGATCGGCGGCTTCGAGGCCTGCGCGTCCTTCACCATTTCCACGATTTGCTGGAGAACCATTTCCGAACCGACCCGGTTCGCGGCAAACGTGAACGTGCCGGTGCGGTTCATCGTGCCTCCGATCACTTCATCGCCAACCGACTTCGTGACGGGCATCGGCTCACCCGTGATCATCGACTCGTCGAGCGCCGAATTGCCGCTGACAATTTCGCCGTCGACCGGCACTCGCTCGCCCGGACGGACCCGCAAAACGTCACCGCGCCGCACGCGGGCGATAGGCACATCGGTTTCGTTGCCATCCGCATCGACGAGCCGCGCCGTGCGCGGCTGCAATCCAACCAGTTTCCGGATCGCGTCCGATGTCCGTCCTCGCGCCCGGTGCTCGAGATAACGCCCGGTCAAAATGAAGAACATGATCACCACCGCGGCGTCAAAATAGGTGTGCGGCTCCGTTCCCGCCCGGTCCCAAAGCCAGGGCGCCGCGACCGCGAACACACTGTAGCTGAAAGCCGCGCCGGTCCCGAGCGCGACCAGTGTATTCATGTCCGCGGTGCGGAAACGCAGGACGCGAAGCGCCGCCAGAAAAACGGGGCCGCCCGAAACGAATAAAACCACGGTGCTCAAGGCGATCATCACCCAGCCCCGGTACGGCACGTCCAGCCCGCCCATTTCAATCGCCGTCACCGGAATGGCCAGCGCGCCGGCCAGCAGCAACCGAAACACCATCATCCGGTTTGCCCGCCGCTCGCTCCTCTCGATCTCCTCGGCCTCGGCCGACACGGGCAGCGGCGTGTAACCAGCCTTGCGAATCGCCTCCTCAAGCTGGCCCTCGCCTGTGCCTTCGGACGCATCAAAAGAAATGGTCACCTCCCGGGCGGCCAGGTTGACGCGAACGTCGCGGACGCCATTCACGCGCGCCAGCGCTTTCTCCACCTTCTCGACGCATCCCGCGCAATGGATGTCCCCGACCGAATAACGGATTTTTTCCCGCGTGCCGCTCATGGTTTTTCTCGTTCTCTAGACATCGTCCGCTTTGCCGCTACTTCAGCACAAATCCTTCGAGACGCAAGACCGGCAGCCACTCCGGCGCGCCGCATCCGCGCCGTCGCCATTCACCGAGGTTATCGACGTCCTCCTTCAATGCAGCCAAGTCAGCGCCGGCCGTTCGAGCGTGGACAGAAATTCCCGCGCGTCCCGGAATTCCGCGCGGCCGAGCGACTCGTCCCCATCAAGAAACGCGATGAAATCGAGCTGAGCGCTGGGGAGCCCCTGCTCCTCCGCGTATTTCCGCACCAATTCCAGCGCCGGCATCGTCTTGCGCCCAAGAATGTCGACCAGCGGAAAGTCGATTTCCCCGTCGTAAGCGCGGAAGACGAGCTCCGTGCAGACGAGTTTGTCGGTGCTGAAAAAATCAAAATCGAAGTCATACGGCTTTCCCACATGACTGAATGCGCGCGCGATACTTTCGCGAATCGCCTCCTCGCTCAAATTCGGACGCAGGACCGCCGCCGAATCCGCGCCGCCGACCGAGTATTCCAGCGAGGTAAAGACGACTCCTTCGCTCATGGATTCGATAATGACATGCGCGTCGCCGTGGACATCCCCGGCGATAAACTCGCGCCAGCGCTCCTCGACGCGCGGATCGTCGGCGAGGCCCATCCGCTCCAAATCCTCGACGGTTCCGACATACAGGGCCGAGTGCGGCCAAAATCCAGGAAGAAACGCGTTCGATAAATACCAGTTTCGCCGCTCCAGCAGGATGTCACCAGGCCGAAGCATGCCTCGAAACTTTTCGAGCGCCTCCGCCTGAATCAGCGCCGCTCCTTCCCGAGGCGCGCGTATGCGGGCGTCCCCGATCCAGAGGGCCACAAGTGACTTGCCGCGATAGACGGCTTCTTCCGTGCGCGCGACAAGATCATCCAGCACCGGCGGAACCGGCAGCGCGACAACGGGCGCGAGACTGTGCGCGGTGCCAGCGGCTCGGTCGATCACGTCGTGAAGCAATGGATACGGTTCCGCGTCCCGCAGGTGATATCGGTCAAACGCCGTCGCCAGCCCCGTGTAGACATCGGTCGCTTCCGCATACAGCCGGACCGTTTCCGGATCCGTTACCCGCGCCCAAATCGCGTCATATACACCGGCGGGAACGTCCCACAGGGGCTCAGGCTCGTTCAGTTTCCGCACCGCTTCCGGCGTTTCGCCAAACTGAACCACGAACTTTAACGACATTTCATACAAGGCCGACCCCGCCGCGAAGCCGGTCAGAAAACTTCGGGCTCGCAAACCTTCGTCATCCACCGCGGCATGGTCGCGATACCGCCAAATAATCCGCAACAGCGCCGTACGGTAATTGAGATAACTCAGCAGCAGCTGACGAATCGCGTCGTTGTCCGCCTGGCTGAAATACCCGCGGCGTCCTTCAAGGAAGTCCTCACGCAGCTGATACGCTCTTTCTTCGAGCTCCCGGGTGCCCGCCAGAATTTGCACAAGCGCCGCTTGGTCACGATCCAGGTTCGCACGCAAAACCTCCGCCGAAATCCCGGCCAATTCCGTCCGCTCGTCGTTCACTCCAGCCAGCACCGGCTGGGGCCCGCGGTCGATCAGCGCGATGCATCCGATTCCAGCAGCGACTGCCGTGGCAGCCGCCGCGGCCGCCGCGCGCGCGAGAAGCGGTTTCCGAACGCGCCGCTCCGTCTCGTCGATGTCCGGTCCCGCTCGGCGCCGATACTCCTCGGCAACCCCGGCTAGTTCCCGGCAAATCTCCTCGCGCCGCCGCCGCAGTTTCTCCACCGCGCTCCGGCGCGGCAGCAGGCGAATTTGATGGACCCAAAGCGCTCCCGCCATCCGCGCCCGCCGCCATTGCTTCAGCGCGAAGACCCCGGCAATTGGCATCGCGATTACCCAGGCTGTTGCGACCCACGTAACGAAGTAGGCATTCATCGCGAACCAGACCAGCGCGTACCACGCGGCGTAAATCGGCACGCCAAGGGCAATTCGCGCCAGCGAAGTCGTCGCTCTTCCCGGCTGCTGAAACAGCGGCGCGAGCGCGCGAACGAGCCGGAAGGGGACCGCGTGATGCACGGTTCCGAGCAGCAGCGGAACCGCTCCGCACCCAAGCGAGAGCGTCGCGAGCGTCAATCGAACGCACAGCCGCCATCCGCCGCGGTGGAGGATCGGCGATTCAAGCGACAAACCAGCCGTCGCGACGCGCTGCCGGTAACGTCCGATCGATTCTCCCAGCGAAGCGCCGCGCGCCGGCTCGCGATCGAGAACATCATTCATCGCCTCGGCGAGACGGCGCCGCCAGCGCGGAACACCCGCGCGCATTCGCCGCGCTTCCTGAGGCGGCGGCAACAGGCTTTCCAAATGATCGAGGAACGGCGCCCAGGCGGGATCGCCGATGTGCGTGACGACTGTGCGCAATCCATTCTCGACCGCACCCGTCAACGCGCGAACCGCCTTGCGCTCATCCCCGCCCTGCTCCTCGATCACGCGCGCCGCGTCGATGGGCGCGCCGACGTCGATCCAGACCGAACTGAGAAACTCCTCCTTGCGCTCGTAATTGAGTCCGACCGGCACAATTCGCAAATCTTTCACGCCATCCCGAACCGCATGCACCGCAATGCGTGCGGCGCCCGAACGAATCATCCGAATCACCGGGCTGTCGTGCGATTCACCTTCCGGAAAAACGCCAACCGCGTCTCCCGCCGCGAGCGCCCGGACCGCATCGTCAAACATCGCAAAATTTGCCCTCACCTTCCGACGATCATCCGCACCGCGCGCGGCCGGCAGCATTCCTGCGGCTTTCAGCGCCCAGCCAAAAACCGGCGTCTCAAAGAGCGGCGCACGGGCGAGAAACCGCACCCGCCGCTTCGCGCAAATCCCGATAAGGACAGGATCGATCAGCGAGTTCGCATGGTTCGCGACAAACAGCACAGGCCCCGTCGACGGGATGTTCTCGCGCCCGGTGATTTCGATTCCCGGATAGTACAGCCGGACCAGCCCGCGACTGAATCGCCGCAGCAACCGTTGGCCAAACGAGCGAAGGTAACGCATGAGGAAACGCGTTCACAATCGCGAGCGCCCGTCTCAAGGTCAATCCCGCGTATCGAGCAATCGGGACCGAGCGAGCGGGCGGGTAAGCCGGCAGGAACACCCGGAAACCAAACAACCAACAACCAACAGCTACCGCCGGCGCTTGCGGCCCCCGGATCCGACCGCCGCCGCCCCGCCTTTCAACGCCTGAATCTGGTCGCGGATCACGGCGGCCTTCTCGAACTCAAGCCGGTTCGAAGCCTCGAGCATTTCCGCTTCCAATTCCGCAATGACCCGCGCGACGTCACCGTCGCCAGTGCCCTCCGCGACTTGAAGAACCTCCTCTTTTTTCTTTTCGGCGTAATGCAGACTCGCCTGAACCCCGCGTTTCACGCTGCGCGGAACGATGCCGTGCTCCTTATTCCAGGCGATTTGTTTGCGCCGGCGCTCGCGGGTCACTTCAATCGTCCGGCGTATCGAATCGGTCATGACATCCGCGTACATCAGCACGCGCCCTTTCTCATGCCGGGCGGCCCGTCCAGCTGTTTGGACGAGACTGGTGTAGCTGCGCAAAAAGCCTTCCTTGTCGGCGTCCAGGATCGCTACCAGCGCCACTTCCGGCAGATCGAGTCCTTCGCGCAGAAGATTGACGCCGACGAGCACATCAAATTCGCCCCGGCGCAGGTTCCGAAGAATTTCCACCCGCTCGATCGCATCGATGTCGGAGTGAAGATACTCGACCCGGACAGACGCCTCGCGCAAGTAATGCGTCAAGTCCTCCGAAGTGCGCTTGGTGAGCGTCGTGACCAGCACCCGCTCATTGGCCTCCGTCGCTTTCAGAATTTCCCCAATCAAGTCTTCCACTTGCCCCTTGATCGGCCGGACTTCGATCTCCGGATCCAGCAGACCCGTCGGCCGGATGACCTGCTCGGCCACGACGGCGGACCGCTCGAGTTCGAACGCGGCCGGAGTCGCGGACACATGCACCGTCTGCCCGGTCAGTTCGCGAAATTCGTCGAAATTGAGCGGCCGGTTGTCAAGCGCCGACGGGAGCCGGAATCCGTGTTCGACGAGCGTCAGCTTTCGCGACCGGTCGCCGGCGTACATCCCGCCGATCTGCGGGATTGTCACATGGCTTTCATCGATGAACACCAGGCTGTCCTTCGGGAAAAAGTCGATGAGGCACCACGGACGATCGCCGGCTTTTCGTCCGGACAGGTGACGCGAATAGTTCTCGATGCCGTTGCAAAACCCCATCTCGCGCAGCATTTCGAGATCGTATTCCGTGCGCATTCGGATCCGCTGCGCTTCGAGCAGCAGCTTATTGCTCTCAAAATAATGCACCCGTTCCTCGAGTTCGTCGCGAATCGACTGAAGCGCCTGTTCGAGCTTGCGCCGAGGCGTGATGTATTGATTCGCCGGATACAAGTCGAACCGCCGCAGCGACTCGGTTATTTCCCCTGTCACCGGATCGAACTCCGCCAGCGAGTCGACTTCGTCGCCGAAGAACTCGACCCGAAGGCCTTTTTCAAGGTAAGCCGGCATCACGTCGACGACATCGCCCCGCACGCGAAACCGGCCGCGCCGGAGCTCATAGTCGTTGCGCTCGTACAGGTTGTCGACCAGGCGATTGAGGAAGACATCGCGCCCGAGCTCCGCGCCGACGCGCAAGGGGATCATCATTTCCTGAAAATCCTCTGGCGAACCGAGACCGTAAATACAGGAGACGCTGGCGACCACGATCACGTCGCGACGGCTGATCAGCGCGCTCGTCGCGGCGATTCGAAGCCGCTCAATCTCGTCGTTGATCGATGAATCCTTCTCGATGAAGGTGTCGCTCGACGGAACATAGGCTTCCGGCTGGTAGTAGTCGTAATAGCTGACGAAATATTCGACCGCGTTTTCCGGGAAAAAGCTTTTGAACTCCGAATAAAGCTGGGCGGCGAGCGTCTTGTTGTGGGAGATCACGAGAGCCGGGCGCTGGAGCCGCTGGATCACGTTTGCCATCGTAAAGGTCTTGCCGGAACCGGTGACACCGAGAAGCGTCTGGTCGCGGTTGCCGGCCTCAATCGACCGGCACAGCGCGTCGATTGCCGCCGGCTGGTCGCCGGTCGGCTGGTAGTCTGCCGTCAGTTTAAACTCCGTCATTCCGAGAAACCGTCACCATGACCTGATTTCTCATAACTCGCAAGGCTCGCGCCCCTTTGACTCCCTCCGAACACCCCGGCGGCCGGTCACAGCCAAAAATATCTTGTTCTGCCTGATCCGCTCTGCTTGGCTCAGCGGCACATTATACCCATTCATGACTGATTCC
This sequence comes from uncultured Opitutales bacterium, assembly GCA_964645585.1. Taxonomy (GTDB): domain Bacteria; phylum Verrucomicrobiota; class Verrucomicrobiia; order Opitutales; family T3Sed10-336; genus DATGSL01. Next base: position 42,280 of record CAZYAN010000017.1, read on the forward strand.
GACCAAATCGACCGACCGGCATCCGACGAATTTCATCGCCCCAACGCTCCGACACCGCCGCATGAGCGTGAACCCAACCGCTGGCCGATTTTCGCCTTCGTGGCAATTATGCTGATCGGCACCTGGATTCTCTCCAGGGCCGGGGTGATCCGTCCCACGCTGGATGACAGCGGTGCCATTCTGCACTACGGATTCTGGTCGATCTTGCCGGCTTTCGTCGCGATCGTTCTCGCCTTCTGGCTCAAGGACGTCGTCATCGCGCTCACTCTTGGCATCTTTATCGGCGGTATTGTTTCCGGAAACATCAACATCATCGCGAATTACCTTTTGCCCTCGATCGGAACCGCCGACTACGCGATGATTCTGCTCGTCTACTTGTGGGCGCTCGGCGGCTTGATCGGGATTTGGACGAGGACGGCCGGCGCGACCCACTTCGCGAATTGGGCCGCGCACAAGATGGTAACGGGACGGCGAAGCGCCAAGCTGTTCGCGTGGCTGATGGGAACGATTTTCCACCAAGGCGGGACGATCAGCACCGTCCTGACCGGAGCGACTGTTCGGGGTGTGGGCGACAAGAATAAGGTGTCGCACGAAGAAATGTCGTACATTGTCGACTCGACCGCTTCGCCCGTTGCGACGCTCCTTCCGTTCAATGTCTGGCCATTTTATGTCGGTGCCATTGTCGCGGGCACGGTCCCGATGCTTACCGACACCGATACGGTCAACTTTTTCTTTAAGACCATTCCGCTGAACTTTTACGCGATCATCGCCGTAGGGCTGACGTTTCTGCTCGCTGTGGAAAAGCTCCCGTGGTACGGGCGTCGCATGAAGGCGGCGATGAAACGGGTTCAGGAAACGGGTCAACTCGACGCGCCGGGGGCAAACCCGATGTCATCCAGTGAGCTGACCACCCTTCAGGTACCGATCGGCTACCGTCCCGGCCTCGAGGACTTCCTCGTTCCGATCGGCACGCTGCTGGCCGTTGCGGTCCTCCCATTCGTATGGTTCTTCCTCATCAAGGGTGACCAAAATTTCAAAATGCTTGTGGGTGAAGCTTTCGCGTTGGCCGTGGTCGCAGCCTTGGTGATCGCGCTGGCGAAGGGGATGTCGCTGCGCGTGGCCATCGAAGGGTTTATCGATGGCTGCAAAGGAGTGACGATCGGCGCCTTGATCCTCGCTCTTGCGGTGACGCTGAAATCGGTCGGCGACTCGGTCGGCACCGCTTCGTACATCACAAGCGCGTTTGCCGATTCGGTTCCCATGGTGCTGCTGCCTGCCCTCTTCATGCTGCTTTGCATGGTGATTTCCTTTTCCGCGGGAACCTCGTTCGGCACCTACGCGATCGTTTTTCCAATCGCTCTGCCGCTCGCCTGGGCGATCCATCCCGACGAGTTTTTCGTGACTCTCTGCTTCGCGGCGGTCCTCGGCGGCAGCCTCTTTGGGGATCAATGCTCCCCGATATCCGATACGACCATTCTCGCATCGCTCAGTACCGGATGCGATCTAATGGATCATGTTTACACCCAGTTGCCGCTTGCTCTGCTGGCCGCCTTTGCCTCAATGGGCTTGTACACGATTATGACCTTCCTGTTTGTGTAAGGCTCGCTGAGACGGCCTCGGACGAGCGTTCGTCAAAGTAAGTGATTTCCTTCGCGGATCTGAGTCTTGCCTCAGGTGTTATTTTGGCTTAGGTTTTAGACCTGCCCGCCGGAGTCCGAAGCAAGATGGTCACGACAGTAGAAGAGTTTGCCGAGAGTATTACGGCGGATTCCCAGCCCGATGAGAGTTTGCCGCCAGCCTTGCAGGCGCTTTGGTGGGATCGAGCGGGGGATTTCGACAAGGCCCACGAGATCTGCCAGACCCACAACGGGCGGCCGGTTTTCTGGGTTCATGGGTACCTCCACCGCAAGGAAGGCGATCTCAGCAACGCCGGCTACTGGTACGGCCGGGCAGGAAAAGCGCGTCACGAAGGAACCGTCGACGAGGAATGGGAGCGTATTGTTCAGTCGCTCCTCCGCGACTTGGAGGAAAGCTGATGGTGCCGGCCGCTACGCCACGTAAACGGTTTTAATATTCACAAACTCGCGAATCCCAAACATGCCGAGTTCGCGGCCATAGCCGGATTCCTTGATTCCGCCAAACGGCAAACGCGGGTCCGACTTCACGAAGGCATTGACGAAGCAAGAGCCCGCTTCCAGCCGCGTGGAAGCAATTTCGCGGCCGCGTTTCCAGTCGCGGGTGAAAACCGCCGCCCCAAGCCCAAACCGGCTGCGGTTTGCCAAGTCGATCGCCTCGTCTTCGTCCCGAACCGGCACGATCGCCGCGACCGGACCAAACAGTTCCTCATCGAACGCGGCCATGCCTGGCACGACGTTCGTCAGCACCGTCGGCAAATACCATGCGCCCGGCCGATCAAGTTCCTCGCCTCCGAGCAGCCGCTTGGCCCCGCCGTCGAGGCTTGCCACAACCTGCTTGTGCAGATCGTGACAAAGATCCTCGCGCGCAAGCGGCCCGACTTCCGTCCCCGGCTCGAGCGGATCGCCCAGAAATTTACTCTTCATTCGTTCGACAAAGAGGTGCTCAAATTCCTCGCGCACCGCGTCGACGACCACAAAGCGCTTCGCCGCGATGCAACTTTGTCCGGAATTAATCAACCGGCTGGCGACACAAGTGTCAGCCGCCAGCTCCAAATCAGCGTCTTCAAGAATCAAATACGGATCGCTTCCGCCCAATTCGAGAACCGTCTTCTTCAAATGAGCGCCCGCCGCTTCCGCGACCGCCCTGCCCGCCCCCGCACTGCCGGTTAACGTAACGGCCTTCACCACGGGATGTGCGATCACTTCCGGAATCGCGCCACTGCCGAGGAGCAATGTCCGGAAAATCCCGTGGGGAAGATCGACTCCGCGAAACAGTCGCTCGATCGCGAGCGCGCACCCGCTGACATTGGAGGCGTGTTTCAGCAGTGCCGCGTTCCCCGCCAAAAGCGCGGGTACGGCAAAGCGAAACACCTGCCAAAACGGGAAATTCCACGGCATGACCGCGAGGATCACCCCGAGCGGTTCAAAACGCACGGTGCTCTCGCGGGCATCGGTTGCAACCGCCATCGGGCGGAGAAATTCCGGTCCTTCCTTGGCGTAATAGTCGCAAACCCACGCGCACTTCTCGATCTCCGCCTTTCCTTGAGTGACCGGCTTTCCCATCTCTCGCGCCATCAAAACGGCCAGCGCGTCCGCCTCCCTTTTCAGTTGGCCGGACAGCCGCGCCAGCCTTTCCGCGCGATCCTCGATCGGAACTTCGCGCCACTCGCGAAACGCATGATCCGCCTCCTCGATAAGACGCGCCGCCTCGGCTGAACTCATTTCCGGATAAACTTCGATTTCCTCGCCGGTCGCGGGATTGATTGAGCGCAAAACAGCCATGCATCAGTATCGCCGCATTTGGCATCGGTGTAAATCGCGGAAGAAATCTGATCGGTCGGATCGGACCGATCCGACGGATCAGACGGATCCTTCTCCCCCAATCTCCCGCAGCAATCCGAGGTGCAGCTCTGTCTGGCGCACGGTGCGTTCGGCCAGCGCCCGGCTGTGCGTGACGAGCACCAGGCTCGCCCCTTCTTCCGCGCATACTTCAAGCAGAAGTTCCATAATCCCGCCGGCGGTTACCTCATCGAGATTGCCGGTCGGCTCGTCAGCGAGGATCACCCGGGGACGATTCATCAGCGCGCGCGCGACCGCTACCCGCTGCATTTCCCCGCCCGACAGTTGCCCAGGCAGGTGCGTCAGACGTTCCGCAAGACCGACTCGCGCCAACAAATTTCGCGCCCGATCGGCCGCCGCACGTGCGGGCTGGCGCGCGATTCGGGCCGCCATCAGCACGTTGTCGAGCGCGTTCAGCTCCGGGATCAGGTAAAACGACTGGAAAACCATTCCCAGGAACGTCGCGCGCCTTTGCGCCACAAAGCCGCTCCGGCCAGACCCGATCGACTCGCCATTCCAAAGCAGCTTTCCCGAATCCCGCGCTTCGAGGCCGGCGAGCAGGTGGATCAAGGTCGTCTTTCCCGATCCGGACGATCCGCGAATACTGACGCTCTCCCCGCCGGCGATCCGGAAATCCACACCGCGCAGAACTTCGATCCGTCGCTCGCCGCTGCGGAACGTTTTGCACAACCCGGTGGCTTCGAGAACCGCTTCAGACATTGCGAAAGGCCTCCGTCGGTTTCATCAATGCCGCGCGAATGGCCGGTATCAGCCCCGCCAGGGTCGAGATGACGATCGAGCACGAGGTAATCACCACAAAATCAGCCGTTGAATAATGCACCGGGATTTCCGCGAAATGATAGAAACGCACGAGTGCATCCTGGCTCTGGGTCAACCGCGCGAAGGTATAGACGATGTCGTTGCGAAAATGAAGAACCGTCAGCGCCGCGGCGACCCCGAGAATCGTTCCGGCAACCCCGAGAAGAAATCCTTGGAAGCAGAAACAGGCGGCGACTTCCCGCGGCCTCGCCCCGAGCGCGCCGAGCAGCCCGATCTCCTTCGTTTTCCGCACCACCGTGATCAGCAGGGAGCTCGTGATGGCGAACGCCGCCACCAAAATGATGAACAGCAGCAGGAAGAACATGACATTCTTCTCCAGCCGCAGAACGAAGAGAAAGTCGCGATTGGTGTCCAGCCACGAGAGGGCCGTCAGCTCAGGCGGAAACACTTCGTTCAATTCCCGCGCCGCCCGATCCGCGTCGTAATCGGACTCCAGCCGCACCGCGACCCCGTGAACGCCGTCGCGCAGGCCGTACAAATCCTGCATCAGACGCAGGGTGCCGACCATCGTGTTTTCGTCGACTTGCGTCCAGCCGCTTTCGAAAATCCCGGCCACCTCCAGCTCGCGAGGAAGGAGAATCTCATCACGCTTCAGCCGTTCCAGCATCAGCGGCGAGTAAACTTCAACAATGGACCCGACCCGCACGCCGAGGCTCGTCGCCAGCCCGGAACTCAGAAAAATTGAATCGTCGTGCAAATCGTCGAGGCTGCCGAGAATGAGAAATTCGTCGATCGGGATTACCTCGTCGGCGGGATCGAGTTCGACGCTGCGGATAAACGGAAATGCCGGACGCTGATTGTATTGCACCATCACGAAACCGTGGGCGTACGGTGATGCCTTGACGACCGCCGGGTGCTCCCAAACGGTTTCCATGACGGTTTCCGTTTCGTACAAAATATCGCCTGGCCGAGTCGTCTCAATCCGCACGTGGCCATTCGTATCCACAATCTTGCTGCGGATTTCCTCGCCAAACCCGTTCATGACGCTCTGGACCATGATGAGAATCATCACTCCGAGCAGCACCCCGCACGTGGAAACAACCGTAAAGAACGAAACCGGTTTCCCCGACGGAAACAGCTGCTTGAGCGCCAGATAAAGGTACCAAGGCATGGGTTGGGTTTCAGTTATTGGTTATCAGGTTATCTGTTATCAAGACAGGAACGCTGGAGAGGAATCGACCCATTAACCAATAACAACATCAACCAATAACGAATAACCAATAACTAATAACTACTTCCCCACCGCCTTCATCTGGGGAAACAGAATGACGTCGCGAATGCTCTCGGCGCCGGTCAACAGCATCACTAGCCGATCGATGCCGACCCCCATGCCGCCGGCCGGCGGCATTCCGTGTTCGAGCGCAAGCAGAAAGTCGTTGTCGATCTTCTGCACCTCCTCGCCGGCCTGCTGCTCGAACATCTCCCTTTGAGTGAAAGGATCGTTCTGCTCCGAATACGCCGGCGCGATTTCCTGACCGTTGATGCAGAGTTCAAACACATCGATGGTCGACGGATCCTCAAGAGTGATCTTTGCGAGCGGACAAAGCTCCTTCGGCAAATGCGTGACAAATGTCGGCTGGACCAGCGACGGCTCAACCCGCTTCTCAAAGATATCGCTGGTGACCTCAAAGTCCTCCAGCTCCGGGTTCACCTGGATCCCGGCCTCGGCCGCCCAGGCGAGCTTTTCTTCCTTGCTTCGCGAAAACCAATTCGGGTCACCCGTCGTTTCACAAATCAGATCCTTGTAACGGGCCTCGCGCCATTCGCCCCCGAGTTCGATCACCTGTCCATCCGGACGCTCGATCCGGGTTGTGCCGAGAACGTCGCGGCAGATCGTTTGAATCATGTCGCGGATCAGCGTCATCATCCCGCGAAAATCGGAATACGCCTGGTAGACTTCGAGCATCGTGAATTCCGGATTGTGGCGCCGCGACAGCCCCTCGTTCCGAAAGTTCTTTCCGATCTCAAAGACCCGGTCGATGCCGCCGACCAGGAGCTGCTTCAAATAAAGCTCCAGCGCGATCCGCAAATAAAAATCGGTTCCGAGCGCATTGTGACGCGTGACGAACGGGCGCGCCGCGGCGCCACCGGCGACCGGTTGCAGGACCGGCGTCTCGACTTCAATAAAACCGCGGTCGTGAAGAAACTGACGGATCGTCGCGACGATCTTGCTCCGCGCAAAAAAGCGCTCGCGCGACTCCGCATTGACGATCAGGTCAAGATAGCGCTGCCGGTAAATTTGCTCGCTGTCAGTCAGCCCGTGCCACTTTTCCGGGAGCGGACGGAGGGCCTTGCAAACCAGCTGATAACGATCGGTGCGAACGGTCACTTCACCGGTCTTCGTCCGAAACAGCTGCCCTTCCGCGCCAAGAATATCGCCGATATCGAGCCGCTTAAATTCTTTGAACGGGTCGTCGCCGACCTCCTCCTTCCGCAGGTAGATCTGGATCTGACCGTGCATATCCTGCAACTTCGCGAAAATGCTTTTGCCCATCACGCGGATCGTCATCAGGCGGCCGGCCACCGCTACCCGCGGTCCCTCCTCGTCATCGTCGCGGAAAGCGGCCACCGCCTCAGCGGAATTGTGCGTCGGCGAAAAGTTCGCGCGGAACGGGTCAAATCCGGCGTCCCGCATCTCCCGGAGCTTCCCCACGCGCACCGCGCGCAGATCATGAGTATTGTCAGTCGGACGTTCGCTCATAAAAGGGCAAAACCATGACGCCAATCTCCCTTCAGTTCAAATGGAAACTCCCGATCCACCACCGAGGAGGCGCCGGGTCGATCTATGCCTGAGCGGATTCCGTTACCTTTTCCAGGAGCAGCTTGACGGATGCCGCGATTTTGCCGCGCTGCCACGCCACGTAAATTTCCCAGCGGACCCCCGGATCCGTTAGCGAGCGAAAAATGACGCCCGGGACAGGCGTTTTACTCAAGTATTCCGGCACAAGCATTACAGCTTCCTCACTGACGACCGACGCGAAACCGTGCGCAAGACTGTCCAAGTCGATCACGAAACGCGGTCGAAAGCCGGCACGGCGGCAGATCTGTTCCACCCACCGGTTGTGTCCGGGCATGTCCTCATCGGGCGCACCGGCAAACCGTTCTTCCCGCAGATCCTCCAAAGCCAGCTCCTTCTTTTTCGCAAGGTCGCTGCTCTCGGATAAGGCAACCGAAACCCCAACTGTCGCGAGCCGCCGCGTATAAAACTCGCGGGTCAAGTACGCGCCGGCATGGCCGAGCAGCGCGATATCGATCCTGTTTTCGCGCAAAGCCGCAATCTGCTCGCCGGGCGAAAGATCGAGCAATTCCACCCGCACCTCGGGCTGCTCCTTGCGAAACGCCGCGAGCGCCGAATTCAAAAAAACCGCCGCGGCCGATGCCACATAACCGATCCGCAGGAGTTCGCGTTCTCCGCGGGCAAACCCTCGCACCCGCCGCAACACCTCGTCGAAACGGTCAATCACCGGAAGCATCGCCTCCCGCAGTTCCTCTCCCGTCGCCGTTGGAACAACGCCGCTCGACGTCCTCTCCAGAAGCTGCCCGCCCACAATATGCTCCAATGCCTGCATCTGACGGGTGAGCGTCGATTGCGAGAGGTACAGCCGCTCGGCCGCCTTATTTAAACTCCCCGCTTCAACAACGGCGAAAAAGGTCCGGAAAAGATCCAGATTCATAACCGGCTAAGGTTATGCGCATCACGCATAGCCGCAAGCCCTGGTTGGTATTATTCAAAGACGGGAACAAAGGGTATCTTATCCAGAGCCAAACAAAGAAAACCAGGAGACGGCCGCGGCCGAGTCCGACGCTCTCCTTTGCATCCAGACATCAGCCACTATGAAGGCGACAGCAATCGACACCGACGAAAATGGAGTTTCCCGCTTTTCCGATTTTGCCATCCACTTGAATGCCGCCGGAGAAATCGGACGGCTTTCAAAGCGGATGCCTGCCGACGGAGTCATTTTTCGGGAAACCGAAGAGACATACGATTACGACTGGCATCCCGCGCCGCGACGCCAATGGATCATCTTGCTCGACGGCGAAATCGAGATTGAGACGGGCGACGGCGAGCGCCGCCGTTTTGGCGGGGGCGATATTCTCCGCCTCACCGACACCGAAGGGAAAGGCCATCGGACGCGACAGCTCAACAAGGGAGTTCGCCGATCGATTTTTATACCGTTCTGAAAAAGTGGCTTTCGAAACATCCAATCCAATGAAAACGTTCATCACAGGTATTCATCACGTCACGGCGATTGCGAGCAACCCGCGGACAAACACCGATTTTTACACGAAGATCCTCGGGCTTCGCCTGGTAAAACGAACTGTCAATTTCGACGATCCTTCCGCCTACCATCTTTATTACGGCGACGAATCCGGCAGCGCCGGGAGCATCGTCACGTTTTTCTACTGGCCGGGAACGGAAGCGCGGGGACGGATCGGAAGCGGGCAAACGACGTCACTGAGTTTTTCCGTGGCCCCGGATTCGTTCGGGTTCTGGGAGAGCCGGCTCAAGGAGCACGGCGTCGATTTCCAGCGAATGGAACGGTTCGGAGAGGAGACGGTTCAACTGGCCGATCCGGATCACATTCCGGTAGAGCTGGTGGCCGTCGCCGACGATCCGCGCACCGGATGGTCCGGTGCCGGGATTCCTCCCGAACATGTCATCCGGGGATTGCACACGGCTGAACTCACTGTGAACTCGGCGGAAGCGACGGAAGCATTGCTGACGGGGACGATGGGCTTCCGGCTGGTTCGGCGTGACGGAAATCGTTCGCGATTCGAGGCCGGTCCAGGCGGTTCGGGACATTTCGCGGATGTAATTGCCGATCCCGGACTCCCGCGCGGACTTGATGGAGCCGGCACGATCCACCACATCGCCTGGTCGGTTCCCGACGATGAGTCGCAGGCACGCGTTCATCAGGAAATCTCCGCGGCTGGTTCGCGGACATCCGACGTTCGCGACCGCGATTATTTTCACTCCATCTACTATCGCGAGCCCGGGCGGATTCTCTTCGAAGTCGCCACGGAGAATCCAGGATTCACGGCTGATGAACCGCTGGAGGAACTCGGGACCGCGCTCAAAATCCCGAAGCAATTCGCCGCCCTTCGCGACCAGATCGAACAAGCGCTTCCCGTGCTGGACATTTCAAAACCGACGCAAGCTTAAGGACCATGACTAACCAAACGATCCATACCGGACCCGCGCTTGAGAAAGCCGCTGGTGCCATCCTCCTGATCCACGGGCGCGGCTCCTCCGGTCATGATATCCTTTCTCTCGCCAAACAGATTCCCGCGGAACGCGTCGCCTGGCTCGCGCCGTCCGCCAGCCGCGGAAGCTGGTATCCGCAGCGGTTTCTCGCGCCGCTGGAACAGAACGAACCTTGGCTCGGCCAATCACTGGACGTCATCGATCAGCTTGTTTCGCAAGCGGTCGCCGCTGGAATTCCGTCCGAACGCATCGGGCTCACTGGTTTTTCCCAAGGTGGCTGCCTGGCCTTGGAATACGCGGCTCGCAATCCGCGGCGCTACGGATTCGTCGCCGGTCTCAGCGGCGCGCTGATCGGTCCTCTGGAAACGCCCCGGCCAAAAATTGATCTTTGCCAAACGCCTGTCCTCCTCGGCTGCGCGGAGCATGACGCGCATGTTCCCTTTGAATATGTGGAGCATAGCGCTCGCCTGCTCGCCGACTCCAACGCCGCAACGACGATTCAGAAGTTTCCGGGAAACTTCCACACGATTTTCCCAGAAGAACTCGATTGGCTGTCCCGCCGAGTTGCGGAAGCGATGGAACCCTGAATTCCGCTTCCATTTCCTTCCGGTCGGCAAGCGGATTCCCGCGGCATTGAGCGACCCGGAAATCCAGTGGCAGCGCAAGGAAGCCTCTGGGCGGTTCCACGTGCGTGTCGCGGACATTCTCGGACCGGAGCGCTGACATCAGTTCGAGCGGGAGGGGAAGCATTAGATTTCCACACATTTGACTGGCGCTGTCGCCGATCGGCAAACTACGATTCTTGGCTGACCCGCAAAACCTGCCCATATCCTATGAAAACTCCCTTGCCCGTCTGCCTCTTTCTCGTTTGCGCCGCCACGCTCCTCGGATTGTTCGGCCAAACCCGCCCCGCCTTCGCTGATGCGCCGGATGAAGTGCGCGCGCTCTGGGTGCAGGCGTGGGTCGCCGATCTTCATTCCCCATCAGGTATCGATAAAGTGATCGCCGATGCGCGGTCAGCAAATGTCAACACGTTGTTCGTCCAAATGCGCCGCCGCGGCGACACGCTCTATTTCTCGGACATCGAACCGCGGATTTCGAGCGGCGTCCCGGGATTTTCCACGTTTGATCCGCTCACATATATTCTCAACAAAGCTCGCGAACAAAATCCGCCGATCGAAATCCACGCTTGGATTGTGGTCTATCCGGTGGATCGAGCCACGAGCGACCCGCAACATGTCACCAACGCGCATCCGGAGTGGATGACCCAGGACATCAACGGTGTCATTGACCAGACGCTTGATCCGGGCCATCCCGGCGTCCAGCAGCATCTCCTGGACGTCGCGATGGAACTGGTTACGAAATACGACATCGACGGACTCCACTACGATTACATCCGCTACTACGGCAATCAGTTCGGCTACAACCCAGTCGCCGTTCAACGTTTCCAGGCACTTTACAACCGCAACGATTTTCCCTCCCCCAACGACCCCGAATGGAGCGATTTCCGCCGCAATCAAGTGACCCAGCTCGTACGAAGCATTTACCTGAACGCGATCGACGCGCGGCCCGAAGTCAAAATCTCCGCCTCCACAATTACCTGGTCGCCGGGTCCGGCCAACATCAACGACTTTCCTTCGACACGCCCGTACTACGACATCCTCTCCAACTGGCCGGCCTGGATGGAGGAAGGGATTCTCGATCTCAACGTTCCGATGGCGTATTTCCGCGACTTCAACAGCGTGCAGAAAGCGGATTACACCAAATGGAATAATTTCATCAAAGACACTCGCTTCAACCGGCACGCCGCGATCGGCCCCGGCATTTACTTGAATACGCTCAGCGGCGCGATCGCGCAAATGCGCGAATCCCGCGACCTCAGCCCCGCTGGAAACAAAGCCGATGGAGTTTCCGGTTACGTCTATCACGAAACCAACAACGAGGGCCTGCCGTTCAGCGAATTTCGCAGAGCTGTCACGCAACCGAGCGAATACGATCCGGTCACGCCACCTATGTTCGCCGAGCCGGCCGCTATCCCCGACATGCCGTGGAAAAGCAACCCGACCACCGGACATATCAAAGGCCACGTTACTGACGCTGCCACCGGCAAACCGATCGATGGGGCGCGAGCCCGCCTTTCCGGTCCTGTCAACCGGTTGATCGACTCGGATCCACTCGGCTTCTACGGGTTCGTCGATCTGCCGCCGGGCGAATACCAAGTCTCCGTTTCCTGGGACGGCGCGGAAACCGGTGCCAGCCCGGTCACCGTCACAATCGGCGAGGTCGCTACGCTCGACATCGACTTTGGGGCGGAACCGGGTCCAGACGAAGGCCAGCTCCAAGGCTATCTCCGAAACGCGGTCAACGATCAGCCAATCGCCGGAGCCACCGTGCATCTGAGCAATTCCTCCAACCGCACGACGCAAACGGCACACGACGGATTTTATCGTTTTCTGCAAATCACGCCTGGTCCCCACACCGTCCGGGCGAGCTGGGAGGGAGCGCCGGAAGACACGCCCTCGACGATGGTCCAGATCCCGGGCGGCGAAGTCACCAGCCAAGACTTGTATTTCGTTGCGGGCGGAGAGCCCGCGGCGGAAATCATTCTCGACAGCGACACCCACGAAGGCGCCGGAGTCACCCTCACCGGTCCCGACTGGCGCGCTTCGGTCGGCGCGGCGGGAAACGATGGCAACTACCGCTGGACGCATAATCCCAATCATGATGCCTACGCGGGCCCGCACGCGGCGAGGTTCACACCAAACCTGCCAGCAGCCGGATTTTACCAGATCGATACTTGGTATCCACAGGGCGGAAACCGCACGCCCAACGCCCATTACACGATCTCTGACGGAACCGGCGAATCGATCGTCTTCGTCAATCAACAGGTCGCGGGCAGCCAGTGGGTCAATCTGGTCGACTCCATCTACCTCAACCCGGGCGACAGTCCTTTTGTCGAAATTAAAAACATCGGTAATCCCATCGTCGTCATGGCCGATGCGGTCCGCTGGAGCCTGCTCGAACCGGTCGCCGTCGAGTTCAGCATCACCGCCTCTGTCGAAGGCCAAGGCAGCATCGATGGAGTTCCGCCCGGCGGCAAGGCAGCCTTCGGCGATTTAATCGAACTCGAGGCGATCGGTGAAGGCGGATTTGTCTTTTCCCGCTGGGACGGCCCCAACGGGTGGGGCATCGAAAATCCCCTCGCCATTGAGGTCGGAACGCATCTGGAGATTCGCGCGGTCTTTGTCTCGCCTTGGAACGACTGGCTCGAAAATGTCTTCACCGAACAAGAACGGGGGGATCCCGAGTTCATCGCGCCCAACGCCGACCCCTACGGTCACGGGATCAGCAATCTTCTCAAGTTCGCCTTCGGTCTCGATGTGCATCAGCCCGATCGCAGCCTTCTTCCCCAAGCCGTCGCCGATGACGACTCTGTACTCCTGACCTTCCGCCGGCGTATCGGGGAATCTGGACTCGACTACCGCATCGAGTATTCAAATGACTTGGTGATCTGGGAATCGGCCAGCGCCAATATCGAACAGGTTTCCGCCGGCGATAACGGTGACGGCACGGAAACAGTCATCGTGCGCGTGTCAGCCAACGGCGGGCCTCGGCTCTTCGTCAAGCTGGCGGTCGCACAAGATTGAGTATCGCGGCGGCTCTGCTCGTCCGATAAGCGCAAATGCAAACCCTTCGAAAAGGCTTAGCACGAAACAACGGAGAGCGGACATTCCTGTCCGCTGGGCGGGCTGGAAAGCTCGCTCTCCCGCACCACTGCCGATACCAGAACTTTTGCAATCATACATACCGCTGAAATGGATTCTTGACTCCACGAGTCTAACTTGACCCACCAAGCCCACTCGATCCAGCATGCGGAAGCGATGTCCCGCCTTCTTCCACGGCTTCTCCTTGCTCTTGCCGCGTTACTCGCCCCCGCCATGCTGGTCTCCGCGGCGACATGGGGGGATCCGCGCGGGTTTTTCGACAATGAGGAATGCGTGCGGCAGGAACTCCAATCAGGCCTGATCTGGTGGTCGGCCAACGGTGAACGCAACAGTCAGCCGCTGCGCGTGAACCTCATCCTCGTCGATCTTTCGAACCCGGAAATCGATTTACGAACCCTGACGGGCGACCGCTTTGTGAACCTCGATTCGGGCCAGTATTTCCGACGGTCCACCGTCTCGCAATTGCTGGAAGACAACGACGCCCTGGCGGCGATCAACGTGTCATTCTTCGACATCGGCGCTACCCAGGCGCCCGACGGACTGACGATCCAAAATGGCCGCATCCTGCGCGAACCGTCGGGCCGTACGAATTTTATCGCGCTCCCGGAAGGCCGTGCGGCCATCGGCAATTTCGGCTGGGAAGCAGAAGTAAGCGTCGGTTCCGAGAAACGACCGCTGAATGGAGTCAACCGTCCGGCACTCGCCCCCAAGGAAATCGTCCTGTATCGGGCGCCATGGACAAAGAGTCCCGGTAACAGCGCGGCGTTCACTCGCGGCCAATCCGTCCGGGAGCTCGTGCTGCAAGAAGAGCAATTTTTTCCCGCGCCGGAAACTTCCGCGAGTGCCCGTATCGAAGCCACCGTCACAGCGATCCGCGACAGCCTCTCCGGTGTTTCCATCAAAAACAGCACGCTCGTTCTCACCGCTGGCACCGAGGCCGCGCCTTGGTTCGATCGCTTGCGGCCGGGAGATTCGCTGGAAATCGGCTGGCGGCTTACGGGCGGCCCGAAAGGTCTCCCGACCCATGCCATTCAGCACATCGTCTCGTCAGGCCCGGTCTTGGTGCGCGACGGTGCCGCCCTCCACGGTACCGGCGCTTTATGGACCGCTCGGCATCCGCGCAGCGCGGCCGGCATCAGCGAGGACGGACGTCACGTTCTTTTTCTTCTCGTCGATGGGCGATCCAAAGAGAGCGTCGGAATCAACCTCGACGATTTGGCCGCTTTTCTCGTTCACCTCGGCGCCCACCACGCGATCAATTTCGATGGCGGCGGTTCGTCGGCGCTCGCGGCACAAGTCCGCGGCAAGGCCCGTCTGCTCAATCAACCATCAGGCGGAACCGAGCGCTATGTTCCAACCGGACTGGGCGTCGCGGCAGCGCCCGAGAACAGCCTCAGCCGCCCGCGCGCCTGGACCGGCCAAAACGGGCGCGTCATGAAAGGCGTTTTCGACAGTTACGACGCGCAGTCCGGGCTGGTCACCCTCATCCTCAACGGGCGCCGCTTTACTTTTCCCATCACCAGTCTCAGCCCCGCTGACCAGGCTCTCGTCCTCCGCGCCAGCCCAACCCGAAATTGACGGGTGCGCCGCGCGGTCAGCGAAATTCTTTGGATCGAATCCGTTAAAAAGGAAAACCGATCGACAAATGCACGGCACCGCTCGGATCGTCTTCCCGCGGATTGACATTGTGCCCGTATTCCAGACGGATCGGCCCGATCAAGGTTTTGTATCGAATTCCCAGTCCGATGCTGTACAAGCTTTCGTCGATCGGGTAATCATCAAACCTGCGGGCGAAGCCGACCCAGTCGCCAAAGACAACCACCGACCAGCGTTGCGTCAGCGCCTGCTCCAACTCGAGGTTCACCAGTGTATATGTTTCCGATCCAACAAGCTCTCCGTTTTCATTCCGCGGAGACGCCTCCCCTTCCAAATATCCGCGCACCGAATTCTCGCCGCCGGTCAAAAAGCGTCTCGTGATCGGCACTTCCCGCGCAACTTCACCAAACGTATTCAGAATTCCGTGATTCGCGCCGAGATGAAGAAACAAACCGCCTCCGAAGTCGTGGTGATATGACGCATCCAATTCCAGCCGCTGATAGTCAACCTCACCGCCCAATTTGTCGAACGCCGCTTCGACGACCGTTCGCGCTTGGTATCCGTCTGTAGGATAAATCGGGTTGTCCCGCCGGTCCCGCTGCAGACTCAGCTCCACCGCGGAAACGACCGCGCGATCAAGGCCGTCAGGTCCGCTGACTACGCCTGATCGGCTTTCCAGCAACTGATACAGGTAGCGCAGCCCGGAATCCAAATCGAGACGCCAGAAATACCGCTGCACGCCAACGCTCGACCCAAACTCCCGACGGTCATAATCCGGTTCTTCGCGCCGCAGCCCGAAGAGCGTTCCGAAGCCGTGGATCTCCTCTCCAAATAATTCCGGAACCGTATAGCGATAGTTGACGCTCGACGAGCGAAGCGACTGCGTCAATTGCAGCCTCGACCGGTGCGCCCGCCCGAAAAGATTATATTGCTCGACCTCCAAGCCAACCCGGAACATCTCGTAGCTGCCGTATCCAAAGAGGACGTTGATATCGAGCTCCTTCCCTTCCCGAACCCGATACACGACATTTCGCCGGCCCTCATCCGCATCCTCGTAATCAACCTCGACTGACGCGAAGACCCCCAGCCGCGCCAGTCGAAACCGTCCTTCATCCACCTCAAGACGGTTCAGCCGCTTCCCTTCCTTCAGGTCAATGCGTCGTCGCACCACCGACTCTCTGGTCTTGTCCAAACCGTCAAAAATGACTTCGCCCATCGTGATGTACGGACCCGGTTCCACTCGAATGACGACATCGACCAGAACCTCATCGTCCGTGTATTCACGGCGGGCAATCTCGCCGCTCACGGCCACGTCCGGATAACCCAGTTCGTAAAACTCCGCCCGCAATTCCTGCTCCCGGTCCTGCAGCCACGCACGGGAAAACGCTTGGTCCGCCGCCACGTCGAGATCGCGGCGCTCCACTTCACCCTCCCTTTCAATCACGACGCTCGCTCCCCGCACCAGCGACAGGGGCCCCTCATCCACCAAAATCGCGACGCGCACCGCACCGGTTTCAGCATCTTGCTCAAGCTCACGGGCAAGGACGATCGCGGACTCGTATCCGCGGCTGATCAGCACATCGCGGATGCTGTTCATTCCTCCTTCCAAACGACTTGGCGTAAACAGTCTCGCGCGACGCGTCTCAATCAGGTAGCCGGTCGCCACGAAATACGATCGCGCCGTCTCCTCATCGATCACGGTCAACCCGTAAAAGGTGATCTCTTCAAAAAAGAATCGCTCGCCGCGATGAACAACAAAATGAACTTCGACAGCCCGCATCGGTCGCGGCAATTCGGTAAAGCCAGCGTTCGTCCAAGAAAAATTTGCCGTCTCCCCGCCGTCCAATGTCAGCCGCGCCTCGACCCGCGGCCGCAAATAGCCTTCTTCACGCACCTGGGCCAGCAGCAACAGCGCGGCGTCCTCGATTTGCGTCGCCGTAAAAAAGGCCGGGGGATTCTCCGGATCGCTCACCAGCTCCAAGGTCCGTTTCAGCGCGCGATTGCCGAGAATGCCAAACCCGCTCACATCGATCTTCACCGGTTTCCGCGCCTCTTCGGCAACGAGGCTTCCCGCCGCCCAAAACGTAAGGAAAATTCCAATACACCACAAGAGCGTCCCCCATCCGAACGACCGGCCGCACCTGCGCCTGCTCGTCAGCCGTCCTCCCGTCATCGCGAGTAAATGTTCCACTTCAAACCGATGTTGTACTCGTCAAACCGGTCATACTCCCCAACCGCCGACCAGTCCTCCGTCAATCGAAACTCGATAATCATTGTCTGGCGCCCGCTCTCCGAAACTTGCTCTCCCGAACGCACGACTAACCGGTCGCTTGCACTGTCGTCACCAGTGATCTCGTAAAGCAAGTTTTGCCCGAAATAGATCGCAAACCTGCTGGCTCGCTGCTGGCTCGTAAAGCGGATCTCATCGCGAGGCAGTTCGCCCGTTGTCACCATAAGAAGGACCTGCTCAGACGTCAGCGGCGGGTTCGAAAAGAACTCGATAACCGGCTCCTCCGCGGTCCCGGTGATCTCCATGCGCAGATCGTAACTGAACGCCATGCCGCCGCCAACAATGAACAGTTGCGGCTGGAACGGGTTCTCACGCCGCAACGCCACCTCCCCCTGATCAATGCTCAAGCTGGCGAACGGAAATCGGACGCGGCCTTGCTCGATGGTCGCGACGCCAGTCGCCACCGGTTCGCGCAACGTGCCGGTCAGCTCAAACTCCGACGAAATCCGCCCTTGGAAAATCGGCCCGCGAATCTCCAGGAACTCCTGCCCGCGAAGACGAACTTGCAGCCGCCATTCGTCGAACGGTTTCGCCTCGATGCTGAAAAACGGGGGACGCCTCTCCGGAGTCGCCACAGCCCCGGACGGCATCAGCCGCAAATGAGCGAAATAAAAGCTGTCGTGCAATTCAATAGCGCCCGATATGAGCGGCGCTTCCTCCCCGCGCTTCTCCACCGCTAAATCGAGGTCGCCGCGAATCACGACACCCGGCCGCCGAGTGAGAGGCAGATTCTTTCCGTGAACGCGCAAATCGTACGCGAACTCCTGCTCGATCGGGAGGTCCACGCGGCCAGTTACTGTCAGGCGCTCTCCGCCAACCACACCGCTGATCTCGGCCAATTCGACACTCCGGCCCCGCAGAACAAGCCGCATGGTTCCATCCCGGACGCTCCCGAACGGCACAATCGGCCGGGTCGCAGCCCCGTTGACAGCGATCGTCCCGCTCAACTGCCATCCCGGCAAAAGTTCGATGTCCGCGTGAATCTCGCCTTCCGGACTCATCACCTCCGGTGCGAACCGCGAAAAAGCCGCGACCTGGGCGCCCGGAATTCGCAAGCGCCCCGCAGCCGCCGTCAAGTCGGGCATCGTCCGTTCCTGCACCACCCGCCGCCACTGGACCAGTCCCATCGGCACAACCGCTTCCGCTTCGACTCGCTGCCCCTCGATCTGGAAACTGAAATCGTGCAGCCGTAGCTCGCCCTCGCCCGCGCGAATGTCAACGGTCAGCTCGGTCACTTCAGGCATGGCTTCCCGGTCATTCTCTCGTTCATCGAGTCTCACCAGCGGAACGCGAAACAGCAGCGAACCTTCCGGATTCGCGGGCGTCCCGGAGATCGCGATGTCCAAATCCGGCTCACTGAGATAAAGCCCGGTCCGCTCACCGATTTCCTGCCAAAACCGGGCATGGGGCGACGTTTCCACCCGAAGCGACACGGGAGCCTCTTCACGAACAGCCACCAGCCTCTTTCCCGCCGGATAGAGAACCAGCGGCACGTTTCCCTCGGCGGCCCCGACCAGTTCTCCGCCGCTGACAACCCGCAGGCGCTTGATCGCGATCCCCGCCTCCGTGCCTCCCGCCGCGATCGCGATCTCAACCTCACCGGCGCGCGCCAGCTCCGTCCGCGCATCCGCTTCCAGCTGAAACACCAGCGGTCCTTCCTTCCATTTCGCCGATAGCTGTCCCGACAACAAGCGAAACTCCTCGTCCCCGATGGCCGGGTCAACAAATCCGTCGATCAGCGAACGGTCGATTCCCCGCCAAGACAGTCCGACATCGCCCGTTCGCGGCCACTCGACATTCGCCGCCAGGCTGATCTCGCGCTCCGGTCCCTGCCAATGCAGCCGGTCGACCGAAAGGCCTTTCAGTCCATCCGCCGTCCATTCCGCGGCCAAAATACTGGCACCGTCCGCCTCAAGTATCGTCTCCCCGCCCGCCAGCCGGGCGAATCGGTCGAGCGTCAATGCCGCGCGACGGCGATCGACATCGATCGTCAGCGCCCCTTCCGCGCGAACCGCGTGCCGCCCCGATGAAACGGCTGCCTCGATCCGTTCAAACGTCAGCATTTGCCCGGACCAATCTGTATTCAGATCCAAAATACTCATCCCGGGCAGTCTGAGACCAACGACTTCCACCGTTCCGGTATGCCCAAGGTTTGCAAAGGGGCCGGCCACGGAGCCTTGAAACTCCAGCGCTCCGAATGTCAGTTCTTCAGGCAGCCAGGCTTCCGCAAGCTCCGGATGGATCGATGCGGTCACCGCGCCGCCGGCCACCGTCCGGCTTTCGAAGTCGATCTTTCCGGATCCGGCCAGTTGCGAACCGTCCGGGCTCGTCACCTCGATTGCCTCCAAGTCCAGGACCGGCCACTCGAATCGTGCCTTGAGATCCGCCCGCGAAACATCGATCCCCCAAACCGTGAGCGCCTCCCCGGTCACCGTCAGCCGCGCCGTCGGTACAGACTGTCCGGCATCCTTGCGCAAATGCATCTGGCCGGACACCTTCCCCGCGGCCTCAACCCAGGTCTGCGCCCCGAGGTCGGCAGCCACCGAGAACGCCGATTCCGCGGAACGGCTTTCGTTTTCGTAATTCAATGCCACCGGCTCCGTCAGCGTCGCGGTCAGCCAAGGCGATCGCACATCAAGTGCCTCGATAACCCATCCGTCGAGGTCGCCGTAAGCCGCCGCCCGTGCGGTCACCGGCGGAAGCGGTCCTCCGTCGTCCCTCGGCGCCGCTTCGGCCTGCAAACGACCCGAGTATTGTCGGCCGTCCCAATTGACAGCAAAACTTCCGACAACGTCCTGGTAACCTTGCCAGCCCAGGTCGGCCGCTGTCAGGCGGAACTCATCGCTCGCGAATGACGCCGCCCCCGGAACGAGCCGATCATCAGAAAAATCAGCGTGAAAGGCCGTTCGGTTGCCAAACCACCCAGCCTCGCCTTTCACCACGACTTCCGACTCGTCGCGATCGACGACAAGATCGACGCGCAACGGCAGCGGATCGGATGCCGCCGCCATCGTGTACGGCAAGCCGCCGCTTACATCGGCTTCAACGAAAACCTGCTGGTCGAGTTCCGGCTCTCGCAGATTCACCGCGATCTCGCCCTTGTGCCATTCGGCGCCCAGCACCTCCACGATCCGGTCTCCTGGCATTCGCACTTCACCTTCACCGAATTGAGCGAGCGGGAGCCAATCGATCACCGTCGGGATAACGTCCTCCATCCGGCTGACAATTTTCGGAATGGAAGTCGCTTCTTTTACCTGATCATCGGGTCGCTCCTCGGGCGTTTCTGCAATCTCCACATGCCAATCCTCAACCAGAACGAAAGCGGTCTCCGTATCGTTCCAGAACTTTCTCCAAAGCCAAACGGTCGGAAGAAACGTTTCAATGCGCGCCGCCCGCGCGCCCGCGGTCTCACTCGTCCACTCGATATCAGTCAGCGCAAAGCGTCCGTATCCGGATCGCTCATACTCCGCAAAGTCCACGCCATAATGCCGGAGCACAGGACCGAGAACAAACGGCAGCCAAAGCGGAAGCGCGAGAACCAGCAGGAACACCAACAACAGCAAAGCAACACCGATGATAAGTGCTCTCTTCTTCGCTCGCGACATGAAGAATGTTTTGCAATCCCGTTCGCTCCGCTCAAGCAGACGAAGGAGGCAACGGACAATTCCTTTCCTTTGAACCGAATCGCGCGAATCGTGCGGCCTTATCCATTTCCTTCATCCCGCGTTACCCGAAGCTTCCGAGCGACTCGAGGTGCGCCTCATACAGCTCAACATCCGCCGGCGCGTCGATGCCGATCGTCGGCTCCTCCGTAATTCCAACCGCGATCGCGTATCCATTTTCTAATGCTCGCAGTTGTTCGAGCCTCTCAATTTGCTCCAGATCGCCAGCCGGCAAATGGGTAAATTCTTTGAGAAACTCGCTTGTGTACGCATACACCCCGAGGTGACGATAAACATGGTTGTCGACAAACCAGTCTTCGGAAAGGTTCCCCAGGCCTTCGTCACGGGGATAAGGAATAGGTGCCCGAGAGAAGTACAGGGCCTGATCATTTCGATCGAGAACGACCTTAACCTGGTTCGGATTCTGGAAGTCTTCCTGATTTCGGAACGGCGTCGCCAGCGTCGCCATGTCACAATCACCGGAAATCAGGCGCACCAGCTCGAGAATCTGCTTCCGCGTAATCAGGGGTTCATCGGCTTGGACATTGATCACGTAATCGGCGCCGATTGCCGCATTCGCTTCCGCCAGCCGGTCCGATCCGCTCCGGTGGTGGTCCGCGGTCATGACAGCCTCGAAGCCGTTCTTCTCGAGCAAACTGTATAAAACCCGGTCATCGACGGCAAAAATGAGCGGATATTCGGGGCTCTGCGACCGGATGCGCTCGGCCACATGCAACAGCAGCGGTTTGCCGCGGATCTCATGAAGCAGCTTCCTCGGAAACCGCGTCGATTCAAGGCGGGCGGGAACGATAATAACGGTCTCAGGCATACAAACGGAATAACCTAACCGCCCCGGAAATCATTGCAACGGCAACCTGCAGCGTCATCTTGTGATTAACCGCTAGCATCGGCAGCCAACAGGGGGAGCCGGCGACGGTCCCCCGGTCCCCTCTCTTCCTCCCTTCGATTCCTTCTGTTCCAAAACCGCTTGATCGGCTCGCCGACGGAGCCAAGGAGACGTTTCAAACTTTTTAAGCGGTCCTTCACCAGCCGCCGGGACCGAAGACCGGAGATCAGTGGTCGGAGGCCGGAGGGCAGAAGCCGGAAATCGAATTGCTGACAGCGCCGGCCGGCGCTGAGCGTCCGGATGAAAATCCGGATACCACCGAAACCGAATGGTCGCTTCGCGGATCAGATCCGGTTCGCGGACGCTTCAGTGACGTCCGGTCCCGCGGCGCCTTGGGCTTCAGCCGGTCTCAATGTGTCAAAACGCACACGATCGCCACGCCGCTTCTTCCGCCGTGCCTGCTGCGCCCAAATCTGAAACAGAACAAGACCTCCGCCCAGCAGTCCTGGCAAAACCCGTCCGGACACGGTTCGAGTCAAAAGCCTGCTTTCCGCGGCACGCGCCCGCTGCTCGACCCGTGAACAAAGGTCGGCGCACTGGGTGCGAAGCGCATCGCAACGCGCAACAATTGCCCGCTTTCGCTCCTCAATTTCTCTTACCTTCCGCGCCGGAAGCATTCATAGTCCTTCCTGAACTCCTCCATTGTATTCGCAAACGGAAGACGGCCGCTTTTCAACTGACGCCGGAGCCCGATCGCGATGACCGCAAGCGCCAGCGTGTAAAAGACCGTCAGACCGACCAAGACCGCGAGACGAGCCTCTTCCCAGAAGAGGTAGACGATGGTCACGTTCAACAGGATCACTGCCATCATCCCGCTGAAAATTCCGGCGACCGTCCACACCAGCAACTGAACGACGCGCTGCTTCTCTTCCGCGGCTTCAGCGGAGAGGAGCGCGAGGCGGCTGTGGACAATCGCGACGACATTCGCTCCGAATGCCTTCAGAAAATCGAATACGCCGGAACTGATGCGTTCGCCGCCATCCATTCTCGTTTTTATCGTCTTCGATTGAGCCACAATCCGAGAATCATTCCAAGGCCGGTAGCGACCAGCAGCGACTGATACGGTTTCTGCCGAATCGCGCTGTCCGCCGCCCCGGCCAGATCGACCACGCGCTCTTCCGCCTGACGGTAATTTGCCTTCAAACGGTCCAGCTTCTCCTCCAGCTGCATCCGCAGCTCGTCGACCTTTTCATCGACTTGATGGCTGGCCGCGCGAACGATCATTTCTTCGGCTTCATCGATCATTTGGCGCAGGTTTTGAACCAGCTCCCTTCCTGATGGCGGCGGTTCCTCGCGGTTCTGCGCCTGTTTCCGTGTTTGCTTCCGAGCCATTACGCCTCCCTTAGTAAAAATATCTCAACCCCAGCCCGCGCCAGTCCAACCCGGTCCCATCCGGCAGATTGGCTCCTGAACGTAACAGACTCTTGCATCTGGAGCAATCGGGGAAAACACGACCTGAATAGCTGGAACCCGATATCCACCCGGCTCCGCTGCGGCTTATATCGCTATCACTCCCCCGATTTAACCGTTATTCACGCTATTGCTTTGAGAACCGCGGTCGCGTACACTTTCCGCGATTTGGCTGCTTTCTCGGCAGCCGATGCAAGACGAACTCATTCACCTTCACCGCATGAAGACAATCATAGCAGCCTCGATCTCCGGTTTTTTTCTTCTATCCTTCTTCATCGTTTCCCCCGCTCCCTCGGAAGCCGCGGAAGCTTCCGGAGGGGAAACTTCACAAATCTCGCTATCGATCAAAGAGTGGCCGGTCCCGTGGGAAAACTCCCGGCCGCGCGATCCCGACAAGGCGCCCGACGGCACGATCTGGTTCGTCGGACAGGTCTCGAGTTACATTGCCCGCCTGAATCCGGAATCCGGTGAGATGTCCAAGTTCGATGTCCCCAATTCCGGTCCGCACATGGTCGTGGTCGATTCCAAGGGCATTCCGTGGTTCGCCGCCAACCGCGACGGCTATATCGGCCGCCTCAATCCTGAAACAGGCGAAGTCAAACGATACCCGATGCCGGAAGGAGCTGAAGATCCGCACACCATGGCCTGGACGTCCGACGAAAAAAGCATGTGGTTCACCATCCAGCGTGCCGGGCGGATCGGACATCTCGACCGCGAATCAGGCGAAGTGAAAACTATCGCCGTACCGGGAAACGGCATGCGTCCTTACGGGCTGATCCTCGACAAAGACGACCGCCCGTGGATCGCATTTATGGGTGACAATGCCATCGGAACCGTCGACGCCGAGCGGATGGAGTTGAAGCTCATTGAAACGCCCGACGAAAACAGCCGGATTCGCCGATTGGACGCGACCTCCGACGGGCGCGTCTGGTGGGTCGACGCGTCCGAAGGTTATCTTGGCGTCTACAACCCCGCGGACGGCTCGATGCGGCAATGGCGCAGTCCCGGCGGCGAAAACTCCTATCCTTACGCCGTCGCGGTCGACAGCAAAGACCGCGTCTGGTACTCAGAAACCGGCCCGAAACCGAACCGTATCGTTGGTTTCGATACAAAAACAGAGAAGTTCGTTTCCATCAATGAGGTTCCGTCCGGCGGCGGCTCCGTGCGCAATATGATCTTTGACGAAGAGGAAAACGCGCTTTGGTTTGGGACCGACACCAATACGATCGGCCGGGCGAAAATCCCCGACTGACCCCGGGTGCCCTTGAGTCAGCGCTGTTGCGGGGCACTTTGCATTCCCGCCCAGGCAGCACTTAGTGACGCGATCACAGTGGTGACCGCGAACCCGGCCGCAGCCGGCCACGCTTGAATCATCAGTTCCAGCGACTGAACCGCGAAGAGCGAAAAGGTGGTGACATTCACCGAGAAGGTGCCGGAGGGGAATTTTCCAGCGATGGCTTTTCGACATGCGGCCGCGACGGCGGTACGGACGATCCCGCCGACGGCACTTCCCGCCGCTACAAGCAAAAATTCCTCACCGGTCGCGACAGTCACCGTCGAAGATTTCTGTTCGGTTCCCCATGCGGTTCAGCGTGCGGAATTCGGTGTCATAGCGGCTGTTTCAACGCCATCGCACGCCCGGGTCGGATAGAATTTCGCATCCAGCCCGGTCGCCTCTCGGTACCGTTCAGCGACGACAGGCAAGAATGCTTCCAGCGATTCCTCACGAACCAGTGCGACCGCGCATCCGCCGAATCCCGCTCCTGTCATTCGCGCGCCGACGCAGCCGGGAGCGGCGCGAGCGCCAGCAACGATGGCATCGAGCTCGCGGCAGGAAACTTCGTAATCCGCGCGCAGGCTTTCGTGGCTTTTATTCATCAGCTCGCCCAGCAGCTGTGTGTCCCCGGCCTCCATCGCTTTGGCCGCGCGCAATGTCCGGTCGTTCTCCGAGATGACATGTTTCGCGCGCTTGGCGAGTAACGGCGGCATCTTTCCGCGGGCGTTCTCCCATCCCGGCATCGCCGCGTCGCGCAGACTGACGACGCCCAGAAGACGAGCCGCCTCCTCGCATTGCGCGCGTCTTTCGTTGTACGCCGATCCGGCAAGCGTACGGGATTTTCCGGTGTCGAGAATTACCACCACAACTCCCTCCGGCAACGGAATCGGCCGGGACTCCAGCGACCGGCAATCGATTAAAAGCGCATGGTCGGCGCGCCCTTCCGCCGAGGCTAGATGGTCCATCAAACCGCAATTGACCCCAACCCATTCGACCTCGGCTTTATGGCAAAGGAGCGACATCCTCCGGGCGTCCCAATTGAGCCCGCCGGCCGCGGCAAACGCGCCAGCAACAGCGAGTTCAAAGGAAGCCGACGACGACAGGCCCGCGCCGATCGGAATATCTGAAAGCGAAACACCCTCCCAGCCCTCGAGACGAGGATAGCGGCTTCGCATCGCCCACGCAACGCCCCGGAGGTATTCGCCCCAGTCAGTCCCGTCATTATCCGCGCCCTGCTGCTCTTGCCCACGGTCGACCGGAAGAGAAATTTCCCTGCGCTCGTCAAAATCGGCCGACTCCAGCGTCACCGTCGCCGCATCCGTTCGCCGGCCCGCGAGCCAAGTCGCCCGTTCGATCGCGAGCGGCAGGACGTAACCATCGTTATAATCGGTGTGCTCGCCGATGAGATTGACACGCGCAGGCGCCCGGACGACAAACTCCGGTTCGCCGCCAAAGCGTTCCCGGAAGGCTTCAAGCGCTTTTTCCTTCACATTCCGAGATAAACAAAAAATCCGCGGCGGTTGAAAAGAAAAATCCCCGCAATCGCACCGCGGCGCAGAAGCGGCGGCATTTCTTTCCCCTGGCTGGAATTGGTATCTCGCTACGATTCGGCGCCGGACGGCGGCGCCGGTTCGTTTTCTTGCGCCAAGATTTCCTTTGCCCGCTCGATTGCCGCGTCGAGATGCGGACAGAGATTTTCCTCGCCCAGCGCATCGACAAAACCCGCGACCCGCAACGTTCGCACAGGCGTCGCGGGCAAGCCGCTTAGGATCAAATATTCGCCCCGCGCCCGGATTTTCGCGTGCAGGTTTTCGAGCATCATCACTCCGCTGGCATCGAGCGCGGGAACCTTGCGCATGCGCAAAATGTAGATTTTCGGATTTCTCCGGACACGTTTCAACGCCGTCTCCAGCTTGTCGATCGCGCCAAAAAAGACCGGGCCAAAAACTCGGAAAACCAGGACGCGGGGCGGAATCTCCTTCCCGTTGATCGAATGCTGAGCGCCCTCGGTTTCCGTCGTCGCATCCACTTCAGCAACATCCATGCTGTCGGTCACACGCTTAATGAACAACACGGCCGCCAGAATCACACCGATCTCAATCGCGATCACGATGTCGAAAAGCACCGTCAGCGCAAAGACGGCGAGAAACACGGCCGCGTCGCCGCGCGGCCACTTGATCAATCGGCGGAAGTGATGCCATTCGCCCATATTTACCGCGACGACGATCAATACCGCGCTCAAGCTCGCCAACGGCACGTATTTCACCAGCGGCGCGGCGATCAGCATAATCACCAGAAGCGTGATCGCATGGACCATGCCCGCTACCGGTGTGACGCCGCCGTTACGGATGTTTGTCGCTGTCCGCGCGATCGCGCCCGTGGCAGGAATTCCGCCGAACAGCGGCGAGGCAAGATTTGCCAAGCCTTGCGCCATCAGTTCCTGATTCGAATCGTGCCGATCGTCGATCATCCCGTCGGCCACCGCGGCCGAAAGCAATGACTCAATCGCTCCGAGCAACGCGATCACCAGCGCCGGAGGAAACAATGCACCCAAATGCTGGAGCGAAAATTCCGGCATCCGAAACGCGGGCAGTCCCTGCGGAATCCCGCCGAATCGCGTGCCGATTGTCTCCACCGGAAGCTGCAACACAACCGCAACCAGCGTTCCTAGAAAAAGCGCCGCGATCGTCCCCGGAATTTTCCTCCCCCACTTTCGGGGCCACCGAAAAATCATAATGACCGAAACCAGTGCGAGAACAAACGCCGCGGGAGTGATCGTTCCGGCATGCTCGGCCAGCGTCCGAAGTCTAGCAAGAAACTCCCCCGGCAGCTCCGCGATTTTCAACCCGAGAAAATCCGGAATCTGCGTGACAAAGATCAGAACCGCAATCCCGCTCGTGAAACCGGCGACAACAGGGTACGGCACATACTTGATGACCGATCCGAGCCGAAAAAGGCCCATCAAGAGCAGCATCACTCCGGCCATCATTGTGCAGACCAAAAGGTTCGCGAAACCGTGCTCCGCGATGATCGCGTAGACGACCACGATAAACGCGCCGGTCGGGCCGCCGATTTGCACGCGGGAACCGCCGAAGGCCGAGATCAGGAAGCCGGCGATTACCGCGGTATATAGACCCGATTCCGGAGTTGCCCCGGATGCAATACCGAACGCCATCGCGAGCGGCAGGGCGACAATTCCAACCGTGACCCCCGCAATGAGGTCCGCCCGAAAATCTTCCTTCCTGTATCCCCGCAACGCATCGACCAACCTCGGACGAAACTGAAACGGAAATGCCATGGGAAAGGCCGCCCATCGTAGATCACCCGCCGGGCCGGTCAAAGCAATTCCGCGCCGGCGGGCTGAGTTATCGGTTGGTTATCGGTTATCGGTTATTGGTTGTTTTGGCGCGGGCGCGATCAAGACATAGGTAACACTTTAGGTT
>CAZYAN010000018.1:0-68833 GCA_964645585.1 uncultured Opitutales bacterium
GCCGCTCCCCTCATATTCATCCAGCAGCCGTTCCCATTCCAGCTCAGGCAGCACCTGCCGGCCTTTCCCATCCCGTTTCCCTGTCTCCAATACTTCCGTATTAATCGCTTCCATCCCGGAAGCATATCGAAACTCAGCCCGCCTTCATAGGGGGACCCTGACCGGACGCTTACAGTATTTCGATATTTGTTCCAATTGTTTCGTATCCCAGCACCCGGTGCCAAGAACGAAGAACCAAGCACTACGCACCAGGCACATCCGCGCCAGCGGATACATATTTTCTGACGGTCCGGCGGTCTACGCCCAGCCGGCGGGCGACTTCACCGTAGTTGCCAATGCGATCGTACAGGCGTGTACAAACTTCCGTCATCAGCGCGTCGGCCGTCAATTGTCCCGCCTCCAGGCGCGTCCATAGCGACGAGTCTTCCGCGGCGGGACGCGATCGCGCCTCGGCGGGAGCATAGCTGCCGCGAATGGCCAGGTTTCGCAAACACTGCTCGAGTTCCCGGAAATTTCCGGGCCACGGATATTTCATACCGAGATTCTTTCGTATCCAGTTTTTTGCGACCGACCCGAATTCGGGACCTTCCGCATCGCCTACAACCCGCCGTGCCGCGAAGTTCACCAGATGACCGAGCTCGCCAGGCGTATCGGCTATCTGCTCCTGCAGCGACGGCGTCTCGATCAAATCCGAGCAAAGGCGATAATAAAAATCCATTCTGAAGGTGCCGCCCGCCATCTCCGCCGCCAGGTCGCGATTGGTTGCCGCGATGATTTTCCCTCTAAACGGCCGCGTCTCAGTTTCACCGATCCGGCTGAACACCCGCTCCTGCAGCACGCGAAGCAATTTCACCTGAACCTGCGGATCCACTTCGCCGATCTCATCGAGAAAGACAGTCCCGTAGTCAGGACACACCTCCAGCCATCCAGCCCGGTCCTGCAACGCACCAGTAAACGAGCCGCGGCGGTGACCAAAAAGCTCCGATTCAATGAGCGTCGATGACAGCGCCGACAGGTTGAGCGGATAGAACGAGCCCGCGAAATCTCCGGCGAATTGTTGTCCCTTCGGATCAAACGGAATAAACCGCGACAATCCGATTGCCCGCGCCACCAGTTCCTTTCCTGTCCCGGAAGGTCCCGTAATCAAAGTCGCCATATCCCCCATTCTTTCCCAAAGTGAATGGCGGTAGCGGCGCATGTCCGAAGTGAAAATCGATTCCCAAACCGCAGCGCGCAATCGGGCAGCCGGACGAGATCTGCCGATCAAGTAACGAAAAATCTGGAAAAAAGCCCGGCGAATCTGGAAAAACAGGGCGAATAAAAATTCTGGCCGATAATCTTCCGCCAGCGGCTCCCCCCGATACAACAACAGCCGGTCCGCCTCCTCCCGAAACGCCCGGTACCAGCCGATGCGGCCGTTCCTAGCCGAGGAATCCAGCGACGCCTCCACCAGCTTATCGACGTCCGCCGAAAATTCATGGAACAGATGAAACAGCGCGACGCCCTCAAAAACCTCTCGCTGCCTCGCGCTCGGCGCGCGACGCCCCCACTGTTCCGGCAACCATTGAACCAGATTCTTCGCCTGTTCGCGCAAGAGCGCCACGTTAGGGTGCGTGCCGGCCCAGTCATTCCGGAGATTCCATTCCGCCGCCGCCGGTTGAAAGTCGGCTCCCAGCGCCTCACGCTCCAGCTCGATTCGTTCCGGCCGAAACGGATTACAATAGATCATACGCGCGATCGCCTCCGCCTGTCTGTGTTGTTCACGTTTCATGGGAGATCATTTTTTGCTCATCTATAAGCATTTTTCGATCATTAAGAATTAGTACAACCTCTGTCTACGTCTTTTCCAAACCTATTCACTGCGATTTTTCAATAGCTCCCTAATCCAATACGATTCTTATAACATTCTTGCAATCAATTTCTTACAACCCATCTTTCCTCTAAACACCCCCGGACATTTGTGTTCATTCATGCCATTCGTGGTAGAAAAATGCTTTTATTCACTTCAACTGGCACGACTCCTGATTAATTCCCCGTCATGAACCAAAAATCCTCGTCAAAATCTCTTCCGTGGCTTCTCGCCGCGCAGGCTCAAGTGGTCTTCACCGACAACGCCTCGAAGATCGCCCTCATCGGTCTGCTTCAGTTCCCGGGTGTCGTCTCCCAAGACCGCGGTATCGTGCTGGTCAGCCTCATGGCCGGCCTTCTAGTCTTGCCGTTCATCCTGTTCGCCCCGCTCGCGGGCTGGGTGGCCGACCGCCTTCCGAAGCGGGTCATCCTTAATCACCTGCTGCTGCTCCAAATCGCATTCCTCGGCTGGATCGGCTTTTGTTTGTATTCACAGAACCTGACAGGCGCCATCGCCGGGTTCGCCCTTCTCGCACTCCAATCGTGCTTCTTCTCTCCTGCCAAACAGGGAATCTTAAAAGAACTTGTTGGAGAGCAACGGCTCAGTTCCGCGGTCGGCTGGATGGAGATGCTGGGCATCGCCGCAATTCTCATCGGCAGTCTCGGCGGCGGCTGGCTTTTCGATCATTTCACTGGCGGCGCCGGCGACGATCCGTGGAACGGCGCCTTGGCCGCGATCGCGATTCTCGCCGTGACCTCGGTCGGCGCGTTCATCGCCTTTCAACCGGTCAAACCGACACGTGCAGCCAGCCGCGATCCGTTTCAACCCAGCCTGTTCTGGCAGCATTTCAGCCAGGTCGGCAAACTTTGGCGGGAACGTCCGCTCCGGCTGGCCGCCCTCGGAAATGCCTGGTTTTTCGCGCTCGGCGGCGTTTTCTACCTCAGCCTGGTCGAGCTCGGGCGAGAACTGCACGGCGGCGCGACCGGTTCGGCGACCGAAGCCGGTGTTCTTTTCGTCCTTCTCGGCGCGGGTGTCGCCTGCGGGAGTCTGACCGCCGGAACGATCTCACGCCGCCGCATCGAGCTGGGCATCATCCCGGTCGGCAGCATCGGAATGGTTCTCGCTCTCGTCACGATCGCACTCACCGCGCCCGGCACGCTGCCCTTCCATGCTGCGATCGCCGGACTCGGCTTCACCTCGGGTCTGTTCATCGTTCCGATCAACGCGTTTCTCCAGGCCCGGGCCCGCGACGAGGAACGCGGCCGCGTCATCGCCGCGAACAATCTTCTTACCAACATCGCCGGCATCGGTGCGGTCTTCGTGCAATACCTCCTCAGCCAAACGCTCGGTCTGTCAGTCAGCGAACAGTTCTTCATTCTAGCGGCGCCCGCCGCCGGAGTCGCGGTTTACATTCTCTTCCTGCTCCCGGACAGCCTCGTCGCCCTCGTCGTCCGCATGCTGCTGCGCGGCTTCTACCGCGTCCGCACGGAGGGGGCCGAAAACCTCCCAGCGGGCGGCGCGCTGCTGACTTGCAATCACGTCTCCTACATCGACGCGCTTCTCGTTCAAACCGCGCTCGACCGTCCTGTTCGCTTCATGGCGTTTTCCGGCCTGCAAACCAAGTGGTGGATCCGCCTCGCGTTCCGCTGGTTTCGCGTCATCCCGATTTCCTCCGAAAGAGCTCGCGACGGTATCCGCGAAGCGGTGACAGCGGTCAAGGCGGGCGAACTTGTCTGCATCTTCCCCGAAGGTCAACTGACCCGCACCGGCACGCTCCAGGGCATTAAGAAGGGATTCAACCTGATCGCTCGCCAAGCTAATGCACCTGTCGTGCCGGCCCATCTGGACGGCCTCTGGGGTTCCTACTTCTCTTTTTCCGGCGGCCGCTTTTTTAAGAAACGCCCGCGCTTTCCCGCTCCGCCGGTCAGCCTGCATATTGGACTGCCCCTCGACGGCCAAAACACGAATCCCGCCGAATTGCAGGAAACTCTCCTCGATCTCGCTTACCGCGCCGGCAGTCGTCGCCCCGAGCTGCAACGTCATCTTGGGCGCGAAGCAGTTCGCGGCCTTGTCCGGCAGCCCCATAAGATCGCGATCGTCGACCGCCAATCGGACCGTCAAGTCCTCTCCCGAGGCAAAGTCTTCGCGGCGGCCGCGGCGCTCGCGGCCGAGCTGCGCCGGACGCACCGCAACGAAGCTCGCATCGGGATCGCCCTCCCTCCAGGCGCCGGTGCCGCGATTGCCAACGTCGCCTGTGTGTTCGCCGGTAAAACGCCGGTCAATCTCAACTTCACCGCCGGTCCGGCTGCCTGGTCGTCGGCGATCCGTCAGGCGGAACTGCGCACGATTGTCGGTGCCGACGCTCTCCGCAAAAAGCTCCCGAATCTTCCATGGCCCGGCGAGCGGAGTTTGGAGGTCGGAGATCAGAGGCCGGAGGGCCGGAACGAACTGACGTTCCGCGATCTCGCCGCGGTCATGAAACACCTCCCGAGACCTCGCCTCCTGTTTTGGCTGGCGGCGGCTTGGCTTCTGCCGGCTTGGGCGGTCGCGGCTCTCCTTCGCGTCCCGCGTCGCGGCGGTGATCGCGAGTGCGCCTTGCTCTTCACCAGCGGCAGCTCCGGAGAACCGAAGGGAGCAGTGCTCACTCACCGCAACATCCTCGGAAATCTGCTCCAGATCGCGGATACAACATTTCTGATGCCCGGCGACCGCGTGCTCGCGTCCCTCCCGATCTTCCACAGTTTCGGTTTTACCGTTACGCTCTGGTGCCCGCTCATCCGGGGCATCACGATGATCACCGCCCCCTCGCCGCTCGACTCCAAGACCGTCATCCGCGCGATTCGCGAGGAAAAAGCGACCGTTTTTCCAGCCACCGCGACCTTCTTGCGCGCGTACCTTAGAAAGGCGACGCCTGAAGACTTCGCTTCCCTGCGCATGGTTGTCGCCGGAGCGGAGAGAGTGCCGACGACGCTGTTCGACGCGTTTGCCGAAAAGTTCAACCTCCCGATCCTCGAAGGGTACGGGCTCACAGAAACCGCGCCGTGCCTCAGCGCCAATATGCCGGAGCCGACCGGTCCGAGCGGAAAAGCTGCCGACCAGCGCTACAGCCGATTCGGCTCCGCCGGACGTCTCCTGCCCGGGATTCGAGCCCGGATCATTGATCCCGAAACCGGCGAGTCCCTCCCCCTGTCCGAGCCGGGACTGCTCCAGGTCAGCGGTCCGAATGTTTTCGCCGGCTACCTCAATCGTCCCGACCTCACCAGCGAAGTCCTGAACGACGGCTGGTTCAACACCGGCGATATTGTTCGCTTCGACGAAGACGGCTTCCTTCACATCGAAGGGCGGATCTCCCGTTTCTCCAAAATCGCGGGCGAGATGGTGCCGCACGGAACCGTCGAGGAAAAGATTGTCCAAGCGCTCGATTTGAGCGAACAGGAAAGCCAGCCGATTGCTGTCATCGGCCTTCCCGACGAAGCCAAGGGCGAAGAGCTCGTGCTCCTGACAACGGTGACAATTGAAGCCTCCGAACTTCGCGTGAAACTTAGCGCACTCGGCGTCGCGAACCTTTGGATACCCAAGCGGATAATTGAGGTGGAAGCGATCCCTGTGCTCGGCACCGGCAAGCTCGACCTCAAGCGCTGCCGAGAAATCTCGATGGAACTCGTTTTAACTTCGTAGCACGATTGTTTCGGTGGCGGGTGGCTTGGGATTCCCGCCGCCTGCTCCCGTTCACTGCTTCTCCCGTCCGCTAACCGCGAGTGCCGACCGCCGCCGAGGGCGGAGCATCGGCGAGTTCCAGATCTTCGTTCTTCTCTTTGAAGAAGTTCACGAGCCAATCGCTCGGAAAAAGAACAACGGGATTCCGGTCAGGATCGAACGCCAGACGGACGCCGTTGGGCAAGATGATCCTCGACAAATCTCCACCGGACGTGCCGTCTCCCGACAAAATCCATCGGCAAATCGTCCACGGTGCCGACTCAAGCCGTGTTTCACAGTTGTATTCCGCCTGGAGGCGCGCTTGGACAACTTCGAATTGCAGCGGCCCGACCGCGGCAAGAAGCGGAATGCTCTGGACCGCGTCTTTTAACTCGAACGCCTGCACGACGCCTTCCTGCATCAGCTGATCCAGGCCAGTTCGAAAACGTTTAAAGTTCGACGTCACCGGATTGTGCAAATACGCGAAACATTCCGGCGGGAAGCGTGGAATCTCATTGTAAACGATTCCTGGTTTTTCAGACAGGGTGTCGCCGATCGCGAAATCAGCATGGCCGACCAAGCCAATGATATCGCCAGCCCACGCATCGTCCGCCGTTTCGCGATCCTGTCCCATCAGCCGATGCGAGCTCGACAGGCGAATCCGCTTTCCCGTCCTGGAATGGACGACATTCATGTCGCGGGTGAATTGACCCGAACAAATTCGAACAAACGCGATTCGGTCGCGATGCTTCGGGTCCATGTTTGCCTGGATCTTGAAAACAAATCCGGAAAAAGTGTCGCTGTTGGTCGGCACCACTTCGTCACCTGCTACGCGCGGTGCTGGCGGCGCGGAGAGTTTAAGGAAGCTGTCGAGCATGAGCTGGACGCCAAAGTTGTTGACGGCGCTGCCAAAGAAAACGGGAGTAATTTTGCCGCTCAAAACGGCGTCGGCCGCGAAACTCTCTCCCGCCATCTCGAGCATTTCGACTTCCTCGACGACTCGTTCGTAAGTCGCCTCGTCGGTAACGGTCCGGACGAATGGATCGCTCAAGTCGCGGATCGCCACCGGCGCGCGATATTTTCCGCCGGGGGTGCGCTCGAACAGATGCACGCGCTTCTCCTGACGGTCGTAGACGCCTTTGAAGAAACTGCCGTTTCCGATCGGCCAGTTCATCGGATAGGCACCGATGCCGAGCACCCGCTCAAGTTCGTCGAGCAATTCGAGCGGATCCTTCGTCGGCCGGTCGCACTTGTTCATGAAGGTGATGATCGGGATCCCGCGCCGCCGGCACACCTCGAACAGCTTTATTGTCTGCGTCTCGATCCCCTTGCCCGCGTCGATCACCATGATCACCGCGTCGACAGCGGTCAGCACGCGGTACGTGTCCTCGGAAAAATCCTGGTGGCCGGGAGTGTCGAGAAGATTGACCGCGTACCCCTGATACTCGAACTGCAAAACCGTCGAGCTGATCGAGATGCCGCGCTTTTGCTCGAGCTCCATCCAGTCGGAGGTCGTCGCGCGCTGGTTTTTTCTCGCCGTCACCGATCCGGCCAAGTGGACCGCGCCCCCGTACAGGAGAAACTTCTCCGTCAGCGTGGTTTTGCCCGCGTCCGGATGTGAAATGATCGCAAACGTGCGGCGCCGGGCGATCTCCTGGGTTGGCGACATAAAAGTGATCGGTCGGATCGGTCGGATCAGACCGATCTTCTTTCTTTTCCGAAAACAAAACGCCCGCCAAGAATCCCTGGCGGGCGTTGGGGAAAGAGAAAATCAGGAATTATTCTTCCGGCTTGGTCTTGGGAAGGCCGCTGACGCGGTCGCCTTCCTTCCACTGGCCGCGCTTCCGCAGAAGCTCGACGCGCTCAAAGCGCTTGAGGACAGTCCGTTTCGAACTGGCCGCGGTCGATAGGCTCTTAAAACTGTTGTGCTGCGACATGGTCTGTTGTGTAGATCTGGCTCGAATGGTTCTGGAATGAAGAAAAACGGGCTTACGTAGTCTCTTTTCGCGCCCAAATCAAGTAATTTTGTGAAATGTGTTCGGCGGCGACCGCGATCCATTGGGGATTCTCGTAGGGATGATTGGCCTGGAGCCAGCCCTCAAGCGCCGCGCTCGTCTCCGCGAGGAACTTAAAGGTCACCCGGTATTCCTGGTCCTTTCGCAATTCACCTTTCCAATTATACACCGACAGAATCGGTCCATCGATTTGGCAGCACGCCGCCAGTTTCCGGCTCACCGCGTCGGCCGCCAGACGCTCGGCATCCTCCCGCGTCGCCGTGGTTGTCCATCCTACCAGCATACCTGCCAATGTGTCCGACACTTCCGCTGCTGGCAACTCACCAAGGCCGTCCCGGGCCGCTTGGCGCCGCACTCGCTTCAGCCTGTTTTAAGAAATCCCGCACCGTCGCGGTAAACCGCTCCCGAGCATCCGCGTGCGGGTTGTGACCGCTCTCCGGGAAGACCTCGATCCGCGCGCGCGGAAAATGTCGCCGAATCAGGTCGTGGTCCTCCGGCTGAACGAAATCGGATTTCCCTCCCGCGATCCAAAGCGCCGGCCCGTCGTAGCTGTCGTCCGCATCGATACCCGCGCGGCCCGTCTCGGCGATTTGCTCGTCCAGAACCGGGACGTTCGCCTGCCACTTCCAGCCGCCCTCCTCCCGACGGACGAGATTCGTCAGGAGAAATTGCCGCAATTCTCTCGACGGAACCCGCTGCGCCAATACTTGATCGGCCTCCGTCCGCGACGCGATCGCCTCCAAGGGAAGCTCCCGCAAGGCACGCACAGCTTTCGCATGTTTCGGCTCTTTCTCCCGGGGCGCAATGTCAACGACGACGAGCGCTCGAATCCTATCCGGGTGTTTGCACGCGATCCGCATCGCCGTTTTTCCGCCCATGCTGTGACCGAGCAGAAAAGCGCGATCGAGGCCCGCGTCGTCCATCCACGCGACAACATCCTCCGCCATCCGCTCGTAGCTGTGTTCGGAACTGTGCGGTGAGTTGCCGTGGTTTCGCGCATCGAGTCCGATCACCTGAAACGTGTCGATCAGATCACGCGCGGCCGCCGTCCAGTTCCGCGACGAGCCGAGCAGCCCGTGCAGAATAAGCAGCGGCGGCAGTCCTTCGCCGCCAAAATCGCGATGATAAAGCTTCATCATTCCGGCAGGCGCAGTTTCATGCCGATTTTCAGGCTGTTCTCGTTGGGAAGTACATCACGGTTCGCATCAAAAATATCCCGCCAGCGCGACGTGGTTCCATACACTTTGCCGCTGATATGCGAGAGCGTGTCGCCCGGAACCACAGTGTATTCACGCGGATGAGACGCCGCGGTATTCGGGGCCGACGGCTCGGTCGACCGGATCGCTCCGCTGGACCCGACGGTGTCAGCCGGACGCGCGGCCGCCGAAGAGAGCGCCGCGACGCGTGCTCGCAGACGCTGGTTCTCCTCATGAATCGCCGTCATCCGCCGCTTCAGTTCCAAGTTTTCCTCCTTCATCCGCTCGACGGTTTCCAGTAGATCGATCCGTTCGTATTGAGCCTGCATCGGAGCCGCCGGAAGAGTTGCGGCGAAATCTTTTGTCGCCGTCTCGATCAATTGCTCGACCTGCCGCTTCTGCGGACTGTCCGGACTCTGCTGCAAATACTTCCGGTAATGGTAAATCGCCGCGACCGGATCGCCGATGTGCGTCCGCAAAAGCTCACCCGCCTCGAGGTGCGACTCCGGCGCAGCCTGCCGTTTTTCAATCACGCTGAGAAAGGCACCGAGGGCCTCCTGCCGCCTCCCTTCTCGAAGCAACTGCTTGCCGCGCTGGTAGTTCCGTTCGTCCCGCTCGCTCACAACCGCGGGCCCTTCGCCGACCTTGCACCCGGCCACACCAATCGCCATTAGCAGAAGAGTCAGAAAATAAACTGGAGCCAGTTGGCGAATCCTGTGAAAAGTGTCCGTGGTTGGTTTTCTCATAAGAGCGAAACCTGTTAAAACCGATTGTCTACGAAAGATGAACTGGGATTCCAAGACCGTTCTCGAGAAAGGACGCGCCTGCATCCGGGTTGAGGTCGAAGCACTCCAGGCGACGGCCCGGCAGCTCGACGAATCGTTCTGCACGATAATACATGCGATCGAGCAAACCGTTTCATCCGGACGAAAAATCATCTTCAGCGGGGTTGGAAAATCCGCTCACATCTGCCAAAAACTCGCCGGCACCTTCAACAGCATCGGCGCCCCCGCCTATTTTCTCGACCCGACCCATGCGCTGCACGGCGACCTCGGCTTGTGCGCCAGCGGTGATCTCAGCATCCTCGTCAGCAACAGCGGCCAAACCGAGGAACTCGTCCGACTGGCGCCGATTCTCAAGCGGTTTGGCTTGATCACTGTCGCCCTGTGCGGACAGAGCCGTTCGACTCTTCCCGAGCTTTGCGACCATACCCTGCTCTTTGAAGCTTCGCGCGAGGCATGTCCCCTTCAACTCGCGCCAACAGCAAGCACCACGGCCGCCATGGCCCTCGGCGATTCGCTCGCGATGGTTTACCTCGAAATGCGCGGTTTCACCCGTGACGACTTTGCCCGCCTCCACCCCGCGGGCGCCCTTGGCATGAGTCTGCTTTTGAAGGTCAGCGACATTATGCGCACCGGCGATCGATTCCCGAGTTTGCCGGATACCCGCCCGGTCAAGGAGGCGATTCTCGCGATGACCCATGCCCGCGCCGGGTGCCTCGCGCTCGTCAGCGAGTCCGATGGGCAGCTCACCGGGATTTTCACCGACGGCGATTTCCGCCGTTCGGCACTTGCGCAATCG
Organism: uncultured Opitutales bacterium; assembly: GCA_964645585.1. Lineage (GTDB taxonomy): Bacteria > Verrucomicrobiota > Verrucomicrobiia > Opitutales > T3Sed10-336 > DATGSL01. Next base: position 10,338 of record CAZYAN010000018.1, read on the forward strand.
GACTTCCTCGACCAGCCGGTCAGCACCTTTATGACCCGGCAACCGAAAACCATCCGGGCGGAACAACTGGCGGTCGACGCACTTCGGCTCTTTGAGAAGCACAAGATCGAAGACTTGATCGTAATCGACGGAAGCAGCATGCCGGTGGGAATTATCGACACCCAGGATCTGCCGAAATTGAAAATCGTGTAACATGAATATCGACGACCGCCTCGCGCGGTACCTTGGACAGACGCCTGAGATCGCCGATGCTGCCTTTGTCGCGCCGGATGCAACGGTTCTCGGCGACGTTACACTCGGACCGCAAAGCAGCGTCTGGTACGGCGCGATCCTTCGCGGCGACATCAACGCGATCCGAATCGGTACCGGAACCAATCTTCAGGACGGCGTTATCGTCCATCTCGCGGATCATTTCGGTGTGACCGTCGGCGATTTCACGACGGTCGGCCACCGCGCGATATTGCATGCCTGCGCAATCGGGAATGAATGCCTCATCGGGATGGGCGCGACGATCCTCGACGGAAGCGAAGTCGGCGACCGCTGCATCATCGGCGCGAATTCCCTCGTGCCCCAAGGCCGCAAAATCCCGCCGGGCTCTCTCGTCTACGGATCACCGGCGAAGGTCGTGCGAACCTTGAGCCCGGAAGAACAGACCGGAATCCGGCACTGGGCGGATAAATATATTCGCGTCGCGGCCGCCCATCGCGCTCTCCCGCGAAAGGGAGGTCAAACTGCCGACTAATCTGACCGTGTTCGCCGCGATCGACTCAAAAAACGTTTGCCTTGACGTTGTATTTCGCGCCTCCTAGCGAAAAACAGCAATTCGTTTTCCTCATCCGCTCGCGAGAAAGCGCCGTCTCAGCAACCCTCTGATTGTCAATCGTCACCAGTCCCATGGAACAATTCCTCGAATTCATCGAGCAAATCAACGGCAAGCTCAACAACATCGTTTGGGGCCCGCCTTTCATGATCCTGCTCGCCGGCACCGGCCTTTACCTCACCGTCCGGCTCGGCTTCTTTCAGTTCACCCACTTGCGGTTCGCCTGGAATCAAAGTTTCGGCCGGCTCTTTCGACGGGAAAAGGAATCCGAAGGAGGTTCTCTCACTTCATTTCAGGCGGTCTCGTCAGCCATGGCCGGAACAATCGGCGTCGGCAATATCGCTGGTGTCAGCACGGCCATCGCCCTTGGCGGCCCGGGTGCGATTTTCTGGATGTGGATGATTGCTCTGGTCGGGATGGCGACAAAGTTCGCCGAGGCGAGCCTGGCGGTTAAGTACCGGGAAATCGGCCCCGACGGGCGCGTTTCGGGCGGAGTGATGTACTATATCGAGCGGGGCCTTGGCCCGAGGTGGAAATGGCTCGCTGTCCTTTACGCACTGCTTGCCGGGCTCGCCGCTCTCGGGATCGGTAATATGGTACAAGCCAATACGATGGCGCATGCACTTGAGCATTTCAAAGTCCCGACCTTTGTGACCGGGCTTGCACTGATCGTGCTGGTCGGAATGGTGACCATGGGCGGGATCAAACGTCTCGGTGCCGTTGCCGAACGAATCGTTCCCTTCATGGTTATCGTGTATGTCATCGGATCGCTTGTCATTCTCGCGACCCACATCACGGCGATTCCAGACGCGTTCAGACAGATTTTCTACTACGCTTTTAACGAGCATCCGGCCGCAGGCAGTTTCACGGGAGCAGCCGTGGGATCAGCCATCAAATTTGGAATCGCCCGGGGCATTTTCTCCAATGAGGCCGGCCTCGGCGCCGCATCGATCGTCCACGCTCAAGCCGCCAACAGCCCCGCTCGCCAAGGCATGTGGGGGATGTGGGAAGTTTTTATCGATACCATCATCGTCGCAACGATGACTGGCCTCGTTATCATCGTGACGGGTGCCTTTACCGATGGCACGACCGGGGCCGAACTCGCCAGTAACGCCTTCACTCAAGGTCTTCCAGGGCCGGGAGGGATGATCGTTCTTTTCGCACTGATTCTCTTCGCCTACACGACCCTGCTGACGTGGGGCTTCTATGGGGAAAAGAGCTGGGAATATCTCTTTGGCAGCCGGATTATTACACCGTATCGAGTCCTGTTCATTCTATTCATCTACATCGGCGCGAATATGGAGCTGAAACTTGCCTGGGGCGTCGCCGACACGCTCAATGGCATGATGGCCATGCCCAACCTGATCGCCCTGATCGCGCTCGGCGGGATTCTCGTGAAGACCAAGAACGACTATCTGGCGAACGTCAAAAGAGACGCCAAAGATACGCCGGTCAAAGTCGAAGAGAACCCCGGAGCTCGATGAGTGATTGGGAAGGCCGGGTCGAACGCGCGGCAGCCGTTGCTAAAGAAAGCCTCGCCAGCCTTCCGGCCGAACTGCGCGAGCTTGCTGAACAGGTCCCGCTGACGTTCGAAAAACGCCCGACCCGCGCGATGCGCGCGGAAGGAATTACGCCCGACACACTCGGTCTTTTCGTTGGCGAATCCATCGAAGATGCAGGCGAAAGCCTCGCCCCGATGCCTGGGCAGATTATCCTCTTCCTCGACAATATCTGGGACTTCGCCGACGGCGACACCGAGACGTTCGAAGAAGAGGTGCGAATCACCCTTCTCCATGAATTGGGCCACTATCTCGGCTGGGACGAACAGGACTTGTTCGACCGGGACTTGGATTGAGCGAACGCTGGAACGAACACGGAATGGGATTCAAGCCCGCTGCTCGTCGACTCTGATGCACCCGTCGACCGCGGACCAGTCTTTATTCGCGCAAGAGAGCCGCTACCGCCTGCGCAAGCTCTTCCGTATGCGTCAGGCTGACCCAAACATGTGTTCCGCCAAGCTGGTGGAGCAGGGATGTCGCACGCTCGTCCAGCCGCACCAGCGGCTCGCCACGCGCTCCTTTATAGATGGAAATCGACTTCCATCCGACTTCCGCGCCGATCCCGGTCGAAAAGGCTTTCGATACCGCCTCCTTCGCGGCAAATCGCGCGGCGAGATGCTTGTGCGGGTGCTTCATGCCGAGGCAATACTCCAATTCCTCCTCCGTATAAACCCGCTTCAAAAACCGCTCGCCCTGGCGCTCGCAGACACGGCGAATTCTCGGAACTTCAATAATATCGGTTCCGAGACCGACGAGATACCCTCCTTTCGGAATTGCAATCGTCATGGCCGGACCATTCGCGCCCGCATTTCACGCACTGCTTCCTCAATTCCCGTGGAGAGCGCGCGACTGACGATGCTGTGGCCGATATTCAATTCATGTATCCCGGGCAATGCGCAAATCTCACGCACGTTAATGTAGTTGATGCCGTGGCCCGCGTTAACGGTCAGTCCAAGATCGCAGGCAAGCGCGGCTCCGTCTCGCAGCTTCTCATACTCCTCCGTCCGTCGCCCCGTATAACAGGCATTGGCATACGCCCCCGTGTGCAACTCAACTAGAGGCGCCCCCACTTCGGCGGCGGCTTCAATCTGTCTCGGCACCGGATCGATAAAAAGGCTCACCTGAATCCCTGCTCCGATCAGTGCTTCAATCACCCGCCGCACGCGATCACGCTGCCCAGCGACATCGAGTCCCCCTTCCGTCGTTACTTCCTCCCGATTCTCCGGAACCAGACAAACCGTTTCCGGACCGATCTCCCGAGCAAAAGCCACCATCTCGTCCGTGCAGGCCATCTCAAAATTCAGGCGCGTCGCGATCGCCGCCCGCAACCGCCGAATGTCCTCATCCTGCATGTGCCGCCGATCCTCCCGCAAGTGCGCGGTGATTCCGTCCGCGCCCGCACGTTCAGCCAGCAGCGCGAATGTAACAGGGTCCGGCTCCACCATCTGACCGTATGTCCGATCGCTTTCCCTGTAACGGGCCTGCCGCACCGTAGCGCAGTGATCGATGTTTACCCCGAGAAGAATTCGAGACGCCATAATCTCCATCAGCTTGCTCGCTTTCGGCGCCCGGAGCAATCCCTCTCTCGCACGTAAGACAGCGACTTCAACCCTGAGATCTCCGCGCCAGCTTTTCTCCAAGTTCCTCGATGCTCTCCAGCACGATATCCGGTCCCGGACGTGCGGCCTGCGCCTCGTCCCGGGTCGTTTCCCCGGTCAACACGAGCACCCCGACGGCGCCGACCTCTCTCGCCATCGCGACGTCGGTATAAAGCCGGTCCCCGACCACCGCGAGTTCCTCCGGCTGAAGCGCGTGCCTCGTCAGCAGCGCCTCAATCATCGCGCGATTCGGCTTTCCGGGCACCGCGTCGGGCACCCGGCCCGTCGCAGCGGTCAACGCGGCGCAGACCGACCCGCAATCGATCAAAACGGTTGGCTGGTCGGTCGGACAAATCCGGTCCGGATGCGACGCGATAAATGTTCTGCCCTGGTCAATCCAATAGGCGGCCCGGCAGAGTCGTGTGAAATCAAGATTCGGATCAAAACCAACCACGACAAGCTCGGGATCCTCGTCGCACGAAACAAAACCGGCCGCCTCAAACTCCGAAATAAAGCCGGCCGTGCCGACGAGGTACAGGCGCTTTTTGCTGACGTAGTGCCTCTTCAAATACGCAATCGTCGCGAGTGTCGACGTATGAATCGCATCCGTCGACGCCTCGATTCCCATCTCCCGCAAATGAGTCACATAATCGGTGACGCTTTTCGAGGAATTGTTGGTAAAAAACGTGTATCCGATCCTGAGCTCGTCCAGTTTCTGGAGGAACGCGCGGGTGAAGGGAAACAAGGTTCGGCCACTGTAAATCGTGCCGTCCATATCGAGCGCCAGATGGCGGACGCCCGTCAACTTATGGGAGTTCATCACCGCCCGGCCGCTACCGGGTTCTGCTTTTGGCCCTGATGAATCGCGATCGCCTTCCAAGCCATCGCCGGGTTGTCGGAAATCAGCCCATCGACACCCATCTCGAGCAGTTCGAGAGCAAGATCGAGTTCATTGACCGTGTAGATCCAGACCCGCAGACCGCGCCGATGCGCGTCATCGATCGCTTCCCGCGTAACTTGGCGGTTCCAGCCAACGATCCGGGCGCCCGTCTTTTCAATCTGATCGAGAAACATCGCGTTTAAATACCGTTCATCCCGCGGATAAGCCGTTCCATCCGGACGGCGAATCGGTCCCAGCGCGCCAAGAGCCAATCCAGGCGCGACCTCGTTGCATCCCGCGATGAAGCTCCAGTCGAAGGCCTGCACAACAACGTCGCCGAGAATGCCCTTCTTCTCCAAAAGTTCAACCAGTGCCGCGGGATCCCCCGCCTTCCGTTCGATCAACGTGACCGATCCCGCTTGGATCACATCGAGCGCTTCGTCGACCGTTGGTATTTGAACACCTGCGAATCGCGGATGAAACCAGGCACCCGCATCCAGCTCGCGCAGCTCCGCGAAGGTCTTTTCGGCCAGGGTTACTTTGGCTTCATTCCATTTGGCAACCGCGTCGGTCGTCCGGTCGAGCGTCGAGTCGTGAAAAACCGTGAGAACGTTATCCGCGCTGTGGTAGTAATCGAGCTCAATGAGATCCGCATGGGCAAGCAGAGCCATCTCGAACGACGGAATGGTATTCTCAGGAGCGGCCATCTTGTACCCGCGATGCGCGATCACCAGCGGGCGATCCGCTTCGAGCAGCGCTTGTACGCGCGGTGTCGGCTCAACCTTGCGCTGCTCGGCTGAAGCAGCACTCATACCAAAGGCCGCCAGGCTGAGGCCGGCGAGGAGTACAGTTACAGTCAGGAATGGCTGGGTCATAAAAAGGATTTCGATTACAATCGGTTGCAATGATGGATAGATTCTCGAAAGAAGCCTTGCGTGTCCAAATCAAAGTTCGGACCGTCCGCCCGAGTCAGATGTTCCGGCCGCAATGGCACCCGCCGACGAGGCTTCGCTCGGAACCGATTCATACAATCGTTCGATATGAATGAAGGCGTTCTTTCGCCTGCGAGTCACGACATTATCATAGGTATCGGGAGTCATCTCAACCAGCACACCCTCGTTTGAGTCGTCAATCTCAACAACCACCGCGTGCGCCGAATGAAGGCCCCCGGTCCACCAGCGGGAATCCGTGAGGTATACGAGGTCGCCTATCCGCGCTTCAAGCTTGTCTGCCACGTCGCGCGTGATTCGCACGGGCGGCACCGCCGCGGCAGGCGCCTCAGGAAGCGCTTCGACGGGCCGCGGAAGAGCAGTCGTGCGCGTGACGCGCCCTTCCCGCCCAGGCGACCCTTTGTAAGCCGCAAGCGCGTGCGAGATCGTACCCCAGACAAGACCCCGCTGCCGCTCAGCAGACTCGGGACGTGTGAAGAGAGTCACTCCGACACCAATCACCGCGCAAACCGCCATTCCGTAAAACGCTCGCATAAACTTGTGCTGAGTCATTCCCGGCAGAATGCCATCGCTCGGCTCTCCCATCGGAACCCCATGCGCGAACGGCGTCACCACCTCCGGAACCAATAGAGACAGGACGACTGCCCCCATTCCCCCGATGAGAGTCGCCAGAGCAGCGGTTCGCGTGAATCGCCGCCAAAAGACACTGAGCAGAACGGTTACAACCAGCGGGGGCGTGATCGCTGCGGTGAACGCGGCATGCGCGACGTAAATCGAATCATACTGCATGAAAACGGGCACCAAAATAACCCCGAGAACCGTCACGGAGATCGCACTGATCCGGGCCGCTCCCAGAAGATTCCGTTCGGTCGCATCCGGGCGGATATACGGACGGTAAATGTCGTTTACCACAACCGCGGAAACACCAGTGATCAAGGTGTCCACTGTCGACATCAAAGCCGCCGTTAACGCAGCCAGGACCAGACCGAACATCCCCGGTCGGCTCAGCAGATCCGTCGCGATGAAAAAGGCTTCGTCCGCGCCAATCGTGTCCGGGAGAATTCCCGCGTTCACAAATGCCCGGGCCACCCATCCGCCCGAGGCAACCACGGCCGCCGCAAGGAACATCAAAACAACGACAGTCGCCACCAGCGCCTTGCGGCACTCATTCAGCGACTTTGCCGCTAGAAAGCGCATCACCATGCCCTGGTTCAAGAAATAGAACATCGCCGACCCCGCGATCGCGTCCTGCCAGAAAATGCCGACCGACGGAAATCCGCCGTCCTCATTAAAATTGGGGAACGCCAGCCGTGCTTCCCGCGGCAGATTACCCCAAAACATATCGAATCCTCCCAGGTAATTGACACCGAGCACAAGCAGCAGCATCCCGACGAACATCAACATCATCCCTTGGAACAGATCGGTCATGATCACGCTCGTCTGCCCTCCAGCTGTCACGTAGGTCGCCGAAATAACCGCCACGACCAAGGCCGATCCCCAAATCGGCCAGCCCGCGAGAAGGTTTACGACCTTGCCCATCGTGAAAAGATTCACGCCAACGTACCCGACCAGGTAAATCATCAGGTAAATCGTCGCCCATACACGAACGCCTTGACCAAACCGCCGACCAAAGTACTCGGGGATGGACACAATCCTTGAGAAGTAAATGATCGGCAGCCAGCCAAACGCCAGCAAGGGAAACCAAACCCAGTCGTTCCAGTAGGTCTGCGTGCTTGAAAGCCCGTATTTGTATCCGACCTCCGCGTACTTGACAAAGCTGTAGGATCCGACGGTTGAGGCCACCAAACTGAAAGCAATCAGCCACCAGGTGAAGCGCTGCCCGCCGAAAAAGAAATCTTTGGTTGTCTTTTGGCGGCGTCCAAACCAGGTGCCCACAACGAGAATCAACCCGAAATAAAGCGCGACAATGACGTAGTCAATTCCCTGGCCGCGCACTTTACCATTCCGCGCAAGCACCTCATCCGCCCCTCCGTCGTACGGCTCTGCCGGCAAGACTTCCATCGGACCGTATTGCAGGTATCCCTGCAAAACCATGTAAACCAGCAGTACGACAAGGCAGGTCACCAGATTCCGTAACCCGGCACCGCTCGTTCCAAGGTACCCGTGCCGGTAAGCGTAATACAAGCCGACAAGAAAGCAGATTCCGCCAACCAAATAGGAGTAAATAAATGCGTCCATCGTTGAGTTACCGAATTCTCAGTGAAGTCTTGAGAGCATCTCCGGCAAAGAAACAGATTTCGGGCTCAGAGCATCCGCGCCGCAAACGCACGCTGTCAACGCTCAATGCGGCGCCGCTCTCTCTCCTCCCGGTTGTGGACGCCCGGTGGCCGTTCCGCGGAACACCGGCCAATGGCCCTCCGCTGGCGGTCCGAGCGTTTCAAATGCATAAAGACAGGCATCTCGTGCCCCAATGTAAATTCGGTTTCCGTCAGCCAGGGCCGGCGCGGCAGAAAACGCCGTCGGAAGAACCTTCTTCTCAAGAACCGTCCCGTCCGGGTCGACGACATAAAATCGCCCGGTCTCCGTGCCAAAATAGCTGTTGCCTTCCGCGTCAATCGCAGCCGCAGAGGCCATGACCCCTTCTATCTTGAGCTGCCACCGAAGAGCCCCGTCGAGGTCCAGAGCAAAAACCTGCTGTTCTTTGACGCCAAAAACTATCGTTCCATCCGGCCCGATCACCGGCGAGGTGACGATCGGTTCGCCCGCGTCGAAGCGCCAGCGTTCCCGGCCGTTGCGATCAATTGCGCGAAGAACGCCGTCCAGTCCTCCTAGATAAGCGGTTCCGCTTTCATCGAATGCCGCCGTCGACCAAGTCGGGGTCCCCAGACTTAGCCGCCATCTTGCCCCTCCATTCAGTTGGAACGAATAAACGGTTCCCCCAGTCGAAGCGATGACCACCGCCTCGCTTCCGAACACGGATGGAGATGCCCGAGCCGCGCCATCCAGAGCAAAACTCCACCGCAAGCTTCCGTCAGGAGAAAATGAATACAGCATTCCTCGGCTCGACGCGACGTAGACATTGCCTTCGGGATCGAGAACCACCGCTCCGTTCAGCTCGCTGTCAGCCTCAAAGCTCCATTGCTCCGAACCCGCGGCGGAAACAGCCCGCAAAAAATAATCCGTCCCGCCGAAATAGACCGTCCCGTCAGCGCCGACAGCGGGAGCTCCAGCAACGGGAAACTCCGTCTGAAAAGCCCACTGCTCGACGCCGTTCGGACCGACCGCGATGAGCCTGTCATCGTTCGACCCGAAATAGATCGTCCCGTCGGGAGCCACAGCGGCCGTCGATTCCACCCGATCGCCGGTTTCGAATCGCCACAACGCACCGCCTCGTCCGCCGCACCCGGACAACACAGCCGAAGCAATCAGTAAAACAGCGAAGGGTTTCGCCCTCATCGCGCCCCGCCCCGCAATTCGCCTCCGCCGTTCCAACGCGCGAAACACGGCCATCATGGACAGCGGGTCGCGCTGTGGAAGCTGCGGTCGGAAACCTCGTTGCTGCGCTCCCGGGACACCCATTCCACATGTCCATCGGCAAAGCCCCAGTTCCAGCCGTCACGCCCGTGATTATTCGTCTCATCGGGACAGTTCTCCAAGCCGTCATCGTCACCATCAAAAACAAGAACGGTGAAGGTTTCCAAACCGGAGACCGTGACAGGAGTCTTCACAATTCCCTGCATTTCTTTCGTTCCATAAATACCCAGGTACTCGTAGCTGTGCCCTCCGCTGGAATCCGCCGCGTTCTTCGCGTTAATAAACAAATCATTCAACTGGCCCTGACGATTCATCTCATCCGGCCGGATAATGTTCTTGGTGCTGGGACAGAGGAAAATATTATAATCGTCCGTATATTCCGGATACAAGTCCAACGGCGCGTTATCGTTGCTTGCGGTGAGCACGTACCAGAATCCGGTATTCTGCGGCGTCGCTCCCGGAGGCGCGTCATCCTTCACGATTCCCGCGCGATCTTCCGCGAACAGAAACATAGCAAGGAGCTGCTGGCGGATATTGCTCTGACAGCTCGCTCGTCGCGTTGATTCACGGACCTGTGCCGTTACCGGGATAAGAATCGCCGCGAGGATGCCGATGATGGCAATAACGGTCAAAAGTTCGATCAGGGTAAAACCCCGATGAGCTTGTTTACCCCCCGCCGCCCGGTCAATAAGCGGCGGGGCAATCCATTTCGAATGCTGCGATTTTATCTTGGGTTGTCGCATTTCATTTCCTCCGTCTGAACGGGTATGCCGTCTCGGTTGATTATCGAGTCAATCGCCAGAACACACGCTGGGCGCCAGCCGGAATCGGTCCGCTCCATGTCGTATCCGTCCGATCCGTATCGACCGTTTCCCAACTCCCGTCTGTCAGGTCAAAACAACGCTCCACATTGTACGGCTCGCCCGACGGGTTATCGACGGTCAATACGATCGTCTCCCCAACCTTCTCGATCGCAGTGACGGTGAGATCGCCGCCCACGCCGCCGGCCACACCATAGACTTCCACCGACAGGAAGTGCGCGTCAGCACTCTGCCAGCTGGTGAAACCGTAGCGACCGCCGCCCGAGGGTGCCATGGAGTCAGTCCACTCCCAGCGGTGATGACTACCGGGGTTATCGACTTCGAAGGCCGTCATCACATACCTTTGCCCGGACCGCATCAGGCTGACTTGGAACGGCTGTCCCGGACGGTATACGAAGCCGGTGTCGCCGATCAGAACATCCGTCCAAACGCCGTTCTGCTTCCTGCTGACGGCAACTCCAGAAGGAATGCTCCCGTCAAAACCCGGAATGGTATTCGCGAATAAAATACGTCCATAGTTGTTATTATCCACGTAGTCGAACACGATGCCATTCGCGCCGTGATCAAACGGATGGATTCCGAATTCGATAAGATACCCGGCCAAACCCGCCCCGGGCGCAAGCAATGTCGGTCCGTCGGCGTCCCCAGCATGACTGGAGGAACTGCCGCTCGTCGCCTGCCCTTGATTGCTCGCTTCCGCAATCGAACCGTGGGCGCTGACATACCAGTCACCTCCCAGTTCGGGATGCCCGTCGAACGGATTCTCCCAGCCGACCGGAAACTCGTCCGGCTCCGGAGCCGAGCTCCAGTCTTCATCGAGGACAACCGTGCCATCCAAGATGACCTTGAACGATTCGAACAGCGTTCCGGCGTTCACCGGATTCCAGTCGGTGTTTTCCGCAAAGCCGCCCTGCGCCCACGTGCCGAAGCCGGCGCGGCCGGATCCCAGCTCGTCGTCGATCGTGAACTCGCGATGCCCGAACGATGCCGTCTGCCAGCTGCCGCTCGTCTGCTCCCAGCCGGAGACCGCAACATCAATCTTTGGCACACCGCCGTCCATCCGCGGTGTGAAGCGGACGCGCATCCGCTTATACCCTTGCACATCGGCCGGATCCGTGAAGGGTCCCTCCGGAAGAACGAGCGCTGAGTAAACACCGTCGATTCTTTTCTGGATCGAGATCGCCTGCAGCGGCCGGGTGTCGGCGTTGCTGACCTCGCCCGCGATCGCGACCCGGTACCAGTTCAATTCATCCTGATAGCGGAAAAAGAAGGTGTTTCCATCATTATCACCCGCCGAGAACACAATCTCGACGGCCGCGTCGTCCCATCCCGGCTCCCAGCTGTCCGCGCGAACGACCATTGTCGGGCCGTCAAAACTGACGTTATTGACAACAGGCACGGGCACGCCGTCCGGATGAAACGGATCCTGCGCGCTGCGGCTGTCGTTGCTGCCTTCCCAGGCGCCCCGGAAACCGCTGCCGAAATCGCGAATGATAAAGCCGCCCGCGAGGATTGGATCCCGCTGCGCGTTTTCCCAAATCGACAAAGGAACTTCACCCGCCGCGAATAGTTCATCCGCATGTGCCGGATCGGTTCCGCGACGATATTCTTCTAGATGGGTAAAGCCGTCTCCATCGTCATCGTCGGACGGACCGCGGCTGAGGTCGCCAAAATACTCGATTTCCCAATCGTCAGGCAGACCATCCGCATCCGAGTCGGCGGCGAAATTCGCCACAGCCGTAAGCGGCTGACGCATGTCCATCCCGCGAAGATTGGCGGTATTGCTGTGGAGATCGCCGCTCCAGCCAGTGAAGATGCTCCCGGCGTCAGGAATCGCCTCAATGTTGAAGAGAGCCGTCGGTTCCAGCCAGAGTTCTCCCGCGCTTTCGATCTCCGTCACCTCGGAACTGCCTCCGTAAAGGACCATATCGTCGAAGCCCGCGCCCAGGGAATTGCGGAATGCAATCGTTCCTACACCGCTCCCGGTTCCGCCCCAGGCGTACAGACGGAAGGTTATCTCACCGGTCACGTTCTGCAGTTCCGGATGCGGGGGAAATAAAATCGTCCGGTCGGTAATCACCGTTCCCGACGCCTGATCCTGAATGCGGACGGATTCGATAATCTCATAGGTGGCAAAATCATCGAGACTGTAGAGCAGAGCGATGCTGTGCGGCCCTGTCTCAGTGTAACGATAATTAAAATACAGCGAATTGAGCGCCACCGATTCCCCCGGAACCGGCTGCACTTTGAATTCGAAATATTTGTCGCGCTGAATCGCGGAAGCCAGGTTCGGTGTATGCCGCCACATGCTTGCGCTCAATCCACCCGCGGAAAGATCCGCCGGGCGCAGGCCCTCTTCCGTATCCTCGTCATACACCGGTGTGCGGCGCAGGACTGAGGGAAGCATGTCTGGTGCAACAGTCGATGTCGGCACACCGTTCATATTCGAGAGTTCGCCAGGACCAAGCTCTCCTTCCACGGGGGGAACCCGGTCCGCTGGCGGAACCCGATATCCTGAAAAATCCCAGCCGAGCAGCGGGCGGCGTTCCGCGGTGGAAATTTCCACGGTCCCGGAACCATTGACCGCGGCGGACAGCCGGTGCTCTTTCTGCCAGCGCCACTCAAGCGTGGACGCTTCGTTTAGCGTGAATGTTGTCTCACTCCCCGTCCCCTCCGCGGTTACCGATCCCGTTCCGCTCCAGCCAAGGAGGGCATTCCGAATGTCAGCGGACTCCGCGACCACTTCGGGAGCCGTTGCATGAACCACACTTCCCGCCTGGAAGGTATGCAGACCCGGCGCCGGATTGGGGCCCTCGATCTCGGAAATTATCTGCAGCGGCAACTGATCGCCCAGATCTGGATCGACGATCACGGTGCCCGTGATCAGCGGTCCTCCGATCTGGTTGGCATTCTCCCGCCCTAAAGCTGTCGTATTGGTCGCGACCGTGCTCGCGTTACCCCATGCATAAAGGCGAAAAGTGACCTTCGTTCCGCCTGGAATGTTTTGAAGATCTTCGATCCCAGACAGAACAAAAGTCGGCATTTCGTTCCCCTCGCCCTGCCCGGCGACATCCCCCAGCATGTAGTTGTAATTCTCCGCAATCCCGCCCGATCCGGAACCGCGGCCGCGATAGTAGAAGTAGCTTTCCGTCCAGCCCAGCATATCCCAGATCGGTCCTTGCGGAACAATGGTGTGGCCCGGGGTGGCAAAACCGTCGAAACTGTATTGCCATTCAAAATACATCGGGCCGTTGTGCGCCGAACGGCGCAGCGAATGAACGAGGCCGTCGAGCGATGCCACATAACCGGGCGCGACGGTGAAACTGAACTCGTAATATTCCTCCTCATCGATGGCCATCTGCCTGCCGTCCTCGCCGTCGGGGATGGTTAACCAATTGTCCGAGGACATCCCGCGGCCGAGATCGTAAGGATCAATTCCGGCCCCGCGAATGATTCCCTCAGCGGATAAACCTTCCGCGACTTCCGTTGGGGGTGTGACTGGCTGCGTGCCGCCCTGACCTTCGAGACTGTAACGAAGAATCGTGTCGGCCTCCAGGGAAGCCGCGGTGAAAAAGGCTCCCAAGGCCATCGCAAACAGCAGATTGCGAAAGGCGGAAACAGGGTGCCGGAGGAGCGAGTGCGGGAGGCCCGTGCGGGGCGCGTCAGTGAGCAACTTGGTCATGGTTGGATTCGCGCAAGGCGCTTAGTTAGGGTTTTGTTATCGGGTGCGAAGAACTTTACCTAAAAGAATTTTTTCTATATTTTGTGTCAACTTCTTTTTTTAATGAATGTCAGACGTCACAGACGTTCGCGACGGCGAATACGATAAGTGCCGCGGGTTACATTTATATCTCATTGCCGTGACAATCTTGTCGCACTTGCTTCCAGAATTCGTTGAGAAAGCAGGCCCGCCCGCGGATGGTCGCTCATCGCCTCCCAGTCGGCTGAAAACGCGTCATACACCGCATCGTCCCGCAGCCGCAGAAGGACTTCGTCATTCGATCGCAAGGCCGGGCTCGTGTAGTTGTGCGACCCCGTGAAAACAAGCCGCTCCCGCAGGCGTCCGATCCCGTGGTCGACAAGCAGGTATTTGGAGTGAACAAACGGGAAATGAATGACTTCAACCCCGCCTCCGACAAGTGCGGCGACAACATTGGCACCCGCTTCTTCCGCATTCAGAATCACGCGAACTTCGGTGCCCGCGCTGTCGAGAGCCGCCAGCCGGTTCGCGATCGCGACCCGCGCATTGCTCCAGAACGCCATCGCCACATGAATTTGCCCCTCGGGGCCGACCCCGAGTTCGTCGAGAATTTCGACGACCGTGTCGTTCTCCCCCGTGGATCCGTTCCCTTCCGACCGGGGAAAGAAGTACGCCTGGACGAAACCGTCATCTTCCCCTTCCCGGTAATAGTCGAGATCGTCCCGCTCCCGGTAGAGATCATTCCAATACATGTGGTAATCGTTATAGAGGCCGGTGTCGTTCCGGATGATCACCATGTTGTTCGCGAACCGGATCTGCGTGAACGTCAGGTTGGCGGATGACTGCACAACGACGTCGCGCGAACCGTCCGCGAGTTCGGAAAACAGGAAGAATTTGTTGTGGTTGATCCGCCCGCCGTGACAGCCGTTCGGCGTTCCTTCCGCGTCGCGGCAAACCAACACCCGGCCGGACCGAAGCGACTGCTGGAGTTTCGTCACCGCCGGATAGTCGCTTCCGATGATCAGCCGAACGTCGACCCCGCGCTGATACGCCTCGATGAACGCGTCCGCCATCGTGGTTCGACTCCACGTGTAAACGGCGGCGAGAACTTCCGATCCCGGCTTTGCGAGCGCGAGCAGTTCCTTTACTTTCTCCTCAAGCGTCAAATCTTCCTCAGCGCCGGTCGGCCCAGGCACCGAGAAGTAAACCTCCACCTCCCGGTCCAATTTGATCGGGCCTAAATCCAGCACCCGGTAGAAGCCTCGCTGCCCGGCGGGAAGCAAATCAATCGCCAGCATCTCTCCGGTCGCCTCGTACGGCGCTCCCGCCGCAACGGTCCAGTCGCACAAGTTCTCCGATTGCTGCAACTCGTATTGAAATCCCGGATTCGTTTTCCAGCGCAACTGCCACTGTCCCGTTCCATCGTTCAGAACTTCAAGCACGGGAGGCGCCGCACCCGCATCGAGCGGATTGGATGTGGCGAAAAAAAAGACGCCAGCCAGGGCGATGAGGAGCGCCCCGAAAATCCACCTGCGATTGCTGGCAACAAAATGCGACATTTTCAGCCCGCGCTTTTATCTTCTATTGCGCGCCGCGCCGAATGTGCGATTCGCGCCTTTTCCTTCGATCCGCTTTCTCCTCCGCCCCCTTGGGAGTTCATGGGCACAGGCGCGAGAAGATAGCCGCTCGCCAAATTCCGGAACTCTCGCACCTGTGCGGCTTCCCAAGCCGAATCCCGGTGCAGTTCGGCCGCGAGCAGCCGTGCGACTTCAGGTGCGACTTCCGTCGAGGCCGCGGCGTCTTGCAAAAGCGCCCGCGTCCGCCGGGCAAGAACATCCTCGACCGATCGCGCCATTTCATAACGCGCCGCCCACACAACCTGAACCGCCCACGCGTCCAGCCGAGGATGGAGCGGTTTGCCAAGCTCCGGCTGCCGCGCGATCAGTTCTCGCAGCTTCGGCGCTTCCATCCCGTAAACGGCAAAAGGATCGTCATCCGGCAACGCCGTCTCCGGCGATCCGTGCAGGCGCAGATCGCGCGTCAAGCTCGGACGGTGTGCGACATCAGCCACCGTTTCCGCCTGGTTGACCGCGTCTTCCCCCATTAACCGGTAAGTGGTCCATTTCCCTCCGAGGACGGTGACGAGTCCGCCATTCGACACGACGATCGTATGGTCGCGCGAAAGCGCCGCCGTCGACTTGCCGCCGCTCACCTTGATCAATGGCCGCAGTCCCGAAAAGGCGCTGCAAACATCGTCCGGCCCCGGCGTCTCACCGAGATACCTGGCCGCGTGCGTTAAAAGGAATTCGATTTCTTGCTCCAGTGGACGCGGTTCCAGGCTCGGCTCCTCGACCGGCAGATCGGTCGTGCCGACCACAACCCGATTCTGCCACGGGAGAGCGAACAACACCCGGCCGTCGTCCGTTTTCGGGACCATCAGCGCCTCGCTCCCCGGGAGGAAGCGTCGCGGCAGAACCAGATGACTCCCTTGGCTTGCCACCAGCATCGGCTTCTCATCAGGTGTCTCCATCGTACGGATACGGTCTGAGAAGACGCCCGCGGCGTTGATCACGCACCGCGCCCGAATCGCGAGTTCCTCGCCGGTTTCCTCATCCCGAACACGCGCTCCGCGAACGCGGTTTCCTTCCATAATAAGCCCGGTCACCCGCGCGTAATTCAGCGCAACCGCGCCTCGCACAACAGCCGTCCGGACCAGCGACACCGCCATCCGCGCGTCGTCAAACTGTCCATCCGTGTAACGAATTCCGCCGCGGAGTCCCTCCCCGTTCACGCCGGGCAGTCGGCAAAGTGTCTCCTTTCGGGAGAGAAGGGATGAATGTCCGAGGCTGAGCCGGCCGGAAAGACGGTCGTACAGCGTGAGGCCCGCCCCGTAGAAAAGTTTATCGTGCCACTTGTAGGCGGGAATGATAAAGCCCAGCGCGCGGCTGAGGTGCGGGGCGTTGCGGCAGGCGAATCCGCGTTCACGCAAAGCGCTTCGCACCAGAGAGATGTCACCATTTTTTAAATATCGAACTCCGCCGTGGAGCAGTTTGGTGCTGCGGCTCGAAGTTCCCTTGGCGAAATCGTGCTGCTCCACCAAAACAACTCGATACCCGCGCGAGGCCGCTTCAACAGCGCTGCCGAGTCCGGTGGCGCCGCCGCCGATAATGAGGAAATCCCACGGATCGCCTTCCTGCTTCAATCGCTCCAACTGTTCGTCACGTTGCATTTTTTCCAAAGTCTTTGACCTGATCATGGGATTCCGCGGCAAACCTTCTGGGCTTCACACGGGCGCTCTGCCGGAGCCGGTCTCCGGTTCGTGCCGGGTTTGTTCCACGGATTCCGGCTTCGTTTCTTGCGCCGCGGATCCAGAGGTCGCGGATTCGTCGCGAAAATGATAGCCAATCGCCGTTAAATGTCCGCTGATCCGGCGGAGGCCGTTTAACATATCAAGAAAGTAGGAACTGCCGTCGAGACTGCCCGGCTGATGCTGACGAAGGGCCGCGTAATGCTCCGCCTGCAGGCGCAGAAACATTTCCTTTGCCTCCTCCTTGTCGCCCAGCAAATCAGCGGCGAGCTGCTTGCTCCGGGTTGCCAGGGTGTTGATCGCAAGGTCAAAGCGTCGAAGGATCAGGTTAAAGAACAGGTGAAGCCTGTCCGCGTCGCCCTCGGCCAGGTGTTCGCCGTGGCCTTCCTTTTTCACAATCTGATAACAGAGATTCCGGTCGACAATATCCGCGATCGCTTCAAGGTCGCTCGTGAAGCTCATCAAGGCGAATTGCAAACGGCTGTCGCGCCCGCCCATCGACTCTTCACTCAAGCGGCTGAGGTAGCGCTTGATGTCGTTGTTCATCTCGTCGATCTCATCATCCTTCGCCTGCAACTGCCGTGCCAGATCGACATTGCCGGTTGAAAAGCAGACGAGGAAATTTTCGAGCATCGTTCGAACCTCCTCGGCCATCAGCAGTGTCTGCCGCGTCGCGTTGGCCAGCGCCATCGACGGGCTCTCAAGGGCCGCGTCATCGAGAAAGTTCTCGGGCCGCCCCTTGAGGCGGGCACTGTCCGCGGCGGCCTCGGAGGGCGCTAAGGTTGTCTCGACAAATCGATAGAGCTTGTTGACCAGCGGCAATCCGAGCAGCGCGACGGCTACGTTGAACGCGGTGTGAAAATTCGCCGCCTGCCGCGAAGCGTGTCCAGGAGTCATTCCCCATAACTCCAGCAGTTGCTCGAGACCGACGAAGAGCACCCCCGCCACCGTCGCTTTCAGTATCAGGTTCGCGCCCCCGAGCCGGCGTCCTTCCAGCGTCGGCCATCCGGCCACCAGCGCCGTGCAGGCGACACCGAGATTCGCTCCGAGCACGACGGGAACGAGAAACTCGAGGCCGCCGATCCCGCCCTGGGCGAGCGCGATCGCGAGACCGATTGCCGCCGTCGAACTTTGCAACGCGAACGCGAGGATCGCGGATGCCAGGATGAGCACGAACGGATAGTCCTTCAAAATCGTCAAAATCTGACCAAAGGCGCCGTCCGCCGGAATGGTACCCGCCGTCTCCGAGATCACCGAGATGCCAAGGAAAATAAACCCGAGCGCGAGGAGACATTGGCCGACACCGCGAAAGACGTCGCGCTTCAGAAATTGAAAGGCGATAATCCCGGCGACCAGGAAGACCGCGAACGCGTTGGACGCTTTGAACGCCAGCATCTGGACCATCACCGTCATCCCGATGTTCGCGCCGAGGAAGACCGCGAGCATCCGATCGGCGGTCAGGTTTCCGGTTCGCAACATCCGAACGGTCACGAGCGCCAGCGTTGTCGAGGAGGGCGCCACCGTCGCGATGCATACTCCCGCCGCGAAAGCTCGCAGCCGGTGGGCGGTCATGTCATGGAGCCATTCGACCAGCCGCTGGCCGAACAGCCGATCCAGGCCTTTTCGCAAAAAACGCGCGCCAAACAGAATCAGCGCGACGCCCGCGAGAATCGTGAAGAAAGCAAAGTCTCCTCCTGAACTGATCTCCGCGATCATTCCCGGATCACCTCCGCAACGAGAGACGTTGATTCTTCCCCCTTCAGGCGCGGAGATCGGCATTGCAAAGAAACCACAGCAAAGGCTACGTTGGGGATGCTTGTCATCACAGTGAACCGTCAGCCAGAATGTAGGCCCAATGTCATATTCCCGTCAAGAAAGCTTTTATTACAAATACGCATAATGGTCGGCGAGCGCCAGAATTCGTGTTTTGACCCGGCCGGCCGCCTTGTCGCCGCCCGATCTCCCTTCCGTGATTTTTTGCCGGCATGAACCTTCCCTTCCTCGCGCAACGGATACGCGAAATTCGCAAGAAACGGATGCTGACTCTCGAGCAGCTCGCCGATCGCACCCAGCTGACCCAAAGCGTGCTCTCAAAGGTCGAGAATTGCCGGGTGACTCCCTCGCTCGCCGCGCTGAGCCGGATCGCCGAAGCCTTGGGAGTGACCTTATCGGAGCTGGTTGCCGGGATGGACGACGAGCGGCCAATGATCGTCGTGCGCGGCGACGAAAATTTTCCCTGCACCGGCGGCCCCAAGGGAAAGCTCGAGTGCCGCTCACTCGCGCCGACGCGGCACCAAAAGCGGTTTGAGCCCGTTCTGCTCGAAGTCCTTTCGGGTGCCAAGGGAGGAACCCTCCCTCCGCGAAACGGTGAATTTTTCCTCTACGTCGTCGATGGAGCGGTCAGGGTCAAAAGCGGCGACGAAAACTGCGAGCTGGCCGCGGGCGACGCCGTCTACCTGACGACCAGCGAGAACCCGCGCGTCTTAAGCGCAAATGGAGCGCCCGCCAAATGCCTCTGCGTCTGGTCCGGCGATGAAAGCCGCCTGAGCCCGTAAACCTTTTGCGCTTTCGACCCCTGCAAGCTCGGAGCCTTACGCCACGTTTGATTTAGGCGGCGCAGGTTGACTCTCCGTGGTCGAGCCCTGCGGACGGAAGGCGCTGAAGCGTTACCGGCCGCGAACTTCCGGAACTCAATCGGTGGCGCGATCGAGCGCGTCGGACCATCGCTGACGCGCCGCGCTTGCTTCCGCCGGCGAAAGTTGCGGCTCAAACAGGCGATCAAGATCCCAGCGTTTGCCGATCTCGTCAATCCCGTCCCAAAACCCGACCGCGAGCCCGGCAAGCGCTGCCGCGCCCAGCGCTTTGGTTTCGGATACCTTCGGCCGCGCCACGCGGTTTTGCAGCAGATCGCTCTGGATTTGCATCAACAGGTCGTTCCTCGCCGCTGGACCGTCAACACGGAGCTCCTTGAGGACGATTGCCGAATCGGCCTCCATCGCGTGCAGGACGTCAACGGTTTGAAACGCGATCGCCTCCAGCGCCGCTCTCGCTACATGGGCAGCCGTCGTCGCATCCGTAAAGCCGATCATGGTGCCTCGCACCTGGGAATTCCAATACGGCGCCCCCAGCCCGGCATCCGCCGGAACGAGCGTCAGGCCGCCCGTGTCACTGACGCGCGCGGCGAACGCCTCAATGTCACTGACGTCCCGGATAAGGCCAAGTCCGTTTCGAAGCCACTGCACAATGGTCCCGGCGCTCAGAATACTTCCTTCCAGTGCGTATTCGGTCTGGTCTCCGATCTTCCACGCGACCGTCGTCAGAAGGTTGTTGTCCGACATCACCGGCGTCTCGCCGGTATTCATGAGCACGAAACAACCTGTTCCAAACGTCGCCTTCGCCATGCCGGATTGTGTGCAGGCCTGGCCGAAGAGCGCCGCATGCTGATCGCCCGCGATTCCTGCCACGGGCACGCCGTCAAGCGGGCCTCCATTGGCTACTGTCCCATACGCGTCACTGCTCGCCCGCACCTCCGGCAGCAGCGCCTGGGGGATAGCAAACAATTCGCATAACATCGGGTCCCAGCGCTGCTCGTCGATGTTGTACAGAAGCGTCCGGGAAGCATTGGTAATGTCAGTGGCGTGAACCTTTCCGCCCGTCAATTTCCAGAGCAGCCAGGCATCGACCGTCCCAAAAGCCAAATCCCCCCGATCGGCTCGATCGCGCGCGCCGTCGATGTTGTCGAGAATCCAGCGTATCTTGGGAGCGGAGAAATACGAATCGATAACGAGACCGGTTCGCGAACGGACGATGTCATCGTGCCCCGCCGCCCGCAGGCGCTCGCAAATTTCCTCTGTCCGCCGGTCCTGCCAGCCAATAGCCGGTGAAATCGCGCGTCCGGTTGCCCGTTCCCACACAAGGGTGGTTTCGCGCTGATTGGTGATGCCAATTGCAGCGATCTCCTTTCCTTGCAATCCGGCCTCCGCCAACGCTTCCATCGCAACTTCGCACTGAGACGACCAGATTTCCTCCGGATCATGCTCGACCCAGCTGGCGCGTGGTGTCGTCCGTGAAAGGGCCTTTCGCGCCACCGAAACGACCGTTCCTTTCGCATCGAAAACGAGCGCACGCGAACGGGTCGTACCCAGGTCCAGGGCTAGAAGAAATTTTTTCATGGCGCAGGTGGGACGCTACGCCGCCCCGCCTTGGCGATCAAGGCTTGAGTCAACACGGAAACGCGCTCCCCGCTGGCGCACTTGATGCAACAGAGAAACCGCACAATGAAAAGCTGAATCGCCGCGAAAATCGACGGCATTGCCGCCTCCGCGGAAGGCTCTTGCCTTTCAACCGCGATCTTCGCAACTATCGTTTAAACTCACCCGTGTAATGACTTTATCTGGAAAGATTTTCGATTGCGCGGCTCCGCAATCCCGGCCTCGCGTCCATCCGCTTCGTTCTCCCGCGAGCACTTCGTTTCGCCCGCGTATGACCGGCTTCGCCTCCGTCGGCCTGAGCCCGCGAATTTGCCCGCATCCCTGATGAGCCATTCCGACGCCGACTCCTCTCAGCTCCGCGCTTTGCAAAACGAACTGCTCCGTCTCGTCACGGAAGAGTGCACGGCCCAGCGGAAGGCGCATCGTGAGGGCTGGGCGCTGCCGATCCGGGAACGCGTAAAACGGGGGAAATGCATCTCCGGTCTCCGAATCATCGCCCGGCGCGAAGACGGCATCCTCGAATGCAGCCTGCAACATAACTACTCCGACTTCCGCGAAGACGACCTTCTCTTGCTCAATCGCGGCAATCCCGGGGCCGACGGCGGAATTGACGTGACCATCTATCGCGAGACCGACGACCGTCTCTTCCTGCGCCTCCAGCAGCCGGGGCAGCACGTCGATCTTGAGGGCGAATGGGTTCTTGATAGTAACTTCATCGATCTTGAAAAGATCTACCGCAACGCGATTGAAGCCCTCAGTCAGTCCGCCATCGGACGCGAACGCATCCTTCCGCTTATCGCCGGAGAACTGCCGTCACAGGTGGACTTGACCGAGTTTGATGAAAGTTGCGAGGCGGCCCTGCAGTCCGGACACGATGACTCCCAGGCCGAGGCTGTCGCCACCGCTGTTTCGACCGACATTTGCAGCCTTGTCCAGGGACCGCCGGGGACAGGCAAAACCCGCGCCCTCGCCCAAGTTGTCAAACAACGCGCCGCCCGCGGCGAGCGGATCCTCGTCACCAGTTTCACCCATCGGGCGATTCACAACGCCCTCAACGCGATCCACGCCTCCCAGCCCGATTGCCCCGTCGCCAAAGTCGGCTGGCGGATCTACGACCCCGACCTCCGCGTCCCCCAGCACGAAAACTTCGCCGAACTCCCTTTCGCCAACTCCGCCTCGGCTTATGTCATCGGAGCCACTCCGTTTGCCCTCCGGTCGCAACGTTTGCGAAATGTCGAGTTCGACACGGTGATTTTCGACGAAGCCAGTCAGGTCACCCTTCCCCTCGCCGTCATGGGAATGTTGAGCGGGCGAACGTATTTATTTTTTGGGGACGACAAGCAACTGCCGCCCGTGCTCCAAACCGTCGACGCGGACCAGGCCCATCATTATTCCATCTTTGGACGCCTTCGCGGGCGCGGCAATCCCGAGGCGATGCTCACCACCACCTACCGCCTCAATCGCGCGTTAACCGCCTGGCCCGCCGAAGCGTTTTACAGCGGCAACCTCGCCCCCCACGAAAACAACGCCGGCCGGCGCCTCCCTTTGCAAAACACGCCGATCGCCCACCCAGCCATTCTGGATCCCGCATCGCCGCTTGTTTACCTCGAAATGCCGGAGGGCGATTGTAAAACCCGCTCCCTCGAAGAGGCTCTGCTTGTCACGGAGCTTCTGGAGGAGGTGTATCGCTGCGGCCTCTCGCTTGCCGATGTCGGTGTCGTTACCCCATTCCGGCGCCAGGCCCGCCAGATCCGTCAACTCCTGCGCAGCCGCGGACGGATTCCCCCCGAAGAAGTCCATCCATGCACGATCGACACGGTCGAACGCATGCAGGGGCAGGAACGCGAAATGATTCTCTGCTCTCTCACCGCCTCCGATCCCCTGTTTATTCTCAATCTTCGCAACTTTCTCTACCAGCCGCAGCGGCTCAACGTCACCGCCACCCGCGCCCGATCCAAGTTCATCTTGATCGCCAGCCGCGCGTTCCTCGCCACCGACTGCATCGACGCGAGCTTCGACGAGCAAAAAGCCCTTCTTCAATCGTTGAAGGATCGATCCGCCGTCTTTTCCTGGAACAGCGCCAGCGGGGCCGGCCGAGCCGGCGAAGCCTGTCCCCCGCGGGAGGAAATCGCATGGCCCGAATGATTCCCAGCCAACCGGTCGGCAAAGTCAGCCCGGAAGTCGCCACCGTATTTCGGCGCCTCAAACAGATTCCCGGCGACGACTGCGTCTGCTGGCTCTCGCTTCCCATGACCGACGATGTGCGGCCGGAATTCCTGGTCATTTACCAGCAGCGAAACGCGTTCGTCCTGTCGGTCTCCTCCATCTCCGCGGATGCAGCGGAGGGCGTCGTTCAAGGCGGCCTCTTCGCCTCCGATGAGGAGTTGACCCCGGCCAGCTTCGGGCTTCACGAGATGAGCATCCTCGATCAATTTTCCCGCGAGGTCGCTCGCGAGCTGGGACTCTCCGACCAGCCGGTGAATTCGCTCGAACGGGCGATTCTCTTTCCCAATGTCCCCCAGACCACCCTCGACCGCATCCGCCAGATTCGTCCGTCTGACGGGTTCCATTTCTGGGGAAAAGAAAAACTTTCGCCCGCCGCTCTCCATGATCTGTTCTCCCGGCAAGCCGCCGGCGAAGATCCCGCATCGCCGCTGATCCAGATTCTGCGCCAGCGATTTTCTCCAGAAATTCGCATTCCATCCGCCATGGTCGGACGGCTCAAACCCCGCCGCGAAATCGAAGCCGGGCTGACCCGCGACCTGCTCGATCTCGATCAGGAAATGGTGGTGAAACTCGACCTTGCCCTCTCACCCGACGCCGAGGAAGCCGTATCCGCGATCCGGACACGGCTTGTCACCGGAGTCGCGGGCAGCGGAAAATCGCTCGTGCTCCTGTATCGCGCGATGATCCTCGCCCGGCTCCACCCGAATTCCCGCCTGCTCATTCTCACCCACAACCGGCCTCTCAACGGAGACTTGCGCGATCGATTCCTCCGCCTCTGCCGCGACGCCTCCACGGAATGGGGCACGTTCTATCAATGGTGTCATCGCCGCATGAAGCAGCATTGGCGGGATCTGGTTAAACCCGGCGAACGCCGCGATGCCATCGACCGTATCACCGCATCGGGTACGACCGCGAAAAGAGGTTTCTCAACGGATTTCCTTCTTGAAGAGATTGACTGGATCAAAGATCACGGCATTACCAGCCTCCGCGATTACCTTTCCGCTCCCCGCACCGGGCGCGGTCACGCCCTGCAGGAAGGACAGCGCCGCGACATTTTCACGATTTACAAAGAATACCAGGAGTGGCTGATCGAGCGCGGCGCGGATGACTGGTCCAATATTCCTTTGCGGTTCCTCCGACTCCTCGACGCGGGTCAGCTCAAGCTGCCGCTCTACGATTTCATCTTCATCGATGAAGCTCAGTTTTTCGCGCCCGTCTGGTTCGAGATCGTAAAACGCGCGGTCCGCCCGGACGGAGGCCAGCTCTTCATGGCGGCCGATCCGACCCAGGGATTTTTAAAACGCCGCGTCTCTTGGAGCGGAAGCGGACTGGACGTTCGCGGACGCAGCATGAAGCTCCAGCAATCGTATCGAAACAGCCGCCAGATCCTGACCTTCGCCGCCCGTTTCTACCGCAGCCGTCTCCCGGAAGATGACGAGGAAATCAATCTTCCCGAACCCGGCGACTGGCAAAATCTTCCCGCCGGTCCCGAGCCCCGTTTCATCCAGCTCGACGCCGCCCAGGATTTGATCACCCGGACGGCGAACGAAGTGCTGGAAGCCATCGAAACAGGTTTCCCCGCAGGGCGGGTTCTCGTGCTGGCCGCCGACGGATCCATGACGGAACCCCTGATCCAGGCGATCAACCGTCACGGCGATCACGCGATCAATGTCCAGCAAGCGTTCCACCCCAATAAAGTAAAGGTTTGCAGCCTGAACGCCGGCACCGGCCTCGAAGCCCCCGTCGTATTTCTGGTCGGCCTCGACACCCTCTTCGAACGCGAAGAAGACTTCGCCCTCTCCTCCGGCGAACGGGAAGAACGCATACGCGACAATACCCGCCGCATCTACATGGCCATGACCCGCGCCAGCCAACTCCTCGTCATCCTCGTCCGAACCGAAAAAGCCCGCCTCGCCCTCCAAGCCGCCCCAAGCGAGTGCAGGCCCGGTTAACGTCTTTGGAGCGGAACCTATCCCCGCTTGATTCGGCTATTCCCGGATCCGGGACAGCGGCCGCGGCTCCCGGCTGGACGGGAGGCTCGGAAATCCCTCGTGCAGCATTCCCTCCAGTTCCCGCCCGGCGGCTTTTTTGTTTCGGCCGCCCCATTGCTTGAAGAAGAACGAGACATCGGCGCGGTTGCATTGATCACGGATGTCTGTCACCCAGGACTTTTCCATCGGTCTTGGCCTGGCACCGCTTTCGCCTCCCACGATCACCCAGTGAATCCCGGACAAATCCATTTCCGGAAGCGCCCCGATTAACGGTTCGCAGGATAAAAAGCGGATTGCGGCAGGCACGTTGCGAAGATCATCGATGCGGGATTTCACACGTTCATCTTCCACGCTCACGCCCATCCAGATATTGCGCGACCAGCGAAGTTGGCCGGCCACTTCCGCCAGTCGGCGACTGCGTTTGGTGAGGACTTGAAAGGTCAAATGCGGACAATCATTCATCACCTTGAAAACTTTCTGAATGAAATCCAGCGGCACCTTCTCATGAAAGAGATCGCTCATTGAGTTGACGAAAACCATCGCCGGTTTCTTCCAACTGTAGGGAACCGCCAAAGCACTCTCATGCGTGCGGATATTGAAGCCATCCGCATACTTTTCGAGCCCCATCGCTTTGAGTCTGCGTGACATCACCTCCGCGTAACAGAACTTGCAACCCGCCGAGACCTTGTCGCACCCGGTAGTCGGGTTCCACGTCAGTTCCGTCCATTCAATTGAGCTACTGGCCATAAGAAGATTGGTTGATGATGTGTTGGGCGATGTTGATCGCAATCGGCGCTCCCTTCGGATTTCCGGAGGCAAAGCAAAGGAGGAACAATGGGGTTCCCGTTCGGTTTTTCAATAGAAGCGGACGCTCATGCACTTTGGAGAAAACGCACGAGAGACGATGGGTGACGTAATCGCTGAGATTTTGGAAGATCTGAGGTACTTTCGTATCCGGAAACAGCTCCCCAAACATATCCGTCTCGCCAGTTTTCCGGTAGAAAATGCTCCTCCAATCCTCTTCCCCAAACAACAGATTCAGGCGAGCCTCCCATGCTTCGGGAATCACTCCATTCTGGGGAAGCATTCGGTTAACCGCCATCGCCGGAAATAACAGCCACATGTCGATGGCTTTCGTTTCGGCGATCGTTTTGATCGTGCTCCACTTCACTTGCAGGGCGAAACGAGTAATCCTCTGAATCCGATCGCGGAATCGGGCGCGAACCAGCTCCAGCAAAGGCATCGATGTAGACCAAGCGAAACGGAGTTTTCTTCAAGGCTGTCGTATACGCGCTGAGGTAGGCAGCTAACGCTTGGAGCTTCCGGTCGGACCAGTGACCACCAAACGATTTGGGTTCATTCATGATCATGGCAGGTCAAGCTGATAGAACATATGTTCACCAGTCAAGCCTTCGGAGCAGCCACCATCATTGGGGCGAGAAACATTTTTCGGGGTGCCCGTTAGAGCGTCTCGTAATATGCCTTCAACTTCGCCGCCATCAGCTTGCGGCGAGTGCTCAGGAACTCGTCGTAGCGATCCAAGCCCATTTCGTGGAGATCCTCCGGAATGCAGTTGGCCGCGAGATTCGCGGATAAGGAGGAGGCGTCGTTGATGGCGCCGTAGCTCAGCTCACCGCCGTTCGTCTGTTTGACCACATCCCCGAAATAGACCTCTGGCTGCCGGTCGCGAATTTTGATATTGGTTTCGGTCTGAGTCACCGCGAAGTTGGCGATCTGGTTATAGCGTCCCCGAGGAAAGCCGTTCTTTTTAAGAAAGTTTCTTGGGAAAATATGATGGAGGTCGCCACGGTTGAGAATGATGTCGGTGACGGTGATATCCTTCGACAGAAAGGCCTTGTCGTTAGCCTTTATCTGGGCGGCAAGGAACAGCTTGAAAAACGGACTGCTCGCGACCGAGGTATCGAGGTCCTGGACGAGTCCGAACTCCCAGAAGGCGTCCCCGAGGTTCGCCTGTTCGATGCTTTCGAGATGGTCGACCGCTCCCCGCTCGTGAATTCGCCGGATGTCAAGATCGAAGGCAGTTTCCGGATTGCTGCTGTAACGGCGGGTCAGGATCGACATCACGAACCATCGGCGGACGGTGCTTTCGATCAGAGCCGGATCGGCCTTCTCGGACCGCATGTGCAGGTAGAGGATGTAGGCGAAGTTTAAAGCGCTGCCGGAGCCAATAAGACTCGGGAGGATGAATCCAGTGGAGCGGATGATCATGATGAATCGTTTGAAGTGATATTCATTCATGAAGGCGTCCAGGCCGATCTGGAGTTTGGAAAAACTCTCTTCAGCAATACTCTCCTCGTAACTGCGGGTTTCGAAATTTCGGCCCGAAAGAAGCGCAACGAGGTCCTGCAATTTACCGCGTCCAAACTGCGAGGTAAACGCGACACGAAGCATGTCGGTGTAGTCCGGATCGTAAAGGTTGTCATTCTCTTGGCGCAGCCATTGCATCCTCGCGAAACGTTCGGAACTGCAAAAATCCGGATCACTTTCGACGATCGTATCGTAAAACTCGGGGGCGATCGCGAGATGGCAGAAGTAGTCGATGGTCTTGCGGATCTTGTCCCCGCCGTAGGCTTCGCTGGAGGCAACCTTGGACATCGCGAAATCCGCTTGACTCAGCACTGCCCCCTTTCCGTTGATCCGTATGAAGATATCCGTGACGGTCTCAATGTCAAGCGAGCCGTCCAGCTCGATCAGACCGAGCTGGTTGGTCGTGATGCTAGTCAGCAGGTCCATCCCCTCGAAAACCTTGTCCTCGTCCACCCCGGGATTGGCCGCGCAATACTGGCCGACAAACTTGTGCGTTTTAAACGATGGAGTGAACGCTTCCGCGATGCGAGTCCATCAAGTCGCGCACCTGCGTCTTGCTCCAGACAAAGGGACGCTGAATTTCAGGGATAGCGATCTCGCCCTGCGCGATCCACGCGAGGACGATGGAAATTGGGTGCTGGTTTACGGAGTATTTAGCTTGGGACATGAGAGGGTTGCGTTATACCGGGAAAAGTCGTAGGGGAAAACCCTACCGGTTAACGCGTGATCAAGGCAAACGATTTTCGATACTGAACTTGGGAATCCAAGCGCCACCATTTCGTGTTTTTCGTGCGTTTCGTGAGCCGACCCTCTCCTGGTCCGCCGCGGAAGATCCGTCTTTCAAAACTTGAGGGGCTTGGTTTACTGGCGCTTGTGGAAACGGAGCACATTCTTCTCCTGCTGTTCACCGTGTATGTGATTGGAGCGACCGTGTTCGTCATCGCAGGGAATGGACGGCCGCAGGTGACGTTCGCCTGGATGTTCGCCTTCTACCTGCTGCCGGGGCTCGGGATCGTACTCTATATTTTATTTGGGCGCGATTGGAAAGCGTTCAGCCATCGGCGACGAATTCTGAAACAGGATCTCGGGCCGGCGGTGCAATCCATACTCTCCCCTATCCTCGACGAGCAGGAAGAGCTGATAAGAGCGCTCGAAACACAAAGCGTAAGCCATCAAAAGCTGATGATGCTCATCCGCCGGAATTCCATTTCCGCGCTGACCGTCCGCAACCGTGTAGAGATCCTTCAAGGAGCCAAAGCGTTTTATTCACGGATGATCGATGATATCCGCGCCGCACGGAGTTCCGTTCATCTGCAATATTATATCTGGCGCGACGATGCGTTAACCGAGGAATTGCGGGACATTCTCGCGGCGAAGGTCGCGGAAGGAGTCGAGGTCCGGCTTCTCTATGACCCGATCGGTTCAACTTCACCGATTCACTGGAGGTGCTTTCAATCCCTGCGAGCAGCTGGAGTTCAGGTGGCCGCCACTTCGCCGATTTACGAGCTTCACACGATCAGCTACCGGAATCACCGGAAAATCACTGTTGTCGACGGGAAAATTGGATACACAGGCGGAATGAATCTTGGCCAGGAACACCTGTCCGACAGGTGGCGCGACACTCAAATTCGCATTGCTGGACAGGGCTCCGCGCTGTTGCAAACCGTTTTTCTTGTCGATTGGTACAACGCGGTCCGGGAAAATCTATTTTTACCGCAATATTTTCCGAAAGATGCCATCGAAGCCGAAGACGGCAATATTCCGGTTCAGATCCTGCCTTCGGGCCCGGACTCGCGCTGGGCGGCGATCCGGCAGCTTTATGCGTTAATGATTGTCAGTGCCCGCCGCGAGGTGCTTATACAGTCGCCTTATTTCATCCTCGATACGAGTATTTCCGAAGCATTGAAAGCCGCCGCTTTGTCTGGCGTCGATGTCAAAATAATGATTGCGGTCCGGGAGCCGAAAAACCAGATCCCGATCTGGGCCGCCAATACATTCGCCGCGGATGTGGTATCCGCGGGGGTGAAGGTCTACCTTTACACTCGAGGCTTTCTCCACGCGAAAACCATAACGATCGATTCGGAAATTTGTTCGATCGGGTCCGCCAATATCGATATTCGGAGTTTCAGTATCAATTACGAACTGAACGCGGTGCTCTATAACGAGCAGCTTGCCTGTCAGCTGAGGGAAACCTTTTACGATGATCTCGACCATTGCACGGAGTTTACGCTCGCCGACTACATGCGGCGGAACCCGGTCCTCCGCTTTCGCGATTCGGTCGCGCGGCTCGCATCGCCGCTGCTTTAACCAATGAATCGAGATGAGAAACCACAAATGGACATGATAAACACGAATTCAAGATAGAGTAAGTTTTGGTGTCCATACGTGTACATGACGGTTGAATGTTATAGTTAAAGAGCACCAGCGGAAAGCGACCGCGCCAACGGTCACTCCGTCGCGTGAACCTCGATTTCGCGCAGAGCCTGCTCGGTATTGATCACCCGCGCGTAGCGGTCGCGCAAAGTCGAAATTGTCGCCGTGTGCAGCTCGGGCGTCACCGTCGCGCAGCCGTCTTCGATCAGCGTCACAAAAAAGCCGAGATCGCAGGCCGCGCGCACGGTCGTATCGACACACTCATTCGTGTAAACGCCCGTGACAAACAGGGCATCGATGTCCATGTTCTTGAGGACATAGAACAAGTTCGTGCTCGAAAAGACACCGCTCGCGGTCTTGTTGATGACCAGTTCATCCCCTCTCGGTCCGACCTCCGGGAGAAACTCCGCATCCTTCGACCCTGGTGGCGCATGAATGCCGAGCCGTTTGTGGCCGGCGCTGCGGTCGCGTCCGTCCTGGGTCAGCGATTGGATTCGCGTGTGAATGACCTCCAGTCCGTGCCGCCGAAACGCCTCTTGCAAGCGAGCGACATTGGGAATCACTTTCTGTTCGAGGGTATCGAAATAATAGTCCTGCGCCTCGGGAGGGACCTGGCTCGATTCCGCTGTCGCGAACATCCCGTAACCGCGGGCCGCGTCGAGATATTGCATATCGATCGTCATCAGGGCCGTCGCGCTTTTCTTGAGATTCCGGATGTGACCCGGATGAGCAATAATCGAGTCGTGATAGGTTTTCTTGAGCGGATCAATATCGATTGGATCCGGTTGGGTATCGCGTTGGTTTGTCATTACAATTTCTCAGGCCCGCAAATTCCGGCAGGCGAGTTTCAAAATCGTTTGAAGTGCGACATTCGCGCCGCCTTCGATGTCTTTCCACGCCGTCCATTCCGCCGGGCTGTGGCTGCGCCCTTCCCGGCTGGGCACAAAAATCATGCCGATCGGTGCGATCTTCCCGATGATTTGCGCGTCGTGCGCGGCGCCGCTCGGCATACGGAGCGCCGGCAAGCGAAGCTCGGCCGCGGTTTCCTCGATCAAGTCGACCAGCGACGCGGCGCATGGAACCGGTTCGACGCGGCTCAGGATTTGAAAATCAAACATCAGTTTCCGCCGCCGCGCGATCGCCGACAGAACCCGGCGAAACCCGCCGTGCAATTCTTCAAGCGGCTCCGACCCGATGTCGCGCACGTCCAGCGAAAAGACCACCTCGGCCGGGATCGTGTTGGCGACACCGGGCACCAGGTCAACTTTACCGATCGTCGCGCGACTTTCCCCGCTCCCGTGCTCCTCCAAAATTCGAGGGATTTCACCGGCGAATTCCGCCAATCCCATCAATGGATCGCGACGCATAGCCATCGGCGTGGTTCCGGCGTGATTGGCAATTCCGCTCAGCCGCACGGACCATTTAAACAGTCCGGTAATTTCCTCGACGAGTCCGATCGGGATCCCGGCCTCGTCGAGAATCGGCCCTTGCTCGATGTGGACTTCAAGATAAGCGCCAACCGTCCGCGGATCACGGCGCGCGGCCAGCGCGCCGAACGGATCAAATCCGTGCTTGCGCATCGCGTCCGTCAGACGAACGCCGGAAAGATCGCGCGCGGTTTGCAGCATTTCCGGATTCAACTTCCCGGCCACCGCTTGAGAGCCCAGAAGGCCGCCAAATCGCCCTTCCTCGTCGCTGAACGCGACCACCTCAACCGGCACCTTCGTCTTGATCCCCTCTTCCTGGATCCGGCGCAGGCATTCGAGGCCGATCAGGACCCCGAGCGCACCGTCGAGTTTTCCGCCATTCGGCACGCTGTCCAAGTGCGATCCGATCACGACAGCGGGAGCGTCCGGGTCATGCCCGTTACGACGCCCCCAGACATTCGCGGCCCCATCGATCGACGCTTCGAGCCCCGCCTCCTCGATGCGCGCGCGCAGCCAGGCGCGGGCCTCCATGTCGGCTTCGGTGAACGCCATCCGGTAAAGCCCGCCCGATGAATCCTGCCCGATCTCTCCGAGTTCGAGGAGTTCACGCTGGAGGCGGTCGAAATTGACCCGGATGGTTTGCCGTGTAATTGCCATATCCATCGAAAAAGCTTTATCGGTCGCCGACCGGCCCCGGGGCTCGGCTGTTGTTTCTCTATTTTCCAGAAATCGATGGTCGCGGCAACCGATTAACCGCCGGAAGGGCAAATCGTCGAGTTTCCGTTGCGTAAGCCTCGCGCTCGCGGTCCCGAGGGGATTGGCGACCGTTCGTTCCCGCTTGGAACTTCCCGCGTGACAAACGGTGACGCATTGACGCTTCCATGGATTCCGTCAAAGTTGTCCCTTTTCAAAACATGGCAACCCGTACAGCAGATTACGATTTCACAGCCATCGAGGCGGCTTGGCAGAAGTTCTGGAAGGACAACGAGACCTTCCGGGCTGAAGACTTCTCTCCGCGCCCGAAGTATTACGTGCTCGACATGTTTCCCTATCCGTCCGGCGCCGGCCTCCACATCGGCCACCCGGAGGGATGGACAGCGACCGACATCATCGCCCGTTACAAAATCGCGAACGGCTTCAATGTCCTTCACCCGATGGGCTGGGACGCGTTCGGGCTGCCGACCGAGCAATACGCGATCAAGACGGGGACCCACCCCAGTATCACAAACAAAAAGAACATCGCCAATTTCCGCGGCCAAATCGAACGGCTCGGCTTCGGCTACGACTGGTCGCGCGAGATCGATACTACCGATCCCGATTATTACAAATGGACGCAGTGGATTTTCCTCCAGTTATTCAAGCATGGCCTCGCCTACGTCGACGAGCGCCCGGTCTGGTGGTGTCCCGAATTGCGCACCGTCCTCGCCAATGAAGAGGTGATCGACGGCCGCTCCGAACGCGGAAATTTTCCCGTCGAGCGGCGCAATCTCCGCCAGTGGGTCCTGAAGATCACCGCCTACGCGGAACGGCTGCTCGCCGATCTCAAGGACCTCGACTGGCCGGAATCCACCAAGAAGCAGCAGGCCGCCTGGATCGGAAGGTCGGAAGGCGCCGAGATCGAGTTCAAGCTGGAGACCGGCGACAGTGTCCGGGTCTTCACCACGCGACCAGACACTCTTTTCGGGGCGACCTACATGGTGATTGCTCCGGAACATCCGCTCGTCGACCGTCTCACGGTCCCGCAACAGCGACAGAAGGTCGACAAATACATAGAAGCCGCCTCCCGCAAAAGCGATCTCGACCGCACCGAGCTCGCAAAAGAAAAGACGGGCGTCGACACAGGCAGCTACGCGATCAACCCGGTCAACGGCGAACGCATTCCGGTTTGGATCGCCGATTACGTCCTGATGAGCTACGGGACCGGCGCGATCATGGCCGTGCCGGCCCACGACGAACGCGATTACGAATTTGCGAAAAAGTACAACCTGCCGACGCCGCGAGTTATTGAAAATCCCAGCGGCGGCAACGAGGAACTTCCTTTTTGCGAAAAGGGCCGCCTCGTCAACTCCGGCCCGTACACAGGTCTCGATTCCGACACAGCTAACGAGAAAATCACCGCCGATCTCGCCGCCAAGGGAGTCGGAAAAGCGACTGTTCAATACAAGTTGCGCGACTGGTTGTTTTCCCGCCAGCGCTTCTGGGGCGAGCCGTTCCCGATTGTTTGGGTCAGTGAGAGCGATTACGAAAAGATCAGCGACGACCTCAAACCGCGTTCGCCGGTCTCCTACGCGACCCATGGCGAAACCCGGTTCGCCGTCGCGCTGCCGGAAAACGCCCTCCCGCTGAAGCTGCCGGAAGTGGAAAGCTACCAGCCGTCAGGCGACGGCGAGAGTCCGCTCGCCGGCATCCCGGACTGGCTCGAGATCTGGTTCAATTGGGAAACCGGAGAAGCGGTCCCGGCCTCACGGCAAAAACCAGACGGCTCCGCCTGGATTCGCGGCCGGCGCGAAACCAACACGATGCCGCAATGGGCGGGTTCCTGCTGGTATTACCTGCGCTATATCGATCCGCACAATTCCGAACAGCTCGTCGATCCGAAAAAAGCCGAATATTGGGGCGGTCCTGATCTCTACGTCGGCGGCGCTGAGCATGCCGTTCTCCACCTGTTTTACGCGCGCTTTTGGCACAAGTTTCTCTTCGACCTCGGCGTGGTCAAGGAGAGCGAACCGTTCAAAAAACTCTTCCACCAAGGGATCATCCTCGGGGAGGACGGTGAAAAGATGTCGAAGAGCCGGGGAAATGTCGTCAATCCCGACACGATCATCGCCGACTACGGGGCCGACGCGCTCCGGCTTTATGAAATGTTCCTCGGGCCACTCGAAGCGATGAAGCCATGGAACACGACCGGCATCGAAGGTGTCGCACGCTTCCTGCGCAAGACCTGGCGCGAATTCATCACACGCGACGGCGAGCTGAATCCGAAAATTCAGGGCGAGACCGAATCGAACCCGGAGACCGGGCGCGTGCTCGCGGAATCGATCCGGAAAGTGACGGCCGACATCGAAAATCTGCGTATGAACACGGCGATTTCCCAGTTGATGATTTTGCTGAATCATATTCACAAATCGGATACGATTGCCGTACCCACCGCCAAAGCGTTCGTCCAGTTGCTCGCACCGTTCGCGCCGCACGTAGCCGAAGAGCTTTGGGCGCGTCTCGGTGAAAAACCGTCGATCGTAAACGCACCCTGGCCCAAGGCCGATCCGTCCTTGCTTGAACGGAAACAAGTAAAGATTATTTTCCAGGTGAATGGAAAGGTCCGCGGCGACGCTATGGTTTCCCCCGAGGCCTCCGAAGAAGAAGTGGTTGCGCTGGCGCGATCCCACGAACGCGTCGAACCTTTTCTTCGCGAGGGCACGGTGCGGAAGGTCATTTACGTCCCCGGGCGAATTCTCAATCTCGTTGTCTCCTGATCGGAATTTGCGACCATGAGTTATTCTGACGAACCGAATCTCGTTCCCGAGAAGAAGCGCTCCAAGAAGCCGTATTTTCTGGCCGCCGGTTTGCTTGTGTTTATCGCGCTGCTCCTGTCGGTCGCCTTTTTCCCGCAGATCACCGAACTGCGCGCCCGCCTTGCCGAGGTCGGACCTCATGGCGGGACGGTTCACAGGATTTCTCTCGACGGCCAGAAGTTCACCATGGAAATCGTGCGAACGGCCGAGTACGATTATCACACCGGAATTTTCCTCAAACCGGTTGGCGACGCCTCCTGGGATCCCGCCGCGCACACGGTGCAGTTAAAAATTGGTGACGATTCGGAAGCGGAAGACTTGGCGTGGAATGAAGTCGAAGACTATTTCGGTCTCTCCCAGCATCGTATTTATCCGGCGATCAATATAGAAATGGATATCCGCGTGCTGCGGGACGACCAAGTACTCTGGAGCGGAACCAAGTGGTCCTACCGCCTCACGCCCGCCAGCAACGGCTCAGGCGAACACGGTGGCCACGCCCATTAAGCCCAGTCCAAAATTTACAATCTAAAATCGGTGAACCCGGTCCTCGTTGTCTTCCTCGTCCTTCTCCTCGTTAAAACCGCTGTGGAACTCGGCCTCGACGTATTAAACCGGCGCGAGGTCCTTCGCCACGCCTCAAAGGTTCCGGAAGGGCTCGAGGGAGTCATGGACGAACCGACGTACAAGAAAGCGGTCGCCTATACCTTGGCGAAAAACCGGTTCGGCATGATTGAGCAGGTCTGGGGAGTCGCGATCCTCGCGCTGGTGATTCTGTCAGGCTTCCTCCCGTGGCTCTACGATCGCTTCGGTGATTGGATCGGCCACGCGCTCTGGGCCGATGTCCTTTATGTCGTCGCGGCGCTGATGCTTCTCTCGCTTCCCGGACTGCCATTTGACTGGTGGGGACAGTTTCGCCTGGAAGAGCGCTTCGGCTTCAACAAAAGCACCGTGAAACTGTGGATCACCGACAAAATCAAAGGCATGATCGTCGGTCTTTTGATCGGTTTTCCTTTGCTCTGGGTTCTCCTTGCGCTGGTCGACTGGTTCGGCTCGTCGTGGTGGATCTGGGGATTTGTTTTCTTTTTCGCCTTTCAGCTCGTGATGCTGGTGCTTTACCCGATGCTGATCATGCCGCTGTTCAACAAGTTCACCCCGCTGCCGGAAGGAGAATTGCGCGAACGGTTGATGGCACTGGCTGATCGCACCGGCTTCAAGGCTTCGACCATTCAGGTGATGGACGGCAGCCGCCGGTCGGGTCACTCGAACGCGTTCTTCACCGGATTCGGCCGCTTCCGGCGTATTGTGCTGTTCGATACGCTGATCGAGCAACTCGGGCAACAGGAGCTCGAAGCCGTGCTGGCCCATGAGATCGGTCATTACAAAAAAGGCCATGTGCCGAAAATGCTGGCGATGTCGGCGATCCTGATGCTCGCCGCCTTTTGGGCGATCGCCTGGCTGGCCGAAAGTCCCTGGTTCTACTCCGGCTTCTTGTTTGAAACCCAGCCGGAGACGCTCGCGCCGGCTTTCCTCCTCTTCGGACTTCTGAGCGGGCTTGTGACGTTCTGGCTGACTCCCCTTTTCAACCGATTGTCGCGAAAACATGAATACGAAGCCGACGCCTTTGCCCGCGACGCCATGGACGCGCCGGAGCCGATGGTGCAAGCACTGCGAAAACTCTCGGAAAAAAACCTGAGCAACCTGACACCGCACCCGCTCTACAGCGGATTCCACTACTCCCACCCCACCATGCTCGAACGCCAAACGGCGTTGATGGGTTAGTTATTGGTTATCAGTTATTTGTTATTGGTTATTTGTTATCGGTTATTGGGTTATTAAGTTATTAGTTTCCGCATCATCCTAATAACAAATAACCATTAACTATTAACCAAGAACCAACTCCACCCTCTTGCCTGTTTCGGCGGCTTCGTAGATGGCGTAGAGGATTTTAACGTCGCGGAGGCCCATCTCCCCGGGAACACGGTTTTCGAACCCGTTCAGAAGATGGTGCGCGAAGGCGTCCATTTGCAAGAGCTGCTGATTGACCGGCTCAAATGTGAACGGTTGCAGCGAGGTTCGGCCCTGCAGCCCGCGATAGCTGTAGGCGGGATCGACATTGAAGGAACCTTGATCCGCGGTGACCCGGTGGAAATTGCCGCGCCCTTTGTAGCTGCTGTCACCTTTGGCCACGAGTCCGCCGGGAAACTCGAGTTCCCATTCGATCGATTTCTCAACTTCAGCGAAAAGCGGACCCTCTCCTTCGGTTTTGCGCGCGGTGACGGCGATCGGCAATTCGGAAACCGTGTAAAGCGACGCTTGGATTACGTAGAGACCGATGTCCATCAGCGGCCCGCCGCCAGCAAGTTTCCCGTCGAGGCGCCAGACATCCGGATTGTTGCCGATGTCGAATGAGAATCGGCCGCTTATCTCCTCGACCGGCCCGAGCACTTTCTTGCGCCCCAGATGCATGATCTCCTCGTGATAAGGATCGAAGTGCAGCCGATACCCGACCGACAGTTTGCGGTCATGCTCCCTGCACGCGCGCACCATCGCCTCGGCGTCGGCGACCGAAGTCGCCATCGGCTTTTCGCAAATCACATGTTTTCCGGCCTTTGCCGCGCGAATCGTGAAGTCCGCGTGCATGCTGTTCGGCAGAACAACGTAGACGATGTCGATATCCGGGTTCTCCGCGATCGAGTCGAACGTCTCGTAGTTATAGACATTCGCCTCCGGAATCCCGTAACGTTCGCGCCAGACATCGATCTTGGCGGGGGTGCCGGTGACGATCCCGGCGAGTTTGCAAAGCTTCGTTCCCTGGAGTGCCGGCGCGAGCTGGTTTGTCGCGTAATTGCCGAGACCGACAAGCGCGACGCCAAGTTTCTTGTCCTCCGGCAGCTCCGTCAGTTCCGCCCAGAGTTCGAAGAACTTCGGCCCCGATTCCGGCGGCCGCTTCGGTGTCAGTGCCAGAGCATCCGAGGCTCCGTATGGGAAAAGCGCCGCGGCGCTGACGCCATAGGAAAAGGTACGCAAAAAGTCGCGCCGAGAATAGCGGTCAGCGCCAAATCGATTGGTCATAGATGTCTCCCTTTTGAGGTTGCCTCTGTCATCAGCCGCTGCAGAGGCCTCCCGTATAGCAGACAAAGGGAGACGAGGAAAAGCTTAACTTTTGCTAACGAGCTCGAGGTCGAAAACAAGATCTTTGCCGGCAAGCGGGTGATTGGCATCGAGCCGAATACTCGATTCGCTGACTTCGGTGATCTTCACCGGAACTTGGCGGCCGTCCGTGGTCGTCATCTGCAACTGCATCCCGACTTCCGGACTGATTTCATCCGGCAATTGCTCGCGCTCGACCTCAAGGAGCATGTCTTCCCGCCTCTGGCCGTAGGCTTCCGCGGCCGGAATCCGTTGGGTTTTTTTCTCGCCCGGCATCATTCCGATGACCGCGTTTTCAAATCCGGGAATAACTTGCTGTTTCCCGAGCTGGAATTCGAGCGGCTCACGGTCCTTTGAGCTGTCGAATACTGTTCCGTCCTCAAAAGTCCCCGTATAGTGAACCCGGACCCTGTCGCCCTGCTGCGCTGCGCCTTCGTTCATCGTCTATGTTCCTCCGCCGGTGTGTCGGTTATTGATTGGGAGCCGTGTGGCTGTGAATGCTCCGCTTTCGTGAAAAATCAAGTGTAGCGATCCTGATCCGGCATTGCAAACGTTCGCGAAAAAACATAAATGCCCCCGGAACTCATCATTCCCCGGGGGCATTTCCGAAATTGCCGCAAAAGCGCGTTTGAGCCGGCGGGGCCGGATCAGACGGTTCCGAAAAGAGTCTTGCCCGTCGAAAGAAGATCCTCGCAAGCCTGCCCGAGTCGCGCGGCCATGCCTTCCTCCCCTTTTTTCAAGTAACTCCGAGGATCGTAGACCTTTTTGACACCGACCTCGCCATCGATCTTGAGGACTCCGTCGTAGTTCTTCATTACGTGATCGACCACCGGGCGGGTAAACGCGTATTGCGTGTCGGTGTCGATATTCATTTTCACGACCCCGTAAGCGAGTGTTTCGCGGATCTCGCTCAGGTCGGAGCCGGAGCCGCCATGGAAAACGAGGTCGAACTCCGCCCCGGCGCCGTGTTTGGCCATCACGGCTTCCTGACCTTGTTTAAGGATTTCAGGCCGTAATTGTACCGCGCCCGGTTTGTACGATCCATGCACATTTCCGAAGGTTGCCGCGAACAAGTATCGGCCGAGACCGTCGAGCGCTTCGTAGACGGCGAGCATGTCTTCCGGAGTGGTGTACAGTTTTTCCGCCGGAAGGCCGCTGTGGTCGATTCCATCTTCTTCTCCGCCGACGACCCCCGCCTCGACTTCGAGAACGATTTCATTCTCAGCGCAAAGCTTCAGGAGATCCCGCGAGATCTTCATGTTCTCTTCGAGGGGCAGTTCCGATCCATCGAACATGTGCGACTGGAACAAATTGCTGAGGCCTGCGGCCCGGCGACGCGCGGTCTCTTCGATCAGCGGCTTTAAAAACGTATCGACTTTTTTCGGCTGACAATGGTCCGTGTGGAGGGCGATCAGCACGTTATAGTTGTCCGCCAGCCGATGCGCGGCCTCGGCCAGAATAATCGCGCCGAGCGCGGCATTCTTGACGCTCAGGCCGGTGGCAAATTCGCCGCCGCCGGTTGAGACCTGGATGATGCCGTCTGATTTCTGGTCGGCAAATGCCTTGAGAGCGGCATTCAAGGTCGTCAACGACGAGACATTTACGGCCGGATACGCATAGCTGCCCTCTTGGGCCGCCTGAAGCATCGCCGCGTATTGTTTGGGTGTCGCGATTGGCATATCGATTGTTCCTGTTGAGGTGAAACCCTCTCCGCTGAACAGCGGGAAAAGGGCCGTACTTCGAGAAAAACCGCTTGGTTGTCAAACGGTTTTTATTTTTGCGTCCGCGCCGTCGCCCGTTCCGGCATCAGTGAATTCCAAGCGCGCGACCGGGGTTTGCCGGATGGTCGGCGCACGGCAAACGTGATAGCGTCGTGGAGAATCAGGACTGCCCCGATTCTTCATGCGTCAAACAGTATCTCTCTCTCCAATCACGGGCGCTCTTTTCGCGGTCACTCTTTGGCTTACCTTCGCCCGCGCACGCGCCGATGTCTTCACGAATGTGCCCGAGGCAAGGAACGAAGATTTTGAGATCCTTTACGCGTTGCCCATTCCCGCCTCGGCCGGTTTCCGCGGCTCAATACCGGTGCCGTACGAGATCGACAACCGAACGTCCGTCGGCGAGTTTGACCGCGTCGCGTATTACTTGGAACTGACCGACCTCGACGGAACGAGATGGGTCTACGTTTCAATGGATGCGTTCACCGCGGATCCAGGCGAACTGGGTGTGCCCCACAATCGGGACAATCGCGTCATCCATCAGCGCAACGTCAGCAACCTGAACATCGCCTCCAATGTTCCGGGAATCGTCACGGGAACGTTCCTCGACGGCGGAAACATTGAACTGTGGGCCGGCGACTACCGCGGCCGCGACGATGCCGGCCGGTTCGCCGCCGACGATGACCTTTATGACTGGGGCGATGGCCCTGGCGGGTCCTTCGCGGGGTACGGCTCCTTCCAAATCCACAATGCCCTCGCCCGCCAAACGCTCCTTGCCTGGAATCGCTGGGGCGTCGACGACGGTTTCCCTGACGATATTGGAATCGGAAACCGTCTGACCGATCATCCAGACTGGACGTTCGCCGGGAACGCCGGAGGGTTCATCAAACGCGAACTGGTGATTCTCGTCCGGCCCCGCAAACACCGCATTTCGTTCTCCCAGCTTCCCCGTAACCGGCAGCTGTTCACGCGCGATGTCGAAACAAACCGCGCTTCCGTGCCGATCGCCGGCGACGAATCGTTTGGCGGATTTGACCGCATCGGCCTCCGCGTTTACCGCGATGGCCGACTGCGAGAAGAACATTTCCGCGATCTAAAGTATCGAAACGGATCCGCCCCGTTCTCCTTCGAACCCTCGATTCCCGCGGAACTTGCACGCTACGATTTTGAGCTGCTGCTCGATCGGAACGGTGTGCTGACGACTGTGGAGTTCGTTCGCGACGTCGTTGCCGGCGATGCCTTCCTCTTCTACGGCCAATCCAACGCGGAGGCGATCCGCTACGACCCGATCCAGAGCGCCAACGGGTATGCCAGTCCATGGCTGCGAACGTTTGGGCAGAACAGCGACCGAGGCGCGGACACCGAAAACATTCTTTACTGGGTTCCGGCGGAAGGCGACGGCGGCACCGAGGATCCGGGAGCGATCGGTCAATGGGCCATGGTCGTCGGTCGAAAGGTGATCGATACCTTCCAGGTTCCCGTCGCGATTCTGAACGGCTCCCGCGGTGGATACAGCATCAAAAAGCTCCAAAAGGACCGCTTACACCCAAACCACCTCGAT
This sequence comes from uncultured Opitutales bacterium, assembly GCA_964645585.1. GTDB lineage: Bacteria > Verrucomicrobiota > Verrucomicrobiia > Opitutales > T3Sed10-336 > DATGSL01. The sequence goes on from CAZYAN010000018.1 coordinate 51,965, forward strand.
GACGACGCAACCGTCACACGCACCTACAATCGGCTCCTACACCGGGCGGTCGAAGCGAAGATCGCGCAAACCGCCCGCGCGATCTTTTACTACCAGGGCGAGGCGGAATCCGATAACGAACAGACGCATGCCGACGGATTTGCCACGCTTTACGCGGATTGGAAAACCGATTACCCGGCCTTGGAACACATCTACGTCGTGCAAGTCCGCCCCGGATGCGGGGTCGCGACCGACCACGCAAGATTGCGCGACACCCAGCGGCGGTTTGCCGATATCTTCCCGAACACTTCCGTCATGGCGACCAACGGTCTGCCCGGTCACGACGGCTGCCACTACGCCTTCACCGGCGGCTACGAAGAGCTCGGCTGGCACCATTTTCGCCAGGTCGCCCGGGACCTCTATGGCGCGCCGAACGACCCGAACATCGATCCGCTGAATCCCCTCTTCGCGGAATTCACCGATTCGACGCGCACGACCATCCGTCTCGTGCTGCGCAACCACGGCTCGACCATCCATTTTCCGGCGGGCGCGCTGGCTGATTTTGTCCTGAACGGCTCCTCCGCGGCCATCACCGGCCGCACGGTCCAGGACAACGCCATCCTTTTCCACCTCGCCTCGCCAGCGCCGGAGGAGAGTTTTCTCGAATACCGCTCGCACCTCGGCCCTGGCCAATGGGTCACCAGCGCCTACGGGATCGGCATGCTCACCTTCATCGAGCCGGTTCAGCCAAGGCACTTTCTCGGACTTCTCCCGAACAGCGACACCTCCCCTTGGCTCGGGACCATGCGCACCAATCATTTCAATCGCCAAGATGGCATCGGCTGGCTCGTTCATAAGGAACACGGCTGGCTCTACACCCGTGAACAGCCAAAGCTGTCCGGCGTCTGGCTCTGGGACGAAATCCAGCAGGACTGGCTCTGGACAGAGGCCGCGGCCTGGCCCTTCTTCTATCGGCACAACGGCGGCGACGGCTTTTGGCTCTACTACCGCCATGGCGGCACGCCGAAAGCGCGGGAGTTTTTCGACTACCGCGTCCATCAATGGACAACCGTTCCTTGACGCCACCCTCCCTCTCCGACTCTTTCGCATTGCCGGGAGTGGCGGCGGCACCCAGAATGCCCGCAATTTCTTCCTAGCATGATAGCAGCAATCCTACCTTCGGCCGCCGGTTGCGCCTGTTTGCTTGCAGCGGCTTCCCTCTCCTTCGCGCAAACCGCGCCCGACCAGCTGGATCTCTACCTGCTGATCGGCCAATCGAACATGGCCGGCCGCGCGCCCATTGAGGTTGAGGATCAAGCGCCGGTGGACCGTGTGTGGCTGTTCAATGCCGACGGCGAGTGGGAAGCGGCGACGAATCCTCTCAACCGTTACTCGACGGTGCGAAAGAAGCTGTCGATGCAGCGACTGAGTCTCGGCTATACATTCGCCCGCGCGATGGTCGAGGCCGACCCCGACGCGAAAATCGGTTTAGTGATGAATGCCCGCGGCGGCACGCGGATCGAGGAATGGGCGCCGGGTGAGCATCTTTACAACGAAGCCATCGCGCGAGCGCGAGCGGCCGCTCCGAGCGGCACCTTTCGCGGCATCCTCTGGCATCAGGGCGAGGGAAATTCCAACGATCCCGATTACCTCAAGAAATTCGCCGCACTCATCGCTTCCATCCGCGGCGACCTCAACACCCCCGAACTCCCCGTCGTCGCCGGCCAGATCTTTCGCCCGAGTCTTGTCAATCGCCTCCTCGCGCAGGTGAGCGAAACCGTTCCCCAATCCGCCGCCGTCTCGTCAAAATTCCTGACAACCTATGACGGCACCCATTTCGACTCACCAAGCACGCGCGATCTCGGCCGCCGTTACGCGGCGGCTATGCAAGGGCTGACAAGCCGCGAACGCGAAGTGGAGCACATGCCATTCGACGGCGGCTGGTCCGTTCTCTTTGACGGACAGTCCTTCGCCGGCTGGGAAGGCGACACGCAAAACTTCTTCCGGATCGCCGATGGGGCGATGGTTGGAGGAAATCTCTCGAACACGATCCCGCACAACGCGTTTCTTTGCACGACCCGCGAGTTCACCGACTTTGAACTCCAGCTCGAATTCAAACTGGTCGGCGATTCGACCAACTCCGGCGTTCAATTCCGCAGCGTGCGCATCCCCGGCCATCATGAGGTGCGCGGCTACCAAGCCGACTTGGGCGAACCCGCTTGGTGGGGTTCACTCTACGACGAGTCCCGCCGAAATCGCGTCCTCGCGCAGTCGAACATGGACGAGATCAACCCGGTTCTCCGCCGCGGCGACTGGAATCACTACCGCATCCGCTGCGAAGGCAACCGGATCCAGTTCTGGATCAATGGGACCCAAACCATCAACTTCACCGAAACGGACGAAGGAATCGAGCAAACCGGTATCATCGGCTTGCAGATTCACAGCGGCCCGCCCGGTGAAGCCTGGTTTCGGAATATCGCGATCCGGGAACTGCCCTGACCGCAAGCGGCACCAAGTCAAACCCCGGTGGAAGCGGGAGCTTGATGCATTGAAACAACAAGAAACGTGCTTCCACACTTTCAAGCATCTCGTCTTGATGCATGGCGCATGACGGCGGGGTTCGGCCGACTTGCAAGCTTACGGCTGCTCCTGCCGCGGTTCCGAAGGAATCGCTTTCTCTTCCGGCAAGGGCGACGGCTCATCCATTTCCGCCGGATCGGCACTCTCCGGCCGCTCGTCAGGCGCACCGTAAACGGATTCCCGCGGATTGATCGTGATGTTGTTGACGACGTCCTCGACGCCGGCTACATCCCGGGCGATCTCCTCGGCCCGCATCCGCTGATCAGCCGAATCGACGAAGCCGCTCAATTGAACCACGCCGTCGAAAGTCGTCGTGCTGACGTCGAGACCGGACACCTCATCATCCTGCAGCAGAGCGGTTTTGACGCGCGCGTTGATGGACTGATCGTTAAAATATTCTCCAGTCGTGCGCCGGTGTTCAGGGCCCGCGCAGCCGACAGCCAGCAGCAGCGCTGCTGTGCAGCCGGCGAAAATGATGGAACGAATGCATTCGGAAGTTTTCATGATGTCGTTGGTTGATCGTTTTTTTAATCCCGCCTCCCTGGAGCACATGCCGCGCATGCGTTCTGGATCGACGAATTCAACACTCCCGATCCTATCTCTTTGCGAAGGCCGCGACCATCGGGGCAATACTGGAGACCGCGCCGTTAATTCCCGTAGCAGCCGAATTTTCGCAGCGAAAAGCAACACCGCCGATTTCGTTTTACACGACCCGAATCGGGACTGATCATCGCGTACTTTTTCAACTCTATTTGCCGGCATGACCGATCAGCAAAAATGGCCACGGAAGCCTTCGCCGCTCCCCCTGGATGCCTTGACGTCTCCCCATACAAACACAGAGGCGGCGCGGGAGAAATGCCTTCTCGACGATCCCCCTGCCCCGCGTTTTGACGTTCTCACCGCGGTCGCTGTCAGCAGTTTTCGGGCGGAAGTCGCTTGGATCAGCTTCCTCGACCGCGACCGCCAAATCGAACGCTTTAAAAGCCAGGTCGGGACCAGGCAAACCGAGGCTTCGGTCGTCAGCTCTTTCTGGAAACCGCTTCTGGAAAACGAATTAATTGAGACGTGGCAGGTTCGGAGGGACGACCGATTTTGCGCCCATCCGGTCATCGCGAACGATCCCCGCCTCCACGCGTGCATGGCAGTCCCTGTTGTGACGCGAGACGGCGTTACGGTCGGCGTGTTCGCCGTTGCCACGTCATCGAGACGCCGCTGGAACGCTGACCAGAAGCGCCTGCTGCGGGTCCTCGCTAGACAAGCGGGACTGGAGATCGATTTCCATCGACTTGCACTGGAACAATCCATCCACACCGACGACACCCCCGACGGCGCCATCGGTCCCGGTTCCCTAGGCGATCTCCCGTCTGAACCCGATTCATCCATCGACGACGCGCAACCGGTGATGGCATGGCTCAAAACCGAGGACGGCCGCTACTTGTTCGCCGGACAAACCCCTGAAATTCCCTATTTTCCCTGCAACGACGGCAACTTCATCGGAATGACCGATTTCGACGTCTTTCCCGAAGATGTCGCGCGCCAATTGCGGCAGAACGACGAAGAAGTTCTCGCATCCGACCGGCCGGCACACCTGATCGAAGAAGTTCCGGGCCCCGGAGGCGGGCGGCAAAGCTGGCAGGTTTGGAAGTTTCCTTTTAGCGATCCGACCGGACGGCGCTTCATCGGCGGGATCGGTTACGACCTCTCCTACCGGCAAAAAGCGCTGGCCGAACGCCGCGCGATCGAAGAACGCTATCGGAGCCTGGTCGAAGGCGCGCGCGACGCGATTTTTACGATCGCCCCGGACGGTACGCTCACGGGGGCCAACCGCGCGGCCGAATTGATCACTGGTCTGGCGCGCCAGGAATGGATCCATAAAAACTTTATGCCCCTCGTCCACCCGGACGACACATCGACCGCTCTGACGATTTTTCACAACGTTCTCGAGGGTGATACGCCGCCGCCATTCGAGCTGCGAATCCGCACGGCCGCGGGGACGTTTATCCCGATGGAGCTGACCGTGGCGCCAGAGTGGTTCAAAGGCAAAGTTCATCGCATCCTCGGAGTGGCCCGCGACCTGCGAAAGCGCCGCCACCTGGAAGAACAACTGCGAAATATGCAAAAGCTCGATTCTATCGGCCGGCTGGCGGCGGGAATCGCGCATGACTTCAACAACATTCTGACGGTCCAACAGGGCTATCTCGCCCTTCTGCTTGAAGCCAAACACCCCAAAGAAACCCGGGAACTGCTGGAGCAAATCGCGTTGGCTGTCAGCCGCGGCGGAAACCTGACCCGCCAACTGATGGCGTTCAGCCGCAACCAGATTATCCACGCCCGTCCGCTCCATCTGCACGAGGTCGTCTCACGTATCAGCGAGATGCTCGTCCGGATTTTGGGGGAAGATATCGCCCTCGAAATCAATGCGACACAGCCGCAGCCGCCGGTTTTCGCGGATGTCACCATGATGGAGCAGGTTGTAATGAACCTCGCGGCCAACGCGCGCGACGCGATGCCGGGCGGAGGCCGACTGACCATCGCCACCGAAGCGGTCAATGTTTCGAAATCGGATGCCGCCCGCAATCCCGAAGCCCGGGCCGGATTTTTCGTTCGTCTGACCATCGCCGACACAGGGTCAGGCGTTTCTCCCGACGCGCAAAAACATCTATTTGAACCATTTTTCACCACGAAGGAAATTGGAAAGGGAACCGGCCTCGGTCTCGCCACGGTTCATGGCATCGTCAAACAGCACCAAGGCTGGATCGAACTGGAAACCTGGGAGGACCAAGGCACGCGTTTTGATCTTTTTTTGCCTGTGCATGCAGGGGACGCCGTAGAGGAACCGGCGGCAGATGACACGGCCGCGCTGGCGCGAGGCTCGGAAACCGTTTTGGTCGTTGAGGACGAACGTCCCGTGCGCGATATGGTTTGCCTGGTTCTCGAATCGTGCGGTTACACAGTTGTCACCAGCTCATCGGGCGCCGATGCGCGCCTCCTGTGGCCGAAGGTTGCGGATCGTGTCGATCTCCTGTTGACGGATGTTGTCATGCCTGAAGGCGTCTCTGGCGTTGATCTCGCGCGCGAACTGATCCACGAACGGCCTGGACTGAAATTGCTTTTTACAAGCGGGTACAGCGCCGAGTTGACAACAGACGTCCTCGACGGTCGTCGCCCGGTGGCGTTCCTGCCAAAACCGTATACGCCCGCCACTCTCGCACGCACGGTTCGAGACGTACTCGATGGATAGGGCGGTGGCGGTTGGTTATTGGTTATCCGTTTCTTGTTGTTGGTTAACGGGTGCTGGTGCGTGATTAGTGGCTTTGGCTCAAAAAAGTGTGGCTTGCGCCGGGGAATTTCCGCCATGATCGCGCAATGAATGTTCTGGTCGTCGGCGGTGCCGGATATATAGGCAGTCATTGCGTCCGCAAACTTCGTGAAGCGGGTCATCGGCCGGTCGTGCTCGACAATTTAGTTTTCGGACACAAGGCCGCGATCGATCCATCGATTCCGTTTTATCGGGCCGACCTCGGCCATGAAGATGCCGTCGGTGAAATCCTGAAACGCGAGAAGATCGAGCTGGTCATGCACTTCGCCGCCTTCGCGTTCGTAGGCGAATCGGTAAGCGAACCGCTCAAATATTATTTCAATAATGTCGTCGCCACCCTTTCTCTCCTCCGTGTGATGCTCCGCAACGACGTCAAAAAGTTCGTCTTCTCCTCAACCTGTGCCACCTACGGAATTCCCTCGCGCCTGCCGATCACGGAGGATTTGCCGCAGGCGCCGATCAACCCGTACGGACAAACCAAACTCGATGTCGAAAACGCCCTGCGTGCTCTTGCGATCGCTCACGGCATGAGCTCAGCCTCGTTCCGTTACTTCAATGCCGCCGGCGCCGCCTCCGATGGGACAATCGGCGAAGATCACTCACCCGAGACCCATTTGATTCCGCTCGTTCTCGACGTGGCTCTTGGCAAACGCAAAAATATCAAGATTTTCGGTACGGATTATCCAACACCCGATGGCACCTGTCTGCGCGATTACGTGCATGTCGATGACCTGAGCCGCGCGCACATCGCTGTATTCGACAAACTCGCCGTGCCCGGACAGACCCTCTTTTTTAACTTGGGAACCGGCACGCCAACCTCGGTTCGGGAGGTGATCACAGCCGCGGAAGAAGTCACCGGTAAGAAAATTCCGGCCATCGAAGAGGCACGGCGCCCCGGCGATCCGCCTGCCCTTTACGCCGATCCCTCAAACGCGCGCGACCAACTCGGGTGGGAACCCGATTACAAAGATATACGTTCCATCATCGAGACCGCCTGGCGCTGGCACAGCACCCACCCCGAGGGATATGCCAGCGGGGGTTGAGATAGGATACGACCTCTCCACCGGCTCACGCTGGCGGATACGACGTTCCAGAACGCGACCAGTTCATCCGCCCCCAGAGAGCGATAAGCTTGGCGGAAGTTCTAAACGACCAACAAAAAAAGCGGACGCCGCGAGACGTCCGCCAAAAACGAAAAAATCGGTTCAATGGAAACCGATGAAAGAACTTACACGTTGCCGTCGCCCTTGCCCTTGCAGGAGTCTTTGCAGCCATCGACGCTGAAGTCACCGTCGATGGTAAGCTCGGTCTTTGTGTCACCTTTGTTTTTTCCTTTGCAGGCACCGTCACAGGCGAGACCGATCGAAGCGGTCGTGGCGAAAGCAAGAACGGACAACAAGACTGTAATTTTCTTAACCATGGTTCGATACGCTAGTGTTCATTTTCTTCCGGATCAAGTGCTTTTTGCCGGAAAGTAACCGTTTAAAACCCCAAAATTCAGCCGGGGTTTCGCAGGATTTTTCTCATGGCTCCAGCAAGCGGACGCGCCGGCCTTTTTGCGGAAACTGCAGGGAGACGACAGTTCCGATTCCCTCTTTACTCTCCAGCTCAACCTGCCCGCCGTGGCTGCGCATGATTCGCTGAACAATCATTAAACCGAGTCCGCTCCCCCCTTTCTTCGTCGAAAAATACGGATCGAAAACCCGGCCGGCATCTTCAGGCGGGATGCCCGCGCCCGAATCGCCAAAATGAAGATAGATGAACTCGTCGTCACTCCGGGTCGTAACCCGAATCAGCCCGCCGTCGCGCATCGCGTCCATCGAATTCTTGATGAGATTGAAAAACACCTGCTTGAGCTGATTTGCGTCCCCCACGACAACCGGTGCCTGGTCGCCGACTTCCACGTCGACCTGGATATTGCGATTCGACAGCTCCGTCGCCTGGAAGTGGAGAACCTGTTCGAGCACTTCAACGAGATTAACTTCCCGCAGATCAGGCGGCACCGGCCGGATCGCTTCGAGGAAGTGGCTGATGATCCCGTTCAGCCGCTCGACCTCAGCGCCGCAAATATCGAGGCTTTTGCGGATCTTCGCGGTTTCGGCGGTCTTCTCCAGTTTGCTCATCTGCCGCTGGATCAATTGCAGGTGAATCGTCAGTGAATTGAGCGGATTGCCAAGCTCATGCGCCACGCCAGCCGCCAGCAAGAGGATCGAGGAGACGCGCTCGCTCTCGATCCATTCCTCGGCCGACTCTTTTTCCTGCGTGATATCGGTCAAAATGACCGCGAACCGCGTTTCCGACTCCCCCTCCGTCGTTGCTGTCGGCTCCTCAAACGGCGTCACATAAATGCGCACATAACGGCTCTCCGGATAGCTCAGATAAACTTCCTTCAAGAACGACGGCGCCGGGCGCGGTTTTCCGCCATCCTCATCACCCAGGTTTCGCGCGAGATCGGGCACCAGTTTCCACAGGGTGGTCTGCCCTAGATCCGTGCCGCGCAAACCGACCATCGCGATCGCCGACTCGTTGGCATACTCGATCACACCTTCCCGGTCGATAATCAGAATTCCCTCGCGAATCGCGTTGAAAACCGCTTCTAGCAGGCTTCGCTCGCGCGCCAGACGTTGCACGAGATTGGTCAGGTTGACCGTATCGAGATTATCGAGGCGACCGAGAACCCGATCGAGAAGACTTTCCTTTTTTCCAGCCATACCAGGTCAGACGCGCTTTCAAGTCAGTCACGTATCCAAGCCGAGCGAGTCGAGAATGAAGCGGGCGACCTCCGTCTTCAACGCCGGACCGAAACGCTGCCGGTGACCGTCCCGGCGAATCAGCACGATTTTGTTCTGGTCGCTTTCCATCGCGGAATCGGCGCCGCCGACCGAATTGGCCACGATCCAGTCAAAGTTCTTCGCCGCCATCTTGGCTTCCGCCCGAGCTTCGAGATCATCCGTCTCGGCGGCAAAACCGACGACGAGTTGTCGATCTTTCGCGGCTCCGAGCGACCTCGCGATGTCGACAGTCGGTTCCATTTCAAGAAAGAACCGGCCGACCGGTTTCGGACGTTTTTCGTCCGTTTTCGAGACCGGCCGAAAATCCGCGACCGCCGCGCAGAGGATCGCGACATCACAACCGGCAAACAGGCGCGCCGCGGCCTCGTGCATCTCCTCCGCGGAAACGACCCGATGAACGGCGACGTTTGCCGGCGGCGCCAGCGCGACCGGGCCGGTAACCAAATCGACCGTCCAGCCGCGATCGCGCGCCGCCGCCGCGAGAGCATAGCCCATTTTGCCGCTCGATCCATTGCTGAAATAGCGGACGGGATCGAGGTGTTCCCGGGTCGGTCCGGCGGTGATAAGACAGCGGATAGTGCTTGCGTCCATTGAAAATCCAGCAAACTTTTGCGACAATCTCCCGGCAAGAGCAACCATGGAGCAACAGCAAACAGAATCGATTCCAGCGGAACGCCCCGCGAACACCAAGCGCGAGAACATGCTCGTCAACATCGCGCTCAACATCGTCATTCCGGTGCTGGTGCTGAAAAAGGCAGGCGGCTGGCTGCCAGCCCTCACCCCAGTTCAGGTTTTGCTCATCGCCCTCGCCTTCCCGGTCGCCTATTTCCTGTACGACCTGCAGCAGCGCCGAAAGATCAACGTCCTCTCGATCCTCGGCTTCGTCAGCATCCTTTTAACCGGCGGGATCGGGCTGCTGCAATTGAGCCCCGTGTGGATCGCGGTCAAGGAGGCTGCGCTGCCCGCTGTGATCGGCGCCGCCGTCTTGCTCTCCACCAAAAGCCGCTACCCGCTCGTCCGGACGTTCCTTTACAACAAGGAACTGATCGACGTCGAAAAAATCGACCACGCTCTCGACGCCCGCGGAGCACGCGCCAGCTTTGACCGCCTGCTGAACACCTGCACTTGGCTGCTCGCGAGTTCGTTTCTGGTCAGCGCCGCCCTGAACTTCGTCCTCGCCCGGTTCATCGTCACCACGAGCCCGGCCGAAGACGCCGTCGCCTTTAACAACGAACTCGGCAGCCTCACCGCGTGGTCGTTCCCGGTGATCGCGATCCCATGCCTGCTCGTCACCGGTTTTGCTCTTTGGAAACTTCTCTCCGGCATCAAAAGCCTCACCGGCCTGGAACTCGAAGAAGTCCTCAGACAGCCGGAAAAGTGACGCGTCGGGAGGTGCCACCATGACCGACCACCTTTCCAAGGAGCGGCGCTCATGGAACATGAGTCGGATCCGAAGCGGAAATACCAAGCCGGAAAAACTCGTCCGCTCCCTTCTGCACCGCGCTGGCTACCGGTTTCGTCTGCACGATAAAAAGCTGCCGGGAAAACCGGATATCGTCCTGGCGAAATATCGCACGGTCATCTTCGTGCATGGATGCTTCTGGCATCGCCATCCCGGCTGCCGGCAAGCCACGACACCCAGCAGCAACCAAGCATACTGGCTGCCCAAATTCCAGCGAACGGTCGAACGCGACCGACAAACGCGGGAGGCGCTGGTCAGCATCGGCTGGAAAGTTATCGAAGTTTGGGAATGCGAGGTCGAACAGAATCCCGCGTCGGTTCTTCGCATAATCAATGATTTCCTGCGGGAACGCCGCCCTCCCCTCGAGACCGCCAGCGAACTGCAAGCAGCCGAACCACAGGCTTCTTACGGACAGTCTAAATGAATTCCCGGCTCCGGAATGCAAGATTCGTTGTTCTGGCGAAAACCTATTTTTCTCCTGACCGCTCCTCGGAATCGTCGGTGCCTTCTTCGAGCAGCGCGTTCTGGATCCCGCGCCGGGCCAGGCGGGTGATCACGATGATCAAGCCGACAGCGGCAGCGAAACCGGCGAAATAAAGCGCCCATTCCCACGGCTGGGCATCGCGCCGGGTCAATTCAGCGAGATCCGCGGCCATCGAGCCGACGTAAACATTGGTCAGCGAGATCGGAACGACCCCCGCAAGGTTGGCCAGGAAGAAGTGCCGGAACGGAATCGATGTCAGGCCAAAAAAGTAGTTCGACAATTTAAACGGAAAAAGCGGCACCAGCCGACTGAGAAAAACGATTTTCCAGCCTTCTTTCTTCAACCCGCGATCGAGGAGGTGAGCCCGCGGATGATTCCGCAACAGGCGCGTCAGCCGCTCGCCAAACAGATAGCGCGCGATCAGGAAAGCGATTCCGGAACCGATTGCCACAGCGGCCACGATGACGATGGCGCCAACGAAAAATCCAAAAAGAAATCCCGCTCCCAGCGTAAACACGACCCCCGGCAGCAGCAGGACCACAATGGCGATGTAAAGCGCCGTATAGGTCAACAGACCCGCGAACCCGAGCCCGTCCACCCATTCCAGAAGTTCGATCACCTCCCGCTGCACATCTTCCAGCGTGAAAACCAGCGCGGCCAGACATCCGACCCCGACGACAGCGATTCCGGCTGCCCATGACTTGATCCGGCCATCCCGCATTCCGCCCCAGTCTAACGCCCTGCCTCCCGACCGCAAAGCTCGAAAAGATCATCGCCCAAAGAGCAAGGCCGAAAGACTTCCCCAATTGCCACCGCGCGTTTCTGTATCTACAGTCCTTCCATCGAACTGAAACAGACGGAAAGGAGCCCATGGATAACCGGTTGGAAAACAGCAGACTCAGCGACGGCGATTTATTTCAAAGCTGCGATCTCTCGAAGATCGACTTCAAAACGACCGACGACCTTCAGCCGATTAAAGAAATGCTCGGCCAGGATCGCGCGGCGGAAGCGATGCGTTTCGGCTTCGAGATTCCCCAAAAGGGCTACAATCTTTTCGCGATGGGACCGACCGGCGCCGGCAAGTTCTCCGCGGTTCGCGAGTTTCTCGAACGAAAGGCAGCCAAGGAAGAAGTCCCGCCCGACTGGGCCTATGTGAATAACTTCGAAGAGAGCCACCGGCCGCTCTGGCTCCAGTTTCCTCCCGGCCGCGCCCACCAGTTCCAGCGAGAGATGGAGCGTTGTGTCGAGGAATTGCGCGGCGCGATTCCGGCCGCGTTCGACAGCGAGGAATACCGCAGCCGCCGGCAGGAAATTGAGGAGGAACTCGGCCGGAAACAGGAAGAAGCTATCACCTCAATTCGAGAACGGGCACGCCAGGAAGGAATTGCCCTGCTCCGAACTCCCGGCGGCCTCGCTTTCGCACCGATCAAGGACGACGAAGTTCTCGCGCCCCAAGAATTCAACGAGCTTCCCGAAGAGGAACGCAAACGCATCGAGGATACGATCAATACCTTTCAGGAAGAATTGGGCAAATCCCTCCACCAGCGCCCGCGCTGGCTCCGGGAAGCCCAAGCCAAGATCCGGGAACTGAGCCGCGACATTATTCAGGCAACGGTCAATTCGATGATCGACGACCTGAAGAATAATTACCGTGATCTCCCGGAGGTTGTGAAATACCTCGAGGCAGTCGAGGCCGACCTCATTGACAACGCCGATCATTTTCATCAGGCCAAGGACGGCGAACCGATGATGATGATGGGTTTGCCGATCCAGCAGCAGCAACAGGACCGGGGCGAAGCGATTTTCCGGCGCTACAAGGTCAATGTGCTCGTTGACCATAGCGAAGCCAAAGGTGCGCCGGTCGTCTACGAGGACAACCCGACCTTTCAAAACTTGGTGGGCCGCATCGAGCACGTCGCGCAGATGGGCGCGCTCTTCACGGATTTCAGCTTGATCAAAGCCGGTGCCATCCATCGGGCAAACGGCGGTTACCTGATTCTCGACGTCCTAAAGGTGCTTTCGCAGCCGTACGCGTGGGACGGCTTGAAACGCTGCCTTCGCGCGGGTGAGATCCGGACCGAGACCCTTGGGCAAATGTTGAGCCTGATCACGACGGTTTCGCTCGAACCCGATCCCATTCCGCTGAAAATCAAAGTCGTCCTGATCGGCGAACGGCTGCTGTATTACCTGCTCTACAAATACGACTCCGATTTCGCCGACTTCTTTAAGGTCGCGGTCGATTTCGAGGAGGAAATTGACCGCACCCAGGAAGCGAGCGGACTGTACGCGCGCTGGATCGCCGGGCTGGTTCAGGAGGAAAAACTGCGCCCGTTCGATCGTTCCGCTGTCGGCCGTGTCATCGAACAAGCATCCCGGATCTCCGGCGACGCCGAAAAAATGTCCGTCGAATTGCGCGCCGTCTACGACTTGTTGCGTGAAGCCAACTACTGGGCGCAAAAAGAAAGTCGCGATGTCGTCACCGCCGCCGACGTCCAGCAGGCGATCGATGCGCACATCTACCGGTCCGACCGTGCCCGCGGGCGTTTGCGCGAGGAAATCGATCGAGGCCGCCTTCTCATCGAAACCGATGGTGAACAGGTCGGGCAGATCAACGGCCTCTCGGTCCTCCAGCTCGGCGATTTCATGTTCGGCAACCCGAGCCGCATCACGGCCCGCGTCCGTATGGGAGCGCCCAAGGTTATCGACATCGAACGCGAGGTGGAGCTCGGCGGCGCGATTCATTCAAAAGGCGTGCTGATTCTTTCCGGATTCATTTCCGGGCGTTACCTGCCGAACCAGCCGCTCTCGATGCTGGCCAGCTTGGTATTTGAACAGAACTACGGCGGCGTCGACGGCGACAGCGCTTCCTCCGCCGAACTTTACGCGCTCCTATCCGCCCTCGCCGATGTGCCGATTCGCCAGTCGATCGCCGTCACAGGCTCGGTCAATCAGCATGGACAAGTCCAGGCGATCGGCGGGGTGAACGAAAAGATCGAGGGCTTTTTTGACGTCTGCCGCAAGCAAGGCCTCACCGGAAAGCAAGGCGTGATGATTCCGAGGTCGAATGTCTCCCAGCTGATGCTGCGGAAGGATGTTCGCGAGGCGGCTGCCGAAGGCAAGTTTCACGTCTACGCGGTTGCTCACATCGATGAAGGGATCGAAATATTGACGGGAATCGCCGCCGGCGAACGCGGGGACGACGGGAGCTATCCGGTCGACAGCATCAACGGAAAAGTAGAAGCCCGGCTGAAGGAATTCGCGGAAAGGGCGCGCGCCTTTCAGAAGGGGCAGCAGGAGAAGGATTCATGAGAATCAAACGCATCCTGATCGCTGTCGACGGCTCGCCGCACAGTCTGGCGGCGCTGGAGGGAGCGGCGTTGCTCGCGGCGCGGCAGCAAGCGGTTCTGACCGGAATTTTCGTCGAGGACACAGATTTACTCCGCCTCGCCGAGCTCCCGTTTGCGCGTGAACTGATGTATCCGGCCGTTCTCGGACGTCCGCTCGACTCACTCGTGATGAAGTCGCGCCTCAAGGAGGCCGCGGAAACCGCGCGACAGGCGCTTTCGGAAGCGGCACTGCGCGCCGGAATCGACTGGTCGTTTCTCGTTCGGCGCGGCTCTGTGCTCCAGGAACTCCTCGCCGCGGCCGAACGCGCCGATTTGGTTGTCCTCGGAAAAGCGAGTCACTTGGAACGGCGACGGCGCGTCCGGCTCGGCACCACCGCCACGCGTCTCCTCGCGGAGTCGCCCCGCCCGGCGCTTGTGCTCCAATACGGCGAACGTTGCCGCGGTCCGGCCTTGCTCGTCTGCGATGGCTCACCGGCCAGCATCGAAAAACTGCCGTCCGCCGTCGACGCGGCCTCCCTTTTCGGTGGAGCGCCCACGATTTTGCTTCTCGCTCGCGATCGCGAGGAGGCCGCCGAGCTTCGCCGCCGATGTGAAGCGGTTCTCGATCGCCGAGACTGGCGGTTCAGACGGTGCTCCCCGGCCGAACGGTCAGGGATCACGCGGATTGCCCACGAAGAGGAAAGCGGCGTCGTCATCCTCGTCGGCATCCCGCTCGCCATCGGCACCGAGCACCTGCCTGAAATGCTCGACAAAATCGACCGTCCGGTGTTGGTCTACCGATGAAAGCGGGCGAAGGTAATCTACGGCTTTTCTTCTCATGACTGTGCTTCGAAAAGGCTTCCTCCTCACGAACGGATCCGGCTGCTACATTGTCGGTGATGAGGAGAAAAATGAAATCGAGGAGCGGCTCGCAACCGGCTGGCGCATCGCCTTTATCCGCCCGATCTGTGTCAGCATGGCCGTAAAACTTCGCTATCTCCCGCCACGAATCCTCGGCCAGAAGGTCTTCTCCTATTCGCTCTGCATCCTCGAAAAGGAACAGGCGGCGGGCGATGAGGAGGAAAGCGACCTCGTCGCGATTCCGGCGGCGCCGGACGCGGTTGGCTGAACCGGCCGCGCGGACTCGCGGCATCGGGCCGGGTGCCGTCAATACATCAAATACGGACGCCGCCGCTCCTTGAAGGCCGCGACGTCTTTTTCCCACGACTGGGCAATTTCCTCGGGCGACATTCCGCGCGTCAGCATCTCTTGCAATCGCTCCGTTCCCGACAATCGAGCGAGGGTTCCGGCGCGGAAAAACTCTTTCTTGTCCGGCGCCTGCTCAAGAAACGCGGCAAGAAGATGCACCCCGGCGGCGACCGGTTGCACTGCATCCTCGTCTTCAATTATCAAACGGACGCCTTGAACCTCCACGTCGCGATGTTTCGGGTGTGTCGCCATTTTTTCGATACTCCGGGGCGTGAACGAAAGCGACTCGAACCGCAGGCCCGGAAGCCCGGCGCCGTTCAGTCTGGCCGCCGCTTTTTCCCCATCCAGCCACGGTGCCCCGACAACTTTAAACGGCTCATACGTCCCTCGCCCCTCGCTCGCGGTCGTCCCTTCGAAGAAACAGGCGCCCGGATAAATCACGGCAGTGGCAAAATCCGGAATATTCGGACTCGGCGGATTCCACTCGCGGTCAAGACCACTCCACAGTCTGTCGCGGTTCCAGCCTTCGAGGGCAACGATTCGCAGATCAAGTTCCTCCAGCCCGTTGAGCATTTTTTCGCCCTGGATCATTCGAGCGAGCTCCCCGATCGTCATTCCATAAACAATCGGAATCGGATACAGGCCGACGAACGACTCCTGTTCCGGTTCAAGAAGAAAACCTTCCACCCGCTCGCCTCCGAGCGGATTCGGACGATCGAGCACAACGAACGGAATTCCCTTTTCGGCAGCGGCTTGCATGCCGTAGCCCATCGTCGAAATGTAGGTATAAAACCGGGCGCCGACGTCTTGGATGTCGAAAACGAGAATATCGACATCCTCAAGCATCTCCGGTGTCGGCGTCTTCGTTTTGCCATACAGACTGTAAACGGGTGTTTGCGTCGCTTCATCGACCGCGTGATCGATCGATGCACCCGCGGGCGCGTCACCGCGGATTCCGTGTTCCGGCCCGAAAAGCGCCGTCAGTTTCGGACCCGGCGCCGCATGGATCGCGTCGGCGAGATGCTGGTCGCCGACGGTCGCGGTATGATTCGTGATCAACCCGACCCGCAAATCGCCCAGCGCACGAAAATTATCCGCCGCGAGCCGCTCGGCACCCGTAGTGAGCGCACGCACCCCGTGGGTCAGACCGACGGAGAGGAACAGGAGCAGGAAGCAAGAACGAACGGGGTTCGACGTCATCATAAGCGAGTCGATACCTCGCCAGCGGAAAATACTCAATCGCGAACTGTCTCTCATTCGCGTAAAAGGCAGAACATAACTCCTCCCGGCTCTCCACATCGGCGAGGCCTGCTTCGCCAATCGTCGCGCCTGCCGAATCGATTTCCTCTTCCGGAAGATCGCCCGCTTGCGATTCGAAACCGGCTCGTTCCAAGAAAATCTTGTTTAAAATGCAAGGCAATCGTTGACATCGTCGGTACAAGCCTTCTTCTTAAGTCCTTCGATTTTGCCCGGTAGCTCAGTGGTAGAGTCCCGGCGGGCCGGGATTTATCACTCGATGCAACGCAGGCCGTTTTGAAAGTTCAGTTTTTTGCCCGGTAGCTCAGTGGTAGAGTCCCGGCGGGCCGGGATTTATCACTCGATGCAACGCAGGCCGTTTTGAAAGTTCAGTTTTTTGCCCGGTAGCTCAGTGGTAGAGCAGGTGACTGTTAATCACTTGGTCGCAGGTTCGAATCCTGCCCGGGCAGCCATTTTAGCTG
>CAZYAN010000019.1:0-4204 GCA_964645585.1 uncultured Opitutales bacterium
GATTGAAATTGCCAAACCGGGCGAGCAGCATCCCATTTGGAAACGTTCTCTCATGGCCAACGAATACACTGAAGCAAATATCCGTTCTCTCGATTGGAAGGAGCATATCCGGCTGCGCCCGGGCATGTACATCGGCAAGCTCGGCGACGGCGCCGCCGCGGACGACGGGATCTACGTCCTGCTGAAGGAGACGATCGACAACTGCATCGATGAATTCGTCATGGGCTTCGGCAAGAAAATCGAGATCACCTTGGAGGACAACGTTTTGACTGTCCGCGACTACGGCCGGGGCATCCCGCTCGGAAAGCTTTTCGAATGCGCCGCGCAGATCAACACCGGCGCGAAATACGACTCCGAGGCGTTCAAAAAATCGGTCGGCCTCAACGGTGTCGGCATCAAGGCGGTCAACGCGCTTTCCGACCAGTTTTTCATCCAGGCCTTTCGCGACAGCAAGACCCGACAGCTTGAATTTTCGCGCGGCGATCTCCAGAAAGACGGCAAAGTGACCTCCGCCTCAGGCCGTAACGGCACGTTGCTGCGGTTCCGTCCGGACGAATCGATCTTCGGCGGCTACACCTTCCGCGAGGAATACATCCGGAACATGCTCTGGAACTACGCCTACCTGAACACCGGCCTCACGCTGGTTTTCAACGGCGAGGAGTTCCGCTCCGAAAACGGCCTTCTCGATCTCCTCAACGAGAATATCAATGGTGAACCGCTTTACCCGATCGTTCACCTGAAGGGCGACGACATTGAGGTCGCCTTCACGCACGGCGAGCAGTACGGCGAGGAATATTACTCGTTCGTCAACGGCCAGCACACCACCCAGGGCGGCACTCACCTCGCCGCTTTTCGGGAAGCAATCGTCAAAACCGTCCGCGATTTCTACAAAAAGAACTTCGACGCCGCCGATATCCGCACCTCGATCGTCGCCGCGATCTCGGTCAAGGTCCAGGAGCCGGTTTTCGAGTCGCAGACAAAGACGAAGCTCGGCTCCCAGACGATGGCACCGAAAGGCCCGACGGTTCGCACCTTCGTGGGCAATTTCATCGCGCAGGAGCTCGACAACTACCTCCACCGGCAGCCGGAGACCGCCAAGGCGCTTCAAGAGAGGATCCTCCGGTCCGAGCGCGAACGCAAGGAACTGAGCGGCATCCAGAAGCTCGCTCGCGAACGCGCGAAAAAGGCGAAGATTCACAACCGGAAACTCCGTGACTGCCGCATCCACTTCAATTCCAAGGACAAACGCGCCAAGGAATCGACGCTGTTCATCACGGAGGGGGATTCGGCCAGCGGGTCGATCACGAAGGCCCGCGACGTCAACACGCAGGCGGTTTTCAGCCTGAAGGGGAAGCCGCTCAATTGCTTCGGCCTGACGAAGAAGGTCGTTTATGAAAACGAGGAGTTCAACCTGCTCCAGAACTGTCTCAATATCGAAGACGACATCGAAAACCTCCGCTACAACCAAGTCGTGCTGGCGACCGATGCCGATGTCGACGGTATGCACATCCGGCTGCTGCTGATCACCTTTTTCCTCCAGTTTTTCCCGGAACTCATCAAGGGCGGGCACTTGTTCATCTTGCAAACACCCCTGTTTCGCGTCCGCAACAAGAAGGAAACGCGTTACTGCTACACCGATCAGGAGCGGCGGGACGCGATCGAAAAGCTCGGCCCGAAGCCGGAGATCACGCGGTTCAAAGGGCTCGGCGAAATCTCGCCTGACGAGTTCAAGTTTTTCATCGGAAAGAACATGCGGCTGGACCCGGTTTTGATCGACAAACACGCCTCGGTTCAAGAGCTGCTGACGTTCTACATGGGCAAAAACACGCCGACACGCCAGGACTTCATCATCGATAACCTGAAGGTCGAGCTCGACGTGATCGAGGAAGCGGTGCCTGTGGCGGGGGGGTAGTAGTTATCAGTTATCAGTTATCAGTTATCAGTTATTGGTTATTGGTGCGAAGGCTTCAATGCGCACAAATCCGCAATCCAAAATCCCGCTTTCCCCAAATCTAAAATTTAAACTCTAAAATTCTGCAATGAACAGTGGAAATGGATCCACCGACAGGACTGGCGCAAACATCCTGACCGGCTCGCTCGCTCCGCGGGAGGGACACGTGTCGGGGATGTTCAGCGACTGGTTCCTCGACTACGCCAGTTACGTCATTCTTGAGCGCGCGGTGCCGCACGTCGATGACGGGTTAAAGCCGGTCCAGCGCCGCATTCTCCACAGCATGCGGCAGCTCGAGGACGGCCGCTATAACAAGGCCGCCAACATCATCGGGCACACGATGAGCTACCACCCGCACGGAGACGCTTCGATCGGCGACGCGCTCGTGCAGCTCGGTCAGCGGGACCTGCTGATCGACACGCAAGGCAACTGGGGCAACATCCTGACCGGCGACTCCGCGGCGGCGGCGCGCTACATCGAGGCGCGCCTCTCGAAGTTCGCGCTCGAGGTGGCGTTCAACCCGAAAACCACGGTCTGGCAATCCTCCTACGACGGGAGAAACAAGGAGCCGGTCACGCTCCCGATGAAGTTCCCCCTTCTGCTCGCCCAGGGCGTCGAGGGGATCGCTGTCGGTCTCGCCTGCAAAATTTTGCCGCACAATTTTATCGAGCTGATCGATGCCTCGATCGCCTGCCTCCGCGGCGAGGAGTTCGACATCTTTCCAGACTTCCCGACCGGCGGTTCGATCGATGTGTCGAACTACAACGGCGGTCTCCGCGGCGGCAAAATCAAGGTCCGGGCCGACATCGAAAAACGCTCGAAGCTCACGCTCGCGATCACCGCAATCCCGTTTGGCACGACCACAACCAGCCTGATCGACTCGATCCTCGCGGCGAACGACAAGGGGAAGCTCAAGATTCAAAAGGTCGAGGACAACACCGCGGAAAACGTCGAGATTCTCGTGCACCTCCCGTCCGGAAGCGACCCGGATCAGATGATCGAGGCGCTTTACGCCTTCACCGACTGCGAGAGTTCCATTTCGACAAACGCCTGCGTAATCGACGGCAGCAAGCCGCGGTTTCTGAGCGTCAACGAACTTTTGCGGCGGGCGACACGCAACACGAAAAATATTCTCGAACTCGAGCTCCAAATCGAGCTGCGCGAACTCGAGGAAAAGTGGCATTTCTTCTCGCTCGAAAGAATTTTTATCGAGAACCGCATCTACCGGCGTATCGAAGAATGCACGACGTTCGAGGCGGTGATCGAAGAGATCCGGATCGGATTGCAGCCGTTTATCAAACCGCTCAAGCGCGAGGTGACCGACGACGACATCATCGCGCTCACCGAGATCAAGATTAAGCGGATCTCCAAATACGATTCCTTCAAAGCCGACGAGGCGATCAAGAAGCTCGAAAAGCAGATCAAGGAGGTAAAGAAGAACCTCCGCCACCTGACCGACTACGCCGTCGCGTATTACGAAAAGCTCAAAGAAACGTACGGTGCCGGACGGGAGCGAAAGACGCGGATCGAGTCGTTCGAGCGAATCGTCGCCGCCGAGGTTGTGCTCGCGAACGAAACGCTCTACGTGAATCGCGAGGACGGCTTCGCCGGCATCGGCATGAAGAAGGATGAACCGCTCGAAAAGTGTTCGGTCCTCGACGACTTGATCGTGTTTCGTCCCGATGGAACGATGACCGTCTCGCGGGTCAGCGAAAAGGCGTTCATCGGCAAGGATCCTGTCCACATCGCGATCCTGAAAAAGGACGATCAGACCGTCTACAACATGATCTACCGTGACGGAAAGAGCGGGCCGACTTTGGCGAAACGATTCCGCGTCGGCGGCGTGACGCGCGATAAAAACTACGATCTGACGCGCGGAACGCCCGGGACCAAGGTGCTTTATTTCAAGGTTTCTCCGGACGAGACCGCGGAAAACCTGACAATTACGCTTCGAGCCACCGCCCGCGCGAGAAAGAAGACCTTCGATTTCGACATGCAGTCGCTCGCGATCAAGGGCCGCGGCGCGGTCGGCAACCAGGTGACCAAGCACCCGGTCCTCAGGATCACAAAATCCCGCGGCCCGCAGCCAAAACCCGACAGTTTGGAACTCGATTTAAAGTAAACGAAGAGGAAGAGTGCGAAGGTGGGAAAGGGAAGAGTGCGAAGGTGGGAAAGTGTGAAAGTGCAAAAGTAGAAGACTTCCCACCTTCATACCTTCCCACCTTCCCACGTTCATACCTTCCCACCTTCCCA
>CAZYAN010000019.1:4304-67697 GCA_964645585.1 uncultured Opitutales bacterium
TTCCCACCTTCCCACGTTCATACCTTCCCACCTTCCCACCTTCATACCTTCCCACTTTCATACTTTCAGAGCCCAACCATGATTGATTTTCAGACGATTGAGGCGGCGCGGGAGCGGTTGCGTCCGCGCCTCGAACGAACACCGTGCATGCATTCCGAGGCGCTGAGCGAGCTCGTCGGTTGCGAGCTGTACCTGAAGTTCGAAAATCTCCATCGTACCGGGTCGTTCAAAGAGCGCGGCGCTTTGAACAAGCTGTTGGCGATGGATCCGGCACGGCTGCAGCGGGGCGTTGTTACGGCGAGCGCGGGCAACCATGGCCAGTCGCTGGCGTATCACGCCGGGAAACTGGGGGCGGGGGCAACGGTGGTGATGCCGGAGAAGACGCCGCTGGTGAAAATCAGCGCGACCCGCCGCTGGGGCGCCGAGATTATTCTTCACGGCACGACCTACGATGAAGCGCTCGCGCGCGCTCGCGAAATCGAGCGCGATCAAGGCCGGCTGTTTGTTCACGGATTCGATGATCCCGAAGTCGTCGCGGGCCAGGGCACTTTGGCCATCGAGCTGCGGGAGGAAGGTCTGGAATGGGATGTGATGGTGCTGCCGATCGGGGGAGGCGGCCTGATCGCCGGCAACGCGATCGCATCACAGGCGATTTGCCCGAAGGCGGCGGTCCTCGGTGTTGAACCGGAAACCTACGCTTCGATGAAACACTCGCTGGCAGCGGGAAAACCGGTTCCGCTGCACGGGAAGCCGTCGCTTGCCGATGGATTGGCGGTGAAATCCGTTGGACAAATTCCCTTCGATATCGTTCGCGAACAGGTCGACACGATTTATACGGTCAGCGAAGAGGAGATCGCCAACGCGATTCTCGTCCTGCTCGAAGTCGAAAAATCGCTGGTCGAAGGCGCCGGAGCGGCGACGCTTGCCGCCCTTTTGAACTGTCCGGAATTGCGCGAACAAGTCGCCGGCAAACGGGTCGTGACAGCGCTTTCCGGCGGAAACATCGACGTCAATGTCCTCTCCAAAATCATCGACCGCGGCTTGGCGAAAGCCGGCCGGCTGGGACGTTTCCGCGTCATTGTGCCGGACCAGCCCGGCTCGCTGAGCCAGGTTGCGGCGTTGATCGCTGACGGCGGCGCGAATGTCCTTGATATCTTCCACACGCGCGCGCTGGCGAGTACCCGGGTCGGCGAAGTCGCGATCGACCTTGTGATCGAAACCCGCGGACCCGAGCACCTGCGCGAGATCAAGGACACGCTGCGCACCGCCCATATTCGAGTCGAACCGCTTAGGGATTGAGGAAGAAGAAGGTCTTTTGGTCTTTTGTCCTTGGTCTTTGGTCGGAGAACACGGACGACCAAGGACTAAAGACCAAAGACGAAGGACTACAGGCCGCGGTCTTGCCGCGTCAGATCGCGCCTTGGGCGATCATGGCGTCGGCGACGCGCCGGAATCCGGCGATGTTGGCGCCGAGACCGAGGTTGTGCGGCTGGCCGAATTCGGCGGCCGTTTCGGCGGCGTGGCGATGCGTGTTGCTCATGATTTCACGGAGCCGCTTGTCGACGGCCTCAAAGGTCCATTGCGTGAGGTTCGCGTTTTGCTGCATCTCCATCTGGCTGGTGGCGACGCCGCCGGCGTTGGCCGCTTTGCCCGGGCCAAAGGCGATTTTTGCCTCGAGGAAACGGTCGATGGCTTCGGGAGTCGAAGGCATGTTGGCGCCTTCGGCGACGCATACGACACCATTGTTGATGAGCGCTTCCGCGTCGGCTGCCGTCAGTTCATTCTGTGTCGCCGACGGGAACGCGGCGTCAGCTTGGATGCGCCAGACGGCGTGTCCACTTTCCGGATACTCAGCCGCGGGCACAAATTTCGCGTCCGGACAGCGCGAAAGATATTCCTTCAAAGGCTCGTTTCGCTGCTCCTTCAAGGTTTTCAGCCAGTCGAGATCGATCCCGGAAGGGTGGTAGACGGTTCCGGTTGAATCGGAACAGGTGATCGGAATCGCTCCGAGCTGGTAGAGCTTTTCGATGGTGTAGATCGCGACATTGCCGGCACCGGAGATGAGGCATTTCTTTCCCTTCAGGCTGTCATTGCGCGCGTTCATCATGCTTTCGGCAAAATAGACGCACCCGTAGCCGGTGGATTCCTTCCGTCCAAGCGATCCGCCCCAATCGATTCCTTTGCCTGTAATCGCTCCTTCAAAGCGGCCAGTCAGCCGGCGATAGGCGCCGAAAAGGTAGCCGATCTCGCGCGCTCCGACACCGATGTCTCCGGCCGGGACGTCAATCGATGCTCCGATGTGCTCGTACAAGCCCAGCATGAACGCATGGCAAAACCGCATGATTTCGACCTCGGATCGCCCCTTGGGATCGAAGTCCGCTCCGCCCTTGCCGGCGCCGAGCGGCAGACCGGTCAGGGCGTTTTTGAAAATCTGCTCGAATCCGAGGAACTTGATCACGCCGGCGGTGACACTCGGATGGAAGCGCAACCCGCCCTTGAAGGGCCCGAGAGCGGAGTTGAATTGGACGCGATAACCTTTATTGACGCGAACGGTCCCTGAGTCGTCGACCCAGGTGACGCGGAAGATGATCAGCCTTTCCGGCTCCAGCAGGCGTTCAATGATCCCGTACTTCGCGTAGCGCTCGTCACTGTCCAGCACCAGTTGAAGGGACTCAAGAACCTCCTGCGCCGCCTGATAAAACTCGGCTTGGCCCGGGCTGGTCTTCTTCAGCCGTTCAATCGTGTCGTGAATGTATCCCATAATCAAAACCCTCATTGTCTGAGAACCAAAGCCGAAGCTGCAAGCAGCGATTCGCCCGGTTTCGGTTTCCGCGATCGTGCGAAGTTGAGCTGGATCAAGAACCGCGGGAGTTCGGCTTGCGGCGGACCTTTCCATCGAAGAAGGTCCGCGCGATGAGCCATTCAGCGATTGTCTTTTCACCTGAGGGAACGCCGCTGCTCGACCGGACCGTCGGCGAGCTGGTGGCGGAGCGACCGGGCCGCTCGCGTGTTTTCCAGGCGCTAAACATCGATTTCTGCTGCCAGGGCGGCCGCACGGTACGTGAGGCCTGCGAGCGCAAGAAGCTTTCTCCCGATCTGGTTGTCGCGGAGCTGGAAAAGCACGATGCCGCCGCGGCGCCGGATGCGGAGGAGAATCCCGCGGATCTGCCCCCGGCGGAGCTGTGCGAGTACATCGTGGAGCGCCACCACGGATTTCTGCGAGCGGAACTCCCGCGGCTTTACGCGATGGCGGAGCGGGTCGCCCGCGTGCATGGCGGCCACACGCCTTCGCTGATCGAGGTCTATCAGGTTTTCCACAAAATGGCCGAAGAACTGGCCGATCACGTGGCCGAGGAAGAACAGACGGTTTTCCCGGCGGTGGCGGCATTGAGCCGCGGGGAGAAGCCGGACCTTTCCGGCGAGGAGCCACTCGGCAAGCTTTTCCATGAACACAGCGAGACCGGTGAGGCTCTCGAGCGGCTGCGGGAGCTGACGAACGGCTACCAGCCTCCCGAGGAGGCCTGCAACACGTATCGAGCGCTCTTCTCGGGGTTGCTGGATCTCGAAGAGGATCTTCATCGCCACATCCATTTGGAAAACACCGTCCTTTTCCCGGCGGCGGGCCAACTTCTCGCGAAGGCCGCCGGTTGAACGGTTGGCGATCGTGGTTCGGTTCGCGCGGGGCCATAACACGGGGCCCCGCGCGTCCGACGACACTTTTCTTATTTAGCCGATGGTCCGCGGTTCAGATTCTGTTTTCCGGTCGCTCAGCTCGGGCCGGTCGCTGGCCGATGTTCTCGCGTCGGCGCCGGCGGCCCGTCCGCTTTTGACGCGGCTTGGCATCGATTGCGGTACGGCGGCGGCGGAACGCTCGTTTGAGCAAGTCTGCCGGGAACGGGCTCTTGATTCGGATACCTTGATGCGAGTGCTGTCGGTGATCGGGAAGGAGGCAGCCGAATCCGAATATCCGCCCGTGCCGGTCGAGCTGATGCGCCTGTCGGAGCTGTGCGATTACCTTCAGGGAACCGCGCACGCCGCCTTGCAGACGGAGCTGCATCGGCTCGGCCGGCTGCTTTCGGATGTCCCGCGAGTGGAGCCGCCGGGAGAATCGACGCCACTCGCGCGGATCCGGCTGCACTTTGACAGGTTTCGGCGGCACCTGACAGAGCACCTCCGCGAGGAGGCCGAAGTCTTGTTCCCGCTGATACGGCAGCTGGATGATTCGCGCATGGCCGAAACCGGCGTCATGGACCTCTTGCGCATGCCCCTCGCCCGGATGAAGCACGAGCATGGCGAAGTCGACGAAGAGCTTGCGGCGCTTACCGCGCTGGTCGCCGATTATGCGGAAATGGCACCCGCGCATATCGAACGCGCCTTGAAGGGGCTCGAAAAGCTTGAAGCGCTCTTGCACGACCGGATCTACCAGGAGAACCAAGTCCTCTTTCGCCGGGCGCTCGCTCTTCTCTCGGGCGCGTGACCGGCAGCTTTTGGGGCCGCGCTTTCTTTTTTGCGATTGACAGCCAAATAGCGCGCGTCACATCGTAGCGCAAAGGTTTGCGGTACTGGTGCGACTCATCCTGGTCGCGGCGGATTGCAAAAAGTTTCTCCCAAGGAAAACGCTGACAATGAGGAAAGTGATCTACGTTCTTGCCGGAATGTTCAGCCTCCTGACGGCGGCTCTTCAGAGCGGTGAGGCGAAAGAGAAACTGAACGTGGTGTTTTTTTTGGTCGACGATCTCGGCTGGAGCGATGTCGGATACAATGGCAGCCGGTTTTACGATACGCCGAATGTCGACCGTCTCGCGCAAGAGGGGGTTCGCTTTAACCAGGCCTATTCCGCCAGCCACGTCTGTTCTCCGACACGTGCCAGCATCCTTACCGGGAAGAATCCAGCGCGGCTTCGCCTGACGGACTGGCTTCCGGGGCGCAAGGAGTTTCCGTTTCAACGCCTCCGAAACGCGGAAATTGTCCCGCATCTGCCGCTGGAGGAGGTGACCCTCGCCGAGGCTCTCAAGGAACACGGGTACGTGACCGGCGCCATTGGAAAATGGCATCTTGGCGAGGAGCCGTCCGGGCCGCTGGCGCACGGGTTCGATGTCCATGTGCCGAGTGGCTGGAACAAAGGCTGGCCGATGCGGGGGTATCATTATCCGTTCGGGTTCGACGGACTGGCAGGGGAGCCGGGGGACTATTTGACCGATCGCCTCACGGACGAGGCGCTGAAGTTCATCGAGAAGAATGTCGAGACTCCCTTCTTCCTTTACCTGTCCCACTTCGCGGTTCATGACCCGATTCAGGGCCGGGCCGACCTCGTCAAAAAATACAAGAAGCGGCTGGCGGAGCGGCCTGTGCCGTCTGGCCCTGCCTATATTCTGGAAGGCAACCCGGACGCCAGGGACCCACTGTCTCGCGAGGAGCGGATGGCCCTGCTGGACGACGGCAAGTATGAGGGTTTTCGGATCCTGCCCGACCGGCTGGTGAAGATCAAACAGCGTCAGGATAATCCTCAGTTCGCCGCGATGGTCGAAAGCATGGACGAGAGTCTGGGGCGGGTTTTAGGAAAACTCGAAGAGCTCGGGCTGACGGACAGAACGGTCGTCATTTTTGTTTCCGACAACGGCGGGATGGCCGCGGCTAATTTTGGCAATCCCGCGAACGCGGTAAAACCAGGACGAGAAAACCAGCGCTTCGCGACATCGAATCTCCCCCTGCGCGGCGCGAAGGGCTGGCTGTATGAAGGCGGCATCCGCGTTCCTCTGGTGATCCGCCTGCCGGGAAAAGGCTCCTCCGGCCGGCAAATCGATGTTCCGGTGATCAGCCACGACTTTTACCCGACGATCATGGAGCTGCTTGGTCTGCCGATGCCGGCCGGTCAGCAGGTGGACGGGGTCAGTTTGGCGCCGCTGCTCCGAGAGGGTCACGCGTCAGTGGCGGCGGAGAAAAGGCTCCGCGACCGGCCGCTCTTCTGGCATTTTCCCCATTACAGCAACCACGGTCAGCAAAGTCCAGGGGGCGCGATCCGAGTTGGGAACTACAAGCTCCTCGACTATTTTGAGAACAACAGCGTGCAGTTATTTGACATCGCGAACGATCCTGGAGAGCAGACCGATCTGTCGGCTGAAGAACCCGACAAGGTGCGGGAGCTGCAAGCGAGGCTTGATACGTGGAGGAACAAATTACGGGTGCCTATGCCGTACCCAAATCTGGAATACAACGCGGAGATTGGCGATCAATGGCAGAAGGGAATTCCGTGAAACGCGGGCCGGGGGCGCGGTATCTTAGCCTGCTCCTGCCGCTGCCGCGCCGCACGCCGGGCGTCGGCCTTTTCACATGGCTTGTGCTTTCGCTCGCCGCGGCCGGAATCGCGTCCGCGGCCTTGCCGTTTCACGATCCCTTTAACGATGCGACCGCCGTTGGAGGGAGTGCGTATACACCTGGTGCGCCGCTGGCCGCACAGGCGAGGGACGGGAACGCATGGGTCAGTATCGGGAGCAACAACCTGACGGACGTCGAGCCCGTGATTGTCGAGGAACGGCTCGTGTATCCGGGTCTGCCGGGCGGGGAAGGCAACAGTGTCTCTTTTGCGGGCAGCGCGGGAAAAAGCGCGCGGCTCAATTTGAATGCCGCGGTGACGGCCGGTCGCGCCTATTATTCATTTCTACTGAAGATTTCGGATCTCTCGACCGTTCCTTCGGAACCCTCGGACAATTACATTGCCTGCTTCAGCGACAATCCCGCGCCGCAGGCAAATCTGCTCGCGCGGGCTGGAGCCAAGCTCGTGACCCGTCGATCCGGCGCTGGATTTGTTCTCGGAATCGGCAAATCGGTCACTCCGTCTGATTTCGTTTACGGCACCGACGTTTACAGCGAGAACGACGTCTTGTTTGTTGTCGCTTCGTACGAGTGGACCGCTGACGGCACGGTTGCCCGGCTGTGGGTCAATCCGCCGGCCGCGAGTTTTGGCAATGCCGCGCCGCCGCCGCCGGCGATCGCCTGTCAGACGGGAACGCAACGGGATCTGAACGCGGCGGGCGTTCGGGCATTTGTTCTGTCCTGCCAAAATCCAAACGCGCCGTCGGGACTCGTTGCCGACCTGCGCATCGGAACGAGCTGGAGTCAGGTGACCGGACAACCGGCCGACGGCCGTCCGAACATTGTTTTCATTTTGTGCGATGATCTTGGGTACGGCGATGTCGGGATCCTGTTCCAGAACGGGCGGGCTCCCGGCCAGCCGCGGTTGAGAACTCCCGAACTCGATACGCTGGCGGAAAACGGGATTCAGTTGCGGCGGCATTACTGTCCCGCGCCGATTTGCGCGCCGTCCCGGGCTTCGCTGCTGCTCGGCGTTCATCAAGGCCACGCCAACGTTCGCGATCGACAGTGGCGCACCGAGATCGAAGACAATCACACGATCGCCACGATGCTGAAAGAGGCGGGATACGCGACGGCGGCGATCGGCAAGTGGGGACTTCCCGGCGAAGGAACGGGGCCGCACGACTGGCCGTCGTATCCGACCCGGCGCGGGTTTGATTACTTTTTTGGATACGCGTATCACGCGGAAGGACACGAACATTATCCGAAGGAAGGACCGTACCGCGGGGAAAAGGACCTGTGGGACGGTGCCGCAAACATCACGGCCGGCCTCGACAAGTGTTACACGACCGACTTGTTCACGGCGCGAGCGAAGAAGTGGATCGTCGATCACAAGGCCGCGGGATCCGGTCAGCCGTTTTTCCTCTATCTGGCATTTGACACGCCGCATTCGGTTTATGAGCTGCCGACGCAAGCCTATCCGCCAGGCGGTGGCATGCATGGCGGACTGCAATGGACGGGGACGCCCGGCGCGATGATCAATACGGCCAGCGGGACGATCGATTCATTCGTCCATCCGGAGTTCGCGGAAAAAGATTGGCCGGAGGTTTTCAAGCGATTTGCAACGAGCGTTCGGCGGATTGATGAAGCGGTGGCGGATTTGCAGCAACTTCTTGTGGACCTCGGAATCCATGAAAATACGCTGGTCGTATTCACGTCCGACAACGGTCCGACCAATGAGGACGCCCTGGGACTGCCGGTTCCGTATGCGACGAATTTTTTCGACGGATTCGGGCCGTTTGACGGCATCAAAGGGGACGTCTTGGAAGGCGGAATCCGGGTGCCGGCATTCGCTTGGTGGCCGGGCCGGATTCCCGCCGGGGCTATCAGTGAGTTTCCCTCGCAGTTCCACGACTGGATGCCGACGTTTGCGGCACTGGCTGGCGTGCCAGCGCCGGCCCGCGCGGACGGCGTTTCGCTCCTTCCGACGCTGTTTGGAGAAGGGTCGCAGCGCGAAGGGGAGGTGTATGTCGAGTTTTCGACGCCGAATCGGACCCCGAATTTCGCGGAGTTTGAGGACGGGCGCCGGCGCCGGATGCGCGGTCAAATGCAAACGATCCTTTTGGATGGGTATCAAGGAATTCGATACGACGTCAGTTCACATGCCGATGACTTTGAGATTTACGATGTCGCCAGCGATCCGAAGCAGACGGTGAACTTGGCGTCCAACCCCGCTTTTGGCGAATTGCAGCAGCGGATGAAAGATCGGGTTTTGCGGATCCGTCGGCCGGATCCGGGCGCACCGCGTCCCTGGGACGATGAAGCGACGCCGGCCGCGCCCGCCGGGTGGTCGGCGCCCGGTGTTGTCTGGCGCGCCGCCGCCGGAGCTTTCCCCTGGACGTCGCTCCTTGACGGCTTGACCCCGGATCAGACAGGGGTGGCCGAGAGACCGGGTCCGGAGGTTTTTGCCGAAGAGACGCATGCCGCGATCCTCTTCGAGGGACGGTTTTCCGTGCCGGTGGAAGGGGATTACACCTTTTACCTCCGGGCGGATTCCGGGGCGCTTTTGCGAATTCACGAGGCGACGGTGATCGACGCGGATTTCGGGTACGTGAGCGGAAGCGAAGTTTCTGGAAGCATCCGGCTGGAGGCGGGACCGCATCCTTTCCGTCTGCATTACACACGCGGGAGCTTGGGGACTCCGGAGCTCGAATTGCAGTGGAGCGGACCCGGGTTTGCGAAGCAGCCAGTCCCGGAGAGCGCCTTTCGGCGCGAAGCGCCGGTGCCGAAGGTGATGCTCGGGAGAAACGGAGAGACGATTTTTGTCAATTGGGACGGCGACGGGATTCTTCAGTCAGCACCGGCCGCAGCGGGACCTTACACGGATATTCCGGGGGCGACGAGTCCTCACCCCGTCGCGGCGGGAGCGGCGGATCGACTATTTTTTCGCCTGCGGATGGAGGGGCTGGGCGATTGAACAGGAG
The DNA here is from genome assembly GCA_964645585.1 of uncultured Opitutales bacterium. Classification (GTDB taxonomy): domain Bacteria; phylum Verrucomicrobiota; class Verrucomicrobiia; order Opitutales; family T3Sed10-336; genus DATGSL01. Next base: position 13,601 of record CAZYAN010000019.1, read on the forward strand.
GAATCAAAATAGAATGAAACTCGCGGCAAAGGGGAAAGAGCAGGCAGGTGCCTCAGCGTCTTGGAACGGCGCTGAAGTCCCCGCTCTTACAGCTCACTGACTGCAAGCGGAAACGAATGATGATCCAAAGCACAACGGTTAACGGTTGGAATGGCGGGCGCGGGTTGGTTTTGGCTTTATTGGTTGGTCTGTGCGGCTTGCCGACCCTTCACGCCGCTCCTTCTCGCGAACTTCCCCGGCCGCTGCCGTCGCGTCCGGGTAACGTTTTTCTGAGTGGAGACGATATCGTGGTTCAAGCGACTCCTGGAGATTCGGAGCGATGGCGGGTTGTTGATTACGAGAACAAAGTGGTTGCGGCCGGCGAGCTTGAAGGGGACCGGGCGGCAATCGGTCCATTGCCGGTCGGATGGTATCGCCTTGTGCGCGGAGGCGAGGGGACCAACCGGAATCGGGTATTTTTTGCTGTTCTCGATCCCTTGCGCGCGCCGACTCCCGCGAGTTCGCCGATCAGCATGGATGTCGCAATGGCGTGGCTTGTGTCCGGAGATCGACAAGAGGCGGTGGCCAATCTTTGCGCGCTGGCCGGTTTCAACTGGGTGCGGGACCGGCTGATGTGGCAAACGCTCGAGCCTGAACGGGGGCGATTCGAGACGGAGGAGACCGGGTACGACCGTGCGATAGACGTCCAGACACGGGCCGGACTAAATGTCTTGCAGGTGAGTCATATCGCCCCTCCCTGGACAGGGGCCGCCGCGTCGCGTTTTCCGCCGGATTTGCGCGACGTGTATCGCTTCTGGCGAGAAACGGCGGAGCGCTGGAAAGGGAAAGTCGGCGCGTTTGAACCGTGGAATGAGGCGGATATCGCCGTCTTTGGCGGACATACCGGAAGCGAGATGGCGACGCTGCAAAAGGCCGCCTATTTGGGATTAAAAGATGGCAATCCGGGTGTCATCGCCTGTCTGAACGTCTTTGCGATCCGGCGGGCGTCGACGCTTGAGGATTTCAACCGGAACAAGGCGTGGCCATACTTTGACACCTACAATCTGCACCATTACGAAGCCTTGGACGAGTACGCGAGCCTTTACGCGGATCATCGGGCGGTATCGGCCGGGCGGCCGATGTGGGTGACGGAAGGCAGCATTCGGGTTCGGTGGCAGGACGAGGAATTGAAAGAACTCACCAATCTCGACCTTCGCCGCCAGAGCGAACGCCTTTTGAAAACGTACGCACTGGCGCTTCATGAAGGCGTGGAAAACTTTTTTTATTTTGTCCTCCCGCACTACACCGAGCACCGGCTCCAGTACGGATTGCTGCGCTCCGACCTGACTCCGCGTCCTGGATTTGTTGCCGCCGCGGCGGTCGGCCGCCTGCTGGCGGATGCGAAGCCGCTGGGGCGGGTTGATTCCCCGGACCCGGACTTGCACGGCTACCTTTTCGCGACGAAAACCGATGGCGAGGACTCGGAGGTGCTTGTACTTTGGTCGTCGCGGAAAACGATCATGCCGCTGCCTGAGCCCCCGCGGGCGATCTTTGATCACCTCGGGCGGGAGCGCGCGGTGACGAGCCATCAGGTGGAAGTGAATAACGCGCCGCTCTACGCGGTGCTCGAGCGGAACGCGCGCCCTCCGCTGGTTCCGCCGCCGGAACCCCCAGCGCGTTTGCCGGCCGAGCCGGCGCGGGTGGTGATTCAAGCCCTGCTGCCGAAGGAAGAGACTGTGCTCCAGGAGTCGGCGTACTTCATGGAACCGGGCGGCGGAAAAAACATCCCGCTTTATTTGTATAATTTTGGAAATACACCCGCTCGCGGGCGGCTTGAAGTGACGCCTCCGGCGGCCTGGGAGGCCGCTCTCGAATCCCAAGTCGAGCTTGCGCCGGGAGAACGGCGGGAACTCAGCCTGGCGCTCAGGGATCCGGGCGAGTCTGAATGGAGCGAGGCGATTGTTCGGATCTCGGGCGATTTCGGCGATGCCGGCGAGGCCGTGCTTTCCTTTCGCCTTGTGCCGGTCCGGCCCGCGGAGTGAACCAGGAAGGATGAACTCTAACGATGATCTTCAGCAACGGAAACAACAGGAACACGAACGGGCCGGCGCTAGTCATTACGCGGCTGGCGGTGCCGCTGCTTGCCGGGTTTGTCTGGGCTGTGCCGGCATTTTCGCTGGGTGGGGAAGCAGGGCATACTCGGCTGAATGTGCTGTTTATCGCGGTCGACGATCTGCGTCCCGAGCTCGGCTGTTACGGAGCTCCGGCTGTTTTGACGCCGAATATCGACCGGCTGGCCGAAACCGGATTGCTGTTCAATCGCGCGTATTGCCAGCAGGCGTTCTGCAGTCCTTCCCGCGCGTCCCTGCTGACCGGCCGCCGGCCCGACACGACGCGGGTGTATGACTTGATGACCGACTTTCGAGCGGCGCTGCCGGACGTGGCGACCCTTCCGCAGTATTTCAACCGGCACGGTTATCACAGCCAGGGGATGGGAAAGATTTTTCACAACAAACAAGATGATGCCGCTTCGTGGAGTGTGCCGCATTGGGACGCGCAGACGGAGAATCCGATCTACGGCCCGGAAGGCCGGCGCGCCGCCAGACAGCGGCGAATGAACGCGCGCGCCCAGGGAAAACCGTGGAGATGGGAGGACGGCGTAAAGGGCCCGGCGTGGGAGGCCCCGGATGTGCCGGACAACGCGCTCCCGGACGGGATCACAACCGACCGCGCGATCGCGGTTTTGGGCGAGATGCGGGAGCGGCCGTTTTTCCTCGCGGTCGGTTATCACAAGCCGCATTTGCCGTTCGTCGCGCCAAAGAAGTATTGGGATTTGTATTCAGAGAGCGAATTCGAACTCGCGGACAATTCGGGACTGGGCAAGGACGTCCCTCTCGCGGCGATGAACGACTGGGAGACGGAGCTCCGCGGTTATATCGGGATACCGGAAGAGGGCACGATTCAAGAGGCGGCGGCGAGGAAGCTGGTTCAGGGCTATCACGCGGCCGTCAGTTATGTGGATGCGCAAGTCGGCCGATTACTGGACGCGCTCGACCGCCTTGGATTACGGGAGAACACGATCGTCTTGCTGTGGGGCGACCACGGCTGGCATTTTGGCGACCATGGACTTTGGGGGAAGAACACGAATTTCGAGAACGCCACCCGAGTGCCGATGATCGTTTCGGTCCCGGGCCGGGCGGCGGGAGTCAAGACCGACGCGCTTGTCGAGCTTGTGGACATTTATCCGACGCTTGTGGAACTCTGCGGACTGCCGGAACCGGCGGGTTTGGAGGGAGTCAGTTTCGGGCCGCTGCTGGACGATCCCGGCCGGCCGTGGAAAAAGGCGGTGTTCAGCCAGCAGCCGCGTGAAATTCCGGACAAAGGAGCAGGGATGGGTCGCACGATTCGCACCGCGCGATATCGTTATACAGAATGGGTGGTGCCCAACACGGATTATTACGAACGGGAACTGTATGATTACGACAAAGATCCATCCGAAATGGAAAACCTCGTTGCGAAGCCGGAGTACGCCGCGATCGCCGCGGAGCTTGCGGCGCGGCTGCGCGCCGGGTGGAAACACGCGCTGCCAGCGGACCCCGCCGCGCGGCACGCCTCGGAACTCCACTAGCCCGGGACCTGATCCAAGTTCTCCATTGACCCGCGGCCATGAACTTTGCACAAACGATTGTGTCTACAAAAAAAACGGAAAAGACGAGCCGGAAGCCTGCCCATTCGGGTGCGGCCCCCGCGGGCAAGGCCCGTTCAGGACGACCGCGGGCGACGCTGCAATGCCTCGCGGAGAAGTCGGGCGTTTCGGTGACCATTGTGTCGCGAGTGCTCAGCGGTCAGGCGGCGCGTTATCGAATCAGCAAAAAGACTGAGGAAAATGTCCGCAAGATCGCGCGGGACCTGCGATTTGTTCCTAACCAGCTCGCGCGCGGGCTGCGGCTGAAAAAGACTTTTACCATTGGACTGGTCATCCCCGACGTTTCCAATCCATTCTTTGCCGGCATCGCGCGTCAAGTGGAACTTGGAGCGCGCAAGGAGGGATATTCGGTGATCCTGTGTGACAGCCAAGATCGCACGGAGGAAGAGATGAAGACGATCCGGCTGTTGCAGAGCCGCAATGTCGAGGGGATTGTGCTTTGCCCTGTCGGCCAGTCGGGCGAGCACCTGGCCGAGTTTGTCGATGGCGAGCTTCCCCTCGTGCTGGTTGACCGGTTTTTTCCGGACATCCCTCTTCCTTACGTTGGTTCCGACAATGTCGCCGGCGCGAGGCAGGCGACGGAGCTTCTGCTTGCGAACGGACACCGCCGAATCGCCTGTCTTCAGGGGATGCACGGAACATCGCCGAACGAACAGCGGATACAAGGCTACAAAGAGGCGCTGGCCGGCCACGGTATTTCGTTCGATGAAAAACTGGTTGTGGGCGATGCCTTTACCGAGCAGAGCGGGTACTTGGAGACGAAATTGCTGCTTCGCTCGAATCGGGATGTGACGGCGATTCTCGCGTTCAGCAACCTGAATGCTCTCGGGGCGATACGTGCGCTCGCCGATGACGGCCGCCGCATCCCGGACGATATGTCGATCATCTCGTTCGACGATCCGCCCTACGCACCTTACCTTGCGACCCCGATGACCTGTGTTCCCCAGGCATTCTCTGAAATGGGGGAAGTCGCCGTAAAACTCCTTTTCGACCAGATTCAATCTCCGTCGAGCCGCAGTAAAGAAGGCATCCTGCTGCCGGCCGGTCTGATTGAACGGAAGTCGGTAAAAAAACTGGAAGCCGCACAATCATGAGCGCCGGTATCTCCGCCCCATCAAACAGCTCTCGCCGGCCGCGAATCTTGGTCGTCGGAAGCGCTAACACCGATATGGTCATCAAGGTCGATCGGCTCCCAAAACCGGGCGAGACCGTTCTTGGCGGGCGGTTTGCCAGCGCGTCCGGCGGAAAGGGCGCCAATCAAGCCGTCAGTGCCGCGCGCGCCGGCGGAGCCGTAACGCTGATCGGCCGTGTCGGCAAAGACGCCTTCGGAGACAAGCTGCTGGCCGGGTTGGAAGCGGATGCCGTCGATGTCGACTACGTGGTCCGGGATCCGAACGCGCCGTCCGGCGCCGCATTGATCTTCGTCGACCGGAACGGCGAGAACAGCATCGCGGTCGCGTCCGGGGCAAACGACAATCTTGCGCCTGTCGACCTTCATGAAGCGAAGGATGCGTTTCGTCGCGCGGAGATCGTTGTTCTGCAATTGGAAACCCCGCTGAGCACGGTGGAGGCGGCCGTCCGGATCGCTGCCGAGGCGGGGGTTCCGATCCTGCTGAATCCGGCGCCGGCGCGCCCGCTTCCCCCGGAGTTGTTGAAGAAAATTTATTTGCTGACGCCGAATGAAAGCGAAGCAAAGCTGCTGACGGGGCTGCCGGTAGGTGATTCCGCCGAAGCGGAGCGGGCTGCCGAAGCTGTGCTGGAGCGCGGCGTCAAGAACGTGATTCTCACGCTCGGCGCCCGCGGCGCCTATGTCGCGGGCGGAGACATTCGCCGCTGGATCTCTCCCTTTAAAGTGGCCGCGCTCGACGCGACCGCCGCGGGAGATGTGTTTAATGGAACGCTCGCAGTTGCCCTTGCGGAGGGAAAAGACCTGATTGACGCGGCGGAATTTGCGACCGCCGCCGCCGCGATTGCCGTCACTCGTCTCGGTGCCCAGACATCGATTCCCAGCCGGGAGGAGATCGAGACCATGCTGCAAACGGGAAAGATCGAGCGGACCCTGACCGGCCGCGCGCCGTAACGCAAGAATACCCTGATGGTTAAAACTTTTTCATTGACCTCTTTACCCGATGGCGCAATTGTTTGCGCCAATACACCGGAAATTCGAAAGATCCGGTTCGCCGTTTCATGCGAGGGGTTAGCAAGGCCAGCCGCTCCTCCCGCCTGTTCCGCGGTGACGTCCGGAGTTCGGAAGACGCTTATTCGCAGGAGAACCCAAACAAAATCAGAGCAATGACACACATGAAGACCCGCGTTACTACCATCCGCACCCCGATCCGAATGGCCCTTGCTGCCGTTCTTGCGATCTTCTCCGCCGGAACTCTGCTGGCTCAGGAAACCGACGTCGAGTTGCAGATCGAGCAATCCGCGAACCTGAGTGACTGGGAGACCGTCCCCGCTGCGAGTATCATTTTGGGTGAGGACGGGACGATGCGTATTCCAGATGCAGGCACCAGTGCCTTCTACCGGTTGCGCATTAACACGACGTCGATCGAATCCCCCGGTTTTGTGACCGTCGATGGCGGCACGCTTCCGCCGATTTCCGATCTCGGCGCGCTCGATGTTCAGACATTCCAGATTGGCCGCTATCCGGTAACTTGGGGCGAATGGCAGGAAGTCCGGGCCGAGGCGTCAACCTACGGCTATGATATTGGCGATGCAGGCGCGGGCTGTGCGGACAATCATCCTGTGTACAGCGTCAGCTGGTTCGACGTCCTGAAGTGGCTGAACCTGAAGAGTGAAATCGACGGTCTCACACCGGTTTATACGGAATACGGCGCGGTGTTGCGGACGGGCGGGGATCCATTCGGGACGGATTGGGATTCTTCGGCGGACGGTTACCGGTTGCCGACTGAAATGGAATGGGAGTTCGCCGCCCGCGGCGGGAACAGCAGTCAGGGATTCAGCTTCAGCGGCAGCAACGATGCCGACGAGGTCGCGTGGCATCGAAATAATTCTCTCGGCGCGTCATGCGATATCGCTGGCGGCCGGGGAACCTGGCCGGTCGGCAGAAAAGCCGCCAATGAACTCGGGCTCTACGACATGAGCGGAAACGTGTTCGAGTGGTGCTGGGACCGCTTGCCGGACATGAACCCCATCATTCGCGGCGGGAGCTGGAATAACAATCCACCGGGCTGCCAGGTCTCGAGCTGGTCGGATCGCAGCCCGTCCGAAGGATTTGTTATTGTCGGTTTTCGCATGGCCAAAAACTGATCCGCCCGCCTTTTTGTCGCTCAACCCCTTTGGCTGACGGAGGCGCGGGAGAATCAGCAAAAACAACGCGAGTGAACCGTGAAACAACGAAACAACTCCATCAATGAACACAAAGCGATTCGGGTTTACCCTTATTGAGCTTCTTACCGTCATCGCCATTATCGGAATCCTCGCCGCTATCTTGATTCCTGTGGCTTCAAGGATCAGAGACGAGGCTCGGGCGGCGCAGTGCAAAAGCAACCAGCGCGAATCCGGGGTCGGGCTTCTCCTGATGGCGAACGACGACGAAGGCCGGCTGGCGGTCGTGCGGCAGGGCAATGGATACGGGCGGTGGGGGCAGCATATTCTGGACGACGGGTATATCGACAGCGGTTCACGCGCTGTGCTCTATTGTCCATCTTGGGATCCGATTGACTATTATATCCCAGCGTGGGATTACCGGACGTACGGCTTCAATATGATTCAGAGCCGTTATACCCAAATTTATCGGGACACGGGACCAGAGATGTTTGTTATCAATACCGAGAAAATTGAGGATCCGTCTCGGTATTTCATCCTCGCTGACAGTTACTATCCCGGCAACCGAAATCAGCGATTCAGAATATCCGACTATCGTGCGAGCGACCTCGACGGGCTGCATCTGCGGCATAACGGAAAACTCAATATGTTCTTCCTTGACGGTCACGTGGAAACGGTCGATCCGCTGGGGCTGGCAGTGATCGGTTTTCGCACCGTCTATGGAGAGAATGAAAAGATAATCAACCTCCCGCGACCTCCAACCATCCGTTGACCCAAGCGATACCGGCCGCTGTTTTCGGCGGGCTGGGAAATATTCTCTTTACCATCCAAACAGCAACCATGAATGAAAGGAGTTCAATGACAACACGACACCTCACTCTCTCGCTCCTCGCCGCCGCCGGCCTTGGAGGGGCTGCTCTCTCGACGCACGCGGCGGTTTATCTTTCAGAAGATTTCGAAGGTTATAACGCGGGCGATCTCACATCACAGAGTTCTTGGACAACCGCGGCGTCGGCCAGTTTGCAGGTTTCAACCGATCACGCCGCGGGCGGCAGCAACTCCGCGCTGGCACAGGCTATTACGGGCGGATCGGGAAATAACGCTGGAGAACGAAATCTGATCCAGTTCGAGGCCATTGGCACGCCGACCGCGAATAACCGAGTGGTCTTCAGTTTCGACTTCCTCGATACCAGTCCCTCAGCGGATCCGTACACGCAATTCGCCACCATTCAGTCACCGGTCCCTCAGGGAGGCGCTTACATCGTTTACCTCGGATTGGACAGCAGTCTCACTTCGGCAGATCAAGGCGGTAATTACTACATGGCGGGGATCCGAAACCATGACGACCATGCCATGTTTAAACTGAATGAAGGAGGGGCGATCACGCGGACCGACGACTGGGTGAACCTCAAAGTCGAGATCAGCGACACCGAGTTTCGATTCTACGTCAATGACGTTCTCGCGAAGACGGTTGCAACCACTTTGGCCGCTGCGAACACTTACGATCGTGTACGAATCGGATCCGGTGTTGGAGATCCTGGAGCCGACGCCTATTACGATAATATTACCGTCTATACCATTCCCGAGCCGGCAACTTGGTCCGCGATTCTCGCGGGCTCGGCTCTTCTTGCGGTCTTGGGGGCGCGCCGCCTTCGGAAGCGGGAGAATCTCGAGTAACGTAACACCAGATTGAATTGTCGATGCGTCCCTTCTCTACCTAATCGCGAAGAAGGGACTCCTTTTCTTCTTTTATGTCTATTCGTACCCGTACTTCATCAAAGCCCCAGCGCGCCCGGGCGATGCTTCTTGTGCTGTTTCTTCTTTGTCAGACCGCGCTCTTGGCAGTTGACAAGGAATCGCTTCGACATCCGGATCTGGTTTATCGGGCATACGAGCCGAAACCGACTGACAGGGTGATCGTTCGAACGGAATATTTCGATCAGCTGTACGGTTTTTGGCTTGGGCAGAATATCGCGAACTGGACGGGATTGCTCACGGAACTGGACAAAGTTGGGAATACGGGCGGAGTGGAGTCGGGGCCGTTCTACACAAGGGACGACTGGGGTTCGCCGACTCGACGCAGTTATACAGGAGCGGATCACCGGAAGATCGCACCGACGATCGACTTCTACTTCGTCGATGAAGACGGTGTTTGGGGCTCGGATGATGATACGGATCTAGAATATATGTACCAGCACCTCCTCTTCCAGAACAAGACGAGTGTGCTTTCGCCGGAACAGATTCGAGATGGCTGGCTGCATCACATTTATTCGGAGAAGAAATGGTCTCCGCACGGGAAGGACCGTGAAGGGAACTATCGAAACTTTCTGTGGGTTTCCAACCAGCGAGCGTACAATTTAATGGAAGAATACGGCATGTTTCCTCCATTCACGGGCGAGCCGACACAGAATGAGCACTTTGATATGATCGATGCCCAGCTGACGACGGAGATTTTCGGACTCTTCGCGCCTGCCCGGGCCGATGTCGCGTTACGGATGGCCTATCTTCCGATCCGGACGACCGCCTATGAGAACGCGGCTTGGATCGCGGAATTTTATGTGATTATGCATTCGCTCGCGTCGCGGGTGGACCGGGAACTGCCGATGCGCGAGCAAATACTCTGGCTGGCGGAGACCGCGCGAACACGTCTGCCGGAGCACGGCTACTCGGCGAAGATGTTCGATTTTGTGCGGGAGCGGTATGATGCGGATATCACGTGGGAGGAAGCGAGAGACGAAGTTTATCTACGCTATCAGGTGGAACAGGAGGACGGATATGATCTGACTTCGAGGCAATTGCGGTGCAACGGATGTTTCGCGGCCGGAATTAATTTTGCCGCGAGCCTGATCAGTTTGTTCTGGGGAGAGGGAGATATCAAAGAGACGATTAAGATCGCAACCCTGGCGGGATGGGATTCCGATAATCCCGCGGCGACTTGGGGCGGGCTCCTTGGATTTATGATCGGCAAAAAAGGAGTGGAAGAAGCCTTTGGCCGGACCTTTTCGAACCGATATAATATTCACCGCACGCGCCGCAATTTTCTTGAAGGCGGAATCGATACCTTTGATAACATGGCGCGGACAGGGGTTTTCGTCATCGACCGGGTTGTGCAGGAGGAAATGGGCGGAGGCATCGATCTGGAAAAGGACGTTTGGTATATCCCCGAGGCGGAACCGATCCGCTTTTATTGAGATGAACCGCCGGCAGGAGCGAGCAGCGCTGCAATAACAAAATGTGGCGGCGCCTTCCAGCCGCTGATTCGCATAACAAAGCGGCGGATGCCGCTTCCAGGCTTCGGGGTTCAGATCTTATTGTAGTGCCATTCAGTGACGTGACACGGAAAACTGGTGACCGCGCGAAAGTCTGCAAGACACGCTTCGTGCTTCGCTTTGCGCGCCGATGGGCAGCGGTCCGTCTGGGGATTCTTACCGCTGGACTTTTTGTCGCGGCATCGTGCCTTGGGGCGGAGCCGGACACGGCGGAGGACAAGCTGGCCAGACACGGCTGGAGCGCTGAGGTCTACAAAGTCGCGGGCGAAGCGCGGCTGAAGCTTTGGCGGAAGAATCCGCCGGGGCATGCGGAGACGGACAGGAGACCGGCGATCATCTTTTTTTATGGCGGCGGATGGAAGGCGCGCAATCTGGCGCAGTTTCAACGGCAGGGAGAACACTTCGCGCGACGAGGTATGGTGGCGGTTCTGGCGGATTATCGCGTACGGAGCCGCTACGGCGGCACCCCGTTTGATTGTGTAGAGGACGCGAAGAGCGCGATTCGGCACCTTCGAGCCACCGCGGCCTCCCGCGGCGTGGACCCGGACCGGATTGTTGCGGGCGGCGGATCGGCGGGCGGTCACCTCGCCGCCGCTGCTGCCCTCGTGCCGGGTTTTGATGCGCCCGGCGACCCAGCTGAATCGTGTATTCCGGATGCGCTCATCCTTTTCAACCCGGCCTACGGGCATTACCATCGCGGCTACGGGTTTCCCGATTTGCAGGAGCGATGGAAGGAAATTTCCCCGATCGCCTACATCCGCACAGGAGCGCCGCCCAGCATCGTCTTCCTCGGCGACCGCGACAAGTTTATCTCCGTGGAGACGGCAAAAGCCTGGGAACGGCGGATGGAAGCGGCAGGGGTTCGCAGTGAGCTTCACTTGTATAAAGGACGGGCGCACGGGTTCTTCAATCGAGGAGATGATTTTGCGGACACCTTGGCGAAAGCGGACGCGTTTCTCGTGTCACTCGGGTATCTTGAACCATTCGATAAGGATGCACCGGCAATTTTTCGTTGACCCGACTTCCCGGTGGCGCAAATGTTTGCGCCACTCGATGCTGTTATGAATACCTTCACCCGTCTTCGATTCATCCGTACGATTTCCCTGCCGCTTCTCGTTTTTGCGGTTTTGCTGAGTCTGGGCTGTCAGGAGGCGGCCAGCCCCGGGGAGCGGACGTTGGACGGAAAACCGAGAATCGCGCTGGTGATGAAGTCGCTGGCTAACGAGTTCTTCAGCACGATGGCGAACGGGGCCAAGGAACACCAGGCGGCGAACGCGGACCAGTATGACCTGATCGTCAACGGCATTCGCAACGAAACGGATCTCGACGGACAGATGAACCTGGTCGACCAGATGATTGCGCAGCAGGTGGACGCGATTGTGATTGCTCCCGCGGATTCCCAAGCCCTCATCACGGTTCTGAAACGCGCCCGCGACGCCGGCATCCTTGTGATCAATATCGACAACAAGCTCGATAGCGCGACCTTGGAGCAAGCCGGACTGAACGTTCCGTTTGTTGGTCCTGACAACCGTGATGGCGCGCGCAAAGTGGGTGAAGCCGTGGCGGCGAAGCTCAATCCGGGGGACCAGGTGGGCATTATTGAAGGCGTTCCGACGGCATTTAACAGCCAGCAGCGGAGACTGGGGTTTGAAGATGCGATGAAGGCGGCCGGCATGGATATTGTCGGTATTCAAAGCGGCAACTGGGAGATGGACGACGCGAACAACGTCGCCGCGGGAATGCTGAGCAAGCATCCGGATTTGAAAGCGATCCTTTGCGCGAATGACAGCATGGCGCTGGGGGCTGTTGCCGCGGTCGACGCCGCGGGAAGGCGGGGCAATGTTCTGATTGCCGGATTCGACAACATTGGAGCGATCACGCCGATGATCGAGGACGGGCGGGTGGTTGCCACGGCGGATCAGCACGGGGACCAGCTGGCCGTTTTCGGAATTGAAGCCGCCCTCCAGATTCTCCGGGAAGGAGCGGCGCCCGAGGACAGAACGACCGACGTCGATCTGATCACGCGTTAAGGAGGCTGGACCGGGAAAGCGAAGAATGCCGAATCCCGTTCTCCAGACAGTCGGCTTGCGGAAGGCGTACAAGGTTCCGGTCCTTATCGATTTCGATTTTGACCTGCTGCCAGGCGAGGTTCACGCCCTGGTTGGAAGCAATGGCGCGGGGAAATCCACTTTCGCACGCATTCTTTGCGGCATGACGGAGCCAAACGGCGGCGAGATCCGGCTTGCCGGCTCGCCGTATTCTCCCCGGTCGAAGCGCGAGGCGGAACGAGCCGGCGTCGTGATGGTTTTGCAGGAGCTCAATGTTATCGGCACGCTGACCGTTGCGGAAAATATCTTTCTCAACCGGCTCCCGAGACGCTTTGGATTTATTCGGTATCCACAGTTACATGACGCGGCGGTCAAGGCGCTCGAGCGTGTGGGGCTGACAAACATTTCGTCCGGCGCGTCAGCCGGAAGTCTCGGCGTAGGACAGCAGCAGCTTGTCGAGATCGCCGGCGCGCTTGCTCGAAACTGCCGGGTGCTGATCCTCGATGAACCGACCGCCGCCTTGACCGGTCCGGAGATCGAGCGGCTCTTTGAAAACATTCGCCGGCTTCGGACCGAAGGCGTCGGAATCATTTATATCAGCCACCGAATGGAGGAAATCCGCCAAATCGCCGACCGGGTGACCGTGCTCCGGGACGGCCGTCATATTTGCACCCTGAAGGCGTCTGGCGCCAGTCCGTCGGAGATCGTGCGGGAAATGGTCGGACACGAGTTGCCGCCCCGGCGAACGGTCAGTTCACGCGTGCGCGGCGAGGTGGGTCTGCGCGTTCGGAATCTGCGAGCAAAGCCGGCGGTTCGCGGCGTCAGTTTCGACGTGCACCGCGGCGAGATCCTTGGGATTGCCGGATTGATCGGTTCGGGGCGGACGGAGACGCTGCGGGTCATTTTCGGGGCCGATCCGCGCGACAGCGGGGAAATCCTGGCGGGCGAGCCGTTGCGGCCCCTTTCGATTCGCAAGCCATCGGATGCGATTGCCGCGGGCATCGGAATGATTCCCGAGGACCGCAAACAAGATGCCTTGCTGCTGGAGAAATCGATTCGAATTAACGCCACCTTGGCGACGGTATCGCGGCATGCCCGTCATGGATGGCTGAATACAGAAATTGAAACCGCGTCGGCTGCCGCGGTATGCGACCGCCTCGACGTGCGCCGGGCGTCGCTGGAACAGCCGGTGTCGGAGTTGAGCGGAGGAAATCAGCAAAAAGTCGTCGTGGCACGGTGGCTGGCGCGGAATTGCGACGTGCTGCTGTTTGACGAGCCGACGCGCGGGATCGACGTCGCGGCGAAGGAGGTTTTGTACGACGCGCTTCGCGGACTCGCGGACGAGGGAAAGGCGCTCGTCGTCGTCTCAAGCGACTTGATCGAACTGATGGCTCTTTGTGACCGCATCGCGGTCATGTCGGCCGGCCGGATCGCGGAAACGTTTCTGCCTGGCGCGTGGACCCAGGAGAAACTGACGCGCGCGGCATTCAGCGGTTATCTCGAACGGAACGAAACGCAGACAGGAAAATGAATACAAGCGGCTCGCCAAGCAGCGTCCGGGCTCGCGTCTTGCGAGGCGGAGGATCCCTTTCAAAACTCTTCCCGAAACACACCGGGGAATACGCTGCCTTGCTGGGAGTCTGGCTCGGCCTGGTTTTGCTGTTTGGACTCCTGAGCGAACATTTTCTGACAGCGAGCACGTTCAGCACCTTGGCCAACCGCATCCCGGTGCTCGCTGTGGTTTCCGTGGGAATGACATTTGTGCTGATCGTGGGCGGGATCGATCTTTCCGTCGGCTCGGTTCTGGCACTTTGCGGTTCGGTGATTGGTGTGGCCATGGTCAATTGGGGTTGGCCGTTTTACGCGGCCGTGGGACTGGCGATGGCGGTCGGGGTCGGGGCGGGCGCGGTCAATGGAGCTGTCAGCGTGCTGCTCCGGATTCCCTCGTTTATCGTCACGCTAGGCATGCTCGAGATCGCTCGCGGGCTCGCCTACCAGCTGACGAACTCGCGAACGAAGTATATCGGCGCGGCCGCCGAAGGGCTCGCGGCTCCGATCGGACCCGGCGGCATCTCGGCGGCGTTTATCATTGCGATGGTCGTTATCGTTGCCGGACAAATTTTACTCGTGCGGACGGTTTTTGGCCGTTACCTGATCGGGATCGGTACGAATGAGAACGCTGTGCGTCTCGCTGGGATCAACCCGGGGCTGCCCAAGATTGCCGTTTTCGCGCTGACCGGTTTGCTGACGGGACTTGGGGCCGCCTTTTTCACTTCGCGGATGGGTGCGGCGGACCCGAATGCCGGCGTCGCGTTCGAGCTCGCGGCGATCGCCGCCGTGGTGATCGGGGGCACCAGTTTGATGGGAGGGCGCGGTTCGGTGGTTAACACCTTGTTCGGCGTGCTGATCATTGCGACACTGGAAGCCGGACTCGCGCACGTCGGGGCGCGGGAGCCGCTTAAGCGAATTATTACCGGAGGTGTGATCGTCGCGGCGGTGATCCTCGACGCGTGGCGCCGGCGGCTGCCCGGCGGGATTTTTGCATGGCTTCCGCTGGTATTCATCAAGGGAGCATCGGCGGGCAGGACGCGCGCGGAGGAGTAGAGGGACAGCTTTGGCGAGCGACGCGTGCGGATTTGCCTGACATCCGGATTGACGGGTCACGGCTTGTCTGGGAGGAATACCGCATGCTTGGCCGCATTACGGACTGGATTTCAGCGGGTGCTCCGTTGCTATGAGCCGGCGGAAAACTCTCTCGAAGAAGCGCGCGCTGCCGCGATGGATTTTCGGAGCGGTGCTGGCGGCGGCGGCGGTCCTCCTGGTATTCGAACTGAGGCAGGGAATGGCGGTCGCGGTCGGCGACGCGCCGTTTGTGCAGTCACACGATCCGCGGCGGCTGGATTTGCTCTCCCCGCTGACTTGCCGGGAATGCCACCAGGAGGAATACGAGCGCTGGGCCGGGACGAATCATCAATTGGCGAACCGCGCGGCCGATGCCGAGATCGACGCGGAATCGTTCGAGCCGGCGCGGACGATTACCCACGGAGGATCGACCTACCGTTTCGAGCGGGAAGGCGACACGTTTCGGATGGTTGTGACCGGTCGCGACGGAGAGGAGGGGACGTATGAACTCGATGGCGTTCTTGGGGTGATGCCCCTGCGGCAATATCTCTTTCCGGCAGAAGGAGGAAAATGGCAAACGACTCCAATGGCATGGGATCCGCGGCACCGGGAGTGGTTTTATGTGTTTGATGAGACGCGCGACCCGGGCGAGTGGGGGCATTGGCTGGGACAAGGGATGAACTGGAATGCCAATTGCGCCTATTGTCACATGACGGATTACCACAAGAATTACCGGCAGCGGTCAAACAGCTATCGGAGCACCTGGCTCGATCAGGGGATCAGTTGCGTGCAATGTCATTCCGGGATGGAAGAGCATGTTCGAGCGGCTCGGGCCGGCCGGCCTCCTCCTCTTCTTCCGCATTCCCAAGAGGAAATCACGCAATCATGCGCGGCCTGTCATTCGCGGCGCGAGCACCTGACGATGGAAGCCTTTCAGCCTGGCGATTCCTTTCACGATCACTTCCGTCTGGTGCTGCCCGCGGAGCCGGGTGTTTATTATCCTGACGGGCAGGTTTTGGATGAAGATTTTGAATACGGTTCATTTTTGATGAGCCGGATGGGCCATAAAGGCGTGTCGTGCATCGATTGTCATGATCCGCACTCCCTCGCGCCGAAACTGCCGGTGGAGAACAACCAGCTCTGTATGCAATGTCACGGCACGGGATCGAAAGGCGCGGTTATCGTCGACCCCGCGGCCCATTCGAATCATCCCAAAGAAAGCGCCGGAAATTCGTGTGTCGCCTGTCACATGCCGACGACGGCGTTTATGCAGCGCCATGACCGGCGGGATCACGGATTCATTTCGCCGGACCCGGTGTTGACGCTCGAGCTCGGCATACCGAATTCGTGTAACCGCTGTCACACGGACCAAAGCGCGGAGTGGGCGGCCAAATGGACGACGGAATGGTATGGGGAAAACATGAACGAGCCGCGCCGGACTCGCGCACGGCTGGTCGCCCGGGCGCACGGAGGTGATTCGACGGTGATCACCGCGCTGCTTCAGGCGGCGCGCGATGAAGAGAACGCGGCGTGGCGAGCGACGCTGAACACCTTGCTCGGACCGCGCGCAGCGGTTCCGGCGGTGCGGGGGCATTTGATTGCGGACTTGGAGCATGACAGTCCGCTGGTGCGGTCGGCAAGCGTGCAGGCGCTCGGCGAGCTGCCGGGCGCGGCGCGGGTGTTGCGTCCGATGCTCGACGATGAATCGCGACTGGTCCGTATTGATGCGGCCTTTGCGCTGCGGGGTGATCTCGATCCTGATTCGCTCGCGCGCCAGGAACTTGGTGAGTACCTTGCGATGAACAGTGACAGTCCCGGCGGCGTCTTTCGGGCGGCGGAATTGTACTTGAGCGAAGGCGAGATGGACGAGGCGGCGGAGATGGCCAGGCACGCGCGGGTATTGGAGCCGAAGAATCCGGAGGTCGTGCGCGGGGCGGCGGTTGTGTTGAGTCGCGCCGGGAAAAATGATGAAGCGGTGGAAATGCTGGAGCAGGCGATCGACGGTGGAATGGGGGAGGGGAATCTCTATTATTCGCTGGGACTGCTTTACGCGGAAATGCAGCGCCCGGCTGATGCGATTCGCGCGATGGAGGACGCGCTGAAAGCCGATCCGAACTCGATTCGTGCGTATTACAATCTGGCGCTATTGTATTTGCAGGAAGGCGACGCGAGCCGGGCGTTGCGAGTAATCAACGATGGGGAGCGCCTCGCGCCAAACGATCGCGATATACTCCACGCGAAAGCATCGATATTGCAGCGGCTCGGCAGACACTCGGAGGCGGAGAATTATATGCGGCGCCTGCGGTAACGCGAAGTCCTGTTGATTGATACAGAGCGACGGCTTTGCGGTATGGATATTGAAGGCATCTTGGCGCAGACAAAGCATCGGCCGCGGCCGCTGCCGGAACGGCCATGGGTGCTGCGAATGAGTTGGCGCCGGCTCGCGTTTTTGCATTGGCCGGTCTCAGCGGAGGCTGTGCGTTCGCAATTGCCGGCGCGGGTCGATCTGGATCTTTTTGACGGGCGGGCGTGGATCGGCGTTGTACCCTTTTTCATGGCGGAAACCCGTCTGCGCGGGGTGCCTCCGATTCCGGCGGCGGTCGATTTTGAAGAGTTGAATGTCCGCACGTATGTTCGCGTCAACGGGCGGCCGGGCGTTTGGTTTTTCAGTCTCGACGCGGCGAGCAAACTAGCGGTGCGAGGAGCACGCATCGGTTGCGGTCTTCCGTATTACGACGCGGCCATGGATCTCCGAACGAACGGTGAACATGTGGAATATCGCAGCCGGCGAATTCATCGCGGAGCGGCTCCCGCGGAATTCATTGGACGATATCGTTCGAGCGGACCGGCATTCTCCGCGGAGGAAGGATCGCTTGAGGCGTGGCTGACGGAGCGTTATTGTCTCTACACGATCAGGCGCGGACGCCTTCTGTCGCTCGATGTCCATCATTTGCGCTGGCCGCTTCAGCCGGGGGAGGCGGAGATCGAACGAAACACGATGGCGCTGGCAACCGGTATCGAGCTGCCGGCTGTTGATCCTCTGGTGCATGTGGTATCGCGGCTCGACGTCCTCGCGTGGCGGCCTGTGCCCGCGGTCTCGCCCAATTCGTTCGGAATGGCACAAAGATAAGCTGGCTTCAAAGAGCGGAAGCGGATTTTGCCGCTTTACCATTCGGATCACCCGCGGAAAGCCGCTGCCGATTTTTCTTTTATTCGCGTCATTTCGCCGGGCGGTCGGCCGAACATCCACCAAGCGATAACGACCTGACCAGGCCGCTGTTTTTGATGAAATGGCGTTCAAATCAGGAAGTCAGCATGAACCCATTCCACGCTGCCGAAAGTTCTTGTGGGCAGCGGCCCGTTTGAGCCGGGAGTTAGCGTGCGCACCCCACAGATTTTCCGTATGCATTTTTATTTCGCGTACTTGCGTCACTCGCACGAATGCTTCAAACTGATTACAAGATCCTTCGGGATTGCATTCGTTGAAACAGCTCCAAACCAGAATCTCCCTAACCATGAAGACACCCGCACTCCCTCAAGTTGCCCGGCAACGTTGCGCCTCTCACGGCGGCTTTACCTTGATCGAACTGCTGACCGTCATCGCGATTATTGGCATCCTCGCCGCTATTTTGATCCCCGTCGTCGGCCGTGTCCGGGAATCCGCCCGGTCGTCTGTTTGCCAGAGCAATCTGCGCGAATGGCATTCCGCCGCCCTCCTCTTTTCCAACGAGAACGACGGCGCGGTTCCCCGGGCGCAGCAAGTAATGCCTGGCGGACGGATTGTCGGCTGGGTGGAATTGCTCAGTCCTTACGCTGGATATGACCTTGATGAGGATCCTTGGTGGTTCAGTAATCGGGATGTTCCCTACCGGATCGAAACCATAGGACATTGCCCGTCCGACCCGATCAAGCATCCGCACGGTCCGAACTATGTCAGCTACGCGATGAATACCGAAGCCTGGGGAGTCGATTTTACGAACGCGCAACCGGGTGCCAGCTCAAAGGGCAAGCTTGATTATTACGCCGATTATCCCCAGATCATCATGTTCGGCGACCGCGCGCGCAACTGGCACATGACGCAAAGCAATTTCGCGCAGTATCACGACGAAACCTTCAGGCACAGCAACCGGGCAAACTTCGTGACCCTTGGAGGCGCGATTTATGTCGCGCAAGGCGAGCGCCATACGAATCCGCCAAACGAATCCGATCCGCCGAGATACATGTGGAAAATCCAGTGACGATTCGGCGTGCCGCACCCAATATACGCGTCGGGCCGCCGAACGATTGCGCGACGTTCTTTCGCGCACTGCCCAGGAGGCGATCGAGGCGGCACTGATCAAACCGAACCACGAACCTGAGCCCGGAATCTCCGTTCGGTCGCCGGTGCGTTTTTCTACCCGATTCGCGGCAGCGGAGGCGCGCCGGCCTTCGTGATTTCAACAATGTGAACACCGGCTTTCTTGTGAGACCGCCGGCTGTTCAGCAGCGTGTTTTCGATGAAATCTCACCTGCTTCTTCCCCTTGCCGCCGCTTCCCTGGTCCTTGGGTCGACGGTCGTCTCCGCGGCGCTGTTGATCGACGAGAATTTTGACAGTTACTCGGATGGCCCTTTGATCGGCCAAGGCGACTGGGTTCGCGCCGCGAATTTCGACAATCCGAGCGACAATATCCAAGTCTCGGGCGGCGCGGCCTATTTTCATTGGACCGGTCTCGCGGATTCGTTCCTGCACGGCGCCCGGCTCGACTGGGGAGGTGAGGCTCTTACGTCGGGATCCGTTTTTGCAACCTTTGACCTCCGTGTGATCCAGGCGCCGGCGGACTCGGAAAACCTGCGTCCAAGCTTTTTCACGTTTGTCTCCAGTAACGGCGCCCAGGAGCGCGGTCATGTTGGCCTGAAGGCGGGCAGTGAGCCGGATACGTTTCAGATCGGTGTTTCGTCAAGTTCGCAGGCTCAAAGCGCGTTTGCCTTCAGTTCGGAAAATCTGAACATTAACGAAACCTACCAAGTGATGGTGGAGTACCAGATCAACCCGGGCGGTTCGAGCATCGCGCAGCTCTGGCTCAACACGACCGATCCGCTCGACGCGCCGCTTACGATCGCCGCCGCCGCCTCGTCCGCGGCCAACATCCGGCGCGTCAACCTGAGAATGAACACTGCGGACGGCAGCGGCGGCGTGACCGACCTCGGCATTTTCACCGTTGATAATCTGCAGGTGACCACCGTTCCCGAACCTTCGCGGTATGCACTCTTTTTTGGCGCCGCCGCGTTGCTCTTTCTCGGTTTCCGGCGCCGCTATTTCTGATTGCAAAGGGTTCTTCCGATGGCCAAAAAAAAATCGACGGTCGATTGCCGCCCGGGCAATCGGCCGTCGTCGCCGCTGGAGATCGTTTTCACTTTTCACTATGAGCTTTTCCGTTCGTTTTCGTGACCAAGCTTCGTCTTTCGGTCTTTTTACCCGATGCTTCCTGCTCTCGCTGCTCGTCGCCTGCTGCGCTGCCGGCACCGCGCGGGCGGAAGAAATCGCACCCGCCGAAACATCCACCTTGCATGTCATCATCGGCCTTGGGCAATCGCTCATGGTCGGCTCCCAGTCGGGAGACAGTCTGATCAGCACCGAGCCGGTCTGGCCGGACCAGGTCCTGATGTTCGACGTCGGGGAAAAAAGCGATGTGCGCATCGGGCTTGTAACTGGCGGCAACGACCGGGAAAACGTTGTTCTCGATCCCAATTCGATTACCGGATTTCGCCCGCTGGTCGCGCGGCGCGGGCAGGGTTCAGGCAATCGCGGCGAGACACTCATGGAGTCACTGGCCAACACCTTGGCCACGGAGGCCAACAGCCAGGAGCAGCCGTTCCGCGTTCTCGCGTTCACCGCTGGCTTCGGCGGCTCCGCCTACAGCGCGTTGAAGAAGGGCGGTCAGGTTTACGCGAATATGCTGATCGCCTTGAACAAGGCGGTCGAGCTGGCGGCGATCGAGGGATGGAACGTCGTGGTCGCGGGCTGCGTCATCAAACACGGGGAAGGCGACCTCAACAACAGCAATTACCTGAACAATTTGCTGGAATGGAGAAACGACGTCGACGCCGATGTGAAAGCGATTACCGGACAAACCAGCGACGTCCATTTCATCATGAACCAGCCGACGACGCATCGCGGAACCACAGCGCCCCAATCATCGCTGGCGATGCTCGAGGCCCACAACACCAGTCCGTTTCACCACCTTGCGGGCGCTGATTATCCCTTCGGAACGGAATACGCCGCCGACGAGCTTCACATGACCGGGCCGGGGTATTTTCACATCGGCGAACAAATGGCCCGAGCCTGGCAGCAAGCGCTCTGGTCCGGTGCGGGAAAAGCGAAAATCACGCAAATAACCGATGCGAGCCGAACCGGAACAACCGTTACACTGACATATGAAGTTCCGGTTCCTCCGCTGGTGCTCGACACCACAACTGTCCCCGAACGCGATGCCAAAGGCTTCCGTTTCTTCGACAGCACCGGGGAAATTCCCATTGTCGGCGTCGCAGTCACCGACGATGGGACGGGAACAGGGGTTGGCGAGATTACGCTTGAACTGGCACGTGCATCGAGCGGAATCCGTCAGCGTATCATCTACGCGCTCTCTCCGCAGTCGAGCACGCGATCCGCGGAAAATCGGGTTCGCGGAAACGTCCGCGACAGTGCCCCGGAAACGAGCGCCTACGATGGCCGGCCCCTTTACAATTGGGCGGTTGTTCAGGAGTTTAGCATTCCGGATCTGAAGGAGCCGGAGCTGGATGTCATTGTTGACGCCCCGTTCCTCGCCGGTGCGACCGTTCGCGGATTAGCCGTTAACGAGGCAACGCATCCCTTACTGTATTTCCCGCAAGGGGACAGCTTGCGCGCGAATATCGGTTCGGGCGGAGGGGCCACCACCATGCGGCATCACAACCCCATTCTCATTTTCCAGCTTCCCGAAACGCTTCCGGAAGGCGGAATAAAATGGGAACTCCGCTTCCACAAGCAGGGCGGAGCGAACAACCAGGATAATGCCGATCTTTACGGTCTCGATCCGCGAAAGGAGGGATTCGCCCTGTCGGAAGTCCTTTGGTATCATGGGCCCGAGGAAGATCCGCGCCCCTTCGCCACCCGCATCGCCGGCCCGGCCATGCTGCCCGCGGACGCGCCTGGCACGTCTTACTCGTTTGATGTCACGGCCTTCATCGAAACCTTCTACGACGGCGATACGCTGCGCGCCGATGCGGAGCTGGCTTATTTTCGCTTGAACCCGGCTGTGGAGATTCCGGTCGCGAGCCTTCGCCGTCAGGAAATTGTCAATACGGTGGGGGACCCGCTCGCTCCCACTTTGGAATTGCGAGGCAACCTGCCGCCGGCGCCGCCCGTGGTTGAAGTCACCCGTGCCGCGGCGATCGGAGGCGCCTTTGTTCGGGGAGCCGCCCAAAACAGTTCGACCCATCCCATTGGTTTCCATTTGTCAGGACCCGCCACGGAGACGAACTCGACAGGAACCACGGGAAACAGCGGAAGCCGCCGGCACAACAATCCGATCATGATTTTCGAGCTTCCCGAGGAGCTGCCGGAAGAGGGAAACGCTTGGGAACTGATTTTTCATAAACAATCGTCGGGCAATCCCAAGGCGGTCGATCTTTACGGCCTTGATCCGCGCGCGCCCGATTTCGCTTTGAACGAGGTTCTCTTTTACGAAGGTCCCGAAACAGACGGGCGCGCCTTTGCCAGCTTGCTGGCAAAATCGATCATGACACCTGGCGATCCCGACGGCACCGAATACACGGTGAACGTGACGGACTTTATTCGATCCTTTTACGAGGGCCGAATGCTGCTTCCCGAAGTGGAGAACGGCCGGGTTTACTTTCGGCTCAATCTCGACGAGGTCATTGGGACCAGCGGGCCGCACCGGCAAAACATTTACAACCAAATCGACCACGAACTCGGTCCGGTTCTGCGGCTGATGAAAGTGCTTTCCGAGTCCGCCGCGTATCGTGACTGGGCTGAGTCGTTCGATCTCGATTTGGAAAGCGACGGGGCGCCGGAGGCGGATCCGGATCAGGATGGATTCAGCAACCGGCTGGAATTCGCGTTCGGAGCGAGCCCGATCGACCCGGACGGTTCGCTGTTCGAAACCCGGAGGGAGGGCGACAATTTGGTCCTGACGTTTTTGGCCCTGGCGTCTGGCGCGGATTACGAAGTGGAAACGACCTTGGATCTTTCCGCGGAATCGGGTTGGGCGCCGGCTCCCTCTGCCGAAATTATTCCGGGTTCGAATGAACCGGAACCGCCCGTCGGTTACACTCGTCAGCAGGCGATTATTGAGGTTGCCGGGGCTCCCGCACGCCAGTTTTTCCGGCTTCGCGTGACGTTTCCCGATTTCTGATCGAACGACTTGGCTCGCGCCGGGAAAACATTGCGGTCGGGCGGCGACGGCCACCCGAAAATCACTCTTGCAATGTTTTGCCCGGATTCCAGAACCCGTCGATGACCGATATGTTCGCCGTCCGGCCGGGCTCCTGTTCGTCTTCGAGGAGCAGGTCGCTCAGCATCGTGATCGCGCGTTCTCCTTGGAGATCCCAATTTTCACATATTCCGGTCTCCTCCCAGCCGCCGTCCGGCACGCTGAGTGAAACCAGACCGATGTCGGCCGGCACTCTCCAGCCGGCGCTCTTCAGCCACCGGCGCACCTGATCAACCCGGTCGCTGATGACGACCTCCGGCCGCGTTCGGTCGATCCAGTCGAGGAACACCGGCTTCCGCCAGTTGTCACCGGAGAGGAGGCCGGGGAGGCTCGCGCTCCGTCGCTCCCGCTGGCAGGCAAGACAGGCGGCGAGCCACCGGCCGTCGCTTTGGCGGCCCGATTCAGAACTGAGGGCGAAGCCGATTCCGCGGCGTCCGAGGGTCTTGCACATTTCCACTGCCAGGAGCACCGCCTTGAAATGATTGGCCCGGACCCGATGAATTCCCTCTTCGCCCGATTCAGCGCCAATCGCGACCATGGCGAGTGAGGAGATTTGCCGGAAGAACGACCCGATCCTCTTTTGGTGCGGCCCGAACACGATTCCTGAGAATCCGCCTGCTTGTATTCGCTGTACCAGCACATCGGGCGATTGGAAGGTGTTCTCGATCACCTCGAGCCGAAAGCCTGTTGCTTCGGCCCGGCGCCGCGCGCCCGCGAGACATTTGGCGAGACCTGCCGCGCGTGCGGGAACGCGCACCTGTTGCGGCGCGGGGCCGACAAAGGCGATTGCCGGCGGCCGGTCGGGACCGCGTCCGTGGCGCCGGTTTCGCATCAGCGCGCGCAGGTGAGGGTGCGGGCGATAGCCCATCGATCGCGCGATCTCCTGGACCCGGGATCGCGTTGTTTCCGCGACGAGCGGACTGCCGCTAAGGCAAAGAGACGCGGTGGAAGGATGCACCCGCGCTTTCGCGGCGACGTCCTTCAAGGAAGGCGGCTTGGCCGGAACGCGGGCTGTTAAGCCTTGGGAAACCGAGCGCCTCCGGTCTGGCGCCGTTGCCGCCGCCCCGCTCTGCCGCCGGACCGTTTCGCCGGGGTTCCATTCTCCGGTGACGAGAAGATTGTGGGGAAATTTCTGGAGGCCGAGGTGATTGTCTCGGAGGAGGGCGATGAGCAACGTCACGGCACGCTCGCCTTGCGTTGCCCAGCTCTGATTGATCCCCGTGTGACGATCATTGAAGGAAGCATTCAAAGCGACCAGGCCGATGTCGTCGGGGAT
Source organism: uncultured Opitutales bacterium (assembly GCA_964645585.1). Classification (GTDB taxonomy): domain Bacteria; phylum Verrucomicrobiota; class Verrucomicrobiia; order Opitutales; family T3Sed10-336; genus DATGSL01. Next base: position 38,264 of record CAZYAN010000019.1, read on the forward strand.
CGCATAACCGGCATCAGCCAGCCAGCCGGGAATATCTTCCTTCCCGCCGATGATGACATCCGGGCGCGTTTTCTCCAACCAGCTGAGAAACGTCTCCCGGGTCCAGGAGCGAGCGAGCAACGGTGCCGGCGGATCCGGGAGCCGCGCTTCGTGCTGTTTAAGAAGATACGGTGCCAGCCACCTGTGCTCGGTTTTGCGGCTGACCGCCTCTTTCAATGCGATGCCCATCCGCCGGTAGCCGAGACGGCTGCATTCGGCCAGCGCGGTCAGCATTCCGTGATAGTGATGATGGCGGATCCGATGGAGGCCCGGTTCCAGCAGGCTTGGCCCGAGAGCAACGACAGCGAGTCGCTCCCACTTCCATGTCAAGGTTCGCACAGCCTGACGGGATGGTCCCAGAATCACGCCTCGAATGCCCCGAGCGTACAGAATTTCGCCCAGCCGCGGCGCCTCGTCGATGGTTGTCGAAAACTCCTCGAGTCGAAAGCCTCGCGCCGCGGCCTGCTGTTTGGCCCGAGCGAGGCAATGGCTCACCTCTGGGATCCAGTCTTCCCAGCGCAAACCCGATTGCTGGATATGCACGAAGGCCAGCGGCGGTGTTCCGGAGCTGATTTTCCCGCGCCGCCGGGCATGCATCAACGTGCTGACGTACGGGTGCGGATGGTAACCGAGCTCGGCGGCGATTCTCAGCACCCGCTCCTTCGTGGCGGCGGAGATGCGCGGGCTGTCCTTCAGGGAGAGCGAAACGGTCGAATGATGCACCCCCGCCTTCTCAGCGATTTCTGTGAGCGTGACAGCTTTCGACACGCCTGGAATCCTAGGGGCGCCATCGGCGAGAACAAGCGATTTTTCAACAATGTGAATTCCGCTGCCCTTTTTCTTTTGTGCGAACGTCCTGTTTAATGGTTGGTGTCGGCCGGGGACCGAGCCGCAAGGTTCCGCCACCGGTTCAGCGATCTTTCCCCGCGCCGCAGCAACCACACGCCCAACCTTCGCCGCCTTCCGCGCGCGTTCATCCCTTCATCACTGGAGCAGTTATGAAAGATCAACATCACCCTCCTCTTCGCGCCGCTCTGGCTGTCGCCGCGTTAGCCGCCGCTGCGCTCGTTCCTCTATCGGCGAACGCCGACTGGAAAATCGTCGACGATTTCGAAACTTACGAAGTCGGCCTCCTCAACGCGATCGAGTCACCATGGACGGCACACCGTGGAACGGGCACCGGAGCATTCTTCGAGGAAGCGGGTAATCAATTCCTGGGCTTCGGCTGGAACGGAACCAGCGCCTACCGGTCCGCATCCCGCCCCCTGCCGGAGGCGCTCGCGATCCAGCCGGGCGAACAGGTTACCGTGTTTCTGCGGTTTCGATCGATCTCAGCGACCGTTCAGGAGGCGAACTTCGGCTTGGCGTTCGATACGGATACAAATGACCACGGACCGCTAAATTCATTCCGTGTACAAACGGGCTTGCGCTCCAACGGCAGCGAAACACCCGACTTCGGCGTCTGGGACGGCGATGCATTCAAGACACTCACGCAAATAGATCTGAATACTTGGTACAATTTGTGGTACGTGATCGATCACAGCGCTGAAACGTTTCAACTTTACCTGACGACCGAGAGCGAGGACGCAACGCTCGCGAACCGGTTAACCGACGGCACGACCGATACCTTCGCCTTTCGGAGCGGCGGCAGCCCGGCGGACGTTCTCAACCACATTTTGACATTGGGTAATCTCGGGGGAACGAAAGAGGGAACCCACCTCGACAACATCTGGATCGACAAAAGCGGAGAAAACCTCGAGTTCGTGAGTCTCGAAACGCTGCCGGGTGCTATCCAGTGGCCGTACGCCGTCCAATTCGGTTCCGATGGTTTCTACGACGGGGCGAAGTTCGTCCGCAACAAACCGTCCGAGTGGCTCCTTCAGCCGGACGCCTTGCGCCTCGAACCAGATGAAGCGGCCTTTCACGACTCGTTCGCAATGGTCAACGCCATCAACTATCAGCCCGGTTCCGATTTCGCCGTGCGCACACGGATGACCTTGACCGCGCTCGGCAGCGGAACCGCGGACAATGCTGTCGGGCTCGCGTTGCTGGGGACCGGCGCGCCGGGCACGAGCGATGAGTTTTATCGCGCGCAGTGGGTTCCGAACAGTTCGTCCGGCAGCCGTATTCAGATTGTGGATGGTGTCAACGGGACCGTTTTGGCGGACGGTGCCTGGACGGGCCTTCATCCGGACAGCGGCAATCCGAACGAAGGGATCGGCGCCACCTTCACGTTTCTCGTTACCGCGGAATTTCAAAGTGGCGGCGCTCTCGATCTGACGTTTCACCTGACGGATGAAAACGGCCATTCACAGAATGTGACCGCCACCATTTCGGAGCCGCTGGCCGGGAACTGGTTTGGTTTGGGCGCGCGGCACAGCTCCAGTCAGAATCCCGCCTGGGATTTCGTTGATTTCGCGATCGTGGAACCGTGGGAGCTGGATTTTGAGCCGATGGAGGCGCCCTTTTCCCTGACCTTTGGAATGAACACGGGAAATGCCGATGGGGCGGGCTTGCTGCGGAACCGCCCGGACGCCTTCGAGCTTCAGTGGGACGCCCTCCGTTACACGTCCACTGGCGGTTTCACTTCCGTCGGAGCGCTCGCCTCGGTCGAAAACTACGTGAATAATCAGGACTTCACCCTCGAGGCGGAAATGACCCTGAGACAAATCGAGGACGCGGCTTTGCAGCGGACCGGATTTGCTGTCTTGGGCGGGCCGCATGTTCCTGGTACCGCTTCATTTGACATCGCGAACGACACCGATTTTTACGGCCTGATCTGGTATCCCGCCGTTTATTCGGGTGACACCATTATTTCACGCATCGAAATTCGCGACGGCTTTAATGGGGAGCGTTTGGCGGAAGCCGTTTGGGAAGGCTTGCATCCGAGCATCGAAAACGGCGGCACCGGCGGGATCGGCAACCGGTATCACATGAAGGCTGAAGGTACGTATGATGCGGTGGGCACGCTGACACTCAGCTTCACGCTGAGCGACGATGTGACCGATGGCGCGGGACACACGCAGACGATTTCTGTCGAGCTTCCCAATCCGTATCAAGGAAACCTGTTTGGCATCGGAGGCCGAATGATTGATGGGCAATTTGCCGACCCGCAGTTCGATTATTTTACCTTCTCGATGAATGTTGGCGAGCCGCCGTCGGAGGTGGAGTCAGATCCGGCGATTACCTGGCCGTTTGCCTTCGCCTACGGTTCCGAGGAGGAGCGCAATGATGATTCCGACCTTCGTCAAAACTTCGAAGAGGAGTGGTCGCTCGATCCGCAATCGCTTCGGTTGTCGCCGGACTCGGCGACGTATCGAAATTCACTGGCGACGACCCGCGTGTTCAACTTCGAGCCGGGCACGGACTTCTTTATCCGCACCCGGTTCACTGTAGAAAGCCTCGCCGCCACTGAAGCGGACAATCGCGTCGCCATCGCCTTGTTTGGCGATTCAGATCGGGAGGTATTCGCTCCGGCAAACGACAGCACGTATCATACCCTGCAATGGATCCCGGCCGGTCCTGGCGGCGGCAGCCTCGTTGTGCGGCAGGGTATGAACGGTGCGGAACTCAGCCGGACGGATTTCTCCGCCTTGGCCAATCCCCCGGTTCTCACGACAGGATCGCCCAATGACCTCTACTTCCACGCACGCTATGACGAAGGCGGTGAACTGGAGTACGTCGGAATCTTGGTGGATGCGGAAGGCCGGGAGGCGTTCGTCAGCGGAACGCTGGCTTCTCCTCCGACCGGAAACCGATTCGGGTTCGGGGCGCGCCACCGGAGTGCTGAAAGTCCGATTTGGACCTTTGAGGAATTCGTGTGGACAGGCGAGGCCACTCGGCCGGATCGCACCATCACTGGAGCGCCGGTTACTGTTTATGCAACGCCCGGCAGAACACCTGACGATGCCGGTGCCGCCAACGCTGTGGGCCGCCGGAACGTGATCGATCCCGATACGGGTATGCCGCGGCACGAAGGATCGTACAGCACGGATGAGGAATACACGTTTCCTTCACAATCATGGGTCGGGAATGCCGGCAGCGTGCCGCACTGCCGGACACACGCCGTCTTCCTCTTTTTTGAGCTTCCTGAACTGACGGGCGAAGAGTGGATCGACTACGCGGAACTGTCGCTGGTTCGCCTCGACGACGCAAGGGGGACCGGTCCCGGCAACATCGATATATACGGTCTCGGCGTTGTTTCGGCGACAACGCTTTCCAGTGAACTCTGGCATGCGGGACCCGATGACGATTCCGAAGGCGTCCAGAAATTGCAGGACAATTATCTGGCGAGCGGCGATAATACGACAACTGGCCGAATCACGACCAGCATCGACGGGAACGAAAGCCTCACGCAGTATCTCCAGTCGCTTTACTCCAGCGGGGCGCAACCGGGAGATTATGCGGTGATTCGTCTTTCCTACGATGTCGATGATAATCCAAACCGCAACGGCACGAATCGCTACCAATTCCAGAGCGCTTCGGGCTCGCGGGGCGAAGACGATCCGATTCTGACCGTTTACGTCGGAGGGCGCGAAGCGCCGGCCGGGGCCACGTTCGCCGACTGGCAAAGTGTTCACTTCACCGAAAGTGAACTCGTCGATCCTGCGGTGAGCGGTCCGGAAGCAGCGCCGGCTGGCGATGGAGTTCCCAACCTGATGAAATACGCGATGAACCTGGACGCGAAAGTTCCCTTCATCGGAAGCGACTTGGTTTCGTCAGCTTTCGAGGACGGTGCTCTTACGCTGACATACCTGGAGCGCAAGGATGTTCAGGATATTGAATACGTCGTTGAAAGTTCGGCCGATCTCTTAACCTGGGACAGCGGTCCCGGCTCCGTCGAGGAGATCGCCCGGGTGGATGACGGCGATGTTGAAATCGTAACGGTTCGCGCGATTCTGACACCCGGTCAACCGCGCGCCTTTCTCCAGTTGCGAATCCGGCAGCTCTAGATTCATTGTGCCATTGCCCCGTCCGTCTCGATCCGCATTCGAGGCGGGCGGGGTTTGTTCGTCCCGTGATTCCGTGGGTGCCGCAATAATTCAGGGTTTGTCGAGTTCGCTCTCGATAAACGGAACCAGTTTCTCCGCCCACATTTCGCCATGTGCTTGCAAACCGGCAGCATTGAAATGGACGCGCCTTTCGCTGTCGTCCTGGCGATACTCCAGCCCGAGTTGATCGGTGTCCGGTCCAGGATAGGCAAATCCCATTTCCCACACCAGTGCCTGCGCGGCCCGCAAATACGGGTCGCCGCCATACTTCGCGTTGCTCATTGGCCAGAGGGATGCCTGTGCCGTAAACGCTGGGAAATCCCAGCCGGAATCCTGCCGCCAAGACGAAAGCACCCGAATCAGCGCCTGCGAGTATCTCTCGACCTTGCTTTTATCTTTGCCCAATCCGCCCGAGGCGTCCCCTTCGCCCTGATGCCACAGAAGGGCCCTGAATCCGCCAACACCCAGCTGACGTATTCTGTATAAGGTCCATGGGTACAAGCCATTGCAATAGGTCTTACTCTCAAAGTCCGGTTCGTAGTCCGGCTGCCAGTGGCGGATCGCACTCGCCCCCTGCCCGGTGGACGCGATTCCGACAGGGACCTCGAGCCGCGCGGCCAGCGCGTCACCCATTGAAGGCTGGAAGCTGCCGCGCGGCGCATTGTCGTGCGTGCCAGGCATCGGATCGACGGCCGGTCGCCAGCCGCTGCCGCTGAACGTCGTCACCAAGCTGCTATTCGAACGCGTCGGCGTTTGCCCGCTGTTGGTCGAATTGGATTGTCCGGCAATAACGAATACCTCACCGATCCCAAAGGGTTCCAGCGTCCTTGTCGCGGTGACCTTCCCATCGGCATCGCGGGCGGTCATTTTCATCCGATACCATCCACCGGCGGCCATCTCCACGATATCCGAAAAGGCGCCGGTCGACGGATCCGCAACCAGTTCGAAGGTGCGACTGGGATTTGCGATAAAGGGGCTTTCGCCACCTGTGACCGCAACGGTTATCGCGATGCTCCCCGAGGGTGCCATACCTTCGATCAGCATGCGCCCTTTCGCTTGCGTGGATCGCTGATAAACCGCGTATCGTTGCGGAGAGACCAGAGCAACGTCTCCGATGTGCCAGGACCAGTCCGTCACTCCGCCGGAGTCGACGGGAACAGCAAGCGTCCACGAATCCGTCGCCGGTTCGAATTCAACTCGTCCTTCTCCGCGCCAAAGCCCGATGCGACCATCGGGAAACCTCCAGCGAAGGCGGTCCACAGTCACCGCTCCGCCGACACTACCGACTTTTTCCCAATGCCCGGTCGCCGTTCGCACGTGCATGAGATACTTTCCGTGTAACGGGATTGAGAACACGGCCGGAGAAAGAGCATTGTTGGCAAGGATGACGCCGATTTCGTCCGGCCCAACCGTCCAGGAAGCCATCGTCCGGGCACTTTTCCACTTCCAAGAAAGAGGAGGATTCGAGAAATACGTCAATGATTCGGGCCCCTTTTCTCCGGCTAATTTCCAGACCGCGCCAGGCCCGTTCTCTCGAAGAATCGGGAAAGTTCCTGTTTCCCAGGCGGCCAAGGCGCCGTCGGCCGAGAAGGACACGCCGAATTCGCTCGAGCCGGCCTCCAGTCGGCCGTCGGACTCGCGAACAAAAGCGGGAAAGTCATCCGTCCGCTCTTCCGTTGGCGAAGCTGTCGCTGGTACCTCGAACCTCAAAGCGCAACTTGCGGTGAGTACAACAAGAATAGATGCAGAACGAAGATTTCCCATACGAACAAGATGTCATCGGATTACATCCGCGGGAATCCGTATCGGCACAGCTGCGTCTGGCGGCTTACTGTGCCCGCTGTGAAAACTGACAGCGGCGGACGCCCCCTCCGGTTCAAGGACTAGCGAAAGCGAAATGGAATATCAATCTTGGGGAAAGTCGATGATTTCCAGATTCGGGCCGAATCCGCTGATCATGTCTAGATTTCCGAGCCGCTGGATATCCGCGGTTTCCACGTGCCCGTCAAGGAATGCGACGTTCGCGCGATTGCTGTGAATTAGATGAATCGCGCCATTGGCCGGGGCGGAACGCGCTTCGAGCCGAAAACGCGAATAGCCGCGGTCGTCGACCGTGTCCGCTAAAAGAATATATCGGGTCGGTTCCTCGACCGCATTAAGATTCACCGTCCATTGCTGCGGACCGCCGAAAATCCGCCGCATCGATCCATATCGTGTATCAAACATGTTCAATCCATAGCCGCGCCAATCCCACGCGCCTTCGAACATGTTGTATTCAGGTAAGCCGTTGTCGGCTGATGGACAATAAAGAATCTCCGGGTCGCTAAGAATCCCTGCCTCATAGAGCTGGCCTCCCCATCGGCCGCCGCCGTTGCCGGCACCAAAGGTAGCCAGAATATAATCGTCGTTCGCCGCGAAAAGCTGGAGGGCTAAACCGCACTCTCGAATATTTGATGTACATTTTGCGGTCTTGGCGCGTTCGCGGACCGCGCCGACTACGGGAATCAAGATGGCTGCCAGAATGCCGATGATCGCGATTACGGTAAGCAGCTCGATTAGCGTAAAGCCTGGGGATTTCTTCATAGGCGTCAGTATGAAAGGCAAACGATCTCGCGGCAAGAATCGACGTGGTCGCATTGTTGAATTCCTGGTGCTGTCATCAGGCAACGAATCTGCTGGTTTTCATCCAAGACTCACAGTGAGTAATTGTCTCGTCGGGTTGATTTATGTCAAGGGCGAACGGGGTGGCGCTTGATAAAGTGCGTCGGTGCTGTCGCCGTTGAGAAGGGTGGCGCTGACATAACAAAAGTGGCAGCGCCTTCCAGGCGCGGATCCGCATAACCAAGCTTCGGAACCAGGCTTATTTGATCATGATATGAAAGCTCTCGTAAAATGCTCCGCCGCTGTCGCCTCCTTGGGTGCCGCGACTTTGTGTTTGTTCCTGTCGCCAACAGCATCCAGCGCCGACAGCGGTCTTATCGCGTCCGACGGCGGCGAGTATCAGGCATTTGGTGAAGCCGTGTTCATCCGCGGATCGTTCGGTTTCGTCGGAGCCCCGTTTGCGGATGGACACGGCCCGGGGACGGGCACTGGATTAGCCTATCTTTTTCGCGATCTCGAGACCGATTCCGGCCCGATGACCGAAACGGTCAAGCTGGTTGCCGGAAGCCGGGAGAACGCGATCTCCGTAAGTCTCTGGGGAAACATGGGAATTGTCGGTGCCCGGTCGGGCTGGGGGGAGGGCGGCGCGGCCTATGTGTATCGCGATCTCGACACGGTTGCCGGTTCCAGCAATCAGAATGTCGACAACTCGGTCGCGCCTTCGGCCAAACTCACTCCGTTGGACGGTCACCTCCAAGATCAATTCGGTGAATCCGTCAGTCTCTGGGGCACGGCCGGCCTCGTCGGAGCCCCATACGCCGTGAGTCCGACCGGCGGCGAAGGCGCGGCTTATCTTTTTCGCAACCTCGACACGGCGACAGGAACGATAACCGAAAGTGTTCGGCTCGCCGCCTCCGACGGCGGCAACCAGTTCGGCCAGGCGGTGAGCCTGACTGGAAATCTCGGCCTGGTCGGCGCCTATACAGACAGCGAACAGACCGGCGCCGCTTATGTGTTTCGCAACCTCGACACCGCGACTGGCACGGTCACCGAGGATGTCAGACTGACCGCTTCCGACGGCGCGAACTACGACTGGTTCGGGTATGCCGTCAGCGTCGACGGAAACATCGGGCTTGTCGGCGCTCATAATGCCGACAGCGGATCCCGCGAGGACAGCGGCGCGGCCTATGTCTTTCGGGATTTAGACGTTGCCGCCGGAACCGTAACCGAGGCGGTGAAATTGACTGCTTCCGATATCGCTGATTATTCCCAATTTGGATACTCCGTCAGCCTGTCTGGCGGCGCTGCTCTTGTCGGCGCTCCGACGGCGCCCAATCACGATGAGGAAACGTTTACCGGAGCCGCCTACCTCTTCCGCGATGTCGACGCCGCGTCGGGAGTCATCACCGAGACCGTGAAGCTGACCGCGTCGGAGGGGGAGGACTGGAACTATTTCGGCGTTTCCGTAAGTATCGATGGAGACCGTTTTCTGATTGGAGAATCCGGCAGGGATGATGGCGCCGGCAAAGTTCACAGCGGCAGCGTCAGTGCAGTAACCACACTCGACGAAGGCGACGCCAGCCGGATCATCGCCGGGTTCAGTTTTGTTTCCAGCGAGGACTGGATCGTTGGTGAAACAACCAGCGGAAACAGTGTCCGCCTTTCCGCTGGAGACAGCGCGGACGTAACCGCGGAAGAACGGGCGGTTTACATCGGGAAAGAAGAAGGCGCCAGCGGCAACACCCTTTGGATTGACGGATACTTGGCGGCAAATGAAGTCATCGTCGGCACTTCGGCTGGCACCGCGGACAACCTCTTGCTTTTCAGCAGCAGTGCCAGTTTTGATATCGGGTCAATTTACCTCGGTCGAGGCAGCCTGCTCGGCTTCGAGGGAGATTATGCCGGGGACATCGGCCTCCTCTTTTCCGCGCTGGGCGATACCTCGCTGTTCGTCTATTCGGCCCGCGACGGCGATTGGACCGAAGTCGACCCCGGGAACCACGACCTGTTCGTCGACCGCGATTTCGATGGCACCTATACATTCGTGAGCCCGGTTGTTATTCCCGAGCCCGCGACGGCTGCCGTTTTCGTGAGTGTTTTCGCCTTGGCTGTCAGCCGGCTGCTGCGCCGTTCGCGGAGAAAAAATTAATCCTCGGGAAGCGGCTGGCCCTTGGTTTCCGGCCCTTAACATTTTCGCCCGTCGAACTTGTCAGGCCGGCCGCCGGAAAGCCGTCCGGTTTAGCGCCTGATTTCTGGACCGGAACGCGCTGTAATGTGGCCTGGTTCGACGCTAAATCTCTTGCGACCCGCTTGTCACGAGGTAAAAGAGGATTGTGGAACCAGCCATGAATCGAACGAATGCAACCCCGGGGATGAACCGCCGCACGTTTATTCAATCGGTCGCGGTGGGAGGAAGTTTATTCGCTTTTCCGTTTTTTGGGAGAGCAAGCGAGCGTTCACGAAAGCCGCGTGCATTGGTCATCGAGCGACCTGACGCTCCGCATATGCGCGCCGCAAGTTCCGGGTATGACGGCGGCTTAACCGGAGCGCGGTTCGCGTTGGAGAAAGCCGGGTTCGCGGTGGATGACGTCGATCTGGAACGTCCTGTTTCCGAACAGCCAGCGGATCTTGTCGTGCTGGGTTCCTATATATCGGCCCATGATGCCATCGTCGATTACCTGCAAGTAAACAGTGACGGGCTCCGGAATTTCTGCGCGGAAGGCGGAGTCATTGTTCAGTTCCCGGAATCACCTCCTTATACGGAAGCTTTTATTGGAAGCGACGGTCCCAAGATGGAGACAAGTGCCTTTTTTCTGCCGGAGAACGGTCTTTCGGTGAAAAGGACGCGAGAGACGTTTTGGGAGCATTATGTACGAGAGCCGGAACATCCCTTGCTGGCCGGAATGGATATCGGCGAAGAAGAGGGCGAGCTTCAATGGAAGATTTCAGAAAAGTTCGGCCACACGGCTACATGGATGGCGATCGGCGAACGGAGCGGTTTTTCCGTATTGGTAAGCAATACAGAGGACAACAGTCGAGCGGCTTTGGTGGAGGGAGCCTATAAAAAAGGACGTTATATTCTCTGCTCCTTGTTTTTTGATAAACTGCTCGATGAACAGGGCGCGCCGAAACAATCAGAAGCCTTCCTTGCCGAGGCCGAGCGGTTTTTCGCCAATCTTTATAGCTACGTCTCCCGTTTGCACAAAGAGAATTTGCCCGCGCCGCGTGTGAGTCCGGCCTATTCCGATCCGGCGCCCGCCGAATTTTCCGACGGAGCGTTCACGCTCGTGCTGATTCCTGATACGCAGCTCTACACGCATTTTGAGGCGTTCAACCGGCATTTTCACAATCTAGTGGACTGGATCGTTCGGGAGCGGGACCGGCTTAATATCCAATATGCACTGCATTTAGGGGACATCGTCAATCGCGGCGGGCTCCAGATGGCGCAATGGGATGTCGCGGCGGAAGCGATGCATAAGATGGACGGGCGCGTCCCGTACGCGATCGCTTTGGGAAATCACGATTACCGGGATAATTCCGGACGGAGCCGGGACACTCCGCTGAACGAATTCTTTTCGCCATCGCATTATGAAGAGTGGCCGACGTTCGGAGGAGTTATGGAGAGCGGCCATTTGGAAAATTCATGGCATACATTTCGCGCGCACGGAATCGACTTTCTGATTCTGTGTCTGGAGTTCGGGCCGCGCGATTCGGTACTCGAGTGGGCAAACGAAATTGTGAGCCGGCACCCGAATCACCGGGTGATTCTGAACACGCACGCCTATACCTATTCGGATAACCAGAGATTCGACAAAGAGCGCCGCGGCCCTTGGCAAATATGGAATCCCCGAGATTATAATTTGGAAGACGGCGCGAACGACGGGCAGCAGATGTGGGACAAGCTCGTGGACCGGCATCCAAACTTTTTTCTCGTTACCAGCGGCCATGTCATCAACGACGGTCTTGGAAGGAAGAGCAGCCGCACGCGTCACGGAAACCTGGTGCATCAGATGTTAGTCAATTACCAGGGATATTATCGAGGCGGTGTGGGAACGGTGCGGCTGTTGCGGTTTTTACCGGACCGGGAAACGATTCAGGTACTGACTTACTCCACGACGGAGAAGCGATTCTTTACCGGTCCGCAAGAGCAGTTTTCCCTGAAATTTGAACGTGCCTGACTGGCGCGGGAATCCCGGATTTCCAGCCCCGCCGAAGTGCTTTTGATCAGGGCGCCGTTGAGCTGTCGCTCGCGGCATGATCGTGGAGCCGCCGGTGATCTTGGCGGGGTTCGAGGTGACTCGTGACGATCGATTGCTCGTTCAGGACCTCGCGCACCGCCCGTTCGATTTCGGTGGCAACCGCATGGGCGGACCGGATCGGGGTGTCGTCCTGAAACAGCAGATGAAAATCGACCCAGTGACCATCGCCCAAATTGCGATGGCGAACTTCATGATAACCGATGCCGTGTCGGCGCGTTTCGTTTTCCAGGATTTCGACGATTTGGTTTTGGATCTCCGGTTCGGCTTTGTCCATTAAGCCGCCGACGCTTTGCCGGAGGAGGCCGAATCCAGTAAGCAGGATATTGATCGCAACAATCATCGCGAAGATCGGGTCCCACGGCAGCCAGCCGGTCAGAAGGGTAAGGATCAGTCCGACGATGACACCGACGCTCGTCCACGCGTCCGTCAGCACATGTTTTCCGTTCGCCTCGAGAATGAGCGACTGTTTCTTTCTGCCGATCCAGACCAGATAAAATCCGAGCGCGCCGTTGAGAACGACCGTCAGCACAGTCAGCAGTGTTCCGATCCCGATATGTTCCAGTTCGAGGCCGCGAATCCATTTGTTGATCGCGTCGTAGAGGATGAACAGCGCGGCGACGATAATCAGCATTCCTTCAGCACCGGCTGAGAAGAAACTGATCTTCGCGTGGCCGTACGGGTGGCTTTTGTCGGCGGGTTTTTGGGAGAGGCGCAGGCTGTAGGAGGCAAAGACTACGGCGGCGACGTGCACAATTGTTTCAATCGCATCAGCAAAAATCGCGGCGGAACCGGTGAGGATGTAGGCGCCAAACTTGATGACGAACATCAATATGCCGACGCCGAGCGAAAGATTCATCGCTCTCCGCAGCAATCGCTGGTCTTGCTCGCTGGAAGAAACCGGATCCATTGGGGCAACGGTAATGAATCTAAGGAGAATGTCGAAAGCCGGAAGCCGGAGTTTCGGAAGCCGGAGGGAAAGGTCGGTTTTTGGATTTTCGATTGCGGATTTTGGATTGCGGGATCGGAAAAGACCGATTCCTCGCATCGTTTTGCCTCCGCCCAACAACTAACAACTAACAACCTACAACTTCTCCCCTCTCCAGCCAGGAGCGGAGCGTAGCGGCATCTTCGATCACGGCGGCGGGATCGTCGTCCCGCACGAACTCGATCAAAGCATGATGATCGCGGCCGCTTTCGCGCACGATGTCGAGGTAGGTTTGCCAGCGGTCGCTTCCTTTGCTCAGCGGCAGTCGTTCCGTTCCTTCGCCGGTATGCGACCAATGAAATACGTGGAGATTTCCTAGGTGAGGGAGCAGGAGACGCAGACCGTCGGCCGCGGCGCGCCGGTCGGCACCGATGGGCGGCTGCCAGAGCGAAAGCACGTTCGGGTGGTTAACCTCCTTGAGGAATTCGAGCGTTGATTCCGGGGTGTCGGTCAGGGTGTTGCGATGAAACTCGAGGGAGACAGTGATCCCTTCTTCGGCGGCGAGCATTGCGATTTGACGCGTCTTCCGGACGATCGCCTTTCTTGCGGCATCCGTGGTTTTGGCCGAGCCGGCTTCACCCGCCCAGACGCGAATCGTCGGCGCTTTGAGGAGAGCGGCTGTTTCGAGCACCTGTTCGAATGGCGTCTGTTCCTTCTCGCTTTTGCCAACCCGGTAGTAGGAGCCATAGGCGGCGACGGCGAGTCCGGCATCCTCGGTGCGTTTACGCGCATCCTCCGCCGCCTGAAGTTTGCCGTGCGGCACGTGGACGTCGCCGCCCCATTCGATGCTTTTCAAGCCGGCTTTCCGGACCAGGTGGATAATTTCCGGCACAGTGAGCTTGCGAAAGGTGATCGAAACGAGTCCCGGTGTGAGCATAGCGGACAAAAGAAACGGATATGGCCGTGGCGATAAGTGGGCGCGAACAGCGTCCGCGCATCCCGTTCAGCGGATGGGCTCAGATGGTTTGGCCGCTGCCGGTCACCGTGAACTTGTAGCTGCAAAGTTCTTTGAGGCCCATCGGTCCGCGCGCGTGGAGACGATCGGTTGAGATGCCGATTTCGGCGCCGAGCCCGAATTGGTAACCGTCGGTAAAACGGGTGCTCGCGTTCCAGTAAACCGCCGCTGAATCGACTTCGTTCAGGAAGCGCCGCGCGGCCGCTTCATCGGAGGTGACGATCGCGTCGCTGTGGGCGCTTCCGAATGTATTGATATGATCGATCGCGGCATCGAGCGAGGGGACGATCTTCACGGCGAGGATGAGCGCGAGATATTCTTCCCGCCAGTCGCTATCGGTTGCGGGCTTATGCGGAACCGGCGGTTGAGAACCTTGGAGAATCGCGGCCGCTTGGTCGTCGACGCGAAGCTCGACGTTTTGTTCGGCGAGTTTTCGGGCGACCCGCGGGAGGAGCGACGGAGCGATTTCTTCATGGACGAGCATTTTTTCCGCCGCGTTGCAGACGCCGGGGCGCTGGCATTTCGCGTTGATCGCGATCTGTTCGGCCATGTCCGGATCGGCCGCGCGATCGAGGTAGACGTGACAGACGCCTTCGTAATGCTTGATGACCGGAATCAGCGAGTTCTCCGCGACAAACCGGATCAGTCCTTCTCCGCCGCGCGGGATGATGCAGTGAACCGATTTGTCCTGCCGCAGCAGGCAATTCAGAGCGTAACGCTCGGTGGTCGGAATCAGTTGAACCGCGTTGGCTGGCAAGGAGGCCTCTTTGAGGGCGGCGGTGATCAGCGCCGCGAACGCCGTATTGGTGTGAAACGCCTCTTTGCCGCCGCGCAGCAGGCTGGCATTGCCGGATTTCAGGCAGAGGACGGCGCAGTCGATGGTGACGTTGGGCCGCGATTCGTAGATGATCCCGATAACGCCGATCGGAGTCCGGACTTTTTCAATCAACAAACCGTTGGGGCGCTCGACCGTTTCGATCACCTCGCCGACCGGGTCGGGGAGTTCGGCCACCTGCCGCACGCCGCTGGCGATTTTGGCGAGGCGGTCCGAGGTGATCAGGAGACGGTCGAGCATGGCGTCGCTGAGGCCGGCTTCGCGTCCGGCCGCCAGATCCTTTTCGTTTTCGCTGAGGAGAGCGGGGGCTTCCTTTTCGAGCAAATCCGCGAGTGTAAGCAGAGCGCGATTCTTCTGGGCGGTCGTGACCCGCGCAAGCTGATGCGCCGCGGCGCGCGCGCGCTCCGCCATCGATTGAACGAGTTTCTCGATCTGCTGTTCGTCCATAACCAGCCATCCTTTCACTGAAGCCGCCGCGCTGTCAATGCGAGGGGAAGGTGTCGTTCGGATCGGGGCGATCAGGCGTCGCGGGCGCAGCGAAACCCGCAGTTTCCGGTCGAACTGTCGGGCGTGTTTCCGTTGCGGGCGGCGACGCGATACCGGTTGCAATAGGAATAATGACAGAGGTAGGAACCGCCCTTCATCACCCGAAGCTCGCCGCTGTCGGGCCCAGTCGGATTGATTCGAGAGGCCTGGATATGATGGGTGGGGCTGAACCAGTCCGCGCACCATTCCCAAACATTGCCGGCCATGTTGTAGAGACCGAAAGCATTGGGGGGAAACGAGCGGGAGGGCGCGGTGCCGACGTAACCGTCTTCGGCGGTGTTGCGATGCGGGAATTCGCCCTGCCAGATATTGCAGAGATGCCGGCCGCCGGGCGTCAGCTCATCGCCCCACGGATACAATTTCTGCTCCAATCCGCCCCGAGCGGCATATTCCCATTCGGCCTCCGTCGGCAGACGTTTTCCGGCCCAGGCGCAGTAAGCGGCAGCGTCATTCCAGGAAATATGCACGACCGGATGGTCGAGGCGTTTTCGAATATCGGTTCCCGGTCCTTCGGGCCGCCGCCAGCAGGCGCCTTCGACGCCGAGCCACCAATTCAAGCCCTCCAGTGGCCGAAGCCGTCCCTTTTTCAGGACTTTTTTAGGAACGAGAAGGTGAAAGACGTACGACCAGCCAAACTTCTCGGCTTCAGTTCGATACCCGGTGGTTTTGACGAATGTCTCGAACTGACGGTTTGTCACGGCGCACGCGTCCAGATAAAAAGGAGAAACCGTCACCTCCCGCACCGGTCCTTCACCGTCTTGCACCCACGCTTCCGGGCTGTCGGTTCCCATCAGAAACGTGCCTCCCCGGAGGCGAACCATTCCCTTTGTGGAGGATTCGGTGCTCGCGCCCGCGATCCCCGTCGCGGGAGAAGGCGGCGGGGCCGCGTCGGGTTCGGCCGGCCGATTCGGCGCGGCCGGTGTGCAGCACGACGGTTTCGGCTCGGAATTCACAGCGGGTCTAAAAAAAGCCTGGATCCGAAAGGTGGAACCGGCATCTTGCCGCTTTTTTGCGGATCAGCGGCTGGAAGCCGCTGCCACTTTTTGCTGTGTGAGCGCCATTCATCTTTAGGCTTCTGTCGCGACGACCCGGTAAAAAGCCCGGTCGTCGGTCAGCGGTTCCGAAAGAAGAATCGGACCGTTGTTGCCCGCGACGGGTTCTCCGACGTTGGTCCAGTCCTGGAGGCCGGTTGAGCGCTGGAGCTGATACGTGGAGCCCCATCGGGAAAAGAACTTCAGCTCGATAAAGTCCTCCGTTTCGCCCGTCCCTTCCACGATGGCGCTCACGGTGCGAATGGTCACGTCTTCCGCCTTCACCGGCGCTGTGACCGGACGGCTCTGCAGCCGTTCGGCAACGACTTGATCGAGGCGCTGCATCATTTGCGTCCGTTTGATTTTCTGGGCTTCGGTCGCGAGGGTTTCCTGTTCGTGCGCAACCCGCAAAGCTTCGGCCCAGACGGAGAGATTGCGCATCTCGACCGGCTCCCCGGTCGCGGCATCGGTATCGGTTCCGCCGAGCGCCGCCGGACGGAGATCGTAGAACTCCTGCTGATCTGGCGCGACCCCTTCGCCGTCGTAATAGCGAACGTATTTGTAGTGGGCTTCGCGGATCATTTGCAGGCGGTTGGGCGGGTTCACGATACCGTTGCCGTCGGTTCCCTCGGAGGATTGCCCCGCGTAGACATCGTCAAAGGTAAACAGAACATAATCCTGTACCGGACCCGCTTCCGGGTCGAGAATCAAGCTGCTGTAATCGACACCGGCGAACTGGTAGCTGGATGGATCCGGAACGCCGAGAAGCGCGCAGACGGTCGGCAGAAAGTCGACGTGGGATACGAGATGCGGACAGACGCGTCCCTCGGGGAACAGTTCCGGATTCGACCAGATCAGCGGAACGCGAATCGTCTCTTCGTAGGCGTTAAACGTTTTTTGCCGCAAGCCGCCGTGAGCCATTCCCATTTCGCCGTGATCGGAGGTGCGAACGATCAAGGTGTTCGCCCGAAGCGCCTCGCCTCCCGGCCCGTCGAACACATCGAGAATGCGCTGGAGATGTCCGTCGACGAGTTTCATCAGGTTGCCGTAAAAGTTCAGATAGGCTTTCCGTTGCGCGTCGGTCACCAGCGCGCCCAGCCCATTGAGCAGGAAAAGGAGCTCCCGCTGACAGGTCGGTTTGTGGTTGGCCAAAAGATTCTCATGGACGGTCGGCGGCAGCTCAAGATCGCCCAGAAGGTCGGCCGGACTGTAGCCGTCTATGCCGACGTTGCCAGGATAGCCGAGGACGTCGTGCGGATTGACCAAGGAAATCACCAGGCAGAACGGCTTTCCTCCGGGATTGTCGCGCTTGTTCTCCAAGTAGGCGATGGCGTCGTTTGTGTAACGAGTGTCATGATTCCCCAAGCCGCCGCCGTAGTTCTCGATTTTAACATCCTGCCCGGCGTCGGGCGCATTCCATTCGTCGAAACCGTAGCGGGAAATATCGTCGTGGAGAACCTCGCCGTCAACGCCTTTAACCGGAGTGCTGAGGTGCCATTTGCCCTTGTAAACAACTTCGTAGCCGGCGGCTTTAAGGACGGTGGCGAGGTTGGGAAGTGACGGGTCGAGCTGATGCTGAGTCGGCGAGTTGGGAAACCCTTCGCTCAGCGTGTCGACGGATCGGTGCTGGGCGGGAAACAGCCCGGTGAAAAGACAGTTCCGCGCGGGCGTGCACATGCAGCTGTTCGTGAAGGCGCGGCTGAACGAAACGCCGTTGGCTCGGAGCGAGGTCGTGGCGGGAAGGTTGCTCTCCGCCCAGCCCGGCGGGAACCATTGCGGCTCGCGTTCCTGGTCGGTGATAAACAGGATCAGGTTCATGCCCGACGTGGCCGGCGGGATGGAGAGCGGGGCGTTGGCGGCGGCGCGCGCGCTCGGCACGAAGACATTGAACAAGGGCTGTCCGATCGTCGCCGCGGCGCCGGCTTTGGCGATTGTTTTGAGGAAGGTGCGGCGGGAGGAATGCGAGGAATCGTTCATGATGGCTAATGGATTGTCAGGTTCTCTAAATAAACGTTCGAAGATCGTCGCGTGTTCAACGTCAAATCAGCCGGCGGTTGCCACGACGCGGTAAAAGGCGCGATCGTCCGACAGCGGCTGAGTCATGATAATCGGTCCGTTGTTGCCGGGAACCGGATCGCCGATGTCGGTCCAGTTGTTCAGACCAGTGGAGCGTTGCAGCTGGTAATTCGAACCAGCGCGGGAATAGAATTTCAGTTCGATCCAGTCGGTCGTTTCGTTTGTCTGCTCATCGGTCACGGTCGCGGTTTTGATCGTGACATCTTCGGCTTTGACCGGAGCTTGCGGGGGCCGGACCTGGAGCCGTTCGGCGGCAGCGGCGGCGAGACGCTGTTTCATTTGAGCTCGCTTTACTTTCTGTTCAACGGTCGCGAGCTCGATCGCACGCTGGCTGTCGGCCCACTCGGAGATGTTGCGCAATTCGACCGGCTCTCCGGTAGCGGCGTCCGTATCGGTGCCGCCGCGGGAGGCCGGGCGGAGGTCGTAAAACTCTTCCTCGTCCGGCTCGACCCCTTCGCCGTCGTAGTAGCGGGCGAACTTATAATCGGTGTCGAGAATCATCTGGATCCGGTTGGGCGGCGGAATCAGGCCGTTTGTCATGTCCGGCTCGACCGATTGTCCGGCATTGATGTCGTCGTAGGTGAAGAGGACGTAATCCTGAACGGCAGGCGCGTCCGGATCGAGGATCAGACTGCTGTA
The DNA here is from genome assembly GCA_964645585.1 of uncultured Opitutales bacterium. Lineage (GTDB taxonomy): Bacteria > Verrucomicrobiota > Verrucomicrobiia > Opitutales > T3Sed10-336 > DATGSL01. The sequence continues at coordinate 57,221 of CAZYAN010000019.1, forward strand.
ATCGACCCCGGCGAAATCGTATTGCTCCGCGTTGGGGATTCCCAGAAGGGTGCAGAGCGTCGGCATGAAATCGACATGGGAAACGAGGTGCGGTGATTCGCGGCCTTCGGGGAAAAGTTCGGGATTCGACCAGACGAGCGGAACGCGGATCGTTTCCTCGTAGCAGTTGAACGTCTTCTGGCGGAGCCCGCCGTGGCACATCGCCATCTCGCCGTGATCGGACGTGCGGACGACGAGGGTGTTTCGGAACATCTCCTGTCCGGCTTCGCCCGCGTTTTCGAAAACGTCCAAAACCCGCCCGAGCTGGCTGTCGACGTGTCTCATCAGGTTCGCGTAGAAGTTGATGTAATTCTTGCGCATCTGCGGCAGCGGAAGCGGCAGCATCATCTTCGCGATCTCGACGAACGTGTCGTGGTGGACGCGGGGTTTGAAATTGTGCTCGAGGCTCTCCAGCATCGACGGCGGGAAGTCGATCGGCGGCGTCGTTTCATTGAGCCAGGGATCGTCGGTGTATCCGAAGGTTTGATACCTTGCCGGATATGACCAGACGTCGTGCGGATTGACCAGCGAGAGGACAAGACAAAACGGCTTCGGGCGCGGGTTCGCGATCCGGTCTTCGAGGAACGCGATCGCGTCGCTGACGTAGCGTTCGTCGTTGAGCGCGCCGGGAGATTCGGGGTCGATGCCGCCGTCGGGCGGATTCCAGCTGTCAAAGCCGTAGCGGGAAATATCGTCGTATTCATACTCGCCGTCGGCTCCGCGCGCGCCGTTGCTCATGTGCCATTTTCCTTTGTAAACCACGTCGTAGCCGGCGGATTTGAGGACGGTCGCGAGGTTCGGAAGATCGGGATTGAGCTGGGATTCCGCGTGGGATTGCGGAAAATCTTCGGTCAGCGTTTGGAACGAGCCGTGCTGAGCGGGGAAAAGACCGGTGAAAAGGGCGTTGCGGGCGGGCGTGCATTGGCAGCAGCTGGTGTACGCGCGACTGAAGGAGACGCCGTTGGCTCTGAGGCGGTTCATCGCCGGAAGATTCGCCTCGGCCCAGCCTTCCGGGAACCACTGGACCGCGCGTTCCTGGTCGGTGAGCAGAACCAGCAGATTCATCCCGGACGCGGCAGGCGGAATCGAAGCGGCGGTCTGGGCGGCGCGGGCGCTCGGAACGAAAACATTGAAAAGCGGCTGACTCGCGGCGGCCGTGACGCCGGCTTTTGCGACCGTCTTCAAAAAAGTCCGACGGGAAGTTTGGCTGCGAAAGGAAGTCGGTTTTGTCGGGTTCATGGTTTGGCCTGCTTCAGGATCAATGTGTAAATCACGAAAAGTCGCGCCGCCCATCGGTGGAAATTACCCAAAAAATCACAAGAATGAATCGGTGAATCCGGCACCCTTCTTGGCGAATCGGGCATGGTCTGGTGAATCCGGCTGTAGCGATTTCGCGCGGTAGGCGACGGATGCTCTTGCGGGCGATGGTTCATCAGGGTTTCGGACGAGTCAGGTCACGACCTGGGTGTCGGCAAGAGCTGAGTGCCTGGATCGTCGAACATCGAAGAGCAGGTTACCTGTCGTTTGGCAGCACCCATGGGGATGCCTCTTTCTTGCGGGGACTGCTTGAATGCGACCGAAATCGGGCGTGCCGGGAGCGCGTGTCGCCGAGCGCGAACTTTTTAAGCGCTTGAAAGCTTCATAAAAACCTCACGAGCGCGGTTACATCTGTCGAATGCTGCGGGCAACTTGACATCGGTTATGCTGCGATACAGTTTTACAGCATGCCTGTAATACTGCCAGTAAGTAAACGCGGGACGGTGACATTGCCGCCTGAGCTTCGGTCGAAGCTGGGCCTTGACCGGCTGAAGAACCCGATGCTGCTTGTTGAGGAAAAGGACGGTAAACTGTTTCTGGAGCCTGCTACCGCAGTTCCGGTGCGCGACCTCCCCGAGGCCACGATCCGGGGGTGGATTGTCGAGGATGAGAAGGCCATGAAGGCGCTCCAGAGTGTTCGAAAGACGGCGAAGCGGAAGTGAAGCTGTTTCTGGACACGAGTGTCCTGCTATCTGCATCCGGCTCATCCAAAGGAGCGAGCCGATTCATTGTGGACGAAGCGAAGGCGCGGAGGTGGTTTCTCTGCAGCTCTCATTACTGTCGGGAGGAAACGCGGCGGAACTTGCCGAAACTCGGATCGGATGCAGAGCGCTATTTCGAGCGAACGCTTCTGCGCCGAATCGATTGGATGACTGACTCGCTTGTATCCGACTGGCCGGTCGTTTTTGCAAAGCTAAAGGACAAGCCGGTGCTGCTCTCCGCCCTCGCCGCTGAGAGCGATGCTTTGCTGACGCTCGACCGGGTGGATTTTCACGGGAAAATCGGGACGCGATTCTACGGGATGGCGGTTCAGACTCCCGGCGACTGGCTTCTGGAAATGCGGGAGACGGGGAAACTGTGAAGGAGGAAAGATTTCCAAGTGACAAACACCGAAGCTCAGCCAAATCCCAGCCGTCGTTTCGGGCAAGCGCTGCAAGGCATAGAGGATTTTGCCTATGCTGATGAAAAAAGAAGGTCTTTGAAACTTTATCTCACCAGCCGGTAGAAGGACGAGGAGTCGGGATTGATGATGAAAACGGAATGATTGTTGTCGATCATTTCCGTTTCCGCGTTCACAGGGCTCCAGACGGGCGGAGAGAGGGTGTCCGTTTGCTCGAGGACGAACCCATCGACGCCCGAGGGCCAGGAGAGCTGGATCCCCTCGTCGGTTTGCTGAATGGAGAGAATCGAGGGTGCGATGTAAGTAACCCACATCGGATCGTCGAGGGCGATTGTTACCGGTTGCAGTGTCGGCGGGCCGGGTGCGGTGTAGCGGACGCCGGGCGTTGGGTTGTTGCCCGGACCGCCGGGATTGTAAAAGGGCAAATAATCGCCGGTCGCCGGAATCTCGACATGGGTGATCTGGCGCATCGCGGCCTCGTCGCCTTTCAGGATAATGTCGATGTAGTTGTCGTGATCCTCCTGATACGCGAGGTCGTAGGGGGCTATCGGATTTCCGTCGGTATCGGCATCGGGCAAACCGAGTTCGGCCAAACCGATGATTTCAATTGTTCCGCCTGATACTTGATACGGAACGCGGGTCTCGGTCAGCTGAATCGTCGTGTCGCCATCCAAAACATGGAGGCGGAAAAAGGTTTGGAAATCGGTGGGGAACACCGAGCTGACGCCGTCCGGGGAGAAGCCTCCGGTGGTCAGGATGCGCAACCGATATTGGGCGTCGTCGCCGTAGAGCGTTCGGCCATCGTTGGGCAATTGCGCGGCGAACGAGGATGGTCCGCCTTCGCCGGCAGTGCTCATGTGGTTGAGTTTCGCTCCCGCCAATGTCGGACCTCCGCCTTCGACGTAGGAGTGGCCGCTGGCCTTTTCGAGTCCAACCGCACTGACGGGGCCGTTCGGGCCGACGAGCATCAGCGGCGTGTCGTCGGCCACGATCACGGTTTTCACGATGTAAATCGCGTCCGGGTCCGACGGCGGCAGACGGTTCCCGAATTCGCCGAAGACAACGACGGTGTTTCGCTCGTTGTATTCAAAATTCGGGAATATTGAGGCGACTTCCGGATGGAGAACGGTTCCGTCGTTGAGATGGATCTCGAAATCGGTCGGATCGACGGTGCTCGGCAGTACCGGCCAGCTGAATACGATCGGCATGGCATCGGCGTCGTGAACAGGAAAACCATAGGTGGCGGCGGTGCCCGGAACGGACGCGGCGGAAGTGAAGGCGCGGTCCGAGGCGCGATCGGCGATTTCCGGCGGAAGGTCCATCCAAGTGCCGCCCGCCGCGAGGACTGTCGCCTTGTTCAGCGGCGCGATGCCGATAATTCCCTCGAAAGCGTAGTTGGCGGCCAGGATTTCGGGGACGTCGCGCCAGAGGTCCGCTTCGATAAGAATGTCCTGTTTGAGACTTCTATACGTGGCGGTCGGAAACGGACCTTCCGGATCGGGACCGGGAATCACGGCGGAAACGGGAAGGTGGCTACTAACAAGGAGGGCAGTAATCAGGATCGTTTTTTTCAATTTACAGGCGGGTTTTCTTTACTCGTGTGGAGATGAGCTTTTCAGGATTTTGTTTGCGAGGAAGTAATCGGCGGAGCGAAGCCGCCGCCGGCGTCGGTGGCGAAGAGGCTGTTTTCTTTTTGGTTGTAGAAGAGAAGAAGTCCGCCGGACGGATTTTGCAGGGTCTCGGAATCGCTGTCGGGGTCGAACCAGTCGGGCGCGGACGCGCGATCGCCTGGAAAGCGGGGAGAGGTGGTCAGCATCAGACCGAACATGTCGGGATCGCGCAGGGCGGCGAGAAGATCCGGCCCCGGCTCGATTTCGAGGAACCATTGCCACTGTTTCACCGATTGATCAGAACCGGCGGTTTCGGTTCGTTGGGCGTTAACGATGCGGTCTTCCGTTCCCGGGTGACGCCAGAAGGCGCGGCGGAAAATCTCCTCGGGCGAGTAGGCGGACCCCGCGGTTTCTCTGGGTGCGACGGCCGGTGTGTCTGCCTCGGCACCTGCCGGCGCCGTTTTTCGCTGGAACGCGAAGGGAAGAATCGCGGTCGCGCCGAAGGCGATCGCCATAAGCGCGGCGAGGCCGATGAACAAGAGCGGTTTCCACTTCATTAGTTTCCGGAGTGCGAATAGGTGCGGAGGAAGAGTTTGATATCGGCCACGCTGCGGACGAAACGGTCGAGGCCTTCTTGTTCATTGCTGAGAAGCGTGTAGGCCGGGATTACCAGTTTCCATTGGCTGTTCCAGACGCTTCGGCCGACGAGCCGCGTATTCGTAAATTCGGACGGCATGGTGCTGTAGAAATAGGCCGGGTCGTCCACGGGACGGAACGCCTGGTGCTTGCGGATCATCCAGAGCTGCTCGTTGAGCGTTCCTTCCGGTGTGAAGAACTGCGTTTCGGAGAAATCGTTCTGTCCGAGATTGAACGGAAGCGGCATCGCCTGGTCCTTGACCGTCCAGGAACGCAACATTCCGGTGTCTCCGAAGGCCGGGGCCAGCATGGTATCGATGCCCGCGGGAATCAGGTAGACGTATGGCGTAGCGCTGAGGGCATTTGGATCCGAGCTGGCCGGTGAGCCGGCGTTCGGGGTGCCGATCGCGTACGGGTCCATTCCGACGTATCCGGTGAGCGCGACACCTGCTGAATAAATCTTCGTGGCGAAGTTTGAGGCGGTGTAGGCGTGGTCCCCGGCGGCGAGCGGCCAGCCGAAGAAATTGCGTCCGTGCTCGATCGTGCTGCTGAATGGTATCACGATTCCGGGTACCGAGGAGCCGTCGGCTTTCCGAAGGTTGCGGCAATAGATCGCGACGTCGGGATCGTTGAACAGATTGCTCATAATGTGCTGTTCGAGAACCTGCCGCCAGGCCTTGTCGTCTTCGGTCGAAGCTTCGTCGGTTCGGATGCGGAAGAGTTCCTGGCGGAGCGAGAAGAGGGTGCCGTAGTGGTCGGGATTGTTGATCCCGAGCCGCGGTTTGACGACGAGCCAGTCGCTTTGGAGGCGAGCGAGGAGACTGGCGATCCCGTCGTCGCCGGTGACGCCGGTTGAGGCGACGGGATTCCCGTTTTGGAAATCGCCGAGTGACCGCGTGCTTACAGCCCCATCGATCACGGCTTGTCCGGCGGCCGTGCCGAGCAGGCCGGTTTCGTAGTCGTAGCTCTGGATCGCCAGGTAGCCGTATTGGGCGGCGAGATCGAAGAGCGCCTGGTACTGCGCGAGCGCCTCGTTGCGGAAGGTCCGGTAGGTCATGTCGCGTGTCCGGTAGCCTTGGATGACGGCGGCGGCTCGCTGGCGGAAGGTCTCGCGTTCGGCGAGAATCTGATTTCCGCGGGCGATAATGCGGGTTACCTCCTCATTGGCGCGCTGGAGTTCGGCCATGCGGCGGGAGAGTTCGAAACCGGTTCCGAGGATTTCATCGAGCAACTGTTCGAACTCGATCACATGCTGCTTGTCCTCGTTTTCCCATTCGTAAGCGGCGATAATGTCATCGGCATCCGCGGAGAGCTGGTCGGCTTCGAGTTCGAGGAAAGCGGCCTTGGTTTCGAGCGTCAGCCCGGACAGACCTTGGGCGTAGGAAGCGGTTGCGCCGCCGTAAAGGGAAAGGCCGCGCGCGACCGATGTCGCGTCAACCGAGAATCCGGCGACCTCCGGATATCCTTCCGCCGTGGCTTCGGCGATGTCTGAGATAAAGTCCGCGGACAATTCCAGCAGCGCGGCGCTGGCGGAATAGGCGGTCGCGGCTCGCAACTTTTCAGAGGCTTCGGCGAGTTTGGCGGACGCGGCGTCCTCGGCGTCGTTGTATGCGGTGCGGAATTCGGTAAAAAGCTGGTAATCGCGCTCGAACAGCCGCATCAAGCCGTCCAGTGTGTCGGCCGCTTCGCGGGCATTCACTTGCGCCTGGTAAACATCGAGCAACGCGCTTTGCAATTTTCCTGGATGCGCCCGGGAGCCGCTGCCGGGCTCGGCGAATTGCATCAGGCTGTGCGGGGAAATTGTGAACGTGCGCGTCGTGAACTCGAGCGGGTCGGTGATCTCTCTGTAAACATTGTCCAGCGACCAAACAGTGGAAAGGTCCATTTCGATCGGTTCGCGGAAAGCGACCTCGACGGTTTCTTCGACGTCGGTAACATTCGCCGGCCGGTCGATCATCCAGTAGCGATACAGGTCCGGTCCGGCATAGCCTTGGGCGTACAGTTTTCCAGGACCGATGTCGGCTGGATAGGGCGAGCCGAAGAGAGTAAGGAGTTCGTACTCGTAGGCCCTTTCCTGATCTTCGACCGCGTTGTTGTATTCATTTAGTGAATTGTTCTGATCGCGCAGAAGCCGGTTCATGACGCAGGCCTGGTCGAACGCGGCTTTGGCGTTGAGGCATGCCTGGAGCGCGCGCGAGTAAATCTGCTCGTAATGGGATTGGCCGGCTTTCAATTCGGATGGAGAAATATCGAAGGCGATTGCGCCTTTCGCGAGCCCGAGCGGATTGAGGTGGGCGCACTGGGCATCGAGCAACGCCTGGATCTTGATCGCGCTGGAGACGATCTCGCTGATCTCAGGAACGGTGGTTCGATCCACAATTTGGATACCGGTATGGCTCGGCTCGTTATCCACATCCGGGAGCATCGCGTTCGCGCTTACCCAGTGGAAATACGCGCCCTGGCCGGCGCGCGCGGCCCATTCGTCGGTGCCCCAATGGCGGGTGATGCCGGTTCTATCGTTGAATTTGCCGTCGCGCTGGTGTTCCCACCCGATCGAGGGGTCGTCGCGGTACGACTGGCGGGCCGTCAGGTCGAGAATCCGGGCGGCCACCCGGGCGACGTTGGCGGCGGCGGCGGCGAATTTGCGCTCGTCCTGGTAGTCGACCTGGACCGTTTGTCCGAGGACATTGACCGCTTCGGAACGCGGCGTCCAAGTGAAGGAATCGGACGTCAGCAGTTTGTAGTAGTTGGTGAGGATTGTCAGGTAATGGCCGTAGGCATCGCCGTGGCCTTGCGGAAACATGTGCTGGGCATCTTCTGCGTCGAGTTCGCCGTTGGCCGTCGGGCTTCCGGCTTTCTCCTGGATATTGTAATTGATCGCGTAGATCGATTCGCCGGAGTTGATGCCGTTGGTGTAATTCCAATAGAGACGATTGTAAGCCGGGGCGATGGTCGGGCTCGGATTGAGAAAATCGTCGCGGCCGCGAAGGAGCGCGAGCTCTTCGTCGAGGAGAGACGGAACCTGGCCTTCGAAGGAGAACCGGGACGTGTTGACCTCGGACGCTTCGAGTTCGCCGTCGATCGAGATGGTCGGGTTGTCGGCGTCGTCGGAAGCTTCATTGCCGAGCACGGCGTAAAGATCGGCGAGGTAACCGGCGACGAGGAGAAGCGTGTCGTTGGTTCCCGGGTCGTCGTAACCGGCGTCGATACTCAAGTTCTTCGCGCGGTTGAGGAGCGTTTCATAGATTTCGATCAGTCCAAAGTCTTCGATGTTGTCGAGGTTGAGCGCGACGTCGCCCTCCCAGCGGGTTCCGGCCTGGGTGAGAATGCTGACGTCGGTGCTGACGGGGTTATTGAACAAATCGTCGGTGCGCTGGTTGAAAGGATTGATGCCGTCGAGGGCGCGTTTGATCCAGCTTTCGACGAGTTTCGGCTCCATCCAGCGGCTCCATTCGTCGCCGACGAGTTCCGCGACTTTCGTCCCCGGTTTGGCGCGGTAGCGCATGGTGAAATAGTTGTCGCTGAAGAGGAGGAGAGGGTTGCCGAGCGGCGAGTCGGCTGAGCCGCCGACGACGGCGATATTGGATAATTCACCGTTGGGTTTGAGCCAGGGCGAGCCGGGTGTAACCGCCGGGTCGACCAGGTCGGTTTCCACGGAGACATCGATCTGGAAATCGATCGAGGAAGCGGTGCCGGGGGTGGCGTCGCTGTAGAGAGCGATTTCGATCCGATTTTCACCAGCGGAAAAATAGGCGGGCGAGAGATCGTATTGAAGCGAGAGCCCGCCGGCGGCGAGACCCGATCGGGGATCGGTCGGCGCGAGATTGCCGGGAACGGAGGTTCCGGCAGGGAGCCGGGAAGCGACGGCGGGAGTTCCGTTGACGTAGAGGACGAAACCATCGTGCTGGCCGAGTTCCGCGCTGAAGACAATTCGAGCCGGAATGGCGGCGGGGAATTGGACTGGCGACACCGCTTTTACGACTGTGCCGGGGAGTCCTGTTCCGGGCTGGTAGGCGTTCGTGTTGATCGCGAACGTGCGCGGGAACGGGTAGTTATCCGATGAATACGCATCTCCGGAAGGCAGCGGCACGTCGGGATTCGGATAGATCTTCCAGAGGTCTTGTCCGGGTTCGCCGAGCACGGTATCCATCGAATACGTGTAGGTCGGCGGCGCCACGCCGTCTTGAGGAGCGGCATAGCGCCATTCAAACTCAAACTGGCCTGGCCGGGCGGCGAAATCGCCGCTGTGGCGCAGGGTTGTCTGTTCGTCGAGCGGATTTGAAGCCGTCAGTTTTTTCAGGTCGCCCGTATAAAGCTGGGGGACCACTTTTATGACCGATACCGAGACCGGCTCTCCGGCGGGCGTAAACGCTTCACCGTTTCCGAAGAGCAAGGTGACGAAGCCGCTGCCTTCTCCGGTGGCGGTAAGCGCGTAACTGTCTACAGCCGTGTCCGAGTTTGCGATTGCGGCGAGTTCGCTTCCTCCGACGGTCACGGTGCTGGACGCGTCGACGATGTAGGTTCCGCGCCGTGCCGGATCCTCGATGAACGTTTCCACCTGGGTTCTAAGGCCGTCGATCGCATTGCGCCATTTCTGGGCATCCGCGTCGGTGTCGTCCACGATGCCCTTGAGCGCGGTTGCGTCTTCGGGACTGAGCGCGTTCAGGTGGAGATAGTCCTCGCCAGCGGTTTCGTCGATAAATTCGCCGATCAGCGTGAGTCCGCCAATCTCGCCGAGGTTGGGATCAAAGTAGAACCGCTGCTGCAAATGCGGCGGCAGCAGTTGAAAGTACGTTTTGCCATTCTGTGAAGTGGTGGCAATCGATGACGGGATCTCGGTCAGGCCGACGGCTGCGTCGTTGAGGAGAATGGTTTTGGCGCGGGTGGCGTCGTGCAACGTGACGCTCGGTTCCTCGGGACCGTGCCGGGCGATCGACTGCTGATAGAGGACAACGGCGCTTGACTGGCCGCGGACCGACGGCAGGCCGTGGTTGGCCAGCGCGAGCGTTTCGCCGACGCTCATCGTCGGGGCATCGTCCGGCCAGACTGGACGATAGACCACGGTAAGCGGCGTGCCGTCGACCGGATCGCCGACGAAGTTTCCTTCGGAATCGACTGGACGAAGGTAGGGGAGGATCGTGCCGGCTTCCGGCTGGGTCGCGCGGCCGGGAATGTAGAAACCGTCGCGCATCGTGTAGTAAAATTGCATGCCGAGCACGGGATCGCCGCCTTCGTGGGGACCGCGGTAGACCCAGTCGTACCCCTTGCGGTCCTGAAAGGTGAAGCGCTCATAAGTTTCGGGCGCCTCGGGATCGTAGTTTTCCGGTTCGCCAATCTTGACTTCCAGGTTGCGAGAATGGCCGGTTTCAGGATCGATCGGCAGCGGGAGACGCGGAAGCGGCATCGGGGAATTGAGAATCGTCCCGGCGGTGACCGGATAATCGAACGTGTAAACCTCGTCTTCGCGCACGACTTCCCAGACCGCCATCGCTGGACGATTGTCGGTCGGGTCCGTGTATTCGAGGAGAACGCGCGGCAGCGACGTGAAGCCATCGCCTTCCGTGATATTGAGGTCATCGCGCAAAGCGTACACGCGACCGGCGAGCATCAGCGCGTGTTCCTCGTTCGGATTGTAGCCGGGCAAACCCGGGTCGTTTTGCGTATAGACAAACCCGCCGACCTGAGATGGTGACAGGTCGCCGGAACCGGCGTTGGAGGCCAGGACGATCTTGGGACTGTCCGACCGGTAGCTGAC
>CAZYAN010000020.1:0-27306 GCA_964645585.1 uncultured Opitutales bacterium
GTTTCCCCGGCCCCTTTCTTTCATCTTAACGGGTACTCCTCAACTGTTTTTGATGTCTTCAAGCGAGCTGCCGAGTGTCGAATGGGGCCGATGCGAGAGCCGGGAACCCGCGGCGCCAAGGTAAGAGTTGGCGCTCAGCGCCTGCGCCACAAGGGGCCGAAGCCTCCACTCTTAGGTGGAAGCGCTTTGCGCGTTCTTGCCCGAATCCTCAACCGCCGGTATACTGGTAATGGAAGGAACGTTGCCGAAATCATAAAGAGAGGGTGCCGGTACGATCGTTGGGGAGGCCGGAACGGTGCGGGTGGCGACGGCGAGGCGCATGGAGCAAGCGCAATCACAGGCGAAGGCAAAGGTAAGAGTCGAGCGAATGGTTGGCTCGCTGCCGCGTTTGTGGGATCGGCGGGCGATTTTTGTCGCCAATCTCCTCGCGCTTTTTTTCGGCAACCGGCGCGCGGCCGAGATTTTGCGTCAGGAAGTTGGCTCGATCCGATCGTATGGCGGACGGCTCGTGCCGATTATTGACCTTGTTTTCCGCCGCGGCGAAAACCTCCTTGTGCTTGACCGTCAGCCGGACCGCGCGCTTTGCCGGTATTTTCAGGATGTTCTCGGACTGTCGCTTCCAAAGATCGAAGCCGGTCCCGGGTTGAGCGAGCTGCTGGCGCAATTGGATGAGCAAGCCGGGACAAGCGGGGCGGTAAAACCGTCGTCGCCGGCGGCGCGTGCTGTGCTGGACCGTCTGCGCGAGCATCCTGCCGAGTGGATCGACGGGTTTGTGACCGATGCGGCGCTCGCGCGCCTAGCGGAGGCGACCGGGAAGCGGCTGATCGCGACTCCGGAAGGGAGCCGGAACGGAAACAACAAGCTGCTGCTGCACCAGTTTCTCGTCAGCGAGCATCTGCCGGTATTTGACACGATTCTCGCGCGCGATTCCCGCGAAGTGCGCGCGGCTGCCCGGGATTTGGCAAAACTCGGCTACAGCGGGGGCGTTGTTAAAAGCCAGCTTGGGGCGTCGGGAATCGGCATGACGCGCATTTGGTTTGATCGGAACATCGATCTGCCGGATTACCTGTTCCACGAAGGAACGTGTCTCGTTCAGGGGTGGTTGACCGCGGCGCCGGGAATCGAATGGATCGGCTCGCCGAGTGTGCAGATGTTTCTCTCGGACGACGAAATCATGCTGTATGATTTGACGGAGCAATTTCTTTCGCCGGACAGTATCCATGAAGGCAATACGGCCCCGCCTCCGTTTCTGGCCGCGGAACCGGATTTGCGAGAGGAGCTGCTGCGTCAGGGCGAGATCGTGGCGCGCTGGCTGAGAGAGTCTGGCTATCGCGGCACCGCGAGCGCGGATTTTCACATTATCCGGCGGTGCGGCCGGTTTGAAGTGCGGGTCTGCGAGATCAATGCCCGAATCACCGGGGCGACGTATCCGGCTTTGCTCGCCCGTTTCTTTCGTCCGCGCGGCGCCTGGCTGATGCGCAACGTCCGGTTCGATCAGCCGAGTTCCGGGAGGATTGTCCTCGATGCGCTGGAAACCGCTTGCTTGCTGTTTCGGCCGGAAACCGGGCGCGGAATTTTACCGATCAATTTCAATACCGGTGACGACGGCCGCGTGGTCAAAGGGCAGTTTGTCGCGATCAGCCGCACGGCGGAGGATGTACGGCGGCTCTTTAGCTGCGTTGAAAACCTCGATTCGGTGCTTTGGGAGTATGACCGTGACTGATGAGCGGACCGCTTGGCTTCGCGGAAGGCTCGTGGCCTTGACCCGTGACCTGATGCTCGTGCCGGGAACCGCGTCGAATCCGGAGGAACTCCGGCGCTGTTTTTCGGTGGTGCGCAATCACCTCGAGGCGTTCGACAATGTCGCGATTACAGAGTTTGAACATAATGACTGCCCGTCGATGCTCGCCATGCCGGCGGGATGTGATTACGCGGCGGTTCTGATGTGCGCGCATCTCGATGTCGTTTCGCATTCCGACCCGGCGGCGTACCGGTCGGAAGTTCGCGACGGACGCATTCACGGTCCGGGCGCCGGCGACATGAAAGGGGCGCTCGCCATCCTTTTGGAACTTTTTCGGGCTGTCCATGAAGGGCGTCCGGACGCGCCGCTCGGTTTGGTCGTGACCTCAGACGAGGAAGTCGGCGGGGCATCCGGCATGGGCTACCTTTTCGGAGAAGCCGGTCTGCGCTGCGACGCCGCGCTGGTTCCCGACGGAGGATCGCTGGACGAAATCACGGTCGAGGAGAAAGGGATTTTGCATTTGGAAGTCACCTCGGCTGGACGCGACGGACACGCGGCGCGGCCGTGGAAGGCCGACAACGCGATTGAAAAACTGATGGCCGGGTTGGTGGAGATCCGGCGGTTTATCGACGGGCTTGGGGAAGCCGGAACCACCTGGCAACCGACCTGTGCGACGACGCTTTTTTCTGTGAGGAACCAAACGATCAACCGGATTCCGGCGCATGCCCGGGCGGTCCTCGATGTTCGTTTTCCCGCGCCGCACACGGTGTCATCGATCCTGTCCGGGGTGAAGCGCACCCTCGGGGACCAGGGCGAAACGCGGGTGTTGACGGCGGCCGACCCGACCCGGCTATCGCCCGATCCGCTGTTTCTCGAAGTCACGGAGCGTGTGCTCGGGAGAAAGCCAAAACTCATTCGGGACGACGGCGGGAGTGATTCGCGCTACATCGCCGCGCATGGGATTCCGGTGATGATGTCGCGGCCGCTTGTTGGGAATCTGCACGCGAAGGATGAGTGGATCGACATCGAATCGATGCTTACCCTTTACCGGATTTACAGCGAATACCTCGCGCTCCGGCTCTGACGCGCGGCGGCTCGATCAAAGGGCGCCGCGCAAGATGCCGCTTCCGCTTTTTTGTAGGGATCACGCGACGCGCGGGCCGGCGCTTTTTTGGTCCGCTCATATAACCAGCGCAAAAGATTCGATGGCTGTCCGGATGTTGTATTTTACTGTATACAATGAAAGACAATCCTGTCAAAGAACCGGTCAGTCAGCGTCACCACGCGTATCAGGTGATCCGCGCCCGGATTTCTGAGGGGAATCTTCCGCCGGGCGAGCGGGTTTCTGACTTCCTGCTCGCGAAAGAGATCGGCATCAGCCGGACGCCAGTTCGCGAGGCGATCATGCAGTTGGCGAGTGAAGGGCTGATTGAGCACATTCCGCAGCTCGGGTCATTTGTCAGAACCCTGACGCGGGATGAACTCGTGGAGCTCTTCGATCTGCGCGAGATGCTGGAAAGCTACGCGGCCTCGATGGCGGCGCTGCGGATCACTCCGGTGGTTACGGACAAGCTGCGGGCGATCTCGGATGAGATGGCCGGTCTGATTGCGCAGATTGAGCGGGAGGAAGCGGGCGATTTATACGGGGATCTTTTGCGCCGGCAAGTGAAGGAGGATATGAGGTTTCACCTGTTGATCCTTCGCGCGTCGAATTGCCGTCAGGTGATTCGAGTCGTCAGCGACATGCGTGTGCTGACGAACCTCTTCCTTCACAAGAGGCGGGCGCCGTCCGCCAAGGCGTTGGCCCATTTGAAAATGGTTCTCGAGGAACATATCGGAATCGTTGATGCCCTTGCGCTGCATGACGCCGAGCAGGTGGCCGAGCGGATGCGAATCCATCTCAGGCGCTCCAAGGAAGTAGCGCTCGCTTATTACGACGCGCACGCCAATGAGGACATTCTTTTGAACCTCGATGGCAGAGAGTGAACTGCCCAATAGAAACTTACCATGCTGACCAAACTGATATCCCACGGCCACGATCGGGCAGGCCGGAAACCCCAGAAGAAGCCGAGCGCGGTGAAAGCGCGTCGGGCATTTACATTGATTGAGCTGTTAACCGTCATTGCGATCATCGGGATCTTGGCGGCGATCTTAATTCCCGTGGTTGGAAAGGTGAGGGAATCCGCGAAGCAGGCGACGTGCGCGTCGAACCTTCGGCAAATTGGCCAAGCCTACCTGATGTATGCCGGAGACCATGACGAGCGGTTGCCGGCAGCATCAGGAGCGGGAGGATATTGGGAAGTCACGTATCTGGCGGTCGAGGCGCTCGGGCCGTATCTCGATTTCACGGATTATGACGTCGTCGACAGCAGCGGCCCGGGGGGATCCTCAGCTGTCCGGGTCGGCGAAGAATCGGTCTGGCGCTGTCCCAGCGGTCCGATTCGCTGGCGTTATACCTATCTGCCCAATCATTTTGCCTGGGACTTCTATCTTCCGAAAGCGGATCCTCCGAGCCGGTTCTTGCTCAACTGGGATCGAGGCGGTGGGCCGGATGACTCGAATGCCGGATCGGTGCCGAACTCGCCGAAAGAGCCCGGTTGGCATTCGGATCGTTTCAATGGTGTATATGCCGACGGTCACGTGGAGGCACACACGTATCGCGAACTGCTTTTGGCACTCCGCCGTCCAGATTTTTACTGAGAAGCCGCGGATGGCTTCTCCTGATCGTACGAATGAAATGATGCAGTACAGGGATGCGCGAACGTCCGCGAGCCATCCTCGATTATACCCTCGATAACCCGGATAGTCCTATGTGTTACAAAACCCTCTTGAGAAAGATCATCGCCGCCACCGGAGTACTGATTTGGATGTGTGCGATTGCCCACGCGCAGGAGTCCGTTCTTTATTCCACCGATTTTGATGGTGTGGACGGATCGCAGCCGGAGCACTGGGAGGTTCTCAGCCCGGCCTCCGGCAGCAATATGCTGTATCTCTACGACAATAATTATGCCGTCGATCATCGATCAATCACGACGCGGGATACCATTGTGTCGCAATATCGAAATCCGGAGGCGGCCAACTGGCGAAACTACGTCGTCGAGGTGACCGCCAGTTACCGGGTCGAACCCGATTCGGCGGCGGACCGCCAAGCCCTCATCGGGTTGATTGGTCGGGCGAGCGGGACAACAACCAACTTTTACACGGTCGATTTCTGGGCGGATCAAAGCTGGCCTGCCAATGAAGGACCGGGAGGACGGTTCCGCATCTACCGGTTTGGCGGCGGCGGCAACACGCAGCTGGCTGCTGTCGACGGCATCGTCCCGCGTCCGGTCGACGGATTGCCGATGCCGATGGAGATGACGGTCACGATTCGTCTTATGATGATTGGAAGCACCATCGTCGCGACCCTTCTCGATGATCAGAATGAAGTCCTGGCGCAACTTTCGGTACAGGATGAAGGTCATGCGGCAGGCTATCCAGGCGTGCGCCCGGTCGTGCGGGACAGCCTTGTTCGCTACCACAGCTTCCGAGTTTACGAGCCGCTAGATTCCGGGGAGGCTCGCGTCGCCCAGAATATACGGATCGACCCGGCACTGGAATTGGAGCTGCCGACGGCAAGAGGTTATGTGTATGAAGTGCAGCGGCAGGACGGCGAGCTCGGCTGGCAGTCGGCGGTCGATCCGATTGTCGGAACCGGCCAAGTTGTGAATCACCTGGTCTCGACGCGGACGACAGCCGGAAGCGATTATCGCGTCCTGCGCTCTGGCAACATTCTGGAGGAAGGCAGCGTCCTTTATGAGACGGACTTTGATGGACCTGATTTTGAGGTTCCCGATGGATGGGACCAAAGGACAGGGAGCCTTGTTTTCTTTTCGCTTTATAATAACGAATACGTGGCGGACTGGGTTTTCGGGGAGGAGACATTTCTTGCGCTCTCCGCGGTGGACGGTCCGGAAGCGGCCGAGTGGACCGATTACCTCGTCGAGGCAGAGGCCAGTTACGCGGCGGCGGACGCAGGGGACAATTGGCATGCCTATCCGACGGTCTTTGCGCGTTCGGGTCCCACGATCGGGCAATATTACATGGCGCAGTTTCTTCCCGAGTATGAATGGAGCGAAGGACAGGGCGGTGTCTTTCGCATCTACCGGATCGGGGGTGCCGGCAATCGATCCCTGGCGGAAGCGAAGGGCTTTTTGACCGGGGACGGACCTCCGCGAGAAATGGATGTGAAAGTTCAGTTTGCTGTGGTGGGCGATACATTGACAGCGTTCCTCCTGGATGGGGAAGGGAACGAACTGGCGAGTGTTTGGACCGAGGAACCGCATCATATGAAGGGAACGGCAGGCGTCCGTCCGGGACTGAAGAATGCCGCGATTCACTACAAATCGTTTCGGGTAATCGACCTGTCTGATCTGGCAGCGGAGGAAATCGTCGAGGATGTTCAATTCCATTCCGCCATCGAAGTGTCGTATGAGGGACCGCTCGGATACAGTTTTCAACTTCAGCAGACGGAGGATCTGTCACTTTGGGAGAATATTGGAAGTCCGGTCCTGGGTGACGATCAGGAGGTGAGCGTTCTGTTGTCGGCGCAAGGGGCGAGCAGAAGATTCTATCGCGCGATCACGCTCGAGTAGACGCGCCATGAAGAGAAAGATGAAAACATCCTGGATTCTATTCTTGAGCGGGATGCTGGTGCTCAGTGAGGGCGTTGCTCTGGCCAACGCGTCTGAGGCGCCAGTAACGGAAGTCCGCCTGAATCCCTTGTTTAGCGCGCTGGATTCGAACCTGCATTTGATCAATAACACCGTAACCCGGCTTTCCGGCGATCGATGGGCGACGGTGGAACGAAACGGGTTCAAGGTCAGTGAAGACGGCATGCGAACCTGGCGAGAACCGCATCCGGTCGTTGCCGATGCGAAGGTCGACGCTATGGGGCGAGGGATCCCGCACGGAGGTCGAGCCGCGCTGGTCCAGGTGGGAGATAATCAGCTTGTCCTCCTCTGGCGCGACCGGCGTGAGCCGTCCGCACTGTCCGAGTATTGGGACCGGGAAACCGGCAATCCGGTCCCGCACGCGCGCCGCGATCTTTGGGTGGCGCGGTCCGCTGACGGCGGGGAAACCTGGTCGGCGCCGGAGATGCTTTTTGATCTGCCCGGCTACTTTCACCGGCATGTGATTGTCACGTCCGAGGGAACGATTGTCGCCCCCGTCCAGTATCATGCCCGCGATCCGGGCCGCAACGTGATCCGCGTGTTTTCATCGGACGACGCCGGCCGCACATGGCGGCAGAGCGAGGACCTCGACATCGGGGGGAGCGGAAACCACGATGGCGTTCTCGAGCCGACGCTGGTTGAGCTGAAGGACGGGCGAATCTGGATGCTGATGCGAACGAATCTCGACGAGTTCTACGAAACCTTTTCCGGGGATGAAGGGCGAACCTGGACCGACCCGGCACCGTCCGGCATCGCCGCGAGCAGCTCTCCCGGTTATCTGTTACGCCTCGCGAGCGGGCGCCTTGTGCTGATTTGGAATCGATTGTATCCAGAAGGGGAGGACACCTTTCCCCGGCGCGCTACCGGTTACCTGTCGGAGACGGCGGCAAACTGGCATCGTCAGGAACTCTCCCTGGCGCTCTCTGAGGACGACGGCCGGCAATGGAGTGACCCGATCGTCGTGGCAAGGCATCAGAAGCGGAATGGACGAGTCTCGTATCCATCGGCTCTTGAGCGGAGTCCCGGAGAGATCTGGATTTTTGCTTCTCATGGGGACCTCGCTGTATCGGTCCATGAGGAAGATCTGTTGAAGAGCATCGGAGGAGAGTGAAACTGGCGATCAGAGGATTATACGTGGGTGTTTATTCATTTTCGAGGAGGCCGGGATGCTGGCGGGAGAATAAAGTTTCTAGAACACGGCAAAAGGTTGCGGCTCGGGCGGTGTATGGCGCGATCGCCCTTGTCTGGACTTTATGCGGGGTGGCGGCAGCAGCCCCCACGGTCGTGCCGATTACGTATAATCAGGAAATCGAAACGCTGCTGACCTCGCAGGAGGCACACTTCGATCTGTATGACTGGGATGGTGACGGCAGCAACGACATCATTGGTGTTCGCGCTCGCAAAGGGTTGACGTGGCACCGGAACGCGGGTCGGGCCGACGGGGTGCTTTTTGAACCGGGATGGATCTCCAACGAACCGGGCCAGACGCCGCCCCGGCTGCCGGAGATGATTCTTGAGGACCGTCGCATGGGGCGTGCCTTTGCGTTCCTCCGCCCGAATCGCTCGAATGGAAAACCATTCGTTGTTTCCATCGAGATGTTTGCGACCACGCGAGAGATGGGCTCGCGGCCGCTGGCGATGCATGCGTGGAAAAGGACGGACGGCGCATGGCAGTATGTGCAGCCGGTGGACGCAAACGGTAATCCGTATTCATTTCCTGGTGACCTGTGGATGAGTCCAGTCGTGGAGGCGGCTGACTGGAACGGAGATGGCAGAACCGACTTGCTGGTTGGAGCGATGGTCTTATCGGAGGCCTTTCCGGAAAAGCAGTTTCCGAATGCTCATCGGTTTCGGGCTGATTCTTTCAACTATGAAGCCGGGCGGGTGTATTTCCTTGAAAACCTTTCGGAGAGGGACGGCGAGCTGCGATTCGCGGAACCGGTCGCTGTCCGGGCCGGGACGGAGCCGATCCGAGGGCGCGGCTGGACCTATCCGAGGGCGATCGACTTAACCGGTGACGGGCGGCTCGATCTGGTGGTGGGAAACAACCGTCCCGGATTGCGGGCGTTTCTCAACAAAGGGACGGCGACCGATCCGCGGCTGGTCGAGTTTGGCTATCTGGCGGACGAGAACGGTCGGGCGATTCTGAGCACGACGGTGATCATGCCCGCGTTCGGGGATATCGACGGTGACGGACGCGTGGAGATGGTGGCGACGGCTTACCCGGGCGCACCGCAGTATTACCGGCTGTTCCGCCACACCGGTGAAGGCAATCTGCTTCGCGGCTGGCAGGATCAAGGTTATCTGAAGATCAAGACGGATGCCGATACACCGATCGTCGGTCCGGGAATTTCGACGGTGGAGATGGTCGATTGGACGGGGAGAGGCGTTCGTGATCTGCTGCTCGGGGCGGAACCGGGGATTCCGATGCTGGTTCGCAATGTCGAGACGGAGCGGGAGCGAAGGTTTTTGGCCCCGGAACGGTTGCGCTGGACGAACGGACAGCCGATCGAATTGCACGCGATCGAGACCGGCGCCGGGTCGAATTGGGGTCCAATTGAAACGCACATCGAACGGTTTCTTCCGCGTGCCGGCGATTGGGACGGTGACGGAGTGCCGGACATTCTTACCGGTTCGATGGGAATGCGGCTGCTCTGGTTGCGGGGGGTGCGAGTGGACGGGGATGTTCGTTTCGAGCGGCCGCGCGCGTTGCGATTTGCCGGGGATGAACTGGAAGTTGCTCATCGGACCCAGCCGTACCTGATCGACTATGATCGCGACGGCAGCCTCGATGTGGTGGCGCTGAGTCCGGAAAACGAAGTGACTGTTTATTATGGCGACGGGACGGCACGTGTGGCGCGGAGTGAGGCACTGCTCGGAACGGACGGGAAACCCATCCAGCTTCATTCGAACGTGCGGGGGTCTAACAGCGGCCGGGCCGGCATTGCGCTGGCGGACTGGACCGGAGACGGCCGACTCGATCTGTTGGTTTACAAGCGGCCGGGCGGCGGGCGCCTCTACCGGAATGACGGACTTCCGGAGGTGGACCGATTCCGGGCTGAGCCCGAAAATCTCTTTTCGCCGGTTGCCGGGCACAACAGCGGAATCACGCCGTATGATTGGGATGGTGACGGCGGGCTGGACCTTCTTGTCGGGGGCGGCCCGGGAGCGTTTCTGTATGTGATTGACGGACAGACCACGGAAGTGAAGTACGGGGGAGGAACTGCATCCGAGTGAAATTTCAATGATGAACTCTATTTCGTTACATAAATATCAGCCGCTGGATACGATTCTCGCGTGTGATGACTTCGACCGGGGCATGTGCGGCTGGACCGACCTGACGCCAAATTTTACGGAAGAAGGATTTCGCGCTAGAAAAAGTATTGTGGACAAGGCGCAATGGGGGCCGCCTATGCTGAGCAGTGCGACCTTTTCCTATGTGGGAACGCACGGTTCGATGGAAGGCACCTATTCGTTGAAGCTCGCCACGAAACCGGTCGCCGCGCGTTACGAGGAACCGCCGGCGCCCGGGAGCCAGTCGGTTGCGATCAAACGTTTGACCCAGCACCGGAAGATCCGGCGCCTTCAGTTCGAAATGTGGTATGCCTACACGCCCGAGCAGGACCGGATCGGACTCAGCGAAAAAGATGTGCGGGCGTTCGGTGTGTTCTTTGACGTTCAGGTCAACGGACACCGTTCCTTCATGGGGGTTCGCTACCTCAACTCGATCAACGGGCAGATGGCGCAGCGCTGGCAATATATGCACGAGACGAAAGTGACCGATAAGGAATGGGCGTATGGGACCGAAGGCGATTGGTGCCGAACCGGAGTCGATCCGCAATGGTTTGGCCGGCGTTATCCGGATGGAAATACGGACGGATTCGGGGATGTTCCGAACGGGAGGCAGCAACTTTGTTATAACGAAAGCGACGACAAGATTAACTGGTCGTATTTGCGACTCCTTGTGGATCTTGAAAGGAAAGAATATATCGAACTGCAATCCGGCAGTCAGATTTATGATATGCGCGGCCTTCGTCCGACACTTGTTCCGGCGTATGCACGGATCGACGGGTTATTGAATCCGGTGATCTGGGTGGAGAACGATACCAATCGACGGGTATTTCTTTTTACCGACTCGGTCGTTGTTTCGGCCGATTGATTTGCGCGCGGTCCGTTATCATTTTCATGAGACAGTTTCATACAGCCATTCTTGAGCGCCAGAAGGAGTTCAAAAGTGATTTCACGAGTCAGCCGTACGAAGCCGGATGGGCCGGGGAGGCAATTTTCTTCATCCGGGTGGAGGAAGTCAGCGGCGAATACGCATGTCTTGATGCGGCGGTCCAGATTTCGGCCGACGGCGTGCGCTGGGTGGAAGAAGGGACGCGGTTTCCGCCGATTACCGCGGCGGGCGATTACTTTGTGAAAGTTTCGCATTTTGGCGGCTGGCTGTCGCTCGCCGGCGTGATCTCTGGGAACGGGGCGGTGTTCCGGCTGACGGTTCAACTGGTGTTGAAAGAGTGATGTCCATTTCCGCATCCCCCTCACGCGTTGCGAGACATCTGTTGCTGGCGGTTGCTATCGTGGCGGTGTCCGCGGTCCTGCGTGCCGAGGAGCGGCAGCCCTTTCTTTCGTGGGAGGCGATCAGCGAGCTCCCGTCCGGCGTGGCTGGGAAAGGGGGGTTTGCGTGGGAGGATGGGGGTTCGTTGCTCCTTGCCGGCGGACGTTTGTCTGATGGCCGCTTGCGTGATGCGATCCATGTGCTGACGCGTGACGCGGCCGGCGGGCTGACGTGGCACAGCGGCTTTCGGCTGCCGCAACCGCTCGCGGATGCGGGGGTCGTTGCTTCACCGCGTGGATTGCTTGTGGCGGGTGGTGTCGGTCGGGACGGGCCGGTCAGAGAGGTGTTTCTCCTGCGTTGGAACGCGGCGGGGGAGGCGATCGACGTGACGGAGTTGCCGGGGTTGCCGGAGGCGATCGCGCGGCCGGTGGCAGCGATGCTTGGGGAGGAAGTCTGGGCGGCGGGATTCGGCCGAAGGACGTATCGGCTAAGGTTGGGAACGGAGGCGGATGCGGCCGATTCCGCGGAATGGTTGCCGGGACCGCTGCTTCCGAGAGCTGTCGATGACTCCGTGCACGCGACTGTGCTGACCGACGGGGAGCATCCGCGATTGTATCTCCTTTCGGTTGGGCAAGGCGGGGAGGTGTATCGACTGAGTCGAGACGGGGAACGCTGGGAGGAAATGGGCGCTGGTTCTCCGCCCCTCCTGTCGCGCGGCCAACTTTCATTCGGGCGAGCGCACCTGCTGGCGATTGCCCGGTCTGATGTGGTGACAGGTGAATCGAGGCTGGTGTCGTACCATTCCATTACGGGCACTTGGGCGGATCGCGGTTCTGTACCGTTCGGGGAAGCGGTGGAAGTGCTGACGCAATGGGGCGGAGACGCGGTGGCCGTCGTCTCGGAGGCAGGTTCGCACCGCCTGTATCTCGGGACGCCGGGGCCATCGAAGCCGTGGTTTGGCTGGCTCGATTACTTGGCGCTCGGCGTTTATTTTGCGGGAATGGTTGGTATGGGGATCTGGTTTTCCGGACGGAACAAAGGGACGGGAGACTACTTCCTGGCGGGGCAAAGGATACCAGCGTGGGCAGCGGCTTTGAGTCTGATGGCGACCAGTGTCAGTTCCATCGGGTTCATTGCCATTCCTGGGAAGACCTTTGCGACGGATTGGCTGTATTTTGCGGGAGTCGCGACTTGGTTCCTTGTGGTTCCGGTTGTAACCAACTTCTTCATACCCGTGCTCCGTCGCTTGAACGTCACGACCGCTTATGAGTATCTGGAGAACCGGTTCGACCTGTCGGTTCGGCTCTGTGCAGCATTGCTGTTCGTGCTGATGCAGCTCGGGCGGATCGCGATTGTGCTTTATTTGCCGGCACTGGTGCTCTCGTCGGTAATCGGGATAAATATTTACCTCTGCATCGTATTGATGGGGGGGATTGCGATTGTCTACACAGTAATGGGAGGAATGGAGGCGGTTGTCTGGACCGACGTGGTCCAGGTAGTGATCCTCTTTGGCGGGGCGCTGGCGGCAATTGTGATGGCGCTTCACGGAACCGGTCTCGGCGCGGCGGAACTTTGGGAGACGGCGTGGGAGGACGGCAAGTTTCGGATGACTGACTGGCGTTGGGATTACACGGCCGCAGTTGTCTGGGTGGTGCTGGTCGGCAACATCTTCACCCGGTTTTCCAATTTGACCTCGGACCAGGCTTTGGTGCAGCGGTATCTCAGCACGCCAGATGCGAGGAGCGCGGTGCGGTCGCTCTGGGGCGATGTGGCAGTGTCGATTCCGTGGGCGATTGTTGCATTCGGTTTGGGGACGGCGCTGTATTTATATTACAAATCGAATCCTGAAAAAATCGTTCCGGGGACTGAGGCGGATGCGGTGGTGCCGCTTTTTATTGGGCAGCAGATGCCGCCGGGCGTAGCCGGACTCATAATCGCGGCGGTCTTTGCGGCGGCGATGTCGAGTCTCGACAGTTCGATCCACAGTTTGTCGACTGTTTGTGTTCGCGATTTCCAGCGGCGGCTGTGTCGGACCGTGACGGAAGCGGCGCAATTTGCGGCGGCCCGCGCGCTGACGGTGTTCTTCGGGGTGATCGGAACCGGTGGGGCGTTGGTTATCGCGGCCTATGATGTGAAATCGTTGTGGGATCTGTTCATGGCGATTATGGGGCTTTTCGTTGGAAGTTTGTCGGGGCTCTTTCTTCTGGCGATGTTCGTGAAGCGGAGTCACAGCCGGGGTGCTCTTGTCGGGGCGGTTGGGAGTGCGATTGCGGTGTATCTCGTAAGTTCCCTGACCACCGTTCACTTTTACCTGTATCCAGCGGTTGGCGTCGCTTCGTGCGTGCTGTTCGGGTACCTGGCGAGCCTTTTGATACCGGCGGGGCGGCGTTACCATGTCGAGGTGCTTGTCCGCTAACGAATCCATTTTTTGGGGACGGTCAGTATCGGGGACGCGGTAAAGGGCGGGTGCGGGGCTGGAAGTCGTATGGTCCGCTCAGGAGACCATGGACAATAGGTTGCTGCCCGTGAGCGAGAACCGGAGTGTGAGTCATCCCAGAGAAATGCGGCATACGAGAGAGCAGACAGGAGCCCGCTTGCGACGGAATGTGTGGCGAGGAGTCGCCTGATCGGGAAGTTCGTGTCGCGGGAGGTATCAGATTTTTGAATGCGGATTCACTCGTGCCTTTTGAGGTCATGCGTATTCCAAAAAAGTCCAAGATGCGCGGCCTGATCCGTCTGCCGATTGATAATGCGGATGTGCTCATCTACAGCAATCTCGATTCGGATCGCGGTCATAGCCGCAGTGAAGGGCGGGAGAGGATCACCGTTTGGGCGAGTTTTGACGGTGCGAAGAGCTGGCCGGTCAAACGACTGGTTTACGACGGTCCGTCGGCGTACTCTACGCTGGCGGCGGGCAGGAAAGGCACGATCACGGAAGGGATGATCTATCTGACCTTCGAAGGCGGCCCTCGTGGGCAACATGCGGACGTGTTGTTTGCCCGCTTCAATCTCGCCTGGTTGATGGACGGGGGAGCTGACTGGGGATGGAATAGTACCCGCGGTTGCGAGGAGAACGGAAACCGGCCCGCGGCTTCCCGCATCCAGTTTTCTCCTTCCTGCAAATAAACCCTGACGGTTTTAACGATTGAATGCCTGTAATCTTTTCGGCGCTGACATGACAACGCGAACAACAAGATGTAAAAGACGCTTCCTCTCCTGTCTGCTATTATCGAGATAGAAAGGCTTCAATGATCACCCTCATTTTTTCCCTTGGCTGCATTTTGGTATCTGGGCAGCCCTTACAGGGAGCCTATCCGGCGGCCCTCGGTCCGGTTGCGGATTTTGAAACGCCAGAAGTTCCTGCAGCGGGCTGGCTTGGATTCAGCTCATGGCCGGCCGACTACGAGTGGCGAGCCATCGGTGGACCGAGCACGGCGACCGTCGGGATCATCAGGGATACCTTTGCTGGCATTGAGTCAGCGAAGGGGGTGCAGCACGTCTGGGTTTCGAACCGGGATGGGGACAATGCGAAAACGACTAAGCTCTGGTTCGCCATGCCCTATTCCGTGGCGGCGGAGGCCTCCGCTATCTACGAACTGACCGTTGCTTTGCGCTGGCGAGCGGGCGATGCGGCCAAGGAAGGTGCCGCCTTCCGTTTCGGACTCGCCACGACCGGAGACTGGTCCTATAATGAACCAATCTCTGATGAACACTGGCTGGGAAAAAGGGAGTCGTGGGAGATCAACGTGACAGAGAACGTCTGGCAGGATTTCAGTCTCGTGTGGGAGAGTGATGGAACGCTGGCCGGAGAGACAATTTACGTTGTGTTCGAACGCTACGGAAGCGGAAGCGGCGGCGCTGGAAATCCGCGGCTGTATATAGACAATATACGGATGCGTACGCCGACCCGGCCTGAAGAACCGATGGCGATCGCGATGCCGTTTATACGAGAGTTTACAGAGGTGCGGTTCATCGATATTCTGGATGAATTTTCCGGAACGTCGAATTATGAAATGGGCCCCGTGCAGATTGGAAACAGTCCGTATGCCGATCGAGTTTCTTCGTTCGAGATACCGGAAACGGCGACCTGGATGCATCACAACGTTTGGCCTGACGGCTACGAGTGGGAAACCCTCGGTGCAGCTAACGGCGCTTTCGGAGTCATGCGGTCGGGCTTCGAAGGGACGCCTCAGGCGCCGGAGGGGAATCAGTTTCTTTTTGTCTCGAACCGGGATGCACCGGAAGGCGGAACTTCGAAGATCTGGCGTCGGGTGCCTCACACGGTGCCGGCCGATCTGTCGGAACCGTATACACTGACCGTTTCGTTGCGCTTTCCGGTAAACACTCCGGGGCTGTGGCCTGCGGGTCCGACGGATCACGGGTTTCGCTTGGGACTTGCGACGACGGGAGGCTGGGAAGATTTTGCTCCGATTCCGGCGGAGCATTGGCTCGCGAAGGTTGAATCATCGGAGATTGAAGTGACCGCTGCCGAATGGCAGGATTTTACGGTCACGTGGACGCCGACGTCCGACGTGGCTGGGGAGCCGATTTATATAGTTTTCGAACGGTTTGGTCCGGGCACGGGCGGAGCGTCCAATCCGAGAGTGTACATGGACCAGGTTCGTCTCACTGGCCCGGGTCCGGTAGACGGCTTGGATGTGAAGATCGTTTCGATGCCTGCTGAACTGAACGGAAATCTCGGGATTCGCACCCCGAGCATCGGATCGGTTTGGAATGAGGATGAGATCTACCTGGCATTTGAAACAGATCGGGCCCTCACTGTTTATGTTGCAAACGATCGTTCCCCGGCTCCGCAGTGGCTTGCCAACTACTTTGAGTTAATGGATATGACAGTTGAGACGACGGACGGCGTCTTCAAGATTTGGAAACGGGATTATGCGGCCCGCGATTTCGTCATTTTACAAGGCAATGGCGGCAGCATCGATGACAACAATTATTGGGTGATCCTGAGCGAGAAGCCGGAGGCGGTGACTGTGCGGAAGGATGATTTCCTCGCCTACCCGATGGAGGAATGGGATTGGCGGCGTCATCACGGGCAGGTCACGACTGATCCCGAGGGGATGTTCCATGACTCTTCGCTGGTTTCACCGAGGGTCGGCAATTTCAGTCACGAACACGGGTTTAGAGTCAGCACTCACTTCCGGGTGCCGCAGCTGCAGCACGACGGGGAAAACTCGATCGGCCTGGTGGTGCTCGGGGACCTGATGGTGATGGAAGGAGGAACTTGGGGAATGGAGCCCGAAAAGGGAATTCGCGCCGAGTGGCTGCCGCGCAAGGCGGACGGCACCTCGGAACTGCGGCTCGTCGATCACGGGACCGGCGCGGTACTGTCCGGGGCCGGCGCCGCAGCCGTATGGGAAGGGGAAGTGCCGACACGGACCAGCGACTGGACGGCTGGGGACAGTCAGATCGATCTCATTTTCTGGGACAGCCGCTCGTACGCGGAGCCGGCAACGTATTTTGTCGGGGAGGACAAGTCTATCGTGAGGATGCCGGACGGGCTGGATCCGGGCTTTATCATGGAAGGCATCCGGACGGTGAACGATCTTGGAAACAGCAGCGACGCGTTTCTGCAGTTCACGGTGGTCTCGGGCGATCCCTCGGACGGAAATCCGGGAACGACGGTGTTCGTCGCGTGGGACATCCGGAACTCGGGAATGGAACCGTCGTGGCTGACAGAGAACTTTGCGCGGACGGATTACCTGGTGGAAGTGAGCAGCGCGGCGCGCTACCACCGTCTCTGGGCGCGGGAGTACGGCGAAGGGGAGCTGGTGACGCTGCCGGGCGCATCGTATGGGGGCGGCGGGCCGTATCCGTCCGGTGCGGACAACTACTTTGTGATGCTCGGCGACGCGCGTCCGGGTCTGGAGACGATCTACCGTCTGGAGGCGGAAGGGAGTTATTCCGGAGGTGTCTGGACGATTTCCGCGACTTTAACGGACGGCGAGGGTCATTCGGAGACGGTGACGGGGACGGTCGCCGCGGAGCTGGCCGGACAGAATGTATTCGGGGTTGCCGTGAGTCAGCCGGATCGGACGGACTGGAGTCAGACACCGGCGACCCCGATCTGGCAGGTGTTCGACTTGACGATCGATTACCTGAATGCTCCGGAATTGGAAGGGTTTGCCGCGTGGCAAGAGCAGCACTTTGACGGAAGCGAACTGGCGGATCCTGGGATCAGCGGCGCCGCGGCCGCTCCGGCGGGGGACGGGGTGCCGAACCTGTTGAAGTATGCGCTTGGAGTTGGACCGTATGAGGCGGTCTCCCGAGAGAATTTGCCTCGGCTGGAAGTCGCGGGCGGGAATCGGATTCTGGTTTATACAGAGCGAACGGACATCGGCGACCTTGTTTACATACCGGAAGTGTCGGATGACCTGACGGAGTGGCGGGCCGGACCTCCGCACCTTGAGGAAGTTTATCGGGAAGGGGACGGTTTCGTTGAGGAAGTCGGGGTGCTTGGAACCTTTCCGGCGGAGGCCGGCCGCGGGTTCATGCGGTTGCGGCTTGAACAGAAATAACGGAAGTGAGCGCGGTTCTCTGGCGGGGATCGCGCCTTCTACTTCTGGAAGGTTGCCGCGGCTTTTTCAGATCGGATA
Organism: uncultured Opitutales bacterium; assembly: GCA_964645585.1. Taxonomy (GTDB): domain Bacteria; phylum Verrucomicrobiota; class Verrucomicrobiia; order Opitutales; family T3Sed10-336; genus DATGSL01. The sequence continues at coordinate 17,629 of CAZYAN010000020.1, forward strand.
CGGATCCTTCCGGGGCGCAACCGGTCCGCTCTACACTGGGTGCGCAAGGGCGCGCTGCGGGAAAGGCGGGCTCAGTTCCAGTCAAGATGGAGCGGGGTCGGTTCGGTCTTCTCAGCATACCATACAAAAGCAATTGCCGCCGGTGGAGAGAATGCCGAGGCTTGATTATATCGAACGAGACGGCCTTCCGGCGGAGTGGGTTGTCCTGCGACGAAGGATTCATTATAAACCCTTGATTTCCATGAATATCCCAAACAAGCCCAGATTGTCTGATCCCAAATTGGCGGCGGCGTTCACGCTCATCGAACTCTTGACGGTCATCGCGATCATCGGAATCCTCGCCGCGATTTTGATCCCGGTGGTCGGGAAGGTCAGAAGCAGTGCGAAAGCCGCGATGTGCATGTCGAACCTTCGCCAGATCGGCACGGCAACGTTTATGTATTTGAATGATCATGACGACCGGTTCTTCCCGAAGGTGGGGGGGAGCCGCCTGACCTCAATGGGAAAGCGGGGGACGATCCGGACGACTCCGGTCGATCAGCGCCCGCTGAATGAGTACCTTGATGCTAAGGGGGACGACCATCCGGTGGAGGTCGCATGGTGTCCGGAGGACGACAGCGGATATTTTGTTGTTGGCGGGGGCCAAGCTGTTTCGAGTTCGTATGACGCCTCGGGAAGTTCGTATCACGCGAATCACTACGGAACGATTGGCTTGTTAAACGCGAATCAGCAGGGGATTCATCTCAATGAAATCGTCGAGCCAATGCGGTTTGTGATGTTTGCAGAGGATCCAGCTATCACGAATGCATTCGGGGAGACGGACCGGAACGACGGATGGCACTGGGAAGGGGTTCCGATGTTTCATCTGTTGTTTGCTGACGGACATGTCGGGAAACACAGCGTGACGAGAAACGAGCGGAACACGGTAGAATACACGTTCTACCGAGATCCCCCGGTGATCCCGACGCGGCCGACGCGGTGACGCGCTGACGGTTTTGGTCCGGTCAGCAAACCATCATTTTCCGTTTGGGTCCGGGTTCGCTAATTTCATCCTCAGGGTATCACTTGCGGAAATTCCCGGCAGGTCCCGGGAAAAAGCGCTTTCTCTTAACTCCCAGCAGCGGAACGCCATGAAAAGAACTTTGAAAATGATGATGTTTTTCGGCGCCGGATGGTTCTTCGTCACTCCGGTTGCGGGCCTTGCCGATTTGGTAACGGACAATCAGGTCCTTCACTTCGATGCCGGAGCGGCGGTTTATGCCGAAGACGATTTGACGCCTGCGGGTGAAGGCGATCCAGTCGTTCGATGGGGAAACTTGAGCCCCCTTGGCGATGTTGTTGCGGCGCGGGCGAGCGGCTTGGACTATCCGGGTCCGGGCAAGACGGCGACGACTGCACCGACTTTCATGAAAAACGCGATCAACGGCCGGCCGGCGATTCGGTTCAGCCGGAGCGCGAACACCCTGCTCGGTCTGGACCGGCTCATGCAGCCTCAGCTGGCGGAATATTTGGATACGAACACCATCACTTGGACGTTCGTCGTGCGGCCGGCGATGGTGGAGATCGGCAACCAGTGGCTCGTGAATCTCCATTTCACAAGCGACACCGTGCCGGGTGATTTTCCTTACGGAGACTTGAACTCGATCGTACCCTCCTCGGGGAACCGGTTGAGCGCGAACATGCGGGACGACAGCAACGCGACGCGCGATGCCCCGCCAAACGCTTTGATTGAAAACGGGCAATGGTATGTCGTGACGGTCGTCTGGGACGGAGCGGCTGGTTCAATTGCACAGTATGTGAACGGCCGGAGAACGGGCTATCGCGCAACTGGAGCTACGCGGACGCTGCCGCACGAGTGGATCTATCTCGGGATCGGAAACCGCTATCAAGGGACCCGGCCGTTTGAGGGGGATATTGCTGAGTTTGCTTTGTATAACACCGCCCTGAGTGACAGCGAGCGCCTTGCGAACGAAGAGGCGCTGACTCTGAAGTACGGGTTGCAGCCGCACACGGTCATGCCTGTGGCGGCGAAGTTTGGCCAAGTGCGCGGGATCAGTATCCTGGAGAACCTGACCGGGGCCGGATATTCCATCGATAAGGCGCGCGCGGGAGTCTTGCCCTATATCGATGATGATCTGACAGGCGATAACGTCGTTTCGGCGACGAACGGAGATCCTGTGCGCCAGTGGCGGAACACCGCTCCGGTGGCAGCGGGAAGTTTCCTGGAGCAGCCGATCATCGGGAAGCGCCCGACGTTCGTGGAGAACGCGATCAACGGCTATCCCGCGGTGCGTTTCGACCGACAGGAAAGTCAGCAGCTGACGATCGATCGCGACGGAAATGATGAATTTGGCGCACACCTCGACACCAATACGATTACGTGGACCTTTGTTTCGAAGAGCACCGACAAGGGGCCGGGAAATCAGTGGATCGCGGCGCTCTTCTACGAAGGGGGCGACTTTGCGTGGGGGGATCTGGTGACGATTCTCACGAGTAATGCGCAGATGGGGTCGAGCATGCGGGACAATGGCAAGGCGCTGCGGGACGCGCCGCCGAATTTCACGTTTGATGAGAATACCTGGATGATTGTGTCCCTTGTCTGGGACGGCGCAAACGGAAGCATTACGCAGTATGTTAACGGAGAGCGGACGGGCGGCCGGGTGGATACCGCCCTGCGTGATCTGCCGGTGCATTGGCAGTGGTTTACAATCGGCAGCCGCTACACAGGAGACCGGCCGTGGTCCGGGGAGATTGCGGAGTTCGCGGTTTACAACACCGCGCTCGACGATGCGGAGCGGTTAGCCAACGAGCGTTACCTCGGCGACAAGTTCGGCATCCCGGTTGCCGGCGAAGATCCACCTCCGGCGGGTTTGCGGCAGGGGGATCTGGTCATCCACCTCGATCCGGCGGACGGCGTCATGACGCCGGATTCGGAAGCCGGGGGAGGAGTCGTTTCCCTTCCAGCCGAATTGGACGGGAAACTGGCGATCCAGACCTCCAACGCGGAGGCGACCTGGCCGGATGACTCGACCTATCTGGCATTTGAGACGGACCGGGAGCTCACCGTTTATGTTGTCGCGCATCCCGGTTCGACTCCGCCGTGGTTGAGCGGACGTTTCGCGAAGACGGAGATGACGGTCGGAACGGCGGCCGGGGAGTTCGAAGTCTGGGAGCGGAGTGTTCCGGCGCGGGAATTCGTGATTCTTCCAGGCAACGGAGGGGAAGCGGACGATTACAATTACTGGGTAATCCTCAGTGAGACGTCCAACATTCTTGCGGAGGCACCCGATTTCTTCCTCGCGGCACCGGAGGCGGATTGGAATCTGGGGCGGCATCATCAGCAGATTACGACCGACCCCGAGGGGGTGCTGCACACCGCGAGCCTCGCAACGGCCGTGACAAATTTTCAGCCGGAAAACGGGTTCAGCATCTCGACGAACTTCCGGGTGCCGCAATTGCAGCACGACGGAGAGAATGCGATCGGCTTGCTGTTGCTCGGCAAGTTCCTTTTTGGGGAAAACGGAATCGAGGTCGATCCGGCCCGCGGGGTTCGCGCCGAGTGGCTGCCGCGCAAGGCGGACGGCACCTCGGAACTGCGGCTCGTCGATCACGGGACCGGCGCGGTACTGTCCGGGGCCGGCGCCGCAGCCGTATGGGAAGGGGAAGTGCCGACACGGACCAGCGACTGGACGGCTGGGGACAGTCAGATCGATCTCATTTTCTGGGACAGCCGCTCGTACGCGGAGCCGGCAACGTATTTTGTCGGGGAGGACAAGTCTATCGTGAGGATGCCGGACGGGCTGGATCCGGGCTTTATCATGGAAGGCATCCGGACGGTGAACGATCTTGGAAACAGCAGCGACGCGTTTCTGCAGTTCACGGTGGTCTCGGGCGATCCCTCGGACGGAAATCCGGGAACGACGGTGTTCGTCGCGTGGGACATCCGGAACTCGGGAATGGAACCGTCGTGGCTGACAGAGAACTTTGCGCGGACGGATTACCTGGTGGAAGTGAGCAGCGCGGCGCGCTACCACCGTCTCTGGGCGCGGGAGTACGGCGAAGGGGAGCTGGTGACGCTGCCGGGCGCATCGTATGGGGGCGGCGGGCCGTATCCGTCCGGTGCGGACAACTACTTTGTGATGCTCGGCGACGCGCGTCCGGGTCTGGAGACGATCTACCGTCTGGAGGCGGAAGGGAGTTATTCCGGAGGTGTCTGGACGATTTCCGCGACTTTAACGGACGGCGAGGGTCATTCGGAGACGGTGACGGGGACGGTCGCCGCGGAGCTGGCCGGACAGAATGTATTCGGGGTTGCCGTGAGTCAGCCGGATCGGACGGACTGGAGTCAGACACCGGCGACCCCGATCTGGCAGGTGTTCGACTTGACGATCGATTACCTGAATGCTCCGGAATTGGAAGGGTTTGCCGCGTGGCAAGAGCAGCACTTTGACGGAAGCGAACTGGCGGATCCTGGGATCAGCGGCGCCGCGGCCGCTCCGGCGGGGGACGGGGTGCCGAACCTGTTGAAGTATGCGCTTGGAGTTGGACCGTATGAGGCGGTCTCCCGAGAGAATTTGCCTCGGCTGGAAGTCGCGGGCGGGAATCGGATTCTGGTTTATACAGAGCGAACGGACATCGGCGACCTTGTTTACATACCGGAAGTGTCGGATGACCTGACGGAGTGGCGGGCCGGACCTCCGCACCTTGAGGAAGTTTATCGGGAAGGGGACGGTTTCGTTGAGGAAGTCGGGGTGCTTGGAACCTTTCCGGCGGAGGCCGGCCGCGGGTTCATGCGGTTGCGGCTTGAACAGAAATAACGGGCGGATTGCGGCAGAATCGAAAGCGCGATTCCCTTCCGTGATCGGGATCGCGCTTTCTATATAAAGGAGAACCATGAGAAGTATTCTTGGGTGGATCGTAGCAGGGGCGTATTGTGCCGGTTGTGTATCGTCGTGGGCCTTAAACGACGGGACAATCGATGTGTTCGCGGGGGAACCACGCTTCGAACGCCAGGAAGTTTTTTCCGAAGAACGCTTCCCGAACATCGTGGTGACGCGGGAAGGGACAGTGCTGGCCGTTTGGGGCGAGAAGGCGGTGCGGGTCCGTCGCAGCGAGGACGGCGGGAAGACATGGGGACCAGAAATCCCGGTGGGGCCGGGGATCCATGGCGGGGGAGCGGTCGTGAACGAAAACTCCGGCGAAGTCTTGGTATTTGTCGAAGAAAACCATCCGCCGGCACCGGTTACGGTTTATAGAAGCGCGGATGATGGACGGAGCTGGAAGGCAATGGACGTTATCATTCACTTGGATGAAAAGGGCAATGTTCCGTCGATGCACATGAACGAGCACGGGATCATGCTTCGGCGAGGAGACCATGCCGGCCGCCTGATCCGTCCGACGCGCTCGTACGGACCCGGAAACGCCCGGGAGTATTGGGATGAGCATTACACGAACGCAATTTACAGTGACGATGGGGGAAAGACGTGGCATGCGAGTACACCGTTTCCGGCGATGGGAACAGGGGAGGCGGCGGTGGCGGAGCTGTTTGACGGGCGGATCTATTACAATTCGAGGAGACATCGGTCGACGGACGGACTTGATCCCCGCTGGCGCCATATTGCATGGAGTCACGACGGAGGAGAAAGGTGGGAGAACCTGTCGGTGAGCGAGGTGCTTCCGGACGGGCCGAGGAACCTGGATTACGGGTTGATGGGAGGCCTGGTGCGGCTGCCGGTTGCCGGAAGCGACATTCTTCTGTTCAGCAACGTTGATTCGCCCGGGAAACCAAAGGGAGACGATTCCGCCCGGAGTGAGAGACGGCGGGGAACCGTCTGGGTAAGCTTTGACGGCGGCGTGACCTGGCCCTTGAAGCGGCTGGTGGGAGAAGGGCCGTTTGCCTATTCGTCGCTGACGGCGGGCCGCGCCGGGACAGAAAGCGAAGGGTGGATTTACCTGCTGTCGGAAGGAACCACCAATGGTCCGCATATCGGCGGGCAGGTTGCGCGGTTCAATTTTTCGTGGCTCCTCGGCGGAGTGGAAACCGGGGACGGGCAGGTGCCGGCGGCCTTCGCGGACCTCCGGGCGGCGGCATTAGCTTCGGGTCCGGCCGGCGAACAGCGGAATCCTCCGGTATTGCCGGAGCGGTTTTCGAATCCGGAAGCCGGCGCCCTTTGGGAGACTGACGTGTATTGGCAGGGAATGAACGGATATCACACCTTCCGGATTCCGTCGCTGATCGAGGCGCCGGACGGCACGATGCTCGCCTTCGCCGAAGGACGGAAGAACAGTTCCTCCGACACAGGCGATATCGATACGGTGTTGCGGCGGAGTTTCGATGGAGGAAAAACGTGGACGCCGATGCAGATCGTGTGGGACGACGGGCCGAACACTTGCGGGAATCCAACGGTCTTGGTCGATCGTACACGCGGGCGGATCTGGCTGCTTCTAACGCATAATCTCGGTCAGGACAGTCAGTCGGAGATCAGCAACGGGACGAGTGACGGAGTGCGGACGATCTGGTCAATGTACAGTGACGACCATGGAGCAACGTGGTCGCCTCCCCAGAACCGCTTTCACGAAGTACAGAAACCGGATACGCGCTGGGATGCGACGGGACCAGGGAATGGAATTCAGCTGACGCATGGTCCTCACGCGGGACGCCTGATCGTTCCGGCGAACGGACGGAATCTGCAGAGCGATGATTTTGGGCGGACGTGGAAACAGGGGGCATGGCTGCCGGGCGGCACGAGCGAGGCGACCGTGGCGGAGTTGAGCGACGGACGGCTTCTGCGGAACAGCCGGGCAACCGGGAAACTGCGCGATCACCGGCGGCGGATTACGAGTGTCAGTGCCGATGGCGGTGCAAGTTGGTCTCCTCTCGAAGTGCGGGAGGATTTGCCGTGCCCGATTTGTCAGGGCAGCATGATCGCGCACGCGCTCCCTGACGACGGCCGTCCGGTATTGTATTTTTCAAACCCGGCGAAATACGCGCCGGACGACCGGACCTCGCATGACCGGCGTCTGCGAATGACGGTGCGGAAATCGGAAAGCGACGGGGAGACATTTGAACACTCGAAGGTCGTGTTTCCGCGAGACGCCGCCTACAGCAGTTTGGCCGGGAGGGGGGACGGGAATGTGGCGCTGCTTTATGAAAACGGCGACGACTGGCCGTACCGAAGAATTTCCTACGCGACCTTCTCTTCTCGATGGATCGAGGAGCCGGGATTGCTGCGGCTGGACTTTGATGAGTTTACGCTTGGATCAAGGCTGCCGCCGGGTGAAGGGGCAATTGTGGATCGCACAGGATACGGGATCGCGGCGACGGCGACGGTGCCGCTGCGGGTGGTGCATGGGCGGCAAGCGGGGGACTTGGCGGTCTCCTTTGCTGGATCGGGACGAATCAGGATCGACGACACGAAGAGCCGAGGCCGTCTGAATTTGGATGCGGATACGACCTTCGCGATCCGCGTGGTCTTTCGGACGCGCGCGCATCAAACTGGCGGGGCGGGCGAAAGCGGCGCCCTGATCGCAAAGGATGTCGGGCCGTCGACTCCCTCCTGGTGGTTGCGGATTCAGGATGGAAAGGCGCGCTTTTGGATGGATGACGGCGAAAGCGCGTTTTCCGTCGTTTCGGAACGGACCGTATCGGACGGCCGGTGGCATGAACTCTCGGTGGTGCGCGACGCGGAGAGACGGTATGTCTGGATGCTGCTTGATGGGAAGCCTGTGGCGGAAGCGGAGGACATCACCCAAGGCGATCTGGCGAATCAGGCCGATGTATCGATCGGTGCGTTTAACAACGGCGGCCGCCAATTCCAAGGCGAGATCGCGTGTGTGGAGATCGGAGCGTGTTCGGGGCTTGTGCGACACGATCGACTGGAGATCTCACGCGCGGCACTCAGCCGTTGACCGGCTCTCGCATTTACTCATTCTTTTGCTTCCGACAGAAGCCGCGGGTCCATTCGGCTGGCTGGCGAAAAGCGGGTGCTGGCGCGGGATGAAGCCAGAGTGGTGCTGCATCGGCAGCCAACGCGGGTAAACGTCTCGGCCGAACGAGAGGAATCGAATGATGAGACAGACGTCTGTAGTGGTGGCATGCGGAAGGCGGATTTGGCTGCGATGGCGGCTCGCGGCCGTCGTTTTGTTCGGGCTTGCCGCGTGGGCGGCCGAAAGTCCGGCGGAAGGCGACCAGCCGAATATCGTGCTCGTGATGGCGGATGATCAGGGGTGGGGCGACATGGCTTACAACGGACATCCGCATGTCAAGACGCCGAACTTCGATGCGCTGTCCCGTGAAGGAATCCGGTTTGACCGGTTTCACTCGGCTTCGCCGGTCTGCTCGCCGACGCGCGCAAGTGTCCTGACCGGGCGCACGCCGAACCGGAGCGGAACGCTGACGTGGGGCTACCCGCTTCGGCCGCAGGAAGAGACGATCGCCGCCATCCTTCGGCGGGCTGGTTACCGGACCGGTCATTTTGGAAAATGGCATCTCGGGTCGGTGCAAGAGGGAAGTCCGGTCAACCCCGGCGAGCACGGATTTGACGAGTGGGTTTCGGCACCCAATTTTTTTGACCTCGACCCGATCTTAAGCGACCGGGGCAAAGCGGTCCGATTCGAAGGCGACAGTTCGGAGGTGACGGTCGACGTCGCGCTGCAATTTATCCGGAAGCAGGCCGAGGCGGGTGAGCCCTTTTTCGCGGTTGTCTGGTTTGGATCACCTCATCTGCCGCACGAGGCACTGGAGGCGGACCGGGAGCTTTATTCCGACCGGCCTGAACGGGAGCGAGATTTTTTGGGCGAAATCACGGCGATGGACCGGGCCTTTGGGCGGTTGCGCGGCGCCTTGCGCGAGCTGGGTGTCCATGAAAACACGATTCTTTGGTACAACAGCGACAACGGTGCGCTGCCGCGGGTCGGCTCGGCCGGGAATGCGCGCGGTTTCAAGGGGGACGTGTATGAAGGCGGACTCCTCGTGCCGGCGTTGCTCGAGTGGCCGGGGCGCTTTTCGTCGCCGGCCGTGATCGACGTTCCGTGTGTGACGATGGACATCTTCCCGACGCTCTTGGCCGCGGCGGGGGTCGAGCATAAGCTCGACCGGCCGATTGACGGGATGAATTTGCTGCCCATTCTCGAAGGGAAAATGAGCAGCCGTCCGAAAGGAATCGGATTCTGGCACCCTCGCGCACGGGGTATGCGGGTCCCCGCGGCGCAATGGATGGAGGAGCTTTTCACGGCGCAATCAGAAGGAGAAGTGCCGAAGGATTCCACACGATTGTATCTCGATGCGGGAAAGATTGAACCGGTGCCGACAAACAGATTTCCGGGCCATGCGGCCTGGCTCGATTTTCCGTGGAAACTTCACCGAATGGAAGCGGCGATGGGCAAGGTTGCCTGGGAACTGTACAATCTTGCGGACGACCCGGTTGAAAGCCGGGATCTGAGCGAGCGTGAAACCGCACGCGTCGCGGCGCTGCGGGAACAGTTCGACCCGTGGCTCGAATCGGTGGCGAAAAGTCTGGGCGGCGCGGATTATCCTGCGCGTTAGCCGACGTTTCGGGTTTCAGTTGACCGGCCTGATGCAGTTGAAAAGGCCAGGCTGAGCATTGCAAGGTCTGAGACGAAGGATAGGAGCGGGCAAAGACAAGCCACTGTGGCAAAACATCGAAATACTCAGCCCGA
>CAZYAN010000020.1:27406-66645 GCA_964645585.1 uncultured Opitutales bacterium
GTTGGTTCTTGGTTCTTGGTTCTTAGTTCATTGGTTATTAGTTCTTGGTTGTTAGTTGGGTTGGAGGGGTTATTTCTGGGATCGGCGTAATCAAGACATCGGTAACGGTTTGAAAGCGAAAACATCATTCGGGAATCGAAGGACTAGCGCGCGCGGTCGGTATGCCGCCCTTTCCGGGCTGTTTTTACGTCGGTGTCGATTCCCAGGGCTAAGCGGTGAAGCCTCTTCGGGGGTCGCGACCGGGAGTGGATGCGGCGGAAGGTTGCTGGCCGCTCAATTTTCATCGTTTCGGCGGTTGGCGGCGGCGGTTTTTCTTTTTTGGGCTTCCCTTATTCCAGCTGGAGCCGGTGCGGAGCGGTGGCCGCACGAGCTGAGTGATATTGAAGCGGACCCGTCGGTGACCTGGGGCCGGCTGGAGAACGGCGTGCGGTATGCGGTGATGCCGAATCAGGAGCCGCGCGAGCGGGTGAGTCTGCGGCTGTATATCGATGCCGGGTCACTGGTTGAGACGGATCGCCAGCGGGGCCTCGCGCATTTTCTTGAGCACATGGGATTCAACGGCACCGAGAACTTCGGGCCGGGGACGCTCGTCGAGTATTTTCAGCGGCTCGGGATGGCATTCGGCGCCGACACGAATGCCTACACAAGTTTTGACCGGACGGTTTATAAAATCGAACTTCCGGATCCCTCTGAAAGCGGAATCGATCGGGCGCTGTTCGTTCTCCGCGATTACGCGGACCGGATGCTGTTGGACGCTGACCAAATAGACGCCGAGCGCGGGGTCGTGCTCAGCGAGATGCGGGCGCGCGACTCGGTTGATTTTCGGACGGCCCTGGCGGAATTCGCTTTTCTGTTGCCGGAATCCAGGATTCCGCGGCGTTTCCCGATCGGCACCGAAGAAACCCTGCGTGCGGCGACGCGGGACGATTTGCTCGATTTTTATGACACGTGGTATCGTCCGGAGAACACGGTGCTGGTACTGGTCGGTGAGGTGGATCCTGAACAGGCGGCCGCCTTGGTGGAGAAACAATTCGCGGATTTTGCGCCGAGAGCGCCGGCGCGGGACCGTCCGGAGCTGGGCGAGGTCATCGCCGATGAAGTTCGCGCCTGCCTGCACACGGAGATGGAGGCGCCGAGCACCCGGGTGAGCATCCAGACGATGATGCCGTATGAAAAGCAGCCGGACACTTGGGAGGTCCGGGTCGCGCGACTGCATCGGGACGCGGCGGTGCAGATGCTGAACCGGCGCATCGACACCCTTTCGCGGGAGGAGGGCGCGCCGTTTTCGCGGGGATATGCGACGGCCTTTGACATGTTTGACTTCGTTTCGAGCGGGTCGGTTGAACTGATTTGCGAGCCGGAGCAGTGGGAGGAATCGCTTCGCGTGGCGGAACAGGAACTGCGCCGGGCGCTGCGTTTCGGATTCCAGGAAGCTGAGCTGGCGGAGACGAAGGCGCGGATCCTCAACTCTTTGGAGGAAGCGGTCCGTCGTGCGGGGACGCGGCAGTCGGCGGGTCTGGCCGAGGGGATTGTTGCTTCGCTCGCCTATGACACGGTGTTTACGAGCCCGGAAACTGAATTGGAAAAAATGCGCCCGGCTGTTGAAGCGATGACGGTCGACGACGCTCTGCGGGCATTTCGGGAAGTTTGGTCGCCGACGGGACGATTCCTTTTCGTGACCGGCAATCTTACGCTTACCGAGCCGGAGCATCAGATTTTGGAAGCTTTCCGCGAAAGCCGGAACCAGCCGGTTGAGCCGATGGAGGAAATCGGCAATGTCGCCTTTGCTTATACCGATTTCGGAGCGGCGGGGCAGATTGCGGAGCAGCGGCACGTCGAGGATTTGGACATTCACCAGGTGCGATTCGCGAACAACGTGCGGCTGAATATCAAACGCACCGATTTTCAGGCGAACACGATTCAGGTGCTGGCTCGAATCGGATCGGGTGAACTGGTCGAGCCCGCGGAGCTCGCCGGGGTAGCGATGCTGGCGTCAAACACCTTTACCCAAGGAGGGCTCGGCGAGCACAGCGTCGATGAGCTGCGCCGGGTTTTGGCCGGAAAAAACGTCGGGGCCTATTTCTCGGTCGCGTCTGATGCTTTCACGCTTTCCGGATCGACGACCCCGGACGATCTTTTGCTTCAATTGCAATTGATGGCGGCTTACCTCACGGATCCCGGCTATCGCCCGGAGGCGCTTCGGCTCGCGAGGAATAATCTGCGGGAAGTCTATCGCCGGAGCCGCCATACCGCGGATGGGACGATGCAGGCGGAGGTCAGCCGGTTTCTTGCCGGCGGAGATCATCGGTTTGGTTTGCCGCCCATGGAACAGACGATGGCGCTCGACCTCGACGATGTGCGGACTTGGCTTCGGGACCCGCTTGAGACGGCGTATTTGGAAGTGACCCTTGTCGGCGATCTCGATGCGGACGCCGCGATTGACGCGGTCGCGCAAACTTTGGGCGCGCTTCCGGAGAGGGAGGCGGAGAAACCGGAGCACACGGAGCTGCGGCAATTGCGGTTCCCCGCGGACGAGCCGGAACGCCTCTTTACGTTTTCTTCGGACATCCCCACCGGAGTCGCGGCGGTCTATTGGCCGACCGACGACATGTGGGATATTCAGCAAACGCGCCGCCTGCAAATCCTCTCGAGTGTATTCACCGATCGGATGCGCCTGAGAATCCGAGAGGAATTGGGGGACGCCTACAGTCCTTACGCGGTCAGCCGCCCGAGCGACACCTACATCGATTATGGATTGTTCTACGCGCTCGCGGAAACGGATCCGGAGCGGGCAAGAGGACTGGCTGACGTCATGATAGAGATCGCGGCGGATCTGTACGAAAATGGCGTGACAGAGGACGAGCTTGAGCGGGCCTTGGTTCCGGTCGTGACCTCATTGAGCCAGGTGGTGCGCAACAATTCCTACTGGATGAGTTCCGTGCTCTCGAGTTCCCAGGAGCATCCGCAGCGGCTTGAATGGGCGCGCGTCATGACCGAGGACTACTCCAGCATCACCGTCGATGACGTCGAAAAACTGGCGCGGCGCTACCTCGCGCCGGAGCGTGCGGTTCGGGTGTTCGTACTTCCCGATGGCACGGTCGCTCCGGAGTCCGTGCGGGAGGAGGCCGAGCCGGCGGCGAGCGAAGTGATCGATTAAGCTGAACCGCCGATTCCTCGCTGTTTGCGGCACGGTGTGCTTCCTGCCGTCCGTGCCTTGCGTGAAGCGGGCTGGCGGGTAAATTTATCCTTGCTTTCAAGCGGCAATCTTTACTTAGTCCTCTCTTTTGCGGACGGCTAGCTCAGCTGGTTAGAGCATCTCGTTTACACCGAGGGGGTCGGGGGTTCGAATCCCTCGCCGTCCACCATTGCCGCAATGACACACACAGTTTCCGTACTAGTCGAAAATCAATTTGGCGTCCTGGCACGAGTTGCCGGCATGTTCAGCGGGAGAGGGTTTAATATCGACACCCTGAACGTTGCACCGACGCATGATCCCGAGATGTCCCGGATCACGGTGGTCGTCCGGGGAGATGAGACGGTGCTCGACCAGATCATCAAGCAGCTGCGGAAGCTGATCAATGTCGTCGAAGTCGTCGACTTCCGGGAAGGGCAATCGGTGGACCGCGAGCTGGTGCTCGTCAAGCTCGCCGTCGATTCGCGGTCGCGCGGGGAATTGATCCAGATCTGTGATATTTTCCGGGCAAAGATCATCAATGTCGCGTCCGATTCTCTCGTGGTCGAGATCACCGGCGACGATGGAAAAATCAGCGCGTTCCTCGGCCTGCTCGAAGGATTTCACATTGTCGACATGGCCCGGACCGGTCGCCTCGCGCTCAAGCGCTGACCCGGCTCCCTCCTTTCTCTTCAGTCAATCCAAGTAACAGGACATCTTATTATGCCAGCGAAAGTATACACAGACAAAGACGCCGACTTGGCGGAGCTCAACGGAAAGACCCTCGCGGTCATCGGCTTCGGTTCTCAAGGCCATGCGCACGCCTTGAACCTTAAGGAAAGCGGCTGTAACGTCATTATCGGCTTGTATCCAAAAAGTAAATCGCGCCCCGTTGCTCAAAAGCTCGGCTTCAAGGTCTACGATACCGCTGATGCCGCGAAACGGGCCGATGTTATTATGCTGGCCGTGCCCGACATGAAGCAGCAGGAGGTTTACGACAATGATGTCGCGCCGAACCTGACGAAAGGCAAATGCCTCCTGTTCAGCCACGGCCTCGCCGTGCATTACGGTTTGGTCAATCCGCCGGAAGATGTCGACGTTATCATGGTGGCGCCCAAAGGTCCCGGCCACGTCGTTCGCTCGCAATACCAGGAAGGAAAAGGCGTTCCTTCCCTGATCGCGATTCACAATGACGCGACGCGCCGCGCGAAGAAGATCGCTCTCGCCTGGGCAAAGGGGATCGGAGGCACGCGCGCCGGCGTCCTCCAAACCACGTTCAAGGAAGAGACCGAGACCGACCTTTTTGGCGAACAGGCGGTTCTCTGCGGCGGAACCTCCGCGCTGGTTCAGGCTGGTTTCGAGGTGCTGGTCGAGGCCGGATATCAGCCGGAAATGGCCTACTTCGAATGCTTGCACGAACTCAAGCTGATCGTGGACTTGATGAATGAGTCCGGCATTGCGGGCATGCGCTTCTCGATCTCCGAGACCGCGAAGTATGGCGACGTGACCCGCGGTCCGCGGGTGATTACGGCGCAGACGAAGAAGGCGATGCAAAAAATCCTCAAAGAAATCCAGAACGGCCAGTTCACCCGTGAATGGGTTGAGGAGTACAAGGGCGGCCTCAAAAATTACAACGCGCTCCTGAAGGAGGGCGAAAAGCATCTGATCGAGAAAACCGGAAAGCGCCTGCGCTCGCTGATGCCGTGGGTGGCCAAGAAGAACCTGAAGGGCGTTCAGGCTTCTTATAATTAAGCGACCCGGCTCCGATTCATCTGGCGGATTCCCGCCGGGACTTGCTCCGCGGCGGTTTTCGTATTTCTTATGGTTTCGCGCTCGCCGCCTCCAAATGAACGGGCGGCGAGTCGCGTTTCACCAGTCAAGAATTCAGTGCCTGCGCAAACGATAGTCATTGCCACCCGGAAGAGTCCTCTCGCTGTCCGCCAGACGGAGATGATTATCGAGCATCTGCGCCCGTGCCTGCCGCATTGCCGATTTGAGATGCTGAAACTGACCACGACCGGCGACCGCCGCCGCGACTGGTCGCTGGAGAAGGAAGGCGGGAAAGGCCTCTTTACCAGTGAGCTCGAGCAGGCCCTCCGGCGAGGCGAGGCGACCTTGGCGATGCACAGTGCGAAGGACTTGCCGACGGAACCGCGCGACGGTCTGACATTGGCGGGGTTTTTGCCGCGGAACGATCCGCGTGACGTGCTTGTGCTGCGGGAAGGAGTGAGCGAGCCCAAGGTGCTGGCGAGCGGAAGTCCCCGGCGCCGCGCGCAGGCGCAGCGGCTGTTTCCCGATGTCGAGTGGCGGGAAATCCGCGGCAATGTCGACACGCGGTTGCGCAAGATCGCCAACGGCGAGGCCGATGGCACGATCTTGGCGGCGGCCGGATTGAGCCGGCTCGAAATCCATTCCTGGCCGGGCGTGACCTTTCGGCTGTTCAGCACGCGTGAGATGGTTCCTGCGGTCGGTCAGGGAGCAATCGCGGTGCAATGCCGGGTCAATGACGCCGGGATGTTTTCGCAATTTTTGGATGAGCCGACGGCCCTCGCGGTGACGGTGGAGCGCGCGTTTCTCGAACAGGTTGGCGGCGGATGCAACACCGCGTTCGCGGCACATTTTTCCGATGGGCAGCTCGAGGTTTTTCACGAAAAAGTCGGCCATCGGCAGTTTGGCCTGCCGGATGTGAAGACTGACGAGGCCGCGGAAGCGGTCAAACCGATCGTGGAGGAGTTGCGATAGATGGCGCGGGCGGAGCCGCTGGGAAAGGTCTATTTGGTCGGTGCGGGCCCCGGTGATCCGGGATTGATCACCGTGCGGGCGAGCGAGCTTTTGGCGAAGGCGGATGTCGTGGTGTACGATTACCTCGTCCATCCGGGGCTCCTTGACAGCTGTCGCGACGATTGCGAAAGGATCTACGTCGGCAAAAGGGCGGGATTCCACACCTTGCCCCAGGAGGAGATTGAAAAAGTCCTAGTCACTCAGGCGAAGGCAGGAAAGCAAGTGGTTCGTCTGAAGGGCGGGGATCCCTTCGTTTACGGGCGCGGCGGCGAGGAGGCGTCCCGGCTGGCGAAGGCGGGAATTCCCTTCGAAGTCGTTCCCGGCATCACGGCCGCGGTTGCGGCGAGCGCGTATAGCGGAATTCCGCTGACCCGTCGCAACACCAGTTCCACAGTCGTCTTTCTGACCGGGCACGAAGATCCGGGGAAACAAAAGCTGGCGGTAAACTGGCGGGAGTTTGCCAGCCTCGACGCGACGCTTTGCGTGTATATGGGGATGGGACGGCTGTGCGAAATCGTCGCGGAGCTTTTGGCCGGAGGAATGGACCCCGATCGACCGGCCGCGGTTGTGGAATGGGCGAGTCTGCCGCGTCAGCGGAGTCTGCGCGCAACCGTTGGAACGCTGCCGGAAGCAGTGGATGAGCGGGGGCTGAAAAATCCGGCGATCATCATTATTGGAGATGTCAGCGGTGAAATGGAAGCGCTCGGGTGGTTTGAAGCGCGGCCTCTGTTCGGCCGGCGGATCGCGGTGACGCGCAATCGCGAGCGGGCAGGGGATCTGCGCGCGAAGCTCGAGCCGCTCGGCGCGGAGGTCCTGGAGATTCCGCTTGTGAGAGTTTCGGCCGATCCGCATCCGGAGATTGCGGAGGAGGTTTTTGCGGAATTGTGGGGATACGAGTGGATCGTCTTCACGAGCGCCAACGGGGTCCGGTATTTCTTCGAAGAATTTTTCCGACGTTTTTCTGATATTCGGGCTATTGGGAGCGTACGGTTTGCCGCGATCGGAAAGGCGACAGCCCGCGAGATTGAAACGCACCGGCTGACGGTCGATCTGATCGCGGAAACGTCGACCGCCGAGGGACTTGCGGAGGCATTGGAGAAGACCGGCAGTCTCGACAGCGCCAAGGTTCTCGTTGTAAAAGGCAACCGGAACCGAAGCGTATTGGTACAGCGGTTACATGATGCGATGGCGATCGTCGACGAGCTGCCGGTGTACAAGACGAACCTTGCCGAGTTGGGCGACCATCCGGATGCATCGTCGTTTCGCGAGCACGGCGCTGATCTGATCGTGTTCACGAGCTCGTCGGCGGTTACGTCGTTTGTCGCGCAACTAAAGTCGCTTAAACTGGCGCCGAACGCCGTCATGCCGCGCGCGGCGAGTCTCGGTCCGCTGACGAGCGGGAAACTTCGGGAGCACGATATTCCTCTCGCTCTCGAAGCGAAGGAGCAGACGCTCGAGTCGCTGGTCGAGGCTATCGTGGAATATTTTTCAGACGGGAACGGCGGCGTAACGTGAATGCGCGAGTCAAGATCTGCGGGTTGACGAACGCGGCGGACGCGATCCTCGCGGCGGATCTTGGCGCGGCGTATCTCGGTTTTATTTTCTTTCCGAAATCACCCCGTTTCCTATCGATGGAAACGTATCGACAACTTCGAGACAATACCGCGGGCGTTTCGCGGGTGTATGTGCAAGTTTGCCCGGAAGTTGATGAGCTCCGGGCGGCCGTGCAGGAAGGCTTTGACTTTTTTCAGTTGCACTTCCGTCCGGACGAGACCGCGGACGCGGCGCGGGTTGACAGCTGGACGGAGATCCTTGGACCGGAACGACTGTGGCTGGCCCCGAGAATTGCGCCGGGAGCGGCATTTCCGGAACGCTTTCTAAATAACGCGGAAACCTTCCTGATAGATACCTACAGCGAGACGCGTTACGGAGGGACGGGGGAGACCGGTGACTGGGGGCGCTTTCGCCAATGGGCGCACGCAATGCCGGCGAAGCGGTGGATCCTTTCCGGCGGCTTAAAGCCTGAAAATATTGGCAAAGCGCTCAAAGAGACGGCCGCCCGGATCGTCGATGCCAGCAGCGGATTAGAGGTGTCGCCCGGGAAAAAGGATCCCGAGAAAATGCGTGCCTTCTTCCGCGAAGTGAACAGTCGTGACCGCAAGTTGTCCGAGCGGTGCAAACAGGAGTAGCGTCTCGGTACGCGCCGGCCAAAGACAAAAGACCAGCGGCGCGGCCTTCTTTCCTATTTCGCGAGACGGAAATCGATCTGGCGTTTGAATCGGTCGACGCGGTCAACCATCACTTGGATGAACTGGCCGATTTCGTATCGTTTCTTTGTGTGCCGTCCGCGGAGCGAGGATCCGTCGGACGTGAGAATGTAAAGGTCGTCGCTCAGGGTCGATATATGGATAAACCCGTAGGCCTGGGAACCGGTGAGCTCGATAAACATGCCGTGATTGCGGATATCGGTGATGACCGCTTCGAACTGGCTCCGCTCCTTCTTTTTCAGGTCGCGTTCGAAGAATTCGAGAAGCTTGATTTTGACGTGTTCGCGCTCGGCCTCGGTGCTGTTCTGTTCGGTTATCGTCAGATGGTCGCCAAGGCTGTCGAGCTGCTTCTGGGAATAATGACGCGGTTTCCCCGTCGGTCCCGCTTTGCCGAGAAATCTCTCTAGATACGCCTCGAACAGGCGGTGGACGACGAGGTCGGAGTAACGCCGGATCGGCGAGGTAAAGTGCGTGTAGTTTTTCTTGTTGAGCCCGTAGTGGCCAAGCGGCTGGGCCGCGTAACGGGCCCGCTGGAGACTGCGGAGAAACTGCACCCGAAGTGAGTAGGCTTGCGGATGGTCCTTGATGAGGCGAAGCGTTTTCTGAATTTCCTTCCGCTGGGTGAGGTCGCCAACGTGGATGCCGAACGATGCGAGATATTCTCGGTATTCATTGAGCTTCTCTTCGATCGGTTTTTCGTGAATGCGGTAAAGCGCCGGGATGCGGCTGCGGGTCAGAACCGTTGCGACGGCTTCATTGGCCAACAGCATGAACTCTTCGATCAGCTGGTGGGATTCATCGTATTCGATCGTTTCTATACGCTCGGCGTAGCCGGCACGGTCGACGAAGATCTTCACTTCGGGAACTTCGAGTTCGAGGCTGCCGGCTTCCATGCGGCGCTTGCGAACGCGCGACGCGATTCGCCAGAGCCCTCGAACCTGGGTTTGGAGCTGGCGGAGTTCCTCGTCGGTGAGCGAATCGAGCGCCTTGCCGGTTGATCCGGTTTGGTGAGCTGGCGGGAGGGGAACGGCGCGGATTTTTTTGAGACTGTCCTCCTTTAAGAGAGCGTACGCCTGGCGGTACGTGAGGCGCTTGTCGCTGCGAATGACACTGTTGGCAAAAGCGGTTTCCTTGATTCGGCCGTTTTTGGAGAAAACCAGGAAGACGGTTTTCGTCAATCGGTCCTCGCGTTCGACCAAACTGCAAATTCCATTCGAAAGTTTTTTGGGGAGCATCGGGATGACGACGCCGACGAGGTAGGTCGAATTGCCGCGCTTCTTCGCTTCGACATCGAGCGCCGTGCCCGGCTGGACGTAGGTGCCGACGTCGGCGATATGAACCCCGACACGGACGTCGCCGTTTGGAAGTTCCTCCAGTGTCAGCGCATCGTCGAAATCCTTGGCGTCGTCAGGGTCGATCGTAACGGTAAATACCTTGCGCAAGTCCTGGCGGTTGCGGAAATCGCTTTTCCGCACGCGATCCGGGATTGCTTCGATCTCGCGTTCGACAGCTTCCGGGAACTCCTGGTCGAGGTTGAACTTGCGGAAAATCGCCTTTAGCTCCGCGTGCGGTTCCTGATGTTTGCCGAGGACCTCGATGATTTCTCCTTCAGGGTTTACGTGGCGCTGTTTCCATTCGTGGAGTTTGACAACCACCTTGTCGCCGACTTGGGGTGCCGGCTTCAGGCCGCTTTTGGCCGGAGGCGGCACGTAGATGTCGGGAACGATGCGCGGGTCGTCGGGCACGACGTAATAGAACAGGCGGGTCTTTTGGAGACAGCCGGTGATAATGGTCCGGGCGCGTTCGAGAATGCGGATAACCCGTCCGTAGCGCTGGTCGCTGTCGGGCGCGTAGCGGCGGCCGGATCGGCGCCCCGGACGCTCGATCCGGACAACGACCCGGTCATTGTGCATCGCGACATCGGTATCCTCCGCGCGGATACTGATCGGTGCCGGCGGCAGCTGGCCGGGCGGGGCGTCTTGGATCAGGATCGCGGATCCGCTCTGGCGGAAGACAATGCGGCCGCTGACCAAATCGGCGTCCTGGGGAATCACAAGCCGGTCGCGCTTGATCTGCACAATGGAACCCTGGCGCAGGAGGTCATCAATCGCTTCTTCGAGTTCGGCGCGCGACGTCCCTTTGTTCATCAGCCGATCGACAATCTCGTTCTTGCGGCGCGGCACGTAATCCTTGCGCCGCATCAGCCGCAAAACGCGTTCGCGCGCGGCTTCACTGTTTTGTTTAGGTTTGATCGCTCGGCCTTTGCGCATCACCATGACTGTTTATGAGAATCGTTCACGCGGCAAGCGAGTTGTTTCCATTTATCAAGACAGGAGGATTGGCCGACGCGGTCGGAGCGCTGACGCGGGAACTGGCGGCAATGGGTCACGAAGTCGCCGTTTTTCTGCCTGGATATCGCGCTGTACTCGAAGCGCCGGAGCTGCGGGACGCGCGCCGGATCCACGCTCTGGGGATCGAAATGGATGACCGGTTTTATCATGGTGAGGTGCTCGCAAAGGAACTCGCGCCTAGGTTAACCTTGTATTTGATTTGTCGTGACGAGTACTTCGACCGCCGTTTTCCGTACGGGATTGCGGCGCGCGATTATGAGGACAATGCCGAGCGGTTCCTGTTTTTTTCCAAGGCGGTGGTGGAAGTGCTGAGTCACATTCGCTTTAAGGCGGACATCGTGCATTGCCATGATTGGCAGACGGCGCTGATTCCGGCGCTCTTGCGTTTTGAAGAGCAGAGGCGAGGGACGCTGCTGGCCGGTAAAACCGTGTTGACGATTCACAACCTCGCCTTCCAAGGAATTTTTCCGATGCGGGTATTCTCGAAGACCGGGCTGCCCGATGAGCTGCGCGGAGTAGACGGACTGGAGTTTTACGGACAGGTCAATTTTTTGAAAGGCGGCATTCTGTTCTCCGATTGGATCACCACCGTGAGCCCGACTTACTGCCGCGAAATTTTGACTCCGGAGTTTGGATGCGGCTTGGAAGGCGTGCTGGCGACCCGGAAATCGGACCTGTTCTGTCAGATCAACGGGATCGACTATGACGTCTGGAATCCGGAGGAGGACCCGCATCTTCCGGCAAACTATTCGGCAGAGGACCTTGCGGGGAAAAAGGTGTGTCGGCGGCATTTGCTTAAGCAATTAAGCTTGGCGCCCAAGGCAAAAGGGAAGGCGGGCGGCCCGATATTTGGGATGATCTGCCGGTTCGCGGAGCAGAAAGGCCTGGAGCTTTTGCGAGCCTGCATGGATGACCTCCTGCAAAACGATTCGCGTCTCATCATCCTTGGAAACGGATCACCGAGTTATGAACAGTGGTTGAATGAAGTTGCCGAGGCGAATCCGGGGAGGGTCAGTGTCAGCTCGGGTATGGACGAGAGGCTCAGCCACCTGATCGAAGCGGGATCGGATTTCTTCCTGATGCCGTCGATCTTCGAGCCATGCGGCTTGAATCAGATGTACAGCATGCGGTATGGGACGGTGCCGCTGGTGAGCCGGGTCGGCGGGCTGGCGGACACGGTTGTCGACATCGATGATGATCCGGACAGCGGCACGGGAATAACGTTTCCCCCGACGGCGGACGGTCTTCGGAAAGGAATCCGGCGCGCATTCCTGCTGTATGCGGATACGCGAAGGATGAAGAGCGTAATCGTTCGGGGGATGAAGCAGGATTTTTCGTGGCGGAAGGCCGCGCGCGGATACGCGCGGCTGTATGAGGATGCGCTCTGATACCAGGAGTGGGGTCCGTGAGAAGCGCGACAGGATCACCGCGTCGGCGACGTCATTGCGCGAATATGAGCGGTCGCCGCGGAGGCGAGACCGGCCGGGTTGTAACCCCCTTCGAGGACGGATACAATCCGTCCATTGGCATGTTTCTCGGCGTGAATTACCGCTTCGCTCGTAAGGCGGAAGAAGGTTTCGTCAGTCCACTTCAGGTTTCCTAGCGGGTCGCTCTCGCGGGCGTCGAAGCCGGCGGAGATCAGGATAAACTCCGGCCGAAACGCTTCCAGTGCCGGCACCGCGCTTTCGCTCCAGGCCGCCAAGGCAGTATCGCCGTCCGACGCTGGCGGCAGCGGCAGGTTCAAAGTGGTTCCGGTTCCTTCGCCGGTGCCACTGTAGTCGCTGTATCCAGTATTTGGATAAATTCCGTCCTGATGAAGGGAAATGTAAAACACATCCGGGTCGGCGGCAAAGATGGCTTCTGTTCCATTGCCGTGATGAACATCCCAGTCGATAATCGCGATCCGCGTAAGCCCGTGATTCTTTCGCAAATAATTGGCCGCGACCGCGACATGATTGAAGATGCAAAATCCCATGCCTCGGTCGGCGGTCGCATGATGTCCGGGCGGCCGCACCGCGCAAAACGCGCGCAGCACTTCGCCGCGCATGACGGCATCGACCGCTTCGAGCACGGCGCCGGTTGCTTCAAGGGCGACATCGTAGCTTTCAGGCCCGATCGCGGTGTCGCCAGTGCGAAGAACGTCGGCGAGATCAAGAGCATCGCGCATGACGACATCGGGATAGTGGACGGCATGCGCCAGGAGCACTTCGGCGACTTTCGCCTTGCGGGCAGGCAGGCGGATCACTTCCGGCGGGAGTGCTTCCAAGGCTTTGCGAAGAACCTGGTAGCGCGTTGCCGATTCAGGGTGGCCGGCGCCGGTCTGGTGCCGCTCATAGCAGGCGTCGTAATGAACGCCGATCACAGTTTTTTGGCTGGTCATCGAAATAAAATCCGTTTTTCACGCTTGAAGCGTTCGTAAAGATCTAATGCGCCCGAAATCGGGATGCGAAAGAGGCGCTCTTCGGCATGCAGCGGATCGTTGCTTCTGCCGCCGGCGCGCAAAAACAGGCCCGCCATCGCGCGGTTCTCCCGGAGAACAATCGCCCAAAACCTCTCGATCCCGCGATCCTTCGCCGCCGCGGCCAGTTCCCCGAGGAGAACCGTCGCCATACCGGCGCGGCGGGTCGATTCGTGAACAACGAACGCAACTTCCGCGCTTTTTCCACCCGGATCGAGATAAAACCGGCCGATTGCGCGAAGCTCCCGCTGCTTGTTGAAGAGACCAAGCGCGAGATCCTTCGTGGGATCGACCGCGGCGAGTTTATACGCGGATTCACCGCTCATCCGCTCCACGCGATGGCCGTAGCGCAGGCGGACAGTTTCGTCATCATGCGAGTAGAAGAAATCTTGCAGTGCCGTCATATCGCTCGGATGCAAAGGACGAAGCTGAAAGCGGCCCACGCTGAGTTCGATGATCTTCGATTCGACTCCGCCGCGCGCGCCTCCGGTCATGGTGAAAAACTTCGGCAGCCAGCCCCGCCTCCACGCGCCTTTCAGCAGACGCTCGCGATCATCGGGATGAGCTATTTCCACGAGGCGAGCGACCCGCTCGCGAATGCTTCGTCCGTAAATGGACGCGACGCCGTACTCCGTCACCACGTGATGGATGTCGCTGCGGCCGGTGCTCACGCCGCTGCCCGATTCAAGTTCGGCGACGATTCGGGAATATTTGCCGTCGTCCGATCGCGACGTCAGCACGATGATCGGCTGTCCATCTTTGCTCGCGCCCGCACCCCGGATGAAATCCTGCATGGAGCCAACGCCTCCATAAAAGTGGTGGCCGCTCGAATCGCGCACGACCTGGCCGGTCAGGTCAATCATCCGCGCGCCATTGATCGCGACCATCCGGTCGTTGCGGGCGATGAGGAACGGATTGTTGACTTCGTCGCTCGGATGGAACTCGACGTCCGGATTTTCATGCACAAACCGATAGAGTTCCCGGCTGCCGAGCGCGTGGGTGACGGTGCTCCTTCCCGGGTTGTATGACTTTTGGGAGTTGTCGACGACACCGTTCCGCATGAGCTCCATAAGCGCGTCGTTGAAGAGCCCCGTGTGGATGCCGAGATTCCGGTGCTGGTGAAGCGCCCGAATGACCGCTTCGGGGCTGTTGCCGAGACCGATTTGAATGGTCGAGCCATCCTCGATCAGCTGCGCCGTGTAGCGTCCAAGGCGCTCGTGCCGGTCGTCGAGCGACGGCGATTCGGTTTCAGGCAACGGCCGGTCGCATTCGATAAAGTAGTCAATTCGGGCGGCGGGAATGCGCGAATTACCCAAGGTTCTCGGCATCCGCGGATTGATTTGCGCGATGACCAAACGTGCCGAATCGATCGCCGCGTGGACCACATCGACGCTGACGCCGAGGGAGAAGCGCCCCTCCTCATCCGGCGGACTGACCTGCACCAGCGCGACATCGATTCGCAGCGGTCCCTCCCGAAGCAGACGCGGGACGGCCGACATCGGAGACGGAGTGTAGTCCGCTTGTCCCCGGCGGACGGCCAGGCTTACCTCAGGGCTGAGGAAAAACGCGTTGGCTCGGACGACTGATTCGTATCGTTTGGCAATCCATGGCGATCCGCCGAGGCCGTACGCGTGTACAAGCTCAAGATCCTGCAGGCGATCCGCGTGCGCCAGCATCGAGCGTATCAGCTCGTGCGGCACCGCTGCTCCGCCACTGATAAAAATCCGCCGCCCGGGCCGCACAAGCTTTGGCCAATCGTTTTCATCCAGTGGTTTCACAACCGCGACCGTAGCATACTGTGATCCGGATCGGAAGCGCGGGGACGCCCAGAGTCACAGAACCTCGGCCGCGCTGCCGGTTGATACGAATTTCGATGTTTCAGGGTGCGCGAAATTTCATTGGCTGCGGCAAAATCCTCACTCGAGGATCCGTCATGGTATCGGGAGAAATTTGTCCTGTATGAAGGATATGCATCCTTTGATCCGGATGAGGCGATGGCATTGCTCGGGGCATACGCGCTGGTTGCGGAAGAGGATGAACGATGGACAAGGTATCTTGCATCACTTCATTTTGCTCATCTGTTTGCCCGCCATCCGCTGCCAGCCGTCAGGAACCGGCTTTATACGGGGAACAAGATTGTGATGGCGCTGCCCGCCGAGCTTTACCGGCTGGGAAGTTTGCCGACGCGAGAGGAGCTTTCCGATGCGGTTCAACAATTAGCGCTATTGCGGCATGGTTCAGAGGCTGACCGACAGCGGCGGGTGCATGCCAACTTTGTCCTGAGCGCGTTGCCTTACGACCCGCTGAGTCTCGAGGCTGGCGATGACAGCGCGAGCTATGACCCGGAACTCGACGGCGGCGTTTTCTACAAGATCGGGCGCGTGCTCAATCGGCTGAATTTTGGCGCCTTTGGAAGGGCTGACGACTTGGAAAGGCTCGAAGCGATCAGCGGGGCGCCGGTACCCGATCCGCTTCCGGATCGCTATGACTTAGGAGGTAATCGATGGGGATGGATGAGAGGCATGGCTGGTCAAATGCCGGTCGAGCAGCCCTTATCCTGGCCGGAACTGATCGACTACGGCATTGGGGACTTCGCGGCATTATTGGGGACGGCCAATGAAATTTATCGGTTCAAACGGGAAAACGGAGAATACCCGGCTGATTTGGATCAACTTTGGGAGCAAGCAGAGGCGAGTATTGTTCCGTTCAACGAACGACCGTATTACAGCCGGCTTGACCACGGTTTTGAATTAACTATTCGCAACGCGTATTTTGATTTTGCGGAAGAAGCAGAGGAGGACGAATACGATACTTCCGTGTATAATACCTATTGGCGCGGACCGGACGCTGTTTTTCCTGTTTGGAAATATTGACGGGGCCACGGGCGCAAGGTCCGCGCGGATTACATTCGCGACTTAAAACAGCTGATCGGAAGATCGGCGTGCCTGGGGAACGCCAATCTCCTGATCGGCCGTTTCAGGAAAGGTCTTTGACGAGGATGCGGGAGTTCCGGTTGCTCCGTTCGTATGCGGCGAGCCGTTCGGACGGGAGAACTTCTTTGCCAGCTTCGTCAAATCCGCAAACCGTATGAAAGAAAGGAAACGTCTGCGTGGAGAGCGCGATCAGGCGACTGACGCCGCGACGCTTGGCTTCCATCGACGCGAAGGAAACCATTTTACGGCCAATGCCGTGATGCTGATACGCGGGCATCACGTACAGGGAGCCGAGTTCGGCGATGTTCTCCCCGGCGTAGACTTGCAGCGCGAGGCAGGCGACCGGGTTTTCGTCTATTTCGAAAACGTAGTAGGAGTCGATATTCCGCTCAATGCTTTGCAAGGTGCGGTGGAGGATTTCTTCGCGCTTTACGGCTTGGCGGGTAAGGTTGTAGATCGTGCGTGCGTCGCGCCGCGTCGCACGGCGGATTTGCTGGTAGTCGTTTCCGTAGATCAGGGTTCCGATACCCTCGTTCGAAAAGATTTCCGTTAGCAGCCCTTCGTACACGCGCCCGTCGACCAGGTGGACGCGCGGCGGTCCGGTTTTGATCGCTTTGACGGCATGCATCGCTTTGCTTCGGGCGTTGTCGCCGATCGCATGCGGGGCGCGTGAAAGGAGCTCTTCCAGTTCCTCAATTGCGATGTGCCGTTTGATCTCGCCGTCAATTTCGAGGCCGGGAAACGGACATAGAAAAATGATTTTCGTCGCCTTAAGGGAGATCGCCAACTCCGTGGCGAGCGCGTCCGAATTGATCCGCAGGGACTGACCGTCGCGGTCGAACGCGATCGGCGAGATGACCGGAATGATCTGCGCATCCATCAGGTGGCGGATCGTCTTGTAATCGACGCGATCCACTTTGCCGGTAAATTCGTGGTCCTTGCCGCGCATAATCCCGATCGGCGTTGAGCGGATCGCGTTCGTGATGGCGCACTTCAGTCCGCTTTGGGTGAGGCCTTCCATCACCCGATGCGACGCTGCGGAGGCGGCCTCAATACCGAGTGCCAGCGTGGTGGCGTCGGTGACGCCGAGACCGTGCGTGTCGCTGATTGGCAGATTTCGCTCCGCTGAAAGATCGTTGATCTGTTTGCCGATTCCGTGAACGAGCACCACGGCGATGTGCAGACTTCGGAGGACCGCGATGTCGAGAAACAGGTTCGGCAGGTTTTCGTCCGCGAGGATACTTCCGTCGACGGCGATAACGAAAACTTGGTCGCGGAATCGCGGCACGTAATTCAAAATGCCGCGCAGGTCGGTCGGCTTGATGGATGCAGGCGGTGTGGCGGGCGGTTTCATCGTTGAGAGGACGAAACAGAAAAATTTATTCCGCGCGAAAAGTCCACCGATTTACCAAGCTCTCAGTGGAAAGGAACACCTCATATTCACCTGCACTTAGCGTCTCAGGCGGAATGATGAGTACGGTGCTCCCGGCCTCATCGGGAACAAAGCGCTCGGGCGCGCGCGGCACGATGAGAATCTGCCGGTCTCGGCGGAAAATGAGGAGCTGGGGCGAGCGGAAGTCATCGGGCGCGTCCCACACAAGCCGGGCCGTGTACGGTTTCGCGACCGCCACCGACAGTGGGGCGTCGATCCGCTGCAGCTGTTCGCCTTGTTCCAGCGGGGGCAACAGGTCGGTCCATTCGGCAACGCGCGGGTCGGAGCGATCGATCTGTTCAAAGTCGATGGCCGTTTGCCGAGAGCCGCTCGCGTGCCCGGTTGAATCCGCCATGTCCGTCGCGCTTCCGGGGAGGCCGTACGCGTTGGGAAGCGGCTCCCAGCCGGCTTCGCGCAGCTCATGGCCGCCGCGAATTTGCGCTTCGTGAAACGGTTCGTGCGGATCCTCCTCCTTTTGGTAGACGACCCGGATGACTGAGTAGAACGCGATAAAGACGACGATCACAAGCACGACCCAGCGCATCGGCCACGGTTTGGGCTCGCGCGGAGTGGAAGAGGGAGGCGACAGATTCGATTGCATCATTCAAGAAACGTGACTC
Organism: uncultured Opitutales bacterium; assembly: GCA_964645585.1. Taxonomy (GTDB): domain Bacteria; phylum Verrucomicrobiota; class Verrucomicrobiia; order Opitutales; family T3Sed10-336; genus DATGSL01. The sequence goes on from CAZYAN010000020.1 coordinate 45,421, forward strand.
CCGTATCGGCACGATCGCCAAAAACGGCAAGAGGCACACTTACTCAACAGATAGAACCCGACCCGAGGTTGGCAAGCGGAACGGGTTGGCGCGCCAGGCTCAACTGTCGATGCAGACCGCAACCGCGGTCGCGTTATCCGAGCCGCCCCGCCAATACGCGAGTTTCAGCACCTTCTCCACAAGCGGTTGCGGATCGGCCTCTTCGCGGACCCAAGCCGCGATTTCTTCCGGGTCAATCGCGCGGGTAGCGCCGTCTGTGCAGAGAAACAAGCAATCGCCGGGCGAGATTTTTTCACGGAACAGATCCGGCTCACACGTCCCTGGCTGCCCGAGGCAGCGGGTCAGCGTATGTTCATACAACGCCGGGACCTGCTGGCCGGGGTGGCGCTTGCGAAACGTCTCGGCTTCGGTGTGGTCGGTTGTCAGCTTCCTCCAAGTCTCCTCGCCGAAAAGATAAGCGGCCGAATCCCCGGCATGCGCAAGCGTGACCTGTTCGCTCTCCACCAGGGCGACCGTCAGTGTTGTCCCGGAGCCGCGGACCGGGTCGAGATGGGCGCCCAGTTTCTGAATCGCGGCATGCGCGTCCGCGAACAGCTTCGTAAAATCGAGCGGCCGGCTGCTCCCGCGGCTTTCCTTGAGGTGCGCTTTGACAAGACTGATCGCCAGTTCGCTCGCGCGGTCGCCAGCGGCTAGACCGCCAAGACCGTCGGCGACGGCAAAAAGGCCGGCTTCCGTGTCGATGAACCACGCGTCTTCGTTCCGGTGACGGACGCGTCCGAGATCGGTGTTGCCATAGGCTCTGAGCTTCATAATTGGCCGGGGGGCGATGAGCGAGCGAAAAACCTGCCGCTGCAATAAGCGGCTTCCGGTTCAATGTAATCGAATCGTTGGGCGGTGGAAGTGAAAAACGTGAATTGGGCGTCGATTTCCGGGCGTCGTCTTTACAGGTCTGACAAATCTTTCAAGGATCGGTGCGATGTGGAAAATCAGCGCCGATACAGGCGGGACGTTTACCGATTGTTTTGCCGAGTCGCCGGACGGATCCGTGCGACGGGTCAAGGTGCTGTCGAGCGGCGCCCTCCGCGGCAGGATCGTGTCGCTCGATTCGGAGCGCCAAACGGCGCGCATTGAGCAAAACTGGCAGGCGCCGGCCGATTTTATTCGCGGCCTTCCGTTCGGCACCCCGCTGCTGGAGGCACCAATTACTGTCGCTTCTTTTCATCCGATCGAAAGCGTGATCGAGCTCGCCGCGCCGTTGCCGCCGGGCGACTGGGCGGGCCAGCCATTCGTGGTGCAAACCGGTGACGAGGCGCCGATCCTCGCGGCTCGCCTGGCGACCGGCACGCTGCCGGGCCAGCCGCTTCCGCCGCTGACGCTGCGGGTGGCAACGACACGGGCGACGAATGCGCTGCTGGAGGGGAAAGGCGCCAGGACCGCGTTTTTCGTAACGGCCGGCTTCGGGGATTTGTTGCGGATCGGCACGCAGCAGCGTCCCGACATCTTTGCGCTCGCGATCGAACGTCCCGACCCGCTGCACGCGGCCGTGATTGAAGTCGAGGAGCGCCTGGATGCCGCCGGTGAAGTCATTCGTCCGCTCGACCTGGCAGCGCTGGAAGCGCCGGTCGCGCAAATTCGGGAGGCCGGAATTGAGGCCGCGGCGGTCGCGTTTCTCCACAGCTACCGGAATCCGGACCACGAGATTCGCGTGCGGGCTTTCCTTCGCGCGCGCGGATTCCGGTTCGTCTCCTGCTCCCATGAGCTGTCACCTTTAATCCGCATTCTTCCCCGTGCGGAAACGGCGGTGGTCGACGCCTGCCTGAGCCCGGTGATGCATTCGTATCTCGACCGGGTGACGAAACCGGCCGGCGGCCGGGTTCGGATTATGACCAGCGCGGGCGGACTGGTGACGCGGCAGGCCTTTTCGCCGCGTGACAGCCTGTTGAGCGGTCCCGCGGGCGGAGTCGTCGGCGCGGTCGCGGCGGGACGGCAGGCGGCGATGGAGAAGGTGATTTCGTTCGATATGGGAGGAACGAGCACTGACGTGGCACATTTTGCAGGAGATTTTGAATACGCGTTCGAGCGGCGTGTAGGAACGGCGCGGCTGGCGGGACCGTCGCTGAAGATCGAGACGGTCGCGTCGGGCGGCGGATCGATCTGCTGGTTCGATGGTGACAGTCTGCGAGTCGGGCCGGAAAGCGCGGGCGCGGCGCCCGGACCCGCGTGTTATGGCGGCGGCGGGCCGCTGACCTTGACGGATGCGCACCTGCTGCTCGGGCGGATTGAATCGTCTCGGTTCGGAATCCCGATCTTTGTTGATGCGGCCAGGGAGCGGCTGGAAGAGTTGCGGGAAGCCGTCATCCGCGCCGGACATGAGGCGCCCGATAGAGAGTCGATACTGGCCGGATTTCTCGCGATTGCAAACGAGCGGATGGCGGATGCGATTCGGAAGATTTCGGTACGCGAGGGGTATGATCCATCTGAATACTGCCTCGTCGCGTTCGGAGGGGCCGGCGGACTGCATGCGTGCGCGGTCAGTGAACTCCTGGACATGAATACGATTCTGTGGCCGCCGGACGCGGGTTTGCTCAGTGCGAACGGTCTTCGGCGAGCGGTGGCCGAACGGATCGTGCAGCGGCAAGTGCTGCGTCCGCTGGTTGAATGCGCGCAAGACATTCAAGGGTGGATCGAGCGGATGACCGCGGAGGCCTCGGACATTCTTCAGCGTGAAGAGGAGATTGGGCCGGACGACATCCTCGTGCGCCGGCGGCTGGTTCATTTGCGTTTGACCGGGCAGGAGTCGGAGATAGCGGTCGAATATGAGACGGGCTCGCTGGACCGCCGCTTCGAGGAACGTTACCGGAGAATGTTCGGTTATTATCCGTCTAATCGTCAGATCGAAGTCACATCGCTCCGAGTTGTTGTATCCACGATTCCAGCACAAGAAGTTCACGAAACCTTTCATCGCGAACGTGAGCGCGAAGGAACGGCAGACGGTGCCGGGCGCTGGGTAATGATGGAGCGGGGGCGGCTGGAACCGGGTGATTTTGTCGCCGGACCGGTGGTGCTTCAGGACCGATTCAGCACGTTTGTGGTTGAAGCGGGGTGGGAGGCGGTTGCGGGCAGCGAGGGATCCATTCGAGCCGAGAGACGGGGGATTGGCGAGAACGAGGTTTCGGAGCGCGGGCGGGAGCGGCCGGAGGTCATTCAACTCGAGTTGTACACGAACCGCCTGCGCGGGATCGCGGAGGAAATGGGAGCGCGGCTGCAGCGGACGGCGCTTTCGACGAATATCAAGGAGCGTCTTGATTTCTCTTGCGCGATCCTCGACGAAAACGGGTATCTGGTCGTGAACGCTCCGCACGTGCCGGTGCATCTGGGTGCGCTTGGGCTATGTGTACGGGAGGTATTGAAATGTCACCGGTTTCGTCCGGGCGATATGATCCTGACGAACCACCCGGCGATGGGCGGGAGTCATTTGCCGGACCTGACATTGATCGCGCCGGCATTCGCGGACGGCGACCTGGTGGGTTTTGTTGCCAATCGCGCCCATCACGCGGAGATGGGCGGAATGAGACCCGGCTCGATGCCGCCCGGGGCGCGAAGTCTCGCCGAGGAGGGGGTGGTCCTGGCGCCGATGCTGCTGTTCGACCGAGGCGAGGCGTGCTATGACGAAGTCGCGAAGCAGTTGCGCGAGGCGCCTTGGCCGTCGCGCGCGGTCAACGACAATTTGACCGATCTCCAGGCGCAAGCGGCGGCAAATCTTCGTGGTGTCGAAGCGTTGACGGCGCTGGCGAAGAAGGGCGGAGTCGACCGGCTGCGCTTTTTCCTCGGCCGTTTGAAGGAAAAAAGTGCCGCGGCGGCTGGACGCTTCCTGAACCGGCTGCCGGAACTTCCGCGCGGCGCGCGGCAGGAGCTCGATGACGGATCGGTCATTGCCGTGTCCTTGCACCGTGAGGGCGAGGGCGCCGTGTTCGATTTCACCGGAACGTCCGGGGAGCATTCGGGCAGTTTTAACGCGACACCCGCGATCGTTCACAGCGCGGTCATCTACGTCGTTCGGCTGCTGCTCGGAGAGGCGGTTCCTTTGAACGAAGGGTTGATGGAACGGATCACCATCAAGCTCCCGCCGCGCACGTTGTTGAATCCCGATTTTCCGGCCGATCCCGCCAAGGCGCCGGCGGTGGTGGCCGGAAACGTCGAGACAAGTCAGCGTTTGGTCGACACCTTGCTGCTGGCCCTTGGAGCGGCTGCTTGCAGTCAGGGGACGATGAACAACTTTGTCTTCGGCAACGAGCGGCACAGTTTTTATGAAACGATTTGCGGCGGGGCCGGTGCCGGAGATGGTTTTTCCGGAGCGTCCGCTGTCCACACCCACATGACGAACACGACGATCACAGACCCCGAGGTACTCGAATTCCGGTATCCGGTCAGACTGGAGCGGTTCGCGGTGCGGCGCGGTTCCGGGGGCGAAGGAAAGTGGCGCGGGGGAGACGGGGCGATCCGGGAAGTGACCTTTCTCGAACCGATGGCTCTGTCTCTGCTCACTCAGCACCGGGTCCAGGCGCCGTACGGCATGCAAGGCGGCGCTCCGGGAGCTGTGGGCCGGCAGACCCTCCACAAGGCGAACGGTGAAATCCTTGTCCTGCCATCGTGTGCCGAAGTCGATGTTGAAGCGGGCGATCGTTTAACCATCGAAACACCGGGTGGCGGAGGCTGGGGTGCATCGGCTGTGGAGCCTGATAAATAAGGTTGTTCGATGAGCTCGCGGAATTCTGCTGATTTGATTTGCTTTGCAAAGAGAGAGTCGTTTAGTTGGGGTTAAATTGAATTTGATTCCCCCGCTTAGCGGGGGTTTTGGGGTAACTAAGAAAGCAGCTGGGCGGGTCGCTTTGGGGTAGGCGACCCGCCTTTTATTTTCTGCGTTTTCAGGACCGCCGCGGATCGTTCCCGTCGCTTTGGAGGTGAGGCGCAGCGGTTTCGCGCTGGGGGAGCCAGTTACTGCTGGTGGAGTTCCGGATTGCCATTTGGGCCATTGCATGACGGGTTGCTGATCACAATGGGATATATGTGGTGTGCGGTTTTGGTCCTGGCGGCAAGTCTGACCGCCGTCGCGGCGGTGAACGACGAGAAGCCTGGACAGGTCTCAGGGGAATCAATTCGGGTGATGACGTACAACATTCATCACGCGCGGGGGATGGATGACCGGGTGGATATCGAACGGATCGCGAAGGTGATTGCGCGCGAGGCACCGGACATCGTCGCCTTGCAGGAGGTCGATCGCGGAGTTCGGCGCAGCGGCGGGGCGGACATAACCGCCGAGCTGGCGGAGCGAACGGGCCTCGTGCATCATGCTTTCGCTGGCAATATCGAGATTGAAGGCGGCGAATACGGAAATGCTTTCCTGACGCGGTATCCGATCGTCGAGAAGAAGAACCTGCGCTACAAGCATCTGCACAACGGCGAGCAGCGCGGGCTGCTTCAACTGGTCGTCGATATCGGCGGGCAGCAGGTTCTCTTGTTGAATACCCATCTGGCGCACCGGAGCGAAGACGCGAAAGACCGGCTGTTCAGTGTGGAGCAAATGTTCGAGACGATGGAGCAGCGCCCGGATTTCCCGGTGATCTTGCTGGGCGATTTGAATGAGCGGCCGGAGCGCGACGTTTACCGGCGGCTGGAGGAACGTTTCATCGACGCATGGGCCGCGGCGGGCGACGGTGACGGTTTCACGTTTTCGAGCGCGAAACCCCGGCAGCGCATCGATTACATCTGGGTCCGTCGCGAGAGCGGGCTGAACGTCCGATCCGCGAAAGTGGCGGACACGCTGGCGTCCGACCACCTGCCGCTGGTTGTCGACCTGGAGATGACGAAATAAGGCAATCCGGCGAACGGAATGCCCGCGTTCTTTTAGAAATCGTAGCGGAAGCCGGCCGACACGGCTTGCTGCTGCTGCAGATTAAGATCGTAATCGAAGAAGATCGCCGTGTTTTTCCAGCTTCCTGGCTTCACGAGAAGACCGACGCCCATTTCAAATTCATTCGAGCGCGTTTCCGCTCCAGTCGTCCGGAAGCTGCCAGCGCCAGGATTTCCAGCAAATCGTGCGGAAAATGATGTGTCGCGGTCGAGGAGTTCCTGGCTGTATCGGAAACGCACTTCCGGAATGACCGATCCGTTGGCGGCGGTGATATGCTCCGCTACCAGTCGCAGGCCGACAAAGGCGCGGAAAGAGCTCATGTCAGCGGCGTCGCCGGACAATCCCCAAGCGCCGCTTTCCTTAAAACTGTCCTGGCGGAAATAGGAAGCTTCGAGGCCGGCGAGCGGCAGAATCAGGAAACCTTCTTCCTGGAGAAGCATGGTCGCTTGAATCGAGCCGAACAGTTCATGCGCATTGTAATCCGCGGAAACCTTTTCGCCGGATGTAAGCACCCGGCGGCTGCTTGACATGTCGTGGAACCCGTAACCGATCGTGCCATCGTAGAAGAATCCGTTTTTCTCCTTGTGCGCGTAGAGAGCGGCCTGCAACACGCTGCCGTCGATGTCATCGCGGTTGTGCGAGACGTTCGTGTCGGCGTAACCGACGGCAAACCCCGCGCGGGAGTCGGACGTCCGAACCTTGTCAAACCCGATGATCGCGCCGGTGGTGCGGAAGTCGATTTCATCATCGCCGTCGCTTCGCTCCAAATCGCCCCAGACCCCGATTCCGCGCGTCCAGAAACGGCGCTCGCGTTCCTCTTCCTCTTCTTCCGGCGCGCCCGGCGGGCGGGTCAGGTATCGGCCGACACCGCCTTCCGGACGATACTGGGCCGAATTGATGATGGTCTGGCGAAAGTTTCGATTGAACGTCGAGTGAGCGGCCGCGCCGGAGGCGATGATTTCGCCGCTCATGCTTTGCGCGATCAAACCGAAATTCTGCTGGTTCCCTTGTTCAGCGAATTCGCGGAAGGCGGTTTGGAGAGCGCTCCCCGATTGGGGGTTGAGATTCGCGAGCACCCGCGCGATCCCGCGCTGATTCGAAATTTCGCCAGCTTGTTCGATGGCTTCGCGATTGATGCCTTTCGTGACCGTCACGGCATCCGGGTCGTAGTTGATCAGCAAAGCGAAATGGCTGGCGCCGCCCTCAAATTCTCCGGTCACGGTTTCACCGCTCAGCAGGTCATACGTTTCATCCCATTCCATATCTCCGAGGATGAGCACAAGCTCCGGCGCCGCGCCGCCTTCGCTTTCTGGATCTTGCGACCCGATTGTGACGTTGCCGGTTACCTGGAGCGAGGTTTCGCCGGCGATGAGCTGCAAGTAAGAACCGTCTTCGAACTGGACGTCCCCGTCGACGTGCAGAACCCCGTCTCCTTCCGGGGCTATAAAGACGTCGTCCTCGTCGAGCGTCCCCGCCAGGACGCCACCCGAGACATTGAGGTTTCCGATCACGGACCCGCTCGAGATAAACATGCCGCTTTCACCGATCGTGATGTCGGAAGTGAGCGTATCGGTCGTCCAAAGTACTCCTGAGGTGATTGTCGTTCCATCCGTGAACGTCTGATCGTTCTCGAGCCTCCAAATCGTGCCGGGGAGACCTGAAAAATCGCTGCCCGCATTGACGAGCAGTTTCGAGAAGTTCTCAAATTCGCCGGCGTACTCGCCGTGTCCCCATGCAAACACGTTCCCATCGTCGCGAAGTTCCAAGGTGTTTGTCCCGCCGCCCCCGTCGACGTTTCCATCGAAGGTCGCGTCCGGAACGATAACGAGCGTCGCGTCGCCGTCGCCAAGAAAAACGTCGCCGATGAGCGTGCCGTGATTACGCAAGACTCCGCCGTCTTCGAGGTAAACCGCGAAACCTCCCTCGGCGGAAATCGTTCCGCTGTTGGTGATATCAGCGTCACCGTCCGAGACTCTGACGCCAATGGCTTCCGCGAGCTCCGCGCGTTCGGTGACTTCGCCTTCCTCGTCTTCGGCAATCGCAATACCCTGCGCGGTGATCGTCCCGCGATTGACAAGCGTGAGGCGGCCTTCGCTGTTGACCCCGATCGCCGTCCCGTTTTCGCCTGCTTCGGCAATGATCGCCGCGTTATTCGTGATGCTCGTCCGCCGCGGCGCTTCTTCGTCCTCCTCTTCGTCTCCTTCCTCGGGCGGGTCGGGATCCGGAACCGGCTCCTCTTCGACAAGGCGTGCCTGGATTCCGATTGCAACACCGTCGCCGACGTTGGTCGCACGGATTTCGCCCGAGCCGGAGTTGACGATCGTTCCGCCGTCATTCACTTCGATGCCGATGACGGTCAGGCTGGAATCGGGAGTTATTTGGGAAACCGATCCGTCGAAGGTCGCCTCGACCGTCCCTGTGTTATTGAGACGTTCGGCGCCATCCATGGAGATGCCGGTGATACGGACGGCGTTGCTGTTTCCGCTAATCGCGGCGTCGCCGCTCCAAGTCGCGGCAATCTCACCAGTGTTGGAAAAAACCAGCTGCGGTTCGTCTTCCTCGACGGCTTCCCGGGCACCGAGTTTGACCGCGGTGAATTCGAGGATGGTATCGGAGGCGGCGGCCACGAGATCGCCGATCGCATTCAGGTGGATCGTCCCGGCGTTGACCGCGTTTGCGGTCCAGCTGTCGATCACGATGCTCGAGAAAGTTTGCGTCTCGCCGTCGGTCGCGAGACTGAAGGCCTCGTCGCTCGTCCACTGGATCGTTCCGTCTTCTCCATTCGAGACCGTTCCGCCGGAGAGATGGATGGTCGACGAGGCGGCCGCGCCGCCGGTGACTTTCAGCGAACCATCATTTTCGACCGACCACCCGGCGCCCTGACCGTGAATCGCCGGGCCGTCCGCCGCCTCAATCGCGCCGTCGGCTGTCACAGAGACGGAAACATCGGCGACATCTGTGTCACCGCGCACCGGCTCGGAATCGGTTGTATCGATAACGACCTCCTCGCCCTCGCCGGGAGTGATCACGGCGCCGGCGGTAGCGCAGGCGGCTAAAAAAACAAGAGCACAAAAACCGCGGAGGCGGCGGTGGAGAGCACGGGACGGACAGAGACGGGAAGGAGAGATTTTTCGCATACGCATACAATCAACAAAAAAAGCTGGTTAACGGACCAGCGGACCGGCGGCATCCGCGGCGGCCGATCACCGAACGAGAACGCAGGATCCGGCGCTCTGAGTCAAGGGTTTCTCGATCCCGGATGGAAGGGAATTTCGGTGCGCCGAACGGGATTCCGGCGGTCGGCGGCGGCGTGGAAATGGGGGAATTTGCGCGAGCGGTCGTTGGGTCGCCCCTTCAGGGCTGCGTGTTACTTTGTCTGGATTGACCCAGGGCGCTGCCCTGGGCTGAGGTATTTCGCGCCGTTGGGGCTCCAGAGCGAATTTGCGTACTTCCCCTTTCCTCCTTCCGCTTTCCGCTTTCCGCTTTTTCTTCAAAACCATCCGGTCACATGTCCTTGGGCCAGTTTGATGACAAAGACCCCCGCGTTGCTGGCGAAGTGGGCGACGATGCAGGGCACTAGGGAGCGGCGGGGATTGAGCGGGAGGAAACGGACGGTGTAGAACCAGAGGGAGTTGACGAACACGATCGCGGTGCTGAACCACGCCTTGCCGGTGAACTGGAAGGCGATCCCGCCGCCATCGTCCTGCCACTCCCAGAGGTAGGGATGCAGAATGGTGAAGAGAAACGAGAAAAGCAGGATGCTGCCGATCAGCATCTTTCGCCCCTTCTTCTCGACGACCAGGAAACCGCGAAAAATGAGCTCCTCAATAAACGCGGCCGCCAGCGTGTACATGCCGAACAGCACGGTAATGTCGGACTGCTCCCCGACGAATCCGAAGTAATACTCGCCGCCTGTTTCGGCCGCCAAAATCAGCAGTGCTCCGGCGACCGCGACGATCACGATCGGCGCCGGCGCCGGCGTCGCGCCCGGGAGCGCGTTCGGATTCGGTGTGCCGCGGCGTTCCATCGCGACGTCGCCGAGCCAAAGCTTGAAAAAATAGGCCGCGGCGATGAGACCGACGAAAATGAGAAGCGGATTATCCAGCATGAGAAGGATGGCAGACGGTGAAACTGCTGTGAGAGAAAGCACCGAGACCGGGCTGACGCGAGAGAATTTTGACGAAGGGGAGACGGCGAGCGGATTTTGGATTTTGGATTGGGCGGCGCGCGAACGGGGTCGAGATTTTTGAATTGGATGAACCGCGGATGGCAGCCCTTCGTGGTCTTTGCGATCTTGTGGTTAAACTCTTGTGTTGAACCTGTTCTTCGAGGTTGTTTTCACCGCAAAGGCCGCGAAGACCGCTAAAGGGAAGTTGGGCAGAAGACGGAATGTGGAAGTAAAGCGGCCTGCGGTTCGCTCGGCCGCTTCCCTTCGAATTTTCCAACGGGGAAAATGGAAATTGCTATCACCCGTCAACTCCCTCACGATCGACTATTTGATAATTGCCGGAAAATCTTCGATACTCAGACAGCATGCTTGCAAGCGGTAATACGGAGCGGGGGAAAGCCCGCCAAGGGGATCTGACATCCCTGCGGTCGCTGGTGGGGCCTCACCTGCAGGCTCTAGAGGAATTCCTTGCGCGGGAGGCGGATCAGTTTGAGCCGGAGATCCGGGAACTCGTGCGCTACTGTCTCGCCGCCGGCGGGAAGCGCATCCGCGCATCGCTGGTTTTCCTGGGGGGATGGCAAGATTCCGGCGCGGTGGATGAAGACCTCGTTCGGCTGGCGGCCGTGGTCGAGCTTGTGCATCTCGCGACACTGGTTCACGACGATATCCTCGATTCGGCGACAACCCGTCACAATCGCATCACCGCCGCCCGCAAATTCGGGCCGTCGACCGCCGTCCTTCTGGGGGACGCGCTCTTCGCGCAGGCGGTCAACCGTTCGACGCAGTTTCCCGACGCGGAGATCTGCAGGCAAATTTCGATCGCGACCCGGCGTGTTTGCGCCGGTGAAATCAGCCAGACGCTTCGGCGGGAAAACCGGACGCTGAACCTTCGCGAATATTATCGGATCGTTGACTTAAAAACTGCCGAACTTTTTTCCGTTTCGTGCAGACTGGGCGCTCACTTGGCCGGGCATCCGAAGGAATATGTCGCGGCAGTCTCCACGTTCGGCCGGCATCTCGGCATCGCTTATCAGGTGTACGACGATCTCGTTGATTTCTTTGGGAAAGAGGAAAACGCGGGCAAGACCTTGGGGACCGATCTCCAAAACGGCAAGCTGACCCTGCCGTTGCTCCTGCTGATGGATAAGCTGGAAACCGGGGAGCGACTGGAGCTCGACAGCGACTTGAGGAGCGCTTCCGAGGAGAAGATTGCCGCGCGGGCGGCCGATATGATCGAACGCGGCGTTTTTGCCGAAGTGGTCGCGGCCGTTTTTAACGAAGCCGATGCCGCTGAAGAAGCGCTGCAGCGGGCGCCGGAAGCCGCACCGACGCTCCACCTCCTGCAAATCAGCGAACGCTTGCGCGCCCAAGTGCGGAACCTTACCCGGGAGCAGCCGACGCCCGCCGTCAAGCAGTAGGGAGGGGGCGGAGTTGTTGGTTATCGGTTATCGGTTATTGGTTATTGGGGATGCTCTGGTGTTTGGACTGCTGGAACGCTCCTGACTCTTGGCCGGCCCAGGGGCGAGACTGGGCAAAAGAATGTAAAAGATAGTCCGGTCGTCTGACAAACCTTGACTTGAGGCAGCGGGCGGCGTCGGTTTTTGCTTGCTGATTCGCCGATGAAAACCGCCGTGCAAGAGCCGACGTGGCAGGAGGTTGTCGAACGCTCCGAGGAGAACCCGTTGGCGCGTTTCGGCTACGCCCGGCGATTTGCGCGGAACGCGGTCGTCCTCGCGGCGGCCGATGCCGTTGCGATTCTCGCGGCATTCCAGGCTGCGGGAGTGGTGCGCGATCTGTTATTCGGTTCCCCGATGACGTCGCTCTGGACCCTTTGGGTTGTTCTTTGCTGGTGGATCGGCGCGGCCCTTTACGGTTTGATGCCGGGGTGGGGGTTGTCGCCAGTGGAGTCGCTGCGGAAGCAGGTGAGTTTGACCTGTCTGATCTTCGCCGGCACGACGGCCGCGTTGTTCCTAAGTAAAACAGGAGGGCTGACCAGCCGTTTCACGACCTTGCTTGCTTTCCTTCTGGCGACGCCGCTGATCCCGTTTTTGCGCATCCAGGCCAAAAGCCTTTTAATCCGGCTCGGACAGTGGGGGATTCCGGTCGCGATCTACGGCGGCGGCGAGACCGGCCGGGCGGTCATCGAACGTCTCCGCGAGGAGCCGGGGCAAGGTTATTATCCCGTTTGTGTGTTCGATGACGATCCGGTGCTGCGCGGGCGGGAAGTGCTGGGCCTCTCGGTCGCGGGTCCAACCTCGACGCGGACCGATACCGCGGTTGTCGCGATCATTGCCATGCCGCGTCTGCCGAGTTCGCGGGTCGCCGAGCTGCTGGAAGGCCCGCTGGCGCAGTACCGGCGGGTAATCGTCATTCCCGACATGATCGAGGCGCCTTCGCTCTGGGTGTCGTCGCGGGATCTCAGCGGCATGCCGGGAATGGAGATCACGCAAAAGCTGCTCGATCCCGGCCGTCGCTTTATCAAACGCGCGTTTGATCTGACCGTCTCGCTGGTGACGGTCCCGGTTTGGGGAACGCTTTTCGGCGTATTCGCCTTGCTGGTTTGGCTGGAAGACCGGCATTCGCCGTTCTTTAATCAGGAGCGATTCGGCGCGGGCGGACGTGTATTCAAAATTTGGAAGTTTCGGACGATGGTACCGAACGCCGAAGCGGTTTTGCGGGAGAAGCTCGATGCCGATGAAAGCCTCCAGTGCGAGTGGGCGGAAAACCGCAAACTGCGGAATGATCCGCGCGTCACCCGAATCGGAGGGTTTTTGCGGCGAAGTTCACTTGATGAATTGCCCCAGCTGCTGAACGTGCTTCGCGGCGAAATGTCGCTCGTCGGTCCCCGACCGCTGCCGCGCGATCATTGCCAGGATCTGCCGGCAAAAGTTCGGAGGCTCCGCGAGCGGGTCCGTCCCGGCATCACCGGCATGTGGCAAGTCTCCGGACGCAGCGCCGCCGGCAGCGCCGGAATGGTTCGATGGGATCCGTATTACGTGCGAAATTGGTCGCTCTGGCTCGACATCGTCATCTTGGTGCGAACTGTTCGGGCGGTTTTGCAGGGAAAAGGCGCGTGGTGATGCCGGGTTCACTGACGGCCAGCCAGGTATAGAGACTTCGGCGCGCGGCGGCTGGAAAATGCGATGCCGCTGCCGCGCGAATCGGGGATTCGCCTTTACACTGCACGCGGGTTTCGACTGAAATCAGCGGAGCGATCCCGTGGCGAGGCCCAGGAGCGAGCCGGGCGAATTTTACGAAGACGATGAACAAACCCAAGCTATCGACAGTTTCCGTGTGGGGAGGCGAAAAGGAATTTCTCGCGTTCAACGCGACCCAGGTTCCGGTGGTTCACAGTGTATCGTTCGGGTACGACGACATGGATGAATGGCTGGAGGTGGCTACCGGAAAACGTAAAGGCCACATCTACGCGCGAAACACGAGTCCGACGGTCCAAGCTTTCGAAGAAAAGATCCGGCTTCTCGAACGCGCGGAGGCGGCCACAAGTTTTTCGGCCGGCATGGCGGCGATCAGCAGCACGCTGGCGACTTTTCTCCGGCCCGGCGACACGGTTGTTTCTGTCAAAGACACCTACGGCGGGACCAACAAAATTTTCGGTGAATTCCTGCCGCGGTTGCACGTCAGCGCGACCCTCTGCGAGACCGGCGATCACGACCAGATGGAGGAGGCGATTCGAAAAGGCTGCAAGATCGTCTACTTGGAAACACCAACCAATCCGACGATGAAGATTCTGGATATCCGCCGGCTGTCGTCCGCGGCCCGGGAAGTTGGCGCGCTGACGATTGTCGACAATACCTTCGCGACTCCGGTCAATCAAAACCCGCTTGAGCTGGGCGCCGATCTGGTCCTTCACAGCGCGACGAAGTATCTCGGCGGCCATTCCGACGCGCTTGGCGGAGCGCTTTGCGGACGAAAGGAATTAATTGATCAAGTCTACCACTACCGCGAGATCAACGGCGCGACGCTCGCACCGATGAGCGCTTACCTGCTCCTGCGCGGAATGAAGACCTTAAAGCTTCGCGTCGACCGGCAAACAGAAAACGCGGCGAGAGTCGTCGAGTATTTGAAAACCTGTGACATGGTTGAAGAGGTTTTTTATCCGGGTCTGCCGGAGCATCCGGGGCACGCGATCGCCAAATCGCAAATGCGCGGATTCGGAGGCATGCTGAGTTTTTCGGTACAAGGAGGGCTGGAAACGGTCCGCGCTCTGCTGCCGAGATTGCGGTATGCGACGCGGGCGGCAAGTCTCGGCGCCGTCGAAACGATGGTCGGTCCTCCCCGAATGACGAGCCATGTCGAGTTGACGCAGGAAGAATGGGACAAGCTCGGCATCCCCGAAGGCCTCGTGCGGTATTCCGCCGGCATCGAAGACAGCGACGACCTGCTGGAAGACCTCGACCAAGCTTTCGCCAGTTTGCGCAAAAACCGATAGCACCCGCCCGCGCTGGTGATCGCGCCCAACCATCAACCATCAACCGACAACCAGCAACCAAACCCCCATGCGCTATCTTCTCGGCCTCGACCTTTCCACCCAAAGCTTTTCCTCGGTTCTGATCGATCCTGACGAGAACCGGGTTGTCGATTCGGAAGCGGTCAGTTTTGGCGGGGACCTTCCAGACTACGGGAGTCCGAACGGTTTTTTGCCCGAAACGGACGACGGGCAAGTGCATGCGGATCCGCGAATGTGGCTGGAAGCGTTCGATCTGTTGCTCGCGCGGCTTCGCGAGAAAGGAATCGATCTTTCCCGGGTCAGTGCTGTTTCCGGCGCGGGGCAGCAGCACGGAAGCGTTTATCTCGACGCGACCTGGTTTCAACGCGTCGGAGCTTTGTCGCCAGACCGGTCGCTCGCGGAGCAGCTTTCGTCGGTTTTCACGCGGGCGACGTCGCCGATCTGGATGGACAGCTCGACCGGTGCCGAGTGTCGCGAGATCGCGGAAGCGGCCGGCGGCAACGAGGAGGTTTGCGCGCGCAGCGGGTCGGTCGCCACCGAGCGCTTTACCGGACCGCAGATTCGCGCGTTCTGGAAGCGTGACCGCGCGGCTTATGAACGGACGGCGCGGATTCATCTCGTCAGCTCGTATATCGCCAGTGTGCTGGCCGGGCGCGACGCGCCGATCGATTTCGGTGACGGCGCCGGAATGAATCTAGCGAACATACACGAATGGCGCTGGGACGAGAAACTGGCGGCCGCGACCGCGCCGGGTTTGCTGGAGAAGCTGCCGCCGCTTCAGCCGTCGGCGACCGTGATCGGTACGGTGGCACCGTATTTTGTGAAAAGGTACGGATTTTCGCCGGATGCGCGCGTCGTCGCGTTCACCGGCGACAACCCGAGCAGCCTGATCGGGATGGGTGCGGCATCGCCGGGGCGGATTGTCATCAGTCTTGGAACCAGTGACACGCTATTCGCGGCGATGGAGGAGTGCCGGACCGATCCGCGGGGGTTCGGTCACGTGTTTGGAAATCCATACGGCGGATACATGAGCCTGCTCTGTTTTCGCAATGGATCGCTTGCCCGGGAAAAAATTCGCGACCGTCTCGGATTGACGTGGAGTGATTTCGATGTCGAGGGCCTGCGCGCGACGCCGCCGGGAAATAACGGCAACCTGATGATTCCGTTCTTCGGGGCCGAAATCACCCCGCGCGGAACGCTTTCCGAGCCGGTGCTTTCCGGGTCCGAAATCTTTGTCCGGTATGAAGACAAACCCGCCGCGGCGCGGGCTTGTTTGGAAGGCCAGTTTCTGAACATGTGGCTGCACACCCGCTGGCTCGCGCAGGAGACGTCGACGATTTCGCTGACGGGCGGCGCCTCCCGGAATGACGGCATTGCGCAGATCGTCGCCGACGTGTTTGGGGCCGAGGTCAACCGGCTGGAAGTATCCGGCTCGGTGGCTCTCGGCGGTGCGCTGCGGGCGGGCGTGACGGCGGACGGACTCGATGGACAGCAGCTGGCGGACGTTTTCTGCCGTCCGAATCCGGGATCGACGAAACACCCCGACCAGGAGGCGACGCGCCGCTACCGCGATCTTGCGGAACCATTCGCGGATCTGTTGAAAGCGAATTTGACCGGTTGAGAGGAAGCTCACGCCCATTTCGCTCAAAACGCCGAGACGCCAAGGATTATCGCGTCCGAGAGGGTGATAAACCGCAAAGGCCGCAAGGACCGCAAAGAAGGCAAGCCGTTTCGACCGCGGATGAAAGCGGATCAACTTTGGAAAGTTGGGCTACGGTTCTCGAAAAGCTGGCGCGACCAGTTGGCGGGAGAAACGCGGTTGCACTCGTAGCGCGAGCCTCCGAGCTCGCCGATTGGCCGTGCATTTTTAGGGAGCGTTTATTTAGATGGCGCGGTCGATGAGGTGATGCCTATGGCGGTAAACAAGAAGAAAGGACGGAAGAGGCTCGTGTGGCTGGGCGTCTTGGCTGTGGCGGTCGCGGCGGGCGTGTTCGCTTTTAACGGGCGGGCCGAAGCGCCGATTGCCGTGCAGACGGAGGCGGTTTCGCGCCGGGATATCCAGGAACTGGTGGCGGCGAACGGACGGATTCAGCCGGTAACGCGGGTTGTGATCAACCCCGAGGTGAGCGGCGAGATCGTGGAACTTCCACTGAAGGAAGGGGCGAAAGTAGAGGTGGGCGACTTGCTCGTGCGGATCAAGCCGGACGCCTATCGCGCGAGTGTTGAGTCGGCGGAAGCGGGTCATTTGGCGGCCAAGGCCGGCATGGAGCTGGCGAAGGCGAACAGGGAGCGAGCCAAACTCGAGCTGGAACGGAGCGAGCAGCTTTACGCGAGAAATCTGCTTTCCGAGTCGAGCCTGCTGGCGGCGCGGACCGAGTGGAACGTCGCGGAGGCGAACTACGAAAGCAGCATTCATCAGAGCGCCCAGGCCGAGGCGGCGCTGGAGCGGGCGAAGGACGATTTGGCGAAAACCACGATTTATTCGCCGCTGGCCGGGACGATAACGTCGCTAAAATCACAGGTGGGCGAGCGCGTCGTCGGAAGTATCACAATGGCCGGCACGGAGATTATGACGATTTCGGATCTGAGTGAGATGGAGGCGCGCGTTGAGGTGGGAGAAATGGATGTGGTCTTGATCGAGGAAGGCCAGCGGGCGGTCTTGGAGGTGGACGCCTTCCGGGGCGAGGAGTTTTCGGGGATTGTGACCGATATCGGAAACTCTGCGACGAGCGGTCAGTCCGGTCAGCAGCAGGAGGCGACGCGGTTTGAAATCAAAATCCGTATCCAGGAAACGGAGGCGTTTCGTCCAGGGATGTCGGTCGCCGCGGCGATCGAAACTCGGTTCCGGGAGAATGTGCTCGCGGTTCCGATCCAGGCGGTGACGACGCGCTTGCCGCCTGAGGCGCCGGACAACGGGGATGCGAAAACCAGTGCGCCGGCTCGTCCGGTGGAGGTCGTATTTGTCGTGGAAAACGGCGTGGCGCGCGCGGTTCCGGTCAAGCGGGGAATCAGCGACGATGCCTATGTGGAAATCGTCGACGGCTTGCGCGAAGGCATGCGCGTGGTGACTGGCAATTATCAGGCGATCAACCGCGAGCTGGAGCATGGGCGGAGCGTGAAGGAGGAGTGAACGCGCTGAGGACTCTGGGGAAGGTTTGTTTGACCGCGGATGGCACAGGTGAGCACAGATGGAGGAAGGAGGATGAGGAAAACTTCCAGCGTTCAACTTTCAATGGTTGGGAAGGGCGAAGCCCTTACTCTTATTGGGGGAGGTTTGCGGTGGCTTTGATCTGCCTGGAGAACGTATCGCGGCGGTATGAGATGGGGACGGAGACGATCCACGCGCTGCGCGACGTCTCGCTGGAGATCGCGCGCGGCGAGTATGTGGCGATCATGGGACCATCAGGCTCCGGAAAATCCACATTGATGAATATTCTTGGCTGCCTCGATGTGCCGACTGAAGGGCGGTATCTGCTCAATGGAACCGATGTGAGCGAGATGGATGACAACGAGCTGGCCGATATTCGGAATCGCGAAATCGGCTTCGTCTTTCAAACGTTCAACTTGCTGCCGCGTTCGACCGCTTTGCGGAACGTGGAGCTGCCGCTGATTTATGCGGGTGTGAATGCGGAGAAGCGGCGGGAGATGGCGACGGCCGCGCTTGCGCATGTCGGGCTGGCCGATCGGGCGAGCCATAAGCCGACGGAGATGTCGGGAGGGCAGCGCCAGCGCGTGGCGATTGCGCGGGCGCTCGTAAACCGTCCGTCGATTGTGCTGGCCGACGAGCCGACCGGAAATCTGGACTCGCGAACCGGAGGCGAAATCATGGCGATTTTCGAGGATTTGGCGCGGAAGGGAAACACGATTTTGCTGGTCACGCATGAGGAGGATGTGGCGCGGCACGCGAAGCGGATTATTCGGATTCGCGACGGGGGGATCGCGAGCGATGAGAAGGAATTTTAGATTTTAGATTTTAGATTTTAGATTTGGCGGGCGCTGCGCGGCGGGAATGAAATTTGTTTCGGAGATTCGGGAGGGGCTTTTTATTGGCTGGGACGCGATTGCGGCGAATAAGTTGCGGTCGGCGCTGGCGACGCTGGGGATCGTGATCGGGGTCGTGACGGTGACGGCGATGGCGACCGCGATTTCCGGGCTGCACGGGGCGTTTTTAAACAGTATTTCGGCGCTCGGGGGCGATGTGTTTCATGTTTCGCGGGTCGACTGGCTGACGGATACGCGCGAGAAATGGCTGGAGAACCGAAAGCGTCCGAGGCTGACGATTCGGGAGGCAAGGGAACTGGCCGAACGGCTGACGCTTGCGCGGGCGGTGGCGCCGGTGGCGAACGCGAACGCGCCGGTCAGCTTCGAGAATCGAGACGCGCAAAATATCGGTGTCGTCGGGACGACCGCCGAATACGTGCTCACGGCGGGAATCGATCTGGCGGAAGGGCGGTTTCTGTCACCCGCGGAAGTGGAGGGCGGGCGGCCGGTTTGCGTGCTCGGGGCGGAGATCGCGGCGAATCTTTTTCGGGATAAAGAGGTCCTGGGAAAACGGATACGAGTCGGGCCGACTTCGTTTGAAGTGATCGGCGTGCTCGAAAAGCAAGGGGGGCTGCTGGGAATGCTCGGAGCGGACAATCAGGCGATCATCCCGATGCGCCAGCTCGTGGCGGGCTTTTGGTGGAATCCCGATTGCACGGTGCAGGTGAAGGCGTTGAGCATGGAAACGATGGGGGAAACGCGGGAGGAGGTGCGCGGCATCTTACGAACGATCCGCGGCGTGGCGCCGGGGGATCCAGACAACTTCACGATCAACGAACAGGAGCAGTTTGTTTCGATGTTCAATCGGATCGCCGGGACGATTGCGGCGGCGGGATTGTTCATTACGGGCCTGTCGCTTTTCGTCGGCGGTATCGGAATTATGAATATCCTGTTTGTTTCGGTGACGGAGCGGACGCGAGAGATCGGGATTCGGAAAGCGATCGGCGCGAAAGAACGGACGATTTTGATCCAGTTTTTGATCGAAGCGGTGACCATCTGTTTGGCGGCGGGGCTGCTTGCGCTGGCGATCGCGTGGCCGCTGACGGCGCTGATGGGGAAATTTATTCCGGCGAAACTGTCGCTTCCGATCGTCGGGATGGCCTTGGCGATTTCGACGAGTGTCGGTGTGATATCCGGCTATTTGCCGGCGTTGCGGGCGGCGAGGATGAAGCCGGTGGATGCGTTGCGCAATGAGTGACGGCTCGCGAGTGAAGCGGTGGGCGCGGGCGGCGCGGGTGATTCGCGCGGAGCTGGCCGAAAGCTTTTTCATGGCGCTGGATGCGTTGCAAGCGCACAAGCTGCGGTCCAGCCTGACGGTGCTTGGCGTGCTCGCGGGAGTTTTTTCCATTTTGGTGACGATGACGGCCATGGCCGTTTTGCAGGGGGATATTCAGCGAGAGCTGCGGCGGTTCGGCGGGCAGACCTTTGTAGTGCAGAAATTGCCGGCCGTGCATTTCGGCGGGCCGGCAATTCGCGAGCTTCGGAAGCGGGAGAACATCACTTTTGCGCAGGCGGAGGAACTTGCCGCGCGGGCAAAGCTGCCGGTTACCATCGGTGTGGAGGCAGGGTTTCGCAGCGGCGAATTTTCGTCGGACCACGGCAAAACGGCGCCGACGGTCCAGGTTCGCGGCGTGACTCCCGGGGCGTTGCTGGCGCAAAATCTCGTTATCGCGGAAGGGCGAGGAATCGTGCAATCGGATGTGGAGAGCGACCGGGACGTTTGTGTGCTGGGGCATTCCGCGGCGATGACGCTCTTTCCGTTCGGAGGCGCGGTCGGGAGCAAGGTGAGTTTGGATGGGGCGCGTTTCACGGTGGTCGGCGTGATGGAGCCGAAAGGGGCGGCGCTCGGCCGAGAAGATGACAATTCGGTGCTGATCCCGGTGACGACCGGGTTCAATCGCTATGGACGGCGCGATCAAAGTCTCAGCATTTACGTGCAGGCGCGGAGTGCGGAAAGCTACGCGAACACGGTGGAGGAAACGCGCGGGATACTGCGGACGATTCGGAAAGTGCCGCCGGGGAAGGAGGACGATTTTGAACTGTTTTCGAGCGATTCGGTGATCCGTCAGTTTGAGAACATCGCCGCAGCGGTGCGGATCGGTGTGGCGGCGGTCAGCTCAATCGCGCTGTTGGCTGCGGGAGTCGGGATCATGAATATCATGCTCGTCTCGGTAACGGAGCGAACCCGGGAGATCGGAATTCGCCGGGCGGTCGGGGCGCGCAAGCGGGGAATTCTGATGCAGTTCACGATGGAAGCGGTCGTGCTCTGTCAGGTCGGCGGCATCCTCGGCGTGCTGCTGGGAATCGCGGCCGGCAACGTCTTGGCAGTTGTGATGAATGTTCCCGCCGCGCTGCCGGTGGACTGGGCGATCATCGGTTTGGCCGCCTGTTCGGCCGTCGGCCTGGTCTTCGGGATTTATCCAGCCGTCAAAGCCGCCAACCTCGACCCCATCGAAGCGCTGCGCCACGAATGAGGACGGGCGTGGGCGCCGACGGCTCCCGGAGAAGTGGGGGACATCATGGCCCATGTGCTCCAGCCCGGGCCCGGCATGGATATCTGCGATCCCACCTGCGGTTCCGGCAGGCTGCTCACCAAGTGCGAAGTTGAAATGGAGCGGGGGTTTTCCAACCCCCGAA
>CAZYAN010000021.1:0-19449 GCA_964645585.1 uncultured Opitutales bacterium
GTAATCGTTTGGGGGCAGGTCGAAGAGCCGGGTAAATAAATCGAGCACCTGTTGGCGCGCGAGGGGCCGGCTCAAGTCGAGCGCGGAATCAGGCGCGTCGTCAATTGCGGGCGCGGCGGCAGCCGCGGCAGAGGAAGGGTTCGCCCCGGTTTCCGGATTGCATCCGCTGAGCGCAAGGGCGACGGTCAGAACGGATGCGGGAAAAAGAAGAGAGACGGCAGCGATTTTCATTGCAGGGCAAGACACTGGGCGGTTGACGTTCGATTGCATGCCGCATCAAGGAAGAAAGCGGATGCGGACACGCTTTATACAGAGACGGCGAAGATTGTCGAATCGAAATAAACGAATGAAGCCGCCCTGAAGCCGCCCAAGGGAGAGCCGGTTGGACGGTCTTGATCTTTCGGGGCGGGTTTAAGATTTCTTGCCGGTGCCCGCGGGGGCGGTGTATCGTGCGCAAACGAAGGACTCCCGGCAACAAGTAGCAACAAGGATTTTTCGCATGACACATATTCTCATCACCGGTGCCAATCGTGGGATTGGGTTCGCCTTGACGCTCGATTTTCTCCGTCAGGGTGAGAAGGTGACCGCGACCGCGCGCAATCCGGACGCGGCTGGTCAGCTTCAGGCCTTGCGGGGTGAGTTTGGCAACGCGCTGCGAATTGAGCGGATGGATGTCTGTGATCCGGTGTCCATCAAGCGTGTGGTGGCAGTGCTCGAGCAATCGGGCGAAGCGCTTGACGTGCTCGTCAACAACGCGGCGATCTTTCCCGGCGAGGGCGACGAGCGATTCGAGGATTTGGACCTCGGCCATCTCGAACAGGCGTTTGAGGTCAATGTGGTTGGCGTCGCGCGGACGACGCAGGCATTTTTGCCGTTGCTGCGGAAGAGTGAACGCGGCCGGATTGTGAATATTTCATCGGGCGCGGGATCGATCGCCGACAAAACCGACTCGCGGCACCTTGCCTACTCGGTGTCGAAGGCGGCGCTGAACCAATTAAGTCGCGCGTTAGCGGCCGAGTTTAAGCCGGAGGGGATTATCGTGACGCCGATTACGCCGGGATGGGTGCGCACCGACATGGGCGGTGAGAATGCGGAGCTGGCGCCGGAAGAATCGGCCGCGAGCCTCGCGGCAACGATCCGGAAGCTGACGATCAAACAGACTGGGCTCTTCCTTGACCGCCACGGCCGGAGCGGCGTCTACAACTGGTAAAGAGAACGCTCGCCGGCACGCCGGTTTCTCCGGAATGAAGATCGATTTATTAAAGCTTTCGCCTGGTTACTGGTTCGCGTGGCTCGTCCTGTGGGCGATTCTGGTTTCCAAGGTCTTTTTGATCCGCGAGACCGATCCGAAGGATTTCGCGATGCTTGCGATCTTTGGTGTCGTCATGCTCGTGACCGCTTATGCTGGCGCCTGGGTTGCGTGGCTGTTGCGCAAGCGCGACATGCGCACCGGCGAAATCACCTACCTCGCCATCCTCGCCCTGTTTTTCATTGTCCGCTCGATTTTCCTCTATCGCGAAGCGATGGGCCGCTCGTAGGCCGGCAGAAGTCCCTGAAGCTCCCGGGCGTGCTTCTCCCATCGGTCTGTCCTGCTTTAGAGCAAATAGTAAGGGACGCCCGTTTCCGCTCCGAGGGCATCGCCCCCGCTGGGGATCAGCTTCGGCGAGTGCGATAAAGACTTGATGCAACGGCGGCATTCCCGAAGCTGAATCTATTATGTCTGCCATTGGCCAGATCGGATAGGCACCAATCTTCTTCGTGAAAAACCTCATGTTCGATTCCCTCAGACAGAACGGCTTCGAAATCCAGACGCTTCATCATGCGGAGGCAATTTTGAGGCACGATATGCCCGATGCTGTGGCCGAACTTGAATCGGTGTTGAGCGAAATCGAGATTCCTGCGGAAGAACTTGTACGCGGGGGAGGAGGCGAAGGACAACTGACGCAGCGAATGCGAAACGCGCTTGGCGTTCGGCATGGCTGGCGAAAACACATTTTCGAAATCAAAAAGATTGTCGATGGGGTCGAAAAGG
Organism: uncultured Opitutales bacterium; assembly: GCA_964645585.1. GTDB lineage: Bacteria > Verrucomicrobiota > Verrucomicrobiia > Opitutales > T3Sed10-336 > DATGSL01. Next base: position 2,033 of record CAZYAN010000021.1, read on the forward strand.
AATCCATTTCGCATGAGATCGATCACGTGAAACGCTTCCCAGGCGGCTTATTTGCGCTTGAAATCGAGTGGAATAACAAAGATCCGTTTTATGATCGAGATCTCGAGAATTTTAAACGGTTGCACGCTGACGGCGTCATTTCCGTTGGCGGAATCATAACCCGCGGTTCCAGCCTTCATTCGTCATTAAAGGACCTTCTGAAAAAATTTGCGGAAAAGCGAAATATTCGGTCCATCGACGATTTGACTGACTTTGACTACAACCCGACGGGACGACAGCGAAAACTGATTGAGGCCGCCGCCGAGCGCTACGGGTTCGCGGAAGGTTGGGCAAATGTATTCGTCGCCGACAAATTCGGAGAAGCCACAACTCATTGGAGGAAACTCCAAGCCCGTGTTCATCGCGGCGTCGGTAATCCATGTCCTCTGGTTTTGATTGGCATCCCCAAAGAAAAAGTGATTGTTTGATCAGTGCCATGAGTATTCTCACCACCGTTACAGAACCGAATCCGACTGAAGATCTGCTCGCCAAAGTCAAGGGTCACTATTCGACAATCCTGGCGGATCCGCCATGGCAATTCCAAAACCGCACCGGTAAAGTGGCTCCCGAACACCGCCGCCTCCTCCGATATCCGACGATGGAATTGAAGGAGATCATGGACCTTCCCGTTTCTAAAATCGCCGCCGCCAAATCGCATCTTTACCTGTGGGTGCCTAACGCGCTTCTCCTCGAAGGTCTCAAGGTGATGGAAGCTTGGGGCTTCACTTATAAAACCAACATTGTGTGGTACAAGGTCCGTAAAGACGGCGGTCCCGATGGCAGGGGCGTCGGATTTTATTTTCGGAACGTCACCGAGTTGTTGCTCTTTGGTGTAAAAGGAAGTCTGAGAACCCTCCAGCCGGGGCGGACTCAAGTCAATCTGTTCGCAACTCGTAAACGCGAACATTCGCGGAAACCCGACGAAGTCTTCGACATTATCGAAGAATGTTCTCCCGGCCCTTACCTTGAGCTTTTTGCCCGCTTCGCCCGTCCCGGATGGAACCAATGGGGAAATGAAGATGTTGAGGAAAATTCATTTCACGGTGTCGCCAAGCGCAACGGGCACGTCGAGAGCCAATTGCGGCTTCTCGAAAGTCCCAGGGGTTACGCCGAGAGGCGGCAGCATCGGCGTGAGCGGATTCACGATTGATGCTGCCGGCTCCTGATTCTTGCCTTCTTCACAGCGTACTGATCGTGGCGGCGAAAACTTCGGCGGCTCGGTCGATCGCCTCTCCGGGGTGGGCGGTGCTGATGAAACAGGTCTCGAACGGGGAGGGCGGGAGGTAGACGTTTTGTTTGAGACAGCCGTGGAAGAACCGGCGAAAGAGATCGGTGTCGGAGGCGATTGCGTCGGCGTACGTGCGGACCGGTTTTTCCGAGAAAAACAGCGCAAACATCGAACCGACCTGCGGTGCTTGGAGGGGCAGGCCTTTTTTGATAGCGGCATCGATGACAGTTTCGGAGATGCGCCGGCCGAGCCGGTCGAGTTCGTCGTAGGGATTGTTCTGCTGCAATAAGCGGAGGGCAGCGAGGCCGGCGGCCATCGCGAGCGGATTGCCGCTGAGCGTTCCGGCCTGGTAAACGGGACCGTCCGGCGAGAGTTTGTCCATGATCTCGGCGCGCCCGCCGAGTGCGCCGACAGGAAGACCGCCGCCGATGATTTTGCCGAGCGCGGTGAGATCGGGAGTGATTTCTTCTCGCTCCTGCACACCGCCGGGGGCGACGCGAAAACCGGTCATGACTTCGTCGAAAATCAGCAGCGCGTCGTGTTTCGTGCAAAGCTCGCGAAGTTTTTGAAGGAAGCCGTCTCGCGGGAGGAGGAGTCCGACGTTGGCCGGGTAAGGTTCGAGAATGACGCCGGCGATCTGGTCGGGATTCGCGTCAAATGCTTCCTCGACGGCCGCGACGTCATTGTAGGGAACGACGACGGTCTCGGCGGCGAACGCGGCCGGGATGCCGGCGCTGTCGGGCTGACCGTGGGTCAAGGCGCCGGAACCGGCTTTGATTAAGAGCGAATCGACATGGCCGTGGTAGCAGCCGGAGAACTTGATGATCTTGTCGCGCCCGGTAAACCCGCGCGCGAGCCGGATGCACGACATCGTTGCCTCGGTGCCGCTGTTGCACATGCGGACCTTTTCGATCGAAGGAACCATTTCGACGATTGTTTCGGCCATCGCGACCTCGTACGGGTTCGGCGTGCCGAAACTCGTGCCGTTTTGCAGTGCCTCGGCAATGGCGTTGCGAATGGCCGGCGGATTGTGTCCATGAATCGCGGGGCCCCAGGTGCAGACGAAATCGATGAGCTGATCGCCGTCGGCCGTGTAGAGATACGGCCCGTCGGCGCGTTCAACGAAGAACGGCGTTCCGCCGACGGAGCGGAAGGCGCGCACGGGAGAATTGACGCCGCCCGGAATCCATTTTCGGGCTTTCTTAAACAAATCCTCGGAACGACTCATGACGAATTTTATATATTAAATTTTATATTTTAAATTTGCAACGGGGGCAGCTTGAAGCGGCGGCATCGGGCAGTCGAGACTGGCCGCGATCGCGCGGAGGAGTTCGGCTTCGGTGGCGGCGATTTTTTGGTCGGCGACGATGACGGCGATCGCGGCGTGAAGGATCTTCTTTTTCACCGGAAGCGAGGCAAGATTGCATCTGTCGAGGGCGCTGTAGATGCGGTCGTAGGAACATGCCTCGGCGGGCTCCAGCTGGAGGTCAACATCGGGCAGATAGCTCTGGCCGGCGGCAAATGCTTTCGGCGCGTCCTTTCCTCCGGCGTAGGCGAGGGCCGAGAGGAGAACGCTGCATTCCGGTGCGAGTCCCGAGGCGGCGTAATATTGCACGGTCGGAGGCTTGCTGCTTTCAAAATGCCGTTCCAGGTGGCGCAACAGCACCTTTTCGAGGGCGAACTCGAACAAGGTAAATTCGTTGTCACTCTCGCTCAGGCGGCGCACGGTTTGACGGAACGCGGCAAATTGTTCGGGTGAAAGCCTTCGCAACGCCGGGAGAGCGAGGTCGACGAGCGGCAGGCGCGCTTCGGGAGGGAGATCAGCGGCATCGGCGCTCAACTTTTCGACTTCGGCTCGAACGCCCGCGGGCGCTTCGCGACCGAGGAGGGAGAGTTCCTTTTGCTGTGTCTCCGGCTCCTTGGAGAGGAGAAGTGCGTAGATGGCGGCTTGCGCGCCGGCCGGTTCGCGGATGGCGCTGGTCAGGGACTCAGGGAGCACGTCGAGAATTTTCTCGGCTTGCGAAAGCTGCGACGCGCCGATCACGCCGATGGTGGCGAGCAGGACTTCGGGTGCGAGCGCGCCGCCGGTCGGCAGGCCGCCCCATGGAGATGCCTGCCGTGTGGCTGTTTCAGGCATCCGGCGTGATTTCGGGAACTTCGATTTCGGTTCTGGAGCGCTCGGTTTTTTGGTGCGGATCCAGCTTTTGCCGTCAAACGACGGATCGATCGCGCAAATCCGTTTCACCAGCGGGGGATGGGTCGAAAAGACGTTTGAGAGCGAAGACGCAATGCCGTTGGCAAAAAACAAGTGGCTCATTTCCATCGTGTGCGCCGCGTGCAGTTTCGAGCCGAACCGGGTGCCGCCGATTTTTTTGAGGGCATTGGCGATTCCGTCTGGATTGCGGGTGAACTGGACGGCGGCCGCGTCGGCGAGATATTCGCGCTGGCGCGAGACGGCGGCTTGGATCAAGCGGGAAAAGAGAACTCCGATGTAGCCAATAATCATCAGGGCGAGGGCGACGATGATAATCGCGATGATGATGGCACCCGCTCCGCCTCCTTCGCCCTTGCCCCTGCCGCCTCCGCCTCGCCCGCCGCCGTAGGACGAACCGCGATAGCGGCCGAAGCCGACGACTCGGAAGAAAATCATGCCGATCAGATGGAGGATCAAGATGCCGTTAAGGACCCCGATCAGCCGGATGTTGAGCCGCATGTCGCCGTTGAGGATGTGGCTGAATTCGTGGGCGATCACTCCTTGGAGCTCGTCACGGTCGAGAAGTTCGAGTGCGCCGCGCGTGACCGCGACCGCCGCGTCGCTGGTTGTGTAACCGGCGGCGAAGGCGTTGATCCCGGCTTCGCTGTCCATGATGAAGATCTCCGGGACCGGCACGCCGGAGGCGAGAGCCATTTCCTCGACGACATTGATGAGACGCCGTTCAAGGGGATCGGTGGTGGCGAGGTTGACGCTGCGCCCGCCCATCATTTCGGCGACGCGAGCGCCGCCGGAACGAAGCTGAAGGATGCGGTACGCGGACCCGAGCACGATGATGCCGAGGGTCGAGCCGGCCGAGACGGCAAAAATCATTGGATCCCAGAGGAGTTGCTCGCGTTCTGGAGTCACTCCAGCGAAGTCGGCCGCGAAGAGGACGACGAAATAGACGGATGCCACGATTCCGGCGACCGCGAGCAGATAGAGAAAAATGAGCCGGCCGGAACGCTTGCGGGCGCGATCCTGCGATTCAAAGAAATCCATGGAAGAATTTTGGATTTTGGAATGCGGATTTTGGATTTTGGAATCGCGAGCAGGCTTTTACAATAACCGTGAGCGTTGCATCGCGCCGGCCAGGCCGGAGAACGCCCTGGTAAATCCAAATCCGCGTTCCAAAAGTTAGAATCAGAACGACACTTTCGGGGCCTTGCCTTCTTCTTCGCGGTTGATCTCGAAAAGCTGGGCCTCCTGGAAGTTGAACATGCCGCCGATAATGTTGTTGGGGAAAGTTTCGCGGGCGGTGTTGTAGGTCATCACTGAGTCGTTGTAGGCCTGGCGGGCGAAGGCGATCTTGTTTTCAGTCGACGTCAGCTCCTCCGTCAGCTGCATCATGTTTTGGTTCGCCTTGAGGTCGGGATACGCTTCGGAAAGGGCGAAGAGCCGGCCGAGGGTGCCGGTGAGGGTGGCTTCGGCGCCGAGGAGGTTTTTCATCGCGCCCGGGTCTTCCGGGTGAGCCGCCGCTTTTTGGCTGGCATCGCTGGCCATGTTTCGAGCCTGGATGACCGCTTCGAGGGTTTCGCGCTCGTGTTTGATGTAGCCTTTGGCGGTCTCGACCAGGTTGGGAATGAGGTCGTAGCGGCGTTTGAGCTGAACGTCGATTTGCGCGAACGCGTTTTTAAACCGGTTGCGCAGGGTGACGAGCCGGTTGTAGATGCCGACGACCAGGAAGATCAGGATGATGACGATCGCGACGATGATGAGGGTGATAATCAGGGAAGGACTCATTTTGCGTATTGTGCAACAGTAGGTTAGTGCCGAACGGTCTCATAAAATTCTGGGAAAAACGTTCGACAAACACGTACAGGCGCGGCGGGCGTCAGGCGAGGTTTTTTTGATTTCACCGAACCGGGACGAAGAAGTGCGGTCCTGCATTTGGATTGAATTGACGCGTCCTCGCCGCCATGGTGATGGGCGCGAAAAAACGCGAGGCGTCCGCTCGAGCACGCCGATCAATTGGAAACGCTTCATGGAATTTAGAAACGCCAAAGCCCTCTCAGCCGCTTTACGGGGCAGGATGGCGCTGTGCGCGATCTTCTTTCGGCTTGTCCTGCCGGGGGTTCTTTTTGCGGTGGCCGGGGCGGCGCGGGCTGAAGCGCCCGATCCGCTCGCCGTGGCGGGGGAGGCGCCGGGCAGGGAGGCGGTCGTCTTGCGGGTTTGGAAACTGCGCGACGCGGATCGGGCGCTCCATCTCGGATTCTCCTCGGTCGCGGCTGATGGTTATCGTGCCCTGCTGGAGCTGCTCCCCGAGGGCGACGGTCAGCGGGAGCGCGTTCGCCTGTCGCTGGGGTCGGCACTGATTGCTGAAGGAAAATTTCGTGAGGCGAGTGACGTTCTCGATCAGTGTAAAGAGCAAGACGCGCCGGCTTACCGGCTGCGGCGCGCGATGCTCGCATGGCAGGCGCGGCGGTGGGATGAGGTCGCGGGCTTTATCAGCGAAGTGGATCCGGATGCCCTCGCGGCCGGCGATCGCGGCTGGCATTACTTTTTGAAAGGCCTCATTGCCGACCGCCAAGGCAACAGCGAGGCCGCGGAGGCGGCGCACGCGGAAGCGGTGAAGAACGCGACGACACCGAGGCAGCGGGCTGAGTTCATTCTTGGGCATTATCGGGCGCGCCTTTTCTCTGGCGAGGCCAGCGAAACCTTGGCGGAAGAGCTGAAGAAACAGATGGAGGAGTTTCAGGGGCAGACGACCGGCTTTACATTTGCCCAGCAATACGCGGTTGTTCTCGATCTTTTGGGCCGGAAGGAAGAGGCGACGGCGGTGATCCGCGGGCAAATTCAGCGGATCCCGGCGGCCGAAAGCGATTTGCGCGACCAGTTCCTGCTTCTCGACGGGTTGATCAGCGGAAGCGCTTCCGGCCAAGGACGCGAGTCGTTGCGGGAGCTTCTGGAGACCGGCAAACGCGCGGACCTTCAGCGGATCGCCCTGCAGCGGCTGGCGGCAACGGTGACGATGGCCACCAGCCAGGCGTTCGGCGAACTGCTCACCCGGCTGATCGAAGCGGAACACCGGCTGCTGGAGCAGTTGCATCTGTATCGCGCGCAGCTGGCGCTTCGCCAGGCTGCCGCGACCGTTCCCGGTCCCGAACGCGACAAACTTTTTGAGCAGTCGACGGCGGACGCGGAGCTGATCCTGACCCGTTATCCCGGGTCGCGCCTGAAGCTCGAAGCATTCGAGGTGCTCGCCGCGGGCGCGTGGGAACAGCGCCGATACCGGACGGCGGCGAATCATTTGACCCAGTTGCGGGAAGAACTGCGTGCGCCGCAGCATCGCGGGGAGGTCGGGCTGTTGATCGCTGACTGTTATTTCCGGGCCGGGGAAGAGAACAAGGCGGTTGAGGATTACCGGAATGCCGCCGACGCGTACGGGACCGTGTTGCGCGATCATCCGGACTCCATTTCGCCGGGGCTGCTCCTTTATCAGCGGGTGCTCGCGGAAATCCGCGGGGGCCGCTTGGAGGAAGTTGCACGGCACTTGGAGGAAATCCCGGAAGGGGTCGCGATCGAGCCGGTTTTTCGCTGGCAAGCTGAGTGGAATCTGGTGAAGGCGATGCAGGAGCGCGGCCAGGTTTCCCAAGCGTATGAGCGAGTCAAAAAGCTGCTGGCGTCGCAGATCGACGAAGGCGTTTTGCTCGACGAGTTGCGCCTTCGCCTGGAGTGGCTCCAGGCAAAGCTGGCTTTCGATTCCGGCAAGGCCAGTGAAACGATCCCGGCCGTCCAGCGAGTTCTGGAACAAGTGCAAGCGGAGGAGTCCCGTATCGGTGCCGAACTGAGCGACCGCATCACGAGCTATTCACTGCTGCTGCTCGGTCAGGCGCAATTGGCGGAAGGTCAGAGCGAGGCGGCGCTCGCGCAGTTTAAAGCCGTTCGCGAACGCTTTCCGCAAACCGATCCGGCGATTTACTCGATCCTCGTCGAGGCGCGGCATTATACGCGAATCAACCGCACCGTGGACGCGCAGCAGTTGCTGACGAATCTCGCCGACAGTTTTAAGCAAAGTCCGTACGCGCCGATTGCGCTTTATGAAGCGGCGCTCAACGCCCAGCGCCGCGGGCAGGATCCCGCCTATCAGGATCAGGCGATCGGGCTGCTGGAGCGGCTGGTCGACGAATATCCGGGACATGAACTCGCGTTCTACGCGCGGCTTCACCAAGGCGACCTGTTGCGGCGGCTCAACCGGTTTGAAGCGGCGGAAATCGTTTATCTTTCGATTGAAAATACCTTTCCGGATCACCGGGATCTCGTTCTTGTTCAGCTCTCGCTCGCCGACTGTTATCTCGCGCGGGCCGGGGATGGCGAGGAGCAGCGATTCCAGAGCGGGATTTCGATTCTGGAACGGCTGCTCGATCTGCCGGCGGCACCGGCAGCCGTCCGCGCCGAGGCCGGTTTCAAACTTGGATTCGCGAATGCCGCCCGCGATCATGGGGAGCGCGCGCAGCAGGTGTATTGGGCGACGATTTCCAGCCTCTATCTCGAATCCGATTCGGCAAAAAAGCTCGGCGGCCGGGGGCTCTACTGGATCGCGCGATGCTTTTTTGAATACGCGCAGCAGATGGAGCGGCAAGGCCGCCTCGACGACGCGAGACAGGCGTACGCGATGATTCAGAAAGGGGGACTTCCCGGCGAGGCGCTCGCGTCCGCGAACCTGGCCCGGCTGATGCCCAAGGAGAATGTGCAATGAACCATTTTAATGTAGCCTTATTTGAACGAGGCGGCCCGATTATGTGGCTGCTCCTCGTGCTGAGCATCCTCGCCCTGGTCCTGTTTATGGAGCGACTGCTCTTTCTCCATCGCGGTCAGATCCGCTCGACCGAATTTGTGTCGGGGATCAAAAATATCCTGCGCAAGCGGAGACTCGTGGAGGCGCTCACTCTCTGCGAGGAGACGCCAGGTCCGGTCGCCAACGTGGTCAAGGCCGGCCTGCTGCATTATGAAGACGACGAGGAGAAGATGCGTTTCGCAATTCAGGAAGCGGCGCTCGTCGAGGTGCCAGTCCTCGAGCGGCGCATCGGATCGATCGCGGCGATCGCGCAAGCGGCGCCTCTGCTCGGGTTGCTCGGAACGGTGCTCGGGATGATCACGACATTCAGCCAAGTGCATGCGGAGGGTCCATACGTCGACGCGAGCCTGGTTTCAGGCGGCATGTGGCAGGCGCTGCTGACGAGTGCCGCGGGGCTGGCCATCGCGATCCCGGCGTATTTGGGACATCATTTTTTGTCGGGACGCGTCCGGGCGCTGGTCAACGACATGGAGTGGGTCGGCAATGAGATCATGCAGTTTCTGTTGAAGGATCTGCCGAAAGAGTTTGCGCAGGCCGAAGCGCGTGAGCGTGCGCGGGAAGCGGACGAGCGGGAAGCGGGGCTTGCGCCGGAAAGTGAGCCTGAATTGAATCGCCCCGGTGATGAGCTCGCGCGGGAGCAGAAACAGCGACAGGAGCAGCCGCAATGATTACACGTCCTCTCGGTTTGCAGAGTCATCTCCGGCCGCCGTCGAGCCGGATCAATCCGATTCCGCTGGTCGATGTCGTCCTGATTGCACTGTTTTTTTCCGTGGTCCATTCGAATTACGTCCTCGCGCCAGGCCTGACGATTAACCTGCCTCAGGGAAGCGAGGAGGTGATGGCCGGCTTGGCGACTTCGGCGTTTCTCACCGTGCAATCGGAGAATGTTCTCCTGTTTCAAGAGCGTATTTTGAAAATGGATACTCTTAAGCCGGCACTCGCGGAGCACGTTCGCGAGCGGGGCGAGACAAACCTCGTCATCTATATCGATCGCGGAGTGCCGGTGCAGACGCTGGTGTCGGTCACGGAGATCGCGCGCGAGGCGGGGGTGGCGCGGGTGCAGGTCGCTTCGCAGCCGCGGGATCCGGAGCCTGCCGATGTATTGTTTCCCGAAATGCCATGATCGAGGGCAGGAAGGAGGCGCGGCGGTCGCAGCGGCTTTTCTGGCTGGCCGGAATCGCGATCACCTTGGCCGTTCATTCGGTCGGGCTGTGGCTGTTTCGGGTAGGAGAAAGTGAAGTGCCGCCGCCGCGGGCGGATTACTCGTTTGTCAGCATGCCGCCGCCGGCTGACGGGCACGACGGGCTGCTGCGAGAATGGGCGTATCTGTTCGACAGCTCGCCGCTGTTTTTCCCTACGGGCTGGAATTCGGCGTTTTTGCCGACGGCGGAGGCATTGAGCCGGAAGCCGGCTGATCTGTTTGATCCGTATCCCGCGCGGCTGTCCTACGGTGAACGCGACTTCGGTCTCGGGGCAATTGTCAGCGCGCGTTCGGATTCGCTTCCGGAGAGTCTTCAGACGTTTGGCGACCGGGCGCATCAGGCATTCGGTTTGGAAGAAGTGAAGCAGCCGAAGGCGGCCGCGCGCTGGGCGATGCTCGAAGTCATCGATGTTGCGACAGGGGAAGTGATTCTGGAACGCGCGGTTTCAGGAGAAGGGGCGCCGGCGGGCGGCGAGCGCCTCTGGTCGCCGGCTGCCTTTTGGGTCCAGGTCGAAGCGGCCGGCACGCTGGGAGAACCGGTGCTGGCGCGTGGAAGCGGGGATGAGAGTATCGACGCGCACCTGCGTCAGGCTGTGGTGGAATTGTTTCAAGAAACGCTGCCGCCGCCCGGCTATTATCGCGTGGTTGCCGGGCCGTGAGCGGCGGAAGACGGAAGGCGGAAGGCAGAAGGCGGAGATCGGAAGTCTGAGTTCGGGATTCGGCGGAGTGCCATTGACAGGCGCGGGAGGTGTGCTTTCAATCACGGCAATCGCTATGGAATCCGCCCTTTCAGCGCAGGTTCTGGTATTGAATCGCCTGTGGCAGGCCGTGAATATCATCGGGCTGGAGCGAACGTTCAGCCTCCTTTGCCAGGACCATGCCCAGGTTATTCACCCCGCGGAAGACAGCTATCAGGTGTTCAGCCTGATGGATTGGATCGATTTTTCGCGCGAGAATCCACCGCTGGAAGATGTCGCGAGTGTGCATACGGTTCGCTATCGGATCCGGATGCCCCAGATCATTTTGCTGAACGCCTTTGACAAGCTTCCGCAGAAGGAAGTCAAGTTTACCCGCAACAACGTCTTTGAGCGCGATAAAAACAAGTGCCAGTATTGCGGGTGCGTTTTTGACCGAAGCGAGCTGAATCTCGACCACGTGATCCCGCGTCATTACGGCGGGAAGACGAACTGGGAAAACATCGTCTGCTCCTGTGTTCCGTGCAATATCCGCAAGGCGAACCGGCTGCCTCACGAGGCGAATATGCGCCTCCTGCGAAAGCCGACCCGGCCGAAGCGCCGGCCGTTCATCAGCTTCGTCCTGAAAAGTCCCGCGTATGAATCGTGGAAACATTTTCTCGACCTCGCGTATTGGAACGTCGAGCTCGAGCAGGATTGATCGATCAGCGCGACCGGGACGGCTCTCCCGCGGTTGCGGAGCGGAAGCCGAAAAGCTGCCGCTGCTTGATCATTTGGACCGTTTCCGGCGGGACAGCCTTTTCCCACGACTGGTCGCCGGCGCGAATTTCCCTGAGGAGCTGCCGCGATGAAGCCTGCGGCAAGTTCGGGTGAAATTCGTCCAGCGGCACGATAAACTGGTTGAACCGCAGGTGCCGGTACAAATGCCGCAAGTGGGGGAACACCTGGAGATTGTCTGCCGTGACAAACTCGTGCGATTCGAGATCGGGCGGGGAAGGGTTGCGTTTTTCCCCCATCGATTGATCGATGGTGATGAAGCGTTCGAGCGCGTCACGACGCATTGGATACACGTAAAGGCGAACAGTGTTCCGGAAGAGGCGCCCAAAACTTTCGAGGATCCCGCCTTCGAGGTTTTCGTAATAGCGTTCATCGAAGACCTCAACGAGATTGTTTACCCCGAGAACGATTCCGACCATCGACTTCGTATAGCGCCGGAAGTAGGTCGCGAGCCGGTAGTATTCGGGATAATCGGAGACGAGGACGTGATAGCCGAGAGCGCCGAGCAAATCGACCCGGGCGAGGAAGTCGGCATCGTCCACTTCTCCGTCAGCGAGAAGGTTCCTCATCGTGATCTCGGTCAGCACGACGACCTTTTCGCCCTGGACTTCCGGCTCCTCCCCGAACTGCTTCCGGGCCATTGTGAGCATGTCGACATTGACGAGCGTGACTGGGCGAAAGCTGCCGCGCTCGACCAGCACCGCTTTTTTGTAAAGGACTTCGGATGATTGCGCGACCTTGCCGTCCGGGGTAAACATGACCGCGCGCGTCAGCCCTTGCTGGATCAGCTGGAGGTTGAGGAGCCGATTGTTCAGGTGCGCAAAGGCAGGCCCGGTGAAGCGGATCAAGTCGACCTCGATCCGCGCCGGACCGAGATTGTCGAGAAGGGAACGGATCAGTTTGACGGGATCGTCGCGGTAATAAAACGCTCCGTAGATCAGATTGACGCCGATGACGCCGAGGGCCTCCTGCTGCTGAACGTTTTCTTTATCCAGCATCCGGACGTGAAGGACGATGTCATTCGGTTCTCCGCCGGGTGCAGCTTGAAAACGGATGCCGAGCCAGCCGTGGCAGTCGTGGGTGCCGCGGTAGCTTTTTGCCGCGACGGTGTTGGCGAAAGCGAAGAACGTGGACTCCGATCCGCGCGGCTCGGCGAGACGCTCCTTGAGAAGGTCAAACTCGTACTGAACCATCCGGTTGAGTCGCTCTTCCGAGACATAACGGCCGGATTTGCCGTAGATCTCGTCGCTGAAATTCATGTCGTATGCCGAGATGGACTTCGCGACGGTGCCGGCCGAGGCGCCGGCTTGGAAAAAGTAGCGCGCGGTTTCCTGTCCCGCCCCGATTTCCGCGAACGTGCCATATTTGGCAAAATCGAGGTTGATCGTCAGCGCCTTGCGATTGGTTGTCAGGAGTTCGTTCCGCATAGGATATCGGATTGAGAGACGCCGGGAGGAACCCGAATAGTCAAAAACATTCTACTCCGAACAGTTTGGAAATTCCAGACCGGTAAAGGGTAAATGCATGCTGCAACAGTTTCGCAAGCTCGGAGGCTTACGCCGCGCTACTGATTCCGGGTGACGGCGAGGCGGAGGAAGCCGGTCGAGTGCTCGGTGAGCGGATGTTGTACGGTGACGGTTTCGGTTGTTCCGTCGGAACTCGCTGTCCAGTTTTCGGGAGAGACCGCGGACCAGGTGTTCAGGTCCGGCGAGATTTCAACCGCGTAGTCGAGATCGGGACGCCCGCCGTCGGGTCGCGTGAAGATCAGAACCAGAACCATTCCGGATTCGTCCGCGACGAGCGATGCGGTTGGCCCGATGCCGAAATCGGGCGCGAGGGGATTCCTCCCGAGCGCGTATTCGAGCAAGTTGGCGGCACCGTCACCGTCGGGATCGGCGTCGGGCGCACTGATCGCTGGATCGTTGAGTTCCTCAAGCGAGAAATTCGCTGCTTGCCAGGAAGCGAAATCGAACAGTTCCGCGGTCGGGGACAGGGTGCCCACGAGTGAAAGATCGTCGATTGACCAGCCGCCACCGCCCGTCTGGCCGTTTGCCGCCAAACGCCAGCGCGCGCGGAATCGCGTTCCGGCAAACTTTGTCGCGTCGAGAGCGATGACCACCTCTTCGTATGCGGTTCGCTGACCCGTCCACGCGGCGCGATCGCCCAGCGGATTCCGGCTGGAAGGCGGGCCCATCGCGCCCGTGACCACGCCCGAATAGCCCCCGCTAATGAAGCTCGAGCGGCCGTCCGGGCTGCCTGGATCAAACCATTCACCGCTATCGATTGAGAACTCGATAACACCGCCGTCGTTCGCGGGAAAGTCGTGGGTGTGCCAAAAACGAAAACGCAGATCGGTCGCATCGGCGGGAACATCGATGGCGGGCGAATAGAGATTATCAATTGTCTCCGTCGCTGGCACCACGGCGTGGAAGGCGTGCGCCGGCGAGCGCGCGCCAGAACCGCGATGTGTCCAATCGGTCACGCCGGGATCGGCTTGCTGCAACCAGAGGCTGGTGTCGCCTTCAAGGTCGTCGGCCCACAACGTTTCCGGAACGGAAAAGACCGCCGGCAGCGTTGCGGATTTTCCGTCGGGATTGATCACAACAACATCCCACACGCCGCCGGAAAGCGCGGCCGGGTCGATTCGCGCGACGATGCGGTCGCCGGTTACCATTTCGCCCAGCGCCTCGCGGGCCGAGTAGCCGGGGCGGGTCAACTGAATATCGGCCCCGAGCTGAAAGCCGTTGCCGTCGACGGTGATGATCGTCGGGCTGCCGGCGGGCGCGTCAGGGGAAATGGCGGTGATTTCCGGTGGATTCGCGGTGACGGGCGCGGAGCCGCTGATGATGAGACTGAAAACCTGGGTGTCCTGAATGAGCGGCTCGTTCGTGCTGACAACCGCGGTGTAGACGCCTGGCGCGGGCGGTGTTGCAATGAAGATTTGTTCGACGTTGTCGGTTGTGTTTCGGCCGGTGATGGCCGGAGCGGAGAAGTCGGCTTCCTGCCAAGTTACTGTGTACGGCATCACGAAAGGCTCATACGTCTCGCCGCCAGGGCCGATAATCCGCAAGTCGAGGTCATGGACGAGGCGCGGGGATCGATTGTCGTGACTGGTTGTTGCCGTTCCCGCCGGGTCGGTCCAGCAGAGAGTTGCGCGGATCGCGGATCCGCCGTCCCAATGGAACTCGTAGGTTCGAATGTCGGGTCCGCCGCCGGATGTTCGCAACTCGTCTTCCACGATACGATGGCTGCCAGGGCTGGTGTGGTGCGAAGCGATCTGGGCCGCGGCGGCTTCCGTGTTCAGAAGCCCCCAGCCGAACGTGTAATCCGGGCCGGGAACTCCGAGATCATCGGCGGTGTGGATGATCAATGCTTTCAGTGTGCTCGCCCGCATCGCGTGGCCGGGGAAGAGCTTGTCGAAGCAGCTGACGAGCAACTGGGCCGATCCCGACGCGTTGGGGGTGGCCATGCTCGTGCCGCTTCGTCCGGTGTAGGCACTGTCGTGGGTCGAGTTCGTTGAGTAAACACTGACGCCGTTGGTGACGATGTCGGGTTTGATTCGTCCGTCATCGGTCGGTCCCCAGCTGGAGAAGTTCGCCATGGTTGCTCGCGAAAGATCGCGCAGACCACCGGTGACCGCATCCGCGACTGCTCCGACAGTGACGACGTTTTTTGCTACCGATTCGAAACTGATAGTGTCGTATCCGTTTTTGTAATACGCGTCCCCGGGCGGATGAAGGAGACTGTTGTAGGTCGTCGTGGTGGAGCCGATTCGGACCTGAGCTCCGTTCACGGGATTGTCCGTTCGGTCATTCCCGCCGGCCCAGAACGACAGCAAGTAGGGCAGGTTGAACGCGATCGAATCGATTTCGCGCGCGTAGGAATTGTATCTGCCAAAATCGTCCTCGTAGGCAGTTGCGGATGTGCCGGTTCCGAACCATTCCCAGGCGACGCCTGAACTGCCGTCACCCCAGCCGGAGCTGTAGCCGTAGGAGTGATTGGAAATATAAATCGTATCCGGTTCACCGGGATAAGCGGCGCCTCGCGCGGTCAGCTCCGACCGATCACTGTTCCAATCGTAGGAATCGAGGAAAACCGCCGGGCTCATCCCTTGTGCCTGGTTGTTGACGCCGCTTGCGCCGATTGTGCCTGCCACATGGGTGGCGTGGCCGTTGGAGACGGCCGCGTCGCGGATTGTCACCCGCCCGCCAAACGCTTCAGGGCTCGCGCGAGCCGCGCCGGCGTCCCAGATGCCGACGGTGAATCCGCGGCCGTCGACGGCAAACACGGCACGCGTGCGGTCGGCGGCTGTCGTGATGGCGGCGTTGAAATTGCGAGTAGTCGCGTACAGCGGATGTCCGTCGACGAACGCCATCAATTCACGGATATTGCCTGACCGGGTTGTCAGGCGCACCGGCAATCCTTCGCGTTCCGCCCGGGCGATCGCGTCGGCCTTCCGGGCGCGCTCGATACGTCCGATCTCCCGTACCGTTGCGGCGCGATTTCGCGGTTGTGTGAGCGGCTGACGGGCGAGCAATTCAGGGACGGAGGCGCGTTCTGTTCCTGCGGTGAAAGCGGACGAAACCGCAATCAAAAGCAAGCACAGAGCCGCGTAAAGATACCGGCTGCCGGAATGAAGTAGCATGGAGACCAGCCGGCATAGTGTTAACCGTTTGGAAATCCGGGCAACGCAATTGTCGTGGACGTCGGCTCTTTGAACCGTTTGAACGATTTTTAACGGACTTTGTCAGGAACCTTCCCGTTACGCAGGAGAATTCGGAGGTTCTCTGGCGACGTCCCCCGGGCACGAAAGGTTTGCAGACTGAGCGAGTGGCACCGTTTAGCGAGCCGGACGCCGTTGCTGTCTGTCACGAGCGGGCAATGGTAAAACTCCGGAGCCGGCAGTCGGAGTGCTTGGTAGAGGAGAATCTGGCGCGCGGTGGAAAGAAGCAGATCGGCGCCGCGCACAACTTCAGTGATCCCCATGGCGTGATCGTCGACGACGACGGCAAGCTGGTAGGCCGGCACGTCGTCTTTTCGCCAGACGACAAAGTCGCCAAAATCGCGGCCGGCGACAAAGGTTTGTTCGCCCTGTCCATGATCGAAAAACGAAATGGCTTTGCCGTCGGGCACCCGAAAACGCCAGCTCACTCCAGCGCGGTCGCGTTTTGGATTCGAGCTCCGGCAGGCGCCTGAGTAAACCGGTTCGTCATCGCCGGCATGCGGAGCGCGCACCGATCGCTGAATGTCGCGCCGGGAGCAGGAGCAGGGATAGAGGAAGCCGGCATTCGCCAGACGTTGCCAGGCGTCGATGTAGAGAGGGCGACGCTCGCTTTGTTTGTAGGGCCCGCGCGGGCCGCCGGTGTCGGGACCTTCCTCCCAGGAAAGGCCAAACCAGCGCAGATCCTCGAACATCGCCTCGACGAACTTGCCGCGACAGCGGGCGGCGTCGAGATCCTCCACGCGCAGTATGAGCGTTCCCTCGGCGTCGCGGGCGCGGCGAAACGCGGTCCAGAACGTCGCCGCGTGACCGAGGTGAAGGTGTCCGGTCGGCGACGGCGCGATCCTTCCGCGATAGGGACGACCTGGAGAGAGTGTACCCAAAAGGAGCAAGCGTGGGATTTTCGAACGGGAGGTCCAGTCAGGGAGCGAGCGGAGGATTTTCCGTGTCTTCTTTTACATTGACCGCCGACTTCCCGGCGGCCGCTGCCTTCGTGGCGGCATCCAATTGCTTTTTCAACGGCGCCAGTTTGAATTTCCGGGCTTCGTAGGCGGCGATCCGGTAGGCGACATCGAGAACAGCGCCGACGAAAGCGCCGACAATGACGCCGCCAATCATCAGCGCGTTAACGTTGGTGGCGACGCGGTTAATCCCCTCGCCGTAGCCGGTGAACTCGATGATCCATCGGCCGACCCGGTACGTGAGGTAATAAAGGGGGACCATCGTAAACGGATTTGTGATGAACTGAAGGGCTCCGGTGATCGGAAGATTGGCGCGGAAGAGGAGTGCCGCCAAGAACGCGAACAAGAGCTGACTTCCATACAGCGGCAGAAACGAGATTATCGAGCCGGCGTAGAAGGCGGGGGTGCAGTGCTTAACTTTGAATGACCAGAGATAAGGGCGCTGCCGCGCGGATTTGGCGAACCACTTGAGGACCGGATACCGCTCCAGCGTCGCCTTCCGCGGCATCCAGCGGAGCAGTTGCTTGACACGCCGGATGCGGGCATGGCGCCGGGTTCGCATCTGGATCTGGTATTTCGTCATGGGAGGCCTCTACTCAAACCAGAGAAGCGGGTCAGCCGGGGCTGTCAACGGACGTTTGTAATGAACCCTGCATTTCTCGCGCGGGCGATTGGCGGGGCGAAGGGGATTTCACCGGCCGGGTCGAATCTTCGGGGAAGATTCGCTACGGGGAATTCGAATCTTC
>CAZYAN010000021.1:19549-65326 GCA_964645585.1 uncultured Opitutales bacterium
TCGGGGAAGTTTCGCTGCGGGGAATTCGAATCTTCGGGGAAGATTCGCTGCGGGGCCTTTGTAGCGATGAAGCCGCGCCTTCATCGATCGGCGATCGTCGGGATTCGCTGGAAGTCCAGGCTTGCCAGGTTCGGGCGCTCCGGAGGAAGGTTGCCGCCTGACGGGCGTGCGGGTGGACGCGCCGTCACAGCGCGATGAACGAGGTGTTGATACTGGGACGACAAAACGGTGCGGGGCTCGATCGAGACGCCGTCCTTTTGGAGCGTGCGCTGACGGCCTGCCGGCCCGGTTGGGAGATCCAAAGGCCGCGCGTGCGCGGCCTGCATCCGTTGTTTTTGCCAAAGAATTCGGTCGATGCGGCTTTTCATCTTGAGCGGATTGCACCGCTTTGGACGAGGAGCGTGAAGGTGAACTTTTTGATCCCGAATCAGGAACGCTACCCGGAGCGGCAGATCGGCCGGTTGCGGCGTGTTGACCACGTGCTGTGCAAAACCCGTCATGCGGCGGAGATTTTTTCGCGTCATCATCCATCGGTTCACTGGATCGGGTTTACATCGGAGGATCGCCGCATGGAAGAAATCGAACCGGACTACGGGCGCTTCTTTCATTTGGCGGGACGGAGCACCGTCAAGAACACCGGTCTGCTCATCGACCTCTGGAAAAAGCATCCGGAGTGGCCGGTGCTGACGCTGGTTCAGCATCCGGATAACGCTCCGGCGCGGGTGCCCGCGAATGTGGAACTGATCGACCGTTACCTTGCTGATGAGGAGCTGCGGATGTTGCAGAACCGTTGCGGCATTCATCTTTGCCCCTCGCTTTCGGAAGGCTGGGGGCATTACCTCGCGGAGGCGATGTCGTGTCGCGCGGTGACTTTGACGACGGATGGACCGCCGATGAACGAGCTCGTTGATGCCGGCCGGGGTGTGCTTGTTCCGTGGATACGGAAGGCGCCTTGGAGGCTTGGGTGGAACTTTCACGTCGATTCGGGCAAGCTGGAAAAGGCTGTGGAGCGGCTGATCGCGATGCCGCAAGCGGAGAAAGCGGAGATCGGCTGCGAAGCGCGACGCTGGTTTACTGCAAACGACCGGCAATTCCAAGAACGGCTCGCCTCCTTTCTGCAGAAGCTTGCGGATTCTGGATTCTAGATACTGGATTCTAGATCTGGATTCTGGATACAAGGTCCAAGATCCTGGACACCTGGATCCAGTATCTTCTTCCTCTTCAATACTTCACGATGGCCACGCCGGCTTCGGCCAGGATTTCCCGGACGAGCTCGTCGTTGCGGTAATCGAGGTGATACTTGATCGTCTGGATGCCGGCCGAGGCAAGGATCTTCGCGCAGCTGATGCACGGAAAGTGGGTGATGTAGGCCGTCGCGCCGCCGACGCTGCTTCCGCGCCGCGCGGCATCGGCGATCGCGTTTTGTTCGGCGTGGACTGTCGCCTGCTCGTGCTCGTCGCGAACTCGGGAAACGTGCGGCGTGCCGGGCAAATAGCCGTTGTAGCCCGCGGCGATGATGCGGTTCTTGTCGTTGGCACCGGAGACGATCACGCAGCCGACGTGGAGGCGGTCGCAGGCGGAGCGCGAAGCGAGCAGAAAGGCGGTCGCCATAAAGTAGTCGTCCCAGGACGGACGGCCGGGAAGGCGGCTGGTCACTTCGATGATCTGATCGACGAAACTTGGGGCGTCCCCGTTCATATCCCGGTATTCATGCGGCCGTACGGCTCGTGGCAAGTCGAATCGGGTTTTCGAAAACGCCGGTTTGGTCCGCTTGCGTAATTTTTCCCTCAGGCATTGAAAAGTAACTGTTTGGAGATAATGTTCTGTAACTTACCGTCAGCTGTGGAACCTGAAAAGCGGAGTCGTGGTCGAATGCCCGTGAGAAATGGAGATGAGAGTGCTGTGGCCAACCGGCGATTCCCGAAAATTTTTCTTGCTTCGTCCCGTCGAATGCTCAATTAACACGATTCTGTTGCTCAGAATTCACGCTGATTGTCTCCAATTAGAACATTTATTCTCGCAAGCCGTGAAAAATGTGAAAAATTGGTGATAGAGGTAGGAAATTCTCCTTTAGCAAATTCAATTACAAAACCGCTATTATGAAGAAGAAACAACCCAAGCAGGCATTCACCCTGATTGAACTCCTAACTGTTATCGCAATCATTGGCATTCTTGCCTCGATTCTTATCCCGACTGTCGGGAAAGTCCGGGATGCCGCCCGCAAGACGGTCGACTCCAACAACCTGCGCCAAATCGGTCAGGCTTCTCTGATTTACGCCAACGACAATCGGGAACAGCTTCCTCCGAATCACCTCGACGCGATCGGCCAGCCAACCACCAACCCGAACGCAGTCACCACTACCGCGCTTCGCTATGCCGCCGCGCTCGCTCACAGTGGCGGGATCAATGACGGTGCGGTTTGGAAATCGGCGAGCGACAGTATTGCCAACGCGCAGAATTATCAGGCTTACAAGGGCGGCACGATTCTGAACGCCGCGAAGACCGCGATCGTTCCGGAATTCAGCGCCCTGGAAACCTTTGCTTTCGCCGTGATCAGCGGCCTGAGCACCGGCCAGCCGTCGAACACTCCGATCGCTTTTACCCGGGGTTTGCAGACTTCCGGACTGTGGCACAACACAGCTGGGGTTTACGGGAACGATGGCGGCCACATCGTCTACATCGGCGGCAATGTCGCATGGTATAAAGACACCGAAGGCACTGACGGCAAGGGAATCTTCATCAAGCGGAGCAATGGGGAGCGTACCAAGAACATTTTGGAATCTCTCCTCTCCTCGCACTATGTCTGGGCTGGCAACACGGTCGCTGGTCCGTTGAACAGTCAAAAGGGTCCCTAACCCGACTCCAACGCATCGCGCGAATCGCGCTTTGCAGGAAAGAATTCACGAAGAGCCAGATCCTTCCGGTCTGGCTCTTTTTTTTGACCGAGAGCGTCCCATGCCCGCCCCCGCTCACAGTGCATCCAACTCAAGACCAAACCCCGAAATACCATGAAACGAAAACCGTCCCCCAAAGCATTCACCCTTGCTGAACTTCTCACCCTGTTCGTCGTTATTGGCTTCTTCGCCGCCGTATTGGCACCGGTCGCGGAGCAAAACCGCAGATCCGCCACCCGAACCGCGGATCGGGACAAAATCCGCAGAATTGCCGAAGCCGCCTTGATCTACGGGAGCGATAATGAAGGAAACCTTCCGCAGAATAATTTGGATGGGATCGGCAAGCCGACCGCCGCTCCTTCCGCGATTACAGCGAATGCGATGCGATATGCCGCCGCGCTGGCGCAAGGCGCAGGGCTCAACGACGGCGCCGTCTGGAAGTCAGTGACCGATCGAATCCGCTCCGCGCCCCGGTATCACGACTACCGAGGCGGCGCGATTCTGAACGCGGACAAATCTGCAATCGCACCGGATTTCCATGAGATCGAAACCTTGGCTTTTGGGGTCATCACGGGACTGACAACGAGCGACCCGTCGACCACCCCGATCGCTTTCACGCGCGGTCTTCAAGCGAGCGGGGTGTGGCATTCGGTGGCTGCGGTTTACGGGAGCGAAGGCGGCCACGTGGCCCATCTCGGCGGCAATGTCGCCTGGTATCGGGACACCGCAGGCCCGGACGGAGACGGAGTGTTTGTGAGGCAAAGCGATGGGGAGCGATCGAAGAATATCGTCCACTCTGTTGGTATGGGTAATTTTTTCTGGGCCGGTAACTCGCTTGCCGGTCCCTTGAACGGTATGTCGGGTTGGTGAAAAAGAAGGACAGACAAAACCGTGAACCGCGGCATTGCGCCGCCGAAATTCCCGGGGGGCCGAATCCATTTTTCTGGACAGCAGTGACGGGGCCATCGCCGAAGCACATGCCGCTCGAACTCGATTGACTCAAAAATGGGTTTCGCACATGCGAAATCCTGTTTTTCCGGCGTGCGCGACGCGAAAATCGGGGTAGACTTTTCCGTTCATGTCTTCTCCCACCTACATTTTTGGTCACCGCAACCCGGATGCGGATTCCATTTGCGCGGCGCTGGCATACGCCGATTTTAAACGACAGATCGGGGAGCCCGATCATGTGGCGGCCCGGTGCGGCAATTCGAACGCGCGGATCGACGCGATTCTCCAGCGCTTCGGAGTCGAACTGCCCGTTTTTATCGGGGATGTGACGCCGCGCGTGGAAGACATCATGGTTCGCGATGTCGTGAAGACGACGATTCGGGCGACCTGTTCCGAGGCGCTGGAGCTGATCGACCGGCACGATGTGCGCATCTTGCCGGTTGTCGGGGAGGAGGAACGCCTCGAGGGGTTTATCTCCGTTTTCCAGCTCGGCGAGTTTTTCATTCCGAAATTGCGGGAGCCCCGCGAAATGCGCCGGGTGCATACGTCGATCGCGTCGATCGTGAGTGCCTTGAAGGCGACGGTGCTGCACGCTCCGGATCAAGCGGATGATTGTGAGGATTTGTTTGTTAAGGTCGGCGCGATGGACATCCGCTCGTTTGGCCGATTGGAGGAGCGGGAGCAAATTCCGCCGTCGAGGACGATCGTGGTGGTCGGCGACCGACAAGACATTCAGCGAAAGTCGATTGAACAAGGGGTTAAACTGCTCGTGATCAGCGGCGGCCTGGAAGTTTCTTCGGAGACGATCGCACTGGCGCGCGAACGAGGGGTGTATCTTATTGTCAGTCCGTATGATTCAGCGACGACAGCGTGGGCAATTCGTGCGGCGTCGACGATTGACCGTTTGGTGGAGCGGGAATTCTTTTCGTTCAAACCGGACATGCGCCTTGCGGGGGTTCGCCGCAAGGTTACCGCGATTCACGCGCCGGCGTTCATGGTGGTTGACGAAACGTACAAACTCGTCGGCATCTTTACCAATACCGATCTTTTAAAGCCGATTCCGACCAACATCATCTTGGTCGATCACAACGAACTTTCCCAAGCCGTCCCCGGTGCCGCGGAAGTCAACATCCGTGAAATCGTCGACCACCACCGGCTGGGAAATCTGCACACGCAGCAGCCGATCCTGTTCATCAACGAGCCGGTCGGTTCGACCTGCACCATAATCGCCGGACTGTTTCGCGGAGAGTCGCTGACACCGTCGCCCGAGATCGCGGGCCTGATGATGGCGGGAATCATTTCCGACACGCTCCATTTGAACAGTCCGACAACGACAGCCAAAGACCGGGATGCACTCGCGTGGCTGAGCAAAATCGCGGGCGTTGAATCAGCGGAATTAGCTGAAGTCATCTTCTCAGCGGGATCGGTCATTTTGGACAACACACCGCGCGAGGTGGTGCGCAGCGATTTGAAGATTTACAACGAATTTGGGATTCGATTTTCCGTTTCCCAGGTGGAAGAACTCGGTTTTGCGAACTTCTGGGAGCATTCGGACGCGCTCGTACAGGCGTTGCGAGAGGTGCAAAAGGCGGAAGGTCTGTTTTTCTCGAGTTTGCTGATTACAGACATCAACAGTCAGAACTCGCTTTTGGCGGTGGCAGGCAACACCGAGCTGATCGAGCGCATTCCGTACGCCGCTGTTCAGAAGAACGAGATTTTTGACCTGCCGGGAATCGTCAGCCGAAAGAAACAAGTGATCCCGTTCATCACGGGCCTCCTCCGGTCACTCGGTCTCGACGCGCCGGCGCGGTAGGGAGGGTCTCGGCTGCCGGGCTCATCCGTAGCTGCCGGCGTGAGCCGGTTGGGCTCACGCCTTCACGTGCGCGGCCGCGAAGCGATTGCGGCGTTTCTTCAATTGACGGAGATGCTGTCGATTGCCTTCCCGAAAAAGACCGCGTTGAGAAACAGCCGGCTGCTTCCGAGCCAGTAGCCGCGAAAATTCAAATTATCCGCGAAAAGAATGACGGCGCCAGCGCCTTGCGGGTCGGCGATCGCTGCCGCCGATTCGGCGAGTGCTTCCACGTTTTTGTCGGAGACATAGCCGCTGAACAACGGAGCTTTACGGTAGAGGACCGGTGTGTAATACGGATTGGCCGAAGGTTCCATGAACAGCGTGCCTGAGCGGAACAGCGTAATGGATTCGTCGTGGAATCCGTAGCCGAGCGGATGAGTGGAATCGACGTGGGCGGAAAGGATCGCGCCGCTGATGCGTTTCAGGCGTTCGATCGAATCGGCGTCGCCGTACGGCAGACGCTTCGGTTCGCTCGCATTGTCCGCTTTTGCCTCGAAGAAATTCGCCGACGCAAGATCTTTGGATACGGCCCAGCGCGCGGCCCGTTGGGACGCGATCAGCGTACCTCCGCTTCGGACCCAGTTTTTGAGGTCGCCCACCGTGCGGCTGCTCAAAGCGGAGTAACTGCCGTCCGGGAGGATGATCACTGTATAACGGCTGAGATCGACGCCGCCGATCCGGTCAGTCTCGACCAGGCTCA
Source organism: uncultured Opitutales bacterium (assembly GCA_964645585.1). Taxonomy (GTDB): domain Bacteria; phylum Verrucomicrobiota; class Verrucomicrobiia; order Opitutales; family T3Sed10-336; genus DATGSL01. The sequence continues at coordinate 25,944 of CAZYAN010000021.1, forward strand.
CCGGCATTTGCAGGCGCTGATCAAACAGGTGCCAGGTTTCGCCTGCCGGAGCGCTTGAGACGCCGCTGCCGACGGCGATCATGACCCGCGGCTGATCGAGCATCACGAAACTCGGGCTTCCAAGATCAACACCCTCGGCAGCGAGACCGGATACAACCGCGACGACCTGCACCGAGCAGCCGTCGACTGCCTTCTCGAGGAGCTCATGGATTTCGTCGGCCGAACGATCTTGAAAGGGGACCGGTACAAGAATCGCGCCCGGAGTGAACGTTTGCCGACCGCGGTCCGCTCGGACGGTGAACGGCTGCGTGGCCACCTTGGCTTTCAGACCGCTGGCCAGGAGGCGCTGCAGGACGACTGCCGCGTCAAGGCTGTCCCAGCTGAACACATACCCGACCTCACTGCGTCCATGGACTTCACCTTCCGGGATCTCTGTGCTGATGACTTCACTCCCAAGGAGAGCCGCAGAGAAAAGGTCCTTCGCAACCGGACGATCGTTGAGGTTGAAGGCAGGCGGCAATGCCCAAGTGGAAATATCGTAAAAGACATTTTCTTCAAATGATGTCGGGCGTTCAAAAAGCGATTTTACCAGTCGGCCTTGCGGTTGCTGGATTGGAATGATCCACGCTTTTCCCGCGGTGAAGCTTTCGCCGTCGACTTCGAGATCCTTCGCGAGGTGATGGACGCGGATACGGTGTTTGATAAGGATATCGAGGAACGCGGCGTTGCGCACGGGATCGCTGGATGAGGCGACGACGAACGCTTGGATCGGTTCAGCGGCGGCCAGTTCGGCGGCCGACTCGTAGAACCAGCGGCTGTAGGCCTTGATTTCGTCGCTCATTTCGTGAGCCGCTTCGAGTGTGCCGAGGGCGGCGGTAAGCTGATTGCGAATTGTAAAAGGAAAGGCCACCGGGCCATGGTCGCTTTCCTGGAGATGACCGCGCGAGCTGGCTTGTTCGAAAAGGATGCCGATCGCGCCGTTAAGGTCGGGATAGGTCGAGCCCTTGCCGACGTAGAAATCGTCGAAGGTCTCCCGCGTATAATAGAGTGAGCCGATCGCGTCGAGGTTGCGGGCATTGACCTTCGCAATGCGCGCCGTCAGCTCGTAATTGCGTTCAGGCGTCAGCGGATTGTTGCGGGCTGGAACGCCTGGCTGGAAGAAAAAGGTCCGGTCGGTCCCCATTTCATGAAAATCACCGATCACGTGCGGGCGCCAGCGATGAAACTGCGTGATCCGTCCGCGGCTTTCGGGGTGCACAATCGGCAGCCAGTCGCGATTGAGATCGAACCAGAAATGGTTGGATCGGCCGGTCGGCCACGGTTGTGTGTGCTCGCGGTGATTCGGGTCGGCAACGAGCTGACTGCCGCGATGGGTATTGGCCCAATGGGCGAATCGGTCGAGACCATCGGGATTGAAGGCCGGATCGATCAGGATGACGGTTTCCTCGAGTAAACGCTCGATCCGCGGTCCGGTGGCAGCGGCGAGATGGTAGACGAGAAGGGGGACGGCATTGGCGCCGCTCGGTTCGTTGCCATGGATACTGAAGCCGAGCCAGACGATCAGCGGCGTGTCGGCGGAATCACCGTTAAGGGCGGCCTCGCGCGCTTTTTGAATTTCGGTGAGACGGGCGAGGTTCTTTGGATCGCTCACCTGAAGAAAGCAGAGCGGCTTTTCTTCGTGAGTTCGGGCGTATTCGACCAGCTGCATCCGGTCGGAACGGTCGGCAATTTCGCGGAGATAACTGACGATCTGGTCGTGTCTGAGATGCCATTCTCCCGGTTGAAAGCCGATAACCGACGCCGGTGTCGGAATCGCTTCGTCATAGCCGGCACGATCCGGAAAGTAATAGTCCAGGTTGATGCGGGATGGAGTCGCGCTGGAGGCAGAAGCGATACCGCCGATAATCAGGCCGAAAAAAAGAAAGAGGCGTTGCATGACGGGGAAAATTCATGCCACGAATCACGGTTTCATAAAAGATAATTCCGCGAATCCGGTTGACGATTGGAGTTTCCGTCGGCCAAGGAAACCGTTGCAAAAGTAACTGGTCAGGTGATAGAGCACCGATCATGACCAGGTTCTTATTTTACCGTGCCGCGTTTTTGATCTTTTGCGCGGTCTTTCCCGCCGTCGCGCTGTGGCCGGCTTATTACCCGAACATGCAGTATGGTCCCAAACGGCAGCTGGCGCCGGGGGTCTCGTGGCAGACGGCGACGCACGCCAATCCGGCCTGGAGTATTCAGATCTTTGAGATCGACATGAGCAATCGAAATGTCGAATTGATTCCGGTCTTTAAGACAGCCGGAAATGTTGCCGGCTCGTCAAATGAACGGACCAGCAGCATGGCGGAGCGCAGCCATGCGATCGCGGCGGTGAACGCGGGGTTTTATGACACGTCGAATCGGATGACGAACAGTTTCACGTTGATCGACGGTCAGTTCATCGGCGGAGCGAGCACAGCGATGCGCCCGGAAGGCGGCCGCTCAGTTCTCGGGTTTTCCGGAAACCATCAGGCGATTCCCAAACGGACCAAGCTGTCGTCCGGCTTCGTTCCCGCGAGCCCCGGCGACTGGGACAAGATCACCGACGCGATCGCCGGCCGCGGGCATTTTGTGACGTCCCATGGTGTACTTGTCACCGTGGATAATGAGAGCACCACGAGCAGCCATTACGACACCCGGCATCCGCGCACGGCGATTGGCTATTCACTCAATCCGTACCGCGCCTGGCTGGTCACAGTGGACGGGCGCCAGCCGGGATTCAGCGTCGGGATGACGCATATGGAACTGGGGCAATTGATGGCGGACCTCGGGATCGAACAGTCGATCAGCCTCGATGGCGGCGGCTCGACCACCGCCTGGGTGAAAGGCGAGGGTGTTGTCAATTCTATCTCGGATTCGTCCGAGCGCGGAGTTGTGAGCGCATGGACGGTTCAATCCGCAATCACGATGGACAATACTGTGGAAGAGTTTTCCCGCTCTGGCTCCTGGGTGGCGCAGGCAAACCATGACGAACAATACTACCTCAACCATTTCTTCAGCACGCTGCCGACCGCTGAGGCAACTTGGACTCCCGATCTTGCGCGTGACGGTCTCTATCGCGTTTACGCTTGGTGGGCATCGAATCCGACTGGAACACAGGCCGCGCAGTATACGGTGCATCACCACGAAGGCGAGCATGTCGTAATTCGCAATCAGCGGATCAATGGGGGAAAATGGAATCTTCTCGGAACCCATCCGTTCCGCGCCGGGACGGACGGTTTTGTCAAGCTGAGCAATGCGGGGTCAGGTGTACTCTCAGCGGACGCGGTCCGTTTCGTTTTCGTTGAAAGTGATCCCGAACGGTTTTGGGCGCCGAGCGATTGGAAAACGGTGATGTTTGACGGTTTCAGCGGGTCGGCCCCGCCTGGCTACGGCTTTCTCGTCATGAATCCGCCGGGAGCATCCGGCAACGGCCGGTGGGAGCGGAACTTCGACTACACAACACTGACAGGCCCGGTGCTTCCCGCGGCGCCTGACGGCGACGGACGGGCGTTGCGGACGAGCGCGAACAATGTCGCTCCAGCCAGTAACCAGATTCTTTATCAGACATGGGGTCCGGCGGACATGGAGGATTCCGCGGTTGAAGCGAGCCTCCTCAGTTATCTTGCCAGCAACAATTCCGCCGGTTCGACCACTTGGGGCGGCATTGGAATCCGGATGAGCGATAATCTGAGGGACGGCTATTTTGTGCAGCAGCGAACCGACGATTCCGGCAGTTTTGGTCATTATCTGAATTTTTATCGTATTCAAGATGGCAATACGATGTTGATTGGGCGCTATTATTATCGCGTGGGGACGGGCGGAATCACGCAGGGAGTCAACGGTGACTCGCGCGCGATTCGCTCGCCGCAGCGGGCGGCGGTCAACGAATGGGTCCGCCTTCGGATTGAGGCGGTCCGCGAGAACATCGCGCTGTTTATCGATGACATGGAGGCGCCGGTGACGATTTTTGCGGATCCCGCCCCCATACGTTCGGGGAAAGCGATGCTGTTTCATGAGGACCCGTTCGGCGAATCCTTGACCGCGCCCGCGGGCTCCGCGGGGACGCTGTTTGAATCATTCCAAGTCGATCGCCGGGCGGTTCCAGTCGAGGACTGGACGGCGCGAGTGGAGACAGTCGTGCCGCTCGGAGGCGGCGGAACCCGAGTGACGATGCGCGCCGCTCCCAACGCGGAATACGTGATCGAAGCGTCATCGGACCTGCTTGCATGGACGGTGCTCGCGGGAGTGTATGAGACGGATCAAAACGGATTGCTGACGTTCGATGATCCCGCGGCGGGCAATCGACGGTTCTGGCGGATCAGCCGGCTGGATTGAGAAGGGCTGGGGGATGTTATTCGTTTTTAGTTGCCCGCCCGCGGGTGAAGGAAACGTGCCGCTTTACTCGACTCGAACCCGAAGGAACCGGCGGTCCTGGGTGTTGATATGTTCCGTATCGGTCACCGTCACGAATTCCGATTCGACGTCGCGCGGCTGAACGGTTTCAACGCCGGAAACGGGAGTCCAAAGGATGAGATCGCTCGAACTTTCGACGAACCAGCGGAGTTCCAGGTCGTTCGTTCGTCGCACGTAGTTGACTTGCAGGCGCCGTTCCGCGCTCCCGTTCACGTCGACTTCCGCGGCTGTCACGGACGGCAGCTGATCGCGGTTGGGATGAAGTGGATCCATGACGAAAGCATAACGAAGGAGGTTGGGGATTCCATAGCCGCCAAAGTCTTCGGCGGGCTGGCGCTCGCCTTCGGGCAGTGTCTTGCCGGCCCAGTATTCAAAGGTTGAATACTGTGGATCGAACGTCAGCTCGAAGTTATCCAGGAAAATGTTGAACGGATCGGTGGAGTAAGCCCCTTCGTTGTCAATGACCGGAACGATTGCGAGATGCTCGAATACCGCGAAGGCGGAGTTCAGGACCCCGTTGCCGGTGAAACTCTTCACTGGATCGCTGGGAAAATAAAAATACAGCCGGGTCCAGGCGCCTGCTTTTACCAAATATCCCAGTGGAGGAACGGCGCCGGGACCGTCGACGCCCTCGCGAATGTGGTCGGTGACTCCTCCTGCCCATTCGAGCGGCCCTGAGTTGCCCCCATCGCTTCCGATTGGTCCAACCGCGTGGTTGTCGCGGATGCCGACGGCGATATAAACGTCTTGATTGGTCCAGACATCAAACCGCAAAGCTCGATCGAGCGGAATGATCGGGTTTGGGAGAATTGAGGTATTGCTCGTCGTGAGCCGCAGCCAGGGATTCGGCAGGCCGTCTTGGAAGGCGAACTCGACTTGCAGGGCGAGGCTGCTGGAGTTCCCCGCCGGAAAATCGCCCGTGATTCGCGTCGAGTTCGGAGATGATTGGAGGTTGCCGCTGGTTGATCCGGACAGGGAGGGCTGGCGAAAGAGAAAGGATCCGCTGGCAGCTTCAGGATCCGCGTCTTCAAAATCCGTCAGGCGGCTGGTTTCTGGCGGCTGCCCTTCGCCGAGAAACAGCTCCAGGTGAGTCACCTGCCCCGCGGTTACGACGAGGGATCCGTCCGCAAATCGGTGATCGGCGGAAGCATGCACGGCGTACTCGCCGGGCGGAAGATCAAAAAAGGCGAACCCGCCCTGAACGCAGCTCAATTGAACGGAGCCGCCGGGAGCATCCGCGTCGATTGTCACGAACGCGTTGTAAACCGGCTGGCCCGTTTCACTGTCGACAATTCGTCCTTTGGCAATGCCGTTTGCGGATTTCCAAGGCAGGGCCGGTGTATCGCTCCAAACCGGCTGGTACTGGTTCCGGACATAGTTGAGGGTGCCGTGCCGGTCGACGGTTCCACTGTTTGGCACCCGGTAACTGTAGAACATCGTTCCCTGCAGCCCGGTGCTTCTGACGTATTGGAGCTGGGTGACGGTGTTTTCTTTCGTGTTCAGATAGGCGCCGGGGCCGACGTAAACATGCCGGATCCCTTGGTGCGCGGCGGCGTCGCCGGTCCGGTCGATGAAAATGGAGTTGTTCGCGGTATAGGTCATCGGCATGCAGAGGTCGATGAGCCCATGGGCGTTCCACATTGCCCAATCCTGAAAGCGATTCGCGTAGGCATCGGAGCGGTTCGAGAAGACAGCCGCCGAGATGGCAAGTCCAGGTCGGATCTCGAGCAAATCAGCATTGATCCAGCGGAGAAAATCGGTGACTTGGCGCCGGCGCCAGTCGGAGAAGACCTCGTCGCTGGGATCGGGCACACCGGTGCGGCCGAACTCTTCGTTGAAGCGGGCGATCGCGACTGGATTGTAACCGGAATCGCGGGCGGGGTAGCGGACGTAATCCCAGTGGAACCCGTCAATCTCGTAGTTGGTGACGATGTCCTTGGCCATCCGCGCGGTCCACCGCATCGCCTCAGGATGACCGGGGTCGACGTAGTACCCTTCGCCGATAAATTGCTCTCCGGTGGAGCGCTCCATGAGGAACTCGGGGTGCAGGTTGAAAACGTGTCCAGGCTGCGGAGGCGGTGTCGACTCGCTGCTCCAGACCGGGAATGTCGTGACCCAGCAATGCACTTCAATGCGCGGCGATCCGCTGTGCGCCGCTTCGATGATCGCCGCAAGCGCGTCAAAGCCGGAAGCCAGCGCGGTCGTGCGAGGCTCCGTGTTTGGGGCGTTCGGCAGATAGAACGCGTCACCGCGCCGGCGCATTTGGACGATGATCGCGTTGAAATGGTTCTCGCGGGCATCTTGCACGAGCGCATTGACTTGGGCCTGGTTCAGGAAGCCGGTGCCCCAAGCGTCGACCCAGAGCCCGCGGAACTCCGATTGGGCGGAGGCGGCATTTCCCAAAAGGAGCGCGGCGATGGTCAGCAAAAAGGGGATAAAGGGGCGCGGTCGCACTGGCAACCCGCTGCGGCTGGTGGCGGGGGAGTTTATTCTCATGGGATTGTACGGAATGCGCGACTTCGGCGCGTGCGGGAATTTCCGCTAGAGGTAATATCGCGTTAATTCTTCGATCAGGTAGTCGCGGGTTTCTTCGACGCTGTCGGAAATGCGGAACAGGTCGAGGTCCTCGTGGGAAATGACGCCCCAGTTGGCCAAAGCTTCGAAGTTGACGACGTCGTTCCAAAACTCGCTTCCGAACAGAACGATCGGCAAATATTTTTTCGTCTTCTGCGTCTGGACCAGCGTCAGCATCTCAAACAATTCATCCAGCGTGCCGAAACCGCCCGGGAAAACAACGAGCGCCTTCGCGAGATAAAGGAACCAGTATTTGCGCACGAAAAAGTAGTGAAACTCGAAGCTGAGCTCCTCGGTCGCGAATAAGTTGAGATGCTGCTCGAACGGTAAACTGATGCCGAGCGCGACCGATTTGCCTCCGGCTTCGTAGGCGCCTCGGTTGGCGGCTTCCATGATTCCGGGGCCGCCCCCCGAGCAAATGTAAAACCGTTTGCCCGCCGGTTGGATGGTTTTTGACCATGCCGTCAGATCGCGGGAAAGCCGGATCGTTTCCTCATGGTAATGCGAGGCCCGTTGCATACGCCGGGCCTGATCGAGGCGGCGTTTTTGTTCTCGCGAGAGACTTTTGCCGCGGGCGATCTCACGCTCGATCGCCTTTAAATTCTGCTCGGCGCGCTTCGGATTGGGGATGCGGGCGGATCCAAAGAGGACGATCGTGTTTCGAACTCCGTGTTTGCGAAAGCGGATCTCCGGCTCCAGCAATTCGCACTGCACGCGAATTGAGCGGGCGGGCGCGCTCGTCAGGAAATCGAGGTCCTTATAAGCCTTCTCCGGTTTTGGATAGGTCCGGGGCGGGGGCACCGTGAGCGATTCCACCGGTGTCGCCGCGCTCCGGGCATCTTCAGCCGCGTCGGCCGCGGAAGGTCCGGAAGGCAGCCTTTTATCGATCGCGGCTTTTCGCGATGGCTGACGGTGCTTGCTGTCGGTTCGAGCGGCGGGCTTTTTCTTCGCTTTCTTGGCCATGAATAAAGTTGGGACTTGGCGGATCGTGGCGGTGGTTTTTCGCCGATCCAAGCACGTTCTCCAGGCGAAGTCAGGCGCAAATCCGTTGCATGCGGACGGAAGGCTGTTCTGATTAAATTGGCGGCTTCGCGGCGCTCCTCGCGGCTGCCGCTTTCGCCTTCCTGCTGGCAGTGTTTTGTTTAAATCGTTGCTTGTTGGCCGAACGGGAACACGCTGGACAGGAGATTCAGACAGCGATGAAACGCCTCTCAACAAAGTCACCACAATTTTATTCCCGCCTGGCGCGGCTTGGCCGATCGGCAGGCGCTTCGGAAAAGATCGAGGCAGCGGTGCGCTCGATCATCGCGGACGTCGAGAAGCGCGGAGACCGCGCGATAAGCGACTGCGTCGCCCGGTTCGACAAAGCCGCGCTGCGGCCGTCGCAATTTCGTGTATCCAAGGACCAGCTGCGGAAAGCCGCGCGCGGCCTTCCGGTCAAAACCCGGAAAGCCATCCGCGAATCCATCGCGGCGGTGACGGAGTTTGGCCGGAGAACGATTCCCGCGAATTGGACGATGAAGAACCGTCACGGCGCGACGGTTGGCGAGCGATTCTATCCACTCAAACGCGTCGGTATTTATGTGCCGGGAGGGAAGGCGCCTTTGGTATCGACCGTGATCATGACAGCCGGGCTCGCGAAAGCGGCGCGCGTGCCGGAGATCGCGGCCTTCACGCCATCGAACGCGGAAGGCGAGGTCTCGCCGGAAATTTTGGCCGCCTTGCACATGGTCGGTGTCGATGAAGTTTACCGCGTCGGCGGTGTTCAGGCGATCGCCGCGATGGCGCTGGGGACCCGCACGATTCAGGCTGTTGACAAAATTTTCGGACCCGGAAGCGCGTACGTGGTTGAGGCGAAGCGCCTCCTCTTTGGCCGTGTCGGGATCGATCTGCTGCCGGGACCGAGCGAAGTGATGGTCATCGCCGGCGATGAGGCGAATCCGGCTTTCGTGGCAGCCGATCTGCTTTCGCAGGCGGAGCACGATTCCGAATGCCCGGTATACCTCGTGGCGTTTTCGAAGAAGATGATCGATGCGGTTGAGCGACAAGTTGAGGAGCAGATGGGGCAATTGAAACGGTCGGCGATTCTCAAGGAAGCAGTGAAACGCGGCTGCGTCGCCATCGAGGCGACGAACATCGACGAGGCGATCGCGATCGCGAATTTCGTGGCGCCGGAACATCTTGAACTCCACCTCCCGGCCAAGGCACGGGCGACTTGTATCAAGAAAATCACGACAGCGGGATCGATTCTTGCCGGCGATTTTAGTCCGACCGTTCTCGGCGATTTTGTAGCCGGTCCCAGCCATGTGCTGCCGACCGGCCGCAGCGGCCGCTTTTCGAGCGGCTTGCGCGCCAGCGACTTTTTCCGGAAGACAAGCTTGGTCGAATACAATGCGGCCAGCCTGAAACGCGCGCTCCCGGCAATCGAAGTTTTCAGCGAAATCGAGGATCTCGACGCCCACGGCCGTTCGGCGTCCATCCGCTTTGGCGAGTAAGCCAACGCATCGCGGGCGTCCGTCCCGCCGGGCGGCTGGGTGCGAATGACGGTACCATACACGAAAAGCGGGCAGCCGCTCCCTGCCGCTGGTCCGCGTAATAAAGCGGCAAAATGCAAGATGCCGCTTCCGCGTTTCGGGCTCAGGCTGTGCCGCGCGGCGCGGCGATTATCCTTGCGTGGGCGGGTCGAATCGGCGAGTTCCTTTCTTGGCGGGTTTGCCCTGAACTTGTCGAGGTGATTGATGAACGTGAAGTCGTTTGAACAACTTGCGCTCCCGCACGTGCGGAGCTTGCATCCGTACACGCCCGGACTCCAGCCGAAGGAGGGCGAATGGGTCAAGCTGAACACGAATGAGAATCCGTATCCGCCGAGTCCGCGCGTGGAGAAGGCGATAATCGCGGAGGCTCGAGGCGAAAAGATGCGCCTTTATCCGGATCCCCGGAGCGGCCGGCTCCGGGAGGCGGTGGCGAGGCTGTACGGGTGGACGGCGGACGGCGTCTGCATCGGGAATGGTTCGGACGATGTTCTCAACCTTCTAACACGCGCCTTTTGCAGCCGTCAGCAGCCGGCGGTCGCAACGTTTCCGGGATATTCGCTCTATCCGGTCCTGGTCGGGATCAACGATGGCCGGTATATCGAAATACCTTTCGATCGGGAGATGCGGCTGGATGTGAAAAAGATCGCGGCGGCCGACGCGAACATCCTTTTCCTGACATCGCCCAATGCCCCGACGGGCGTCGGGTTTTCGAATACGCAGGTCGATCAATTGGCGCGGCAGTTCGATGGTGTCGTCGTTGTCGATGAAGCGTACGCGGATTTCGCCGAAGAAACAGCGGTCCCGCTGCTGAAGGAGCATCGGAATTTGTGCATCACCCGCACCTTCTCCAAGTCGTACGGCCTGGCGGGACTGCGCGTCGGCTTTCTGCTTGGGGATCCCGGGTTGATCGAAATCGTCGACCGCGTTCGCGACAGTTACAACGTGAACCGTCTTTCGCAGGCAGGCGCTTTGGCGGCGCTGGAGGACCAGGAGTATTTTTCCGCGATTGTCGGAAAGATTAAATACACGCGGGATTTTTACCGGGAGGAGTTTCGGAAGCGCGGCTGGTTCACCTATCCGAGTCAGACGAACTTCCTGTTTACCGAGCCGCGCGACAGTCGAGGCAAGAGCGGCCGCGACGTGGCTGAATCGCTGTATCAGTTTCTTTATAATAAGAAGATCCTGGTCCGATACTTCGGGAGTCACGACTTGACCTCCTCCTTCCTGCGAATCACTGTGGGCAGCGAGCCCGAGATGTTGATTTTGTCGGAGGCGATTGACGAATGGGTAAGCAGCGAATAGTCGAGATGACACGCGAGACCGCGGAAACGCGGATTTCGATGCGTTTAAATGTCGATGGAACTGGAAAGTCGGCCATTGCGACCGGCGTCCCGTTTTTCGATCACATGCTGGTGCTGTTTGCGAAGCACGGTTTGTTCGACCTTGAGGTGAAGGCCGACGGGGACATTGATGTCGACTATCATCACACGGTCGAGGATGTCGGGCTGGTTCTCGGTGCGCTTTTCAAACAGGCGGTGGGCGAGAAAATGGGGATTCGGCGCTATGGGTTTTTTATCCTCCCGATGGATGAATCCTTGGCACGGGTGGCGCTCGATTTCAGCAATCGACCTGTTCTCGTGTATGACGTTCGGGCGAAGAATTATTTGGTCCGCGACTTCAATCTTCTCCTGATCAAAGAGTTCTTTCGCGCGTTCACCAACGCGGCCGGATTGAACCTGCACGTGAAGCTTGAATACGGCGAAGAGCCGCACCACATCGCTGAGTGTCTCTTTAAATGCCTCGCGAAGGCGCTTGATGTCGCGACGCAGGTGGATCCGCGCGTGCCGGAGAGTCTGCCATCCAGCAAAGGCACGCTCGTTTAAGCTGGATTCGCCGGATTTGCTTTAGGAGCCGGTATGAGCGGAGAGGCGGATTCGAAGATGCGTGTCGCGATGCTGGCGCCAATTTCATGGCGGACGCCGCCGCGCCATTACGGTCCTTGGGAGCTGGTCGTTTCGCTGTTGACCGAGGGGCTGGTCGAACGCGGCATTGACGTCACGCTGTTCGCGACAGCCGACTCGGTCACCCGCGCGAATCTGGCTGCTGTTTGCCCGCGGCCGTACAGCGAGGACCCGTCGCTCGATCCGAAAGTTTGGGAATGCCTGCACATCTCGGCAGTGTTCGAAAGGGCCGACGAGTTTGACCTGATTCACAACCACTTTGATTTTCTCCCGCTCACCTACGCGGGGCTGGTCGCCACGCCGGTTGTGACAACGATTCACGGATTTTCGAGCGAGCGCATCCTTCCGGTGTACCGAAAGTACAACGGCAGGTCGAATATTCACTACGTTTCGATCAGCCATTCCGACCGGAGTCCGGATCTGCGGTATATCGGGAATGTTTATCACGGCATCGATCTCAGCCAGTTTCCCGATGGCGAGAAGAAGGACGACTATCTGTTGTTCTGGGGCCGGATTCATCCCGATAAAGGGGCGGCCGAGGCGATCGAATTCGCGCGAGCGGCCGGAAAGCGGCTGGTTATGGCCGGCATTGTTCAGGATGAAGATTATTTCGACCGCGAAGTGCGGCCGCATATCGACGGCGAGCAGGTGGTTTACCTGGGACCGGTCGGCCCGGACCGGCGGCCCGAGGTCCTTGGCCGGGCGACGGCGCTCTTGCATTTGATCAATTTTGAGGAGCCGTTCGGCTTGAGTGTCGTGGAATCGCTCGCGTGCGGAACACCAGTCATCGCGAGCCCCCGGGGATCGATGCCGGAGATCTTGGAAGCGGGTGTCACCGGTGCCTTCTGGACCGGAAAAGAGTCCCCGCGGGAGCTCGTTGAGGAAGTGGCCCGCTTGGATGCGACGGTCATGCGGAACGTCGTCGAAAAGCGCTTCAGCCGGGACCGCATGGCTGAGGATTACCTGACCATCTACCGGCGAATTCTCACGCAATCCGCTTGATATAATTTTATTACTGCCTTTCAATGAGGAGCTTAAAGTAGGAGCCGACTTGACACGGGACGAGTTTTCGAGTAGGTAACCGGATCGGTTATGGACACGACATCATCGTTTCGACGGATCGCTTTTTTGGGGGATTACGCGCCGCGCCAGTGCGGGATCGCGACATTTACGACGGATATCTGCGAAGCTGTGGTTGCCGCATATCCCGAAACCGTTTGCATCGCGGTGCCTGTTACGGACCGGCCCGAGGGCTACGACTACCCGCCGCGGGTCCGGTTTGAGATCCGCGAGCAGGAAATCGCCTCGTATCGCCAAGCGGCGGATTTTCTGAATATCAACAATGTCGAGCTGGTCTGCGTGCAGCATGAATACGGCATTTACGGCGGGCGGTCTGGCAGCCACCTTCTCGCATTGCTTGAAGAGCTGCAGATGCCTGTTGTGACGACGCTCCATACGGTTTTGAAAGATCCAACGGATGAGCAGCGGAGCGTTTTGCGGAAAATCGCGGCTCGCAGCAACCGGCTGGTCGTCATGGCGGAGAAGGGTGTAGCGCTGCTGAAGGAGTCGTTCGGGATCGACCCCTCGAAGGTCGATGTGATCCCGCACGGAATTCCGGATGTTCCGTTCACCGACCCGACCTTTTACAAAGATCAGTTTGGGGTGGAAGGAAAGATTGTGCTTCTGACCTTCGGGCTCCTGTCGCCAAACAAAGGGATCGAGCACATGATTCAGGCTTTGCCGGCGATTCTGGAAAAATACCCGAACGTCGTGTATCTGGTGCTGGGCGCGACGCATCCGAATCTGGTTGCGAAGGAGGGGGAAAGTTACCGGCTCTCCCTGCAGCGGCTTGCTGAGGCTCGCGGCGTGCAGGACCATGTCATTTTCTACAATCGGTTTGTAAGTCTTGCTGAACTGACCGAATTTATTGGCGTGGCGGATATTTATGTGACGCCGTATTTGAACGAAGCCCAGATCACGTCGGGCACGCTCGCTTATTCCTTTGGTTCGGGAAAGGCCGTCGTCTCGACGCCGTACTGGCACGCTGAGGAGCTGCTGGGGGACGGTCGAGGAGTGCTGGTTCCGTTTGGGAACAGCGAAGCGCTGGCGACGAATATTATCGATTTGCTCGACGATGATCACCGCAGGCATGCGATGCGCAAAAACGCCTATTTAGCGGGGCGGGAGTTTATTTGGCCCGAGGTCGCAAAACGCTACATGGAGAGTTTTGAGCGGGCTCGGATGGGGTGGGAGATGAAGCCGCGAAAGGCATTCGCGGCTCGCACGCTTTCCAATCAGCCTTACCAGTTGCCCCCGCTGAAACTCGATCATTTGCGGACGCTGACGGACGATACTGGAATCTTTCAGCATGCGGTATTCGACGTTCCCAACTACGACCACGGCTACTGCACGGATGACAACGCTCGCGCTTACATTCTCACGGTTCTTTTGGAAGAATCCGGGAATTGGCGGGGCGGACCGGGGGAGGATTTGGCGTCGACGTACCTGGCCTTCCTCTGGCACGCATTCGATTCGGAAACGAAGTATTTTCGAAACTTCATGAGTTACGACCGGCGCTGGCTCGAAGCGCGCGGGTCCGAAGACAGCCATGGCCGCGCCCTTTGGGCATTGGGCACGGCGCTCGGACGAAGCGTCCATGAAGGGCACAGGCAGCTTGCCGGGCAAATTTTTGAACAAGCGCTGCCGCGGGCGCTCGATTTCACCTCGCCGCGTGCCTGGGCATTCGGCCTTATTGCGGTGCAGGAATACATGCGCCGCTTCTCCGGGGATCGCGCCTTTCATCAGATCCGCCTGGAACTGACCGATCGGCTGGTCAACCAGTACGAAACGATGTCCGGCCCGGACTGGCCGTGGTTTGAAGACATTGTCGCCTACGATAACGCGAAACTCAGTCACGCGCTGATTCTGAGCGGTTATTGGACGCAGAACGCACGGGCGTATGAGATCGGCTTGGAATCACTGCGCTGGCTGACGGAGATTCAAACCGGTTCTTCCGGCTGTTTCAGTCCGGTCGGATGCAACGGCTTTTATCGGCGCGGCGCTGAAATGGCGCGATTCGATCAGCAGCCGCTGGAAGCGCACGCGATGACGTCGGCGTGCTTGGAGGCTTTCCGCCTCACCGGCGACCGCTTTTGGTTTCAAGAGGCCGCGCGCGCCTTCGAATGGTTCCTCGGAAGAAACGAGCTTGGACTTCCGCTGTATGACGCGGCGACTGGCGGCGGCCGGGACGGCTTGCATCCGGATCGCGTGAATCAGAACGAAGGAGCGGAATCGACACTCTGCTTCTATCTTAGCCGTATTGAAATGGAACTCGCCCAGCACGTGGTTCGCCCGGCGATGGACAGCGACGGCGAAAAGGAAAAAGAGAGCACGCCGCCCGCGCGGCACCAACGACGCGGGGATCCCGCTCCGGTACGATGATGAACGTAACGCATGCGGTCACATCAAGTCTAGCTGTACGGCGCCTGTCGGTATTGATCCGTCCGATCAGGGACCGCGTGCTGATTCGCCCCTTCTTTCCGGGCGGGCGCGAACGGCAGGCGGCGATTGCCGAACGGGTTCTCTCGCTGGATGAACGGACGGCGAGTCAGATACTTGACGCCGTTTTGTCGGAATTCAGTGATCGGCACTTTGACGTCGAGAAGATCTTCCGCCGTCATTACGAGCGACTGAGAATGAACGTGCCGATCGAGCAAGAGCTGTCCGATATGCGGCAGTTGCTTCTCGGGGCGTATTTTACGAGTGAATACGCACTGGAGTCCGCGGCACTTTTCAATCCTTCGATCGTGCCGCATCCCGACCAAAGCCGGCTTCCTGAAGGAGCGGCTCGGTTTATTGTAAGCCTGCGGGCTACCGGCGAGGGTCATATTTCATCGATCGAGTTTCGGTCGGGAACCATATCGATAAATGGCGAGGTGCGAATCGAGCCGCCAGGAAAGTTTGTTACCGAGCCCGATTTCCTGCCGGATCCTGAGTACCAGCGGGAGGTCTTTGCCGATAAATTGCGCGAAATCGGCGAGCGCAGCGCCATTACCCGAGACATTCTCGAGCGACTGCCGGAAAGGTTCTCGCGGACACAATTGGCAGAGGCAATGGATCGTTTGCGCCAGCAGCGATGTGATGGGCTCGAGCTGGACGAAGATGTATCTCTGTCCGCGATTCAGTGGCTCGCGGACGCGAATTACGATCTCGCCTTCACGGAAGGGCAGCGGCTGTCAGAGCGCGTGATTTTTCCGCTGTCGTGCAACGAGAGCAACGGAATCGAGGACGCGCGCTTCGTCCGGTTTGTCGATGACGACACGGGTGAGGTTGTCTATTACGCAACCTATACCGCATTCAATGGTGAAGTGATTTTGCCGCAGATTTTAGAGACACGCGATTTTCGGCATTTTCGCATCCGGACGCTTGTCGGCGCCGCGGCCAGAAACAAAGGCATGGCGCTCTTCCCGCGTCGCGTTGATGGCCGCTATGCGATGATCGGGCGGCAGGACAACGAAAACATGTTTTTGATGTATTCGAATCACCCGTATCACTGGCGGGAAGCGACGAGGATACTGGTTCCGACCGAGCCTTGGGAGTTCGTGCAAATCGGCAACTGCGGATCGCCAATCGAGACGGATCAAGGATGGCTGCTGCTCACCCATGGGGTTGGCCCGATGCGCAGGTATTGTATCGGCGCGGTTTTGCTGGACTTGCATGATCCCAGGAAAGTGATCGGAAGGTTGCGGGAGCCGCTGTTGCAACCGACTGGCGTCGAGCGCGAGGGTTATGTGCCAAATGTCGTCTACAGTTGCGGCGGCATGGTCCATCGGGATTTTCTTGTGCTTCCGTATGCGATGTCGGACTATGCCAGCAGCGTTGCGATTGTGAGCATGAAGGAATTGCTGAACGCGATGGAGTAGGGCAAACGCTCCCGCAGCTTGATTATTTAAACCGGGAGTTACGGTTTCGGTCTGGCTCCAGGCGAAAGATCTTGAGGCGATAAAACCGGGGCGAATTCGAGATCGATTCAGATTCGGCAGTAATTGTTTCCTCAGCGATTGGATCCGCCGAGGAATAAGGTGCGTCGACACTCGTCCAGATTTCCTGCCATTCGCTCAGATCCGAAGAACGTTCCACGGCGTAAAGAAGATCGATCGCGCTGCCGACGCGCCAAAAGGTGAATGTTACACCGGAAGCGCTCCAAGTAAGACGCGGCGCGGCATCGGGCGAGGGCGTTAAGGGATCGGCCCCAAGAGCATATTCCAATAGGTTCGAAAGGCCATCGAAGTCGGGATCGGCATCGGCACCACTGATTGCAGGGTCGCTTGCGGCAGATGGTGCAAAGGTTTCGGCTCGCCATCTGTCGTATCCGCTGACGACCTCCGTTGGCGGAAGGATGTCGTCTCGTGAGCGCGGCATTAACTGGTATCCCGAGTCATAAGGCGGACCGCCGCTGGCAAACTGTGTAAAGATTCCAACGAGGTCGGCAGGGTATTCAGGTTCAGGATACAAAGCGACATCAGTAAACCGATTGAGATACACATCGAGCTCGCCGCCGCTTCCATCGGTGACGAGAATCGTGCCGTTCACGCCAGGGTCGGGCCATGGGGGACTCGCTGGGCTTTTTTCCGCCCGGACGATTCGGATCAGCCGTCCCTCCAGAGCTTCGGCGTTCGCGAGCAGATCAGCGATTGAATGAATCGGTGGCTCCAGAATTTCAGCCGGACCGAGGTCGATCCAGCCATCATTTCCGTCGATGGCGATCTCGGTGGCGCCGTTGATCTGTGTCAGGGTGCCGATTGCGAGGTATCGTCGTCCGGGCTCGGCGATCTTCCAAATCGCCGTGATGGGGTAATGAGTGACAGGAACCGCCGCGGAATCGTCTTGGATCCAAGTCAAGAAGGTGGTGACGCTTAGGGTCCCGACCGGAACGGCAGCGACTCCGATCACGGCGACGGTCTTTCCGAGCGCAAGCGGAATCCCGAGCGCGTCAACGGCACGCAAGGCCGCGATTGGAACCGGCATCCAGAGCTCGGGAGGCTTTGCAATGCGGCTCAACTCTTCGCCCGCGGCGGCGGTTTCGACTGCGGCGACACTTCGGCCCCACCCGTCGAGGTGAGCGGATGCGGGCGCGATGATTCCTTTGAGCAGGATCTTCCCGCTAGCGTCTGATGAAACAGTCGCCCCGCTGATCGTGAGGCTTCGGCCGGCAACGGATGCCGCGGCGGTTTCGAATCCGGAACCGTCGAGACTGATCCGATCGCGGGCAAGGCCGGTCCATCCATCCGGCAATTGAATCAAGACGGAAGAAATTGAGTCGGAACTGCCAGCCGGAACGGTCAATTCCATTCGCAGATCTTGAAGCTCGCCCGGAGAAAACACCGATGTATCGCGGAGGGGACTGCCGGTTGTCGCATTGGTCAGGATGACTTCGCCCGGTCCGGCGGTACCCGCGGTCGCCGTCGCGCGGAACTGGACGTTGTCGATACGGTTGTTTCCGGTGGAGGACGGATTTGTCGGGACTCCTCGGAGGACGAGACGCAACTTCACGAGGTCCGCATCGTGTATTTCAGCGACTGATGTGAAGTCGATTGTATAAATTTCGTAGCTGGATTCAGGCTGAATCGTGACGAGATGACTGTAAGGAGAGTCGCCGACGCTCCACCACCATTCGTGGTCGGTAAAGCCAGAGCTGGATCGGCGCGCGGCATAGGTGACGACGAGGTTTTGAAATCCCGCAAGGGAAACAGCGAACGTGAGATGGTTTCCTTCATTCGCTAATTCAGGACCATTTCGAACGGCGAGATCGCGTCCGGGGGGATCGGTCGCAAAGGCATTCGTGCTGGTTCCGGAAAAATCAGTCATCGTCTCCGGGAGCCAGTTGGCCGTCAGCGACCCGGTGCCGTGACTGGTCGCTAATTGACTTTCGAGGCCGGCTGGTTTGTTGAAGTTCCAGCCGGCGAGCAAATACGTGTTTCCTGCTTCGACCGGCTGCCCGGTATAGACGTCAATTTCGCCCGTCGCGGCCATGGGAAAAACGATGGCCAAGACGATCGCCCGCAGGATTGGCGGAAGCGCTTTCATCGGAAAGAAGCCTCCCGACTCGCTGCTTCTCAGGAGTGAAATCGGTTGCGGAAACAGCGGCCCCCGGCAAGTGCCAATCCCGCGAGTGCCATGGCGGCGGCACTGGCTGCCGGTTCAGGGATCGGCTGGACAGGGGCATTCCAGAGGGCGATGTTGTCGATCTCGACGGTGCCGTTTTGTACGGAATAGAGGCGAAATCCATCGGCCGCGAGGAGATTCGTCACGGCGGCCTGATCCAGTATGAGGCTGCCGTTGAGGTAGAAGTCCATCGTCCCGGCCGCGAGCGTCCGATCCCCGTAGGCGGTCGGGTCCGCGCTGCCGTTGGCGATTATGTGAAAATGATAATTTGCGCCCGATTCGAGCTGACCGCCGTCGACATCGATCCAGTCGTCGCCAGATCGGAACTGCGTGATGCCGGCGTTGAGCTGAAACCAGAAGAGCCCCTCGCCTGAATTGAAGGCCGAGTTGGAACTGAAGGAGCTTCCGCTGCCCGCGCCGAATACGATTCTCCCCTCGCTGTTCAGCAACCGAAGATCGAAGGCCATGGAATAAATCTCCGCCGCGGGAAGCGTATTCACAATTCCGATACCATTGAGCGAGCTGCTCGATGGACCGGTGATGACGGCGGACGCACCGCCGAAACTGGATGGAAGGCTTGATTCAATACTTCCTCCGCCGCTTCCGACCCGAACATAGGTCAGCGCCGTATTTTCCGTGGTGATCTCGACGCCGCCGCCGAGCTGATCAAAGTCTTCCGAGAAGACTTGGGCATGAGCCGCGGACGCCGCGAGACATGCGAAGACAAGAATACAGGATAGGGTATGTTGGGTAACCATAGTCAGCACGGAAGCAAGGTCGGCCGGATGCTGTCAATAGAAAAATATGGCTTATTTTTTTGCCATGACGAGTGAAAAAACCGGCCGGATACAAGGCAGGCGGAATAGAAATTTCCGCCTGCCCGGCATCTTGTGAATGTATTCAAAAGTTTATTACGATATCACGCCAAAGCCGGTTCCATTTCCGGTTCCGTCGTGATCATGTCCTTGTTGGCGGCCCCGGGCGGGACCATCGGGAAGACCTTTTCGGCGAGTTCCGACGGAACGTGGATCAACCGCGGGCCCGGTTCGCTGAGCGCGGCTTCGAGCCGGTCGGCCGCTCCGTCCTCCGCCATCGAGAATCCCGGAATGCCGAAGCTCGCCGCCAGTGCGAGGAAGTCGATTTGACGCGGGAAGCGAACGGCGAACCGGCGCCGGCCGTAGAAGAGATCCTGCTGCTGGTTGACCAGGCCGTAGCCGCGATTGTCGAACAGGATGATTGTAACATTCAGTCTCTCCTCTTCGAGTGTCGCGAGTTCCTGGATGTTCAACAGGAAGCTTCCGTCGCCGCTGAAACAGATGACCGGCTGATCGGGCGCGGCCAGTGCGGCGCCGATGGCTGCCGGCAGGCCGAAGCCCATCGTGCCGAGTCCGCCGGAGGTGAGCCACTGCCGCGGCGACTGAAACGGGTACGCCTGCGCGACACGCATTTGGTGCTGCCCGACATCCGTGGTGATGATCGCGTTTTTGCCGATTTGATGGCCGCAGTAGCGGATGATTCCATACGGGCGCCTCGGATCGTCCGCGCCGTCAAGAATCAGTGGATACGCTTCCTTCAAGTCGGCGATCTGCTGCTTCCATGCTGGACGGCGCGCTGGACGGACGCGCGCTTCCCAGGCGGAGAGAATTGTGGCCGCATCCGCCGAGATGCCGATGGACGCGGTCCGGATCTTTCCGATTTCGCTCGCGTCAATATCGACATGAATGACTTTCGCCCGAGGGCAAAACTCAGCGACTTTGCCAGTGGCCCGATCGTCGAAGCGCGCGCCGACCGCGATCAGCAGGTCGCACGCGTCGAGAGCCTTGTTTGTGTAGCGGGCGGCATGCATCCCGAGCATCCCGAGGTTCAGCGGATGGTCCCACGGCATGGCTCCGAGGCCCATCAACGTTGTGGTGACCGGAATATCCGCTTTCTCCGCGAGGCGGCGCAGCGATGCTTCCGCCTGACCGGAGATGACTCCGCCGCCCGCGTAGAGGATCGGGCGTTCCGCGGCATCGATCATGGCGATCGCGCGCGCGAGAATCTCCTCCGACGCTGCCGGGGCCGCTGGTTCTTCGCGTTTTCCCGGTTCGGGCCATTCAGGCAAGTCGATGCGGGCGTTTTGGATGTCCTTGGGAATGTCGATGAGAACCGGACCCGGACGTCCCGACGCCGCGATCCGGAACGCTTCCGGGATGACGCGCGGCAGTTCGGAGACATCGCGAATCAAGTAATTGTGTTTCGTGATCGGGACACTCAGCCCGTAGGCATCGACCTCCTGGAACGCGTCGGTGCCGATCAGATCCGTCGGAACCTGGCCCGTGATGCAGACGAGCGGAATGCTGTCGAGCCGCGCGTCGGCGATCGCCGTCAGGAGATTGGTGACCCCTGGACCGGATGTCGCGAAGCAGACGCCCGGCTGCCCGGATGTCCGCGAAATTCCCTGGGCAATAAATCCGGCACCCTGTTCGTGACGGGCGAGAACATGACGAATGACTTGGCTCTTGGCCAAGGCGTCATAAATCGGAAGGTTCGCGCCGCCCGGCATGCCGGTGACAATGCGGACGCCCTGGCGTTCGAGAAGACGGATGATGAGCTCCGCGCCTGTATAGTTTTCCATGATTCCAGTTCCTGTTCTTATTCTTTCTTCGATGGCGCCGGCGGGAAGCGGAAGGGAAAACAAAAAACCCTGCCGCGTTGCGTCGGCAGGGTTTAAGCGAAAATTCGTTGTGGTTAACGACCCATTACCGAGCAGCGCCTCCGAGAGAGAGGACTACGACTACTACGACAACAGCCGCCACAAGCATTTCGATGCTCAGGGAATTAGCGGACCGGTTGTCTCGGTGATGGATCATTTTGCTTCTTGTAAAACAACCTTCGTAACCCGGCGCGGCCTTCCCGTCAAGTCCGCCGATTGCAAAATCAGAATAAATTTCAGCGACTCGGCCGCGCTCGTTGCCGAAGGAGCAAAACGCAGCCGAGCGAGGCGGTGCCGCTGACAAGAAGTGCCTGGTCGACACCGATCAATCCGGCGATGAAACCGAACAGAAGAAAACCCGCCGGCGCCGCGCCCATGAACGACATCGTAAAGAAGCTCATCACCCGGCCGCGCCGCGCGTCATCGACCGTCAGTTGCAAATGCGTGTTGATCGAGGCGGTCCAAAGCAGCAGAGCCGCACCCAGCAGCCCGAGGAGCAGGGCGGCGAGCCAGAACCAGCGGGCGAGCGAGAACGCGATCAGCAGGCCGCTGGAAATGACGCCGGTGACGAAGATCAGTTTTTCGAAACCTCCTTTGCTCGTGCGGGCCGCTAAAAAGAGCCCTCCGAAAACCGCGCCGACAGCGGGCGAGGCCGACAGGTAGCCGAAGACGGAGGCGTCGCCGTTCAGGACTTCACTGGCAAACATCGGGAGCAACGCGCTGTACGGAAATATAAACAGCCCGGCGATTGTCAGCATCAGGATGCCGCCGCGAATCGGAGGCGAGTTCCACGTGTAGCAGAATCCCTCGCGCAGATCGCGAAACAGGTTGATCCGTCCGTCGACGATCGGACGCGTGCCGCGAATCATGGCAAAAGTGAAAGCGCCGACCGCGCACGCGGCCGCGTTTGATCCGAAACAGAGCGTGGCATAACCGCTGGCGAGAAGGAGACCCGCGGTCGAAGGGCCGATCAGGCGGGCGAGGTTGAACGTGATTGAGTGCAGGGCGACGGCGTTCGTCAACGCCTCGCGGTCGACCAGCGTCGCGACAATGCTTTGACGCACCGTAATGTCGAATCCGTGCGCCATCCCGATCCCGAACGACAGCGCGAACAAGTGCCAGACCTCCGCTGCTTCGCGCCAAATCAGAAACGCGAGCACACCGGATTGCAGCGCGATCAGGGATTGGGTGACGATCAGGATCCGGCGGCGGTCAAAAATGTCGGCGAGACTCCCGGCGATCGGAACAAAGACGAATCCCGGCAAAAGGAGAATCGCCCCGATCGCGCCGAGGAGGAAAGCCGAACCGGTCATTTCATACACGATCCATCCCAGGGCGACCTGCTGGAGCCAATGGCCGGTCATGCTGAACACCTGACCGGCGAAGAACCAGCGGAAGTTGGGGAAACGAAGAGCCTGAAACAATCCGCGTCTCATCCAGTGCCGGCAATCGTAGCGGATGCCGGTGATGAATGCGATCGGGAAGAAGGATGGCGTCGAACGGCGGTACGAGCGAGCGCTTCTTCAGCGTCTAAAGAAAAAGGGGCTGAATCCCCGGCTCGCACCTCGCTGCCGCTCCCGTTACGGAGCAAGGGATCCCTCCCGCAGCTCGTGGATCTGAAGGAGGCGGCGCATATAATCGTGCGGCGCTGATGCCGGACTGCCCAGGCGCCGGATCCGCTCCTCCACGACCTCCAGCTCGGCCTGCTGCGCTTCGTAAAGCCGCTGCTGCTCGAGGGCGTGCGCGAGGCGCATCCGCCGCTCTTCCGCTTCGCGTTCCGCCTGCGTCCGGGCGGCTGTCTCGGCCTCGAGCGCGGCAAGCGCTTCTTGGAGCCGCGCCTCAAGTTCGGACTGCTGCCGGGCATGAAGGGCGGCGAGACGTTCCTTTTGCGCTTGGAGTTCCGCCTCGAGTTCCGCTTTGCGGCGGGCGATTTCCTCCTGACGCTGGCGCGCCTCTTCGGCGGTTCGTTCCGCCGCTTCCCGGGCGCGGCGCTCCGCTTCGAGTCGCGCCTGTTCCTCGGCAAGCTGACGGCGGGCTTCCTCCTCTTCGCGCGCGGCCCGCTCCTGGGCGAGCTGGAGGGCTTCCGCCTCGCGCTGCTGGGCGAGCAAGGCTTCCCGCTTTTCCCTTTCGATGCGTTCAAGCTCGGCCGCGTGCGCGGCGGCTGCTTCAGCTTGCTGCTTTTCCTCGATGTTCCGGTAGCCGAAAAAGGCGACCGCTCCAAAGATCAACAGGATGACGGCTGTGAGAATCGCTGGCTTCATCTGGCTATTGCTTACAGGTTGTTCTTGGCGGTTGCTGACAGGCCATTGCCCGCCTAGCTTCCCGATTGTGACTCCTGGGTTTGTTTATCGTTTCAAACGAGGGAAACTCAACAACCAAGTTCGGCAGAGGCGTTCGCGACGCGAATGGGTAAATTGGGCTTTTCAAGTGCGCGGCGGCTCCTGTATCAAGAGACAATGGCAAAAACGCTGATTATTCTGAAGCCGGATTGCATGGCAAAAAAGTTGGCCGGAGAAGTCATTCGGCGCTTTGAAAGCGAAAATTTCTCTATCCGCGCCTGCAAGATGACCCGCCTCGAGGCGGACTTGCTCAAGGAGCATTACGCGCATGTCGCGGACAAGCCGTTTTTTCCGGAGATTGAGGCGTTTATGAGTTCCGCGCCGGTGATCGTGATGGTTCTCGAAGGCGATAACGTCATTGAACGCGTCCGCGATCTTCTCGGTCCCACCGATTCGACCGCCGCGCCGGCCGGCACGATTCGAGGCGACATGGGGACTGATATGATGCGCAATATCGCCCACGCTTCGGACAGTCCTGAAAGTGCCGAGGCCGAGATTCGCCGCTTTTTCTCGCCTGAGGAAATTTACAGCGACTGACTCGGGGAGCGGCGCCTTCACCGCCGGGATGCTGTTTCCGCGGGGTGTTTCGCGGTGTTTCCCGGGCTTTTCTTTTTTATCGTTGATCGATCCATTGTCATTCGCCCATTGGGGCGGAAACCGGGATATCGCGTTACTCATAAGAAAAGAGTGGCAGCGGCTTCCAGTCGCTGGTTCGCATAATAGAGCGGCAAGACGCCGCATCCACGCTTCGGATTCAGGTTTATCGCAGTCTCATTCCGCTCCAGGCATCGCGTGAAGAAGTCTTGAATTCCGGCGGTGCTTGACAACGGTGAATGAACGTTCATTCCTCTTCCTTTTGCATGAAACGAATTTCTTGTTTTTCCATCGGCTTTTCGGCGGCGCTTTCCGGGTTGCTGCTGACCGGCTGCGGCAGGCAGGCGTCGGACGGAGCCGGAGAACCTGCGCAGCCGCCGGCCGTGACGGTCGCCGTCCTTCAAGCCGAAACGGTGACGTTGACGCGTGAATTGCCCGGCCGGACGAATCCGTACGTCGTTGCCGAGGTCCGGCCGCAGGTGACAGGCATCATCGAGGAACGCCTGTTCGTCGAAGGCGGCCTGGTCGAAGCCGGCGAAGCTCTCTATCAGCTCGATGACGCCACGTATCAGGCGGACGTCGCGAGCGCTGAGGCCGCGCTGGCCCGCGCGCGTTCATCGCTGGAACTGGCGCGGATCAACGCCGAGCGGGTGACGGGACTTTTCGAAGCCAACGCGACGAGTCAGCAGGAGCGTGACGATGCCGTCGCGCAACTCCGCCAGGCGGAAGCCGACGTGGCATTTGCTGAAGCCTCTCTCGCAAGCGCGCGGGTGCTGCTGAATTACAGCTTGATCACCTCGCCGATCACCGGCCGCATCGGGCGGTCGGCTTTCACCCAGGGAGCGCTGGTCACCGCCAACCAGCCCGCGCCGCTCGCGGTCGTGCAGCAGCTCGACCCGATTTACGTTGATCTGACCTGGTCCGCGCGCGAGTGGCTGGAGATGCGGCGAGAAATGGCCGCCGGGAATTTGGAAGAAACCGGCGAGCTTCCGGTCAAGCTGCTGCTGGAAGACGGTTCAGAATACGGGCATGCCGGAACGGTCGCGTTTTCGGAGGTTTCCGTCGATGCGACGACGGGCCAATTCGGCGTTCGGGTTGTCGCCCCGAACCCCGACCATCTTCTGTTGCCCGGCATGTACGTCCGGGCGGTACTCAGCACCGGTGTTCGGCCGAAAGCGATCCTCGCGCCGCAGCAGGGAATAATCCGGCAACCGTCGGGTGCCACAGTGGCGATGGTTGTGGGGAAGGACGGCATCGTTGAGCAGCGGCCCGTTGTCGTTCGCCGGACGATCGGACACCGATGGCTTGTCGAGGAAGGTCTTGCGCCGGGTGATCGGATCGTGATCGAAGGACTGCAATATATCGAACCGGGCGTCGAGGTGCGTGTGACGGAGACCCGGGAGGCGGCAGGCCAACAGGATTCGGACCGCGAATAGAGGGGCGTTTTTTTCGATGGCACGATTTTTTATTGACCGGCCCATCTTCGCATGGGTCATC
The DNA here is from genome assembly GCA_964645585.1 of uncultured Opitutales bacterium. Classification (GTDB taxonomy): domain Bacteria; phylum Verrucomicrobiota; class Verrucomicrobiia; order Opitutales; family T3Sed10-336; genus DATGSL01. The sequence goes on from CAZYAN010000021.1 coordinate 51,736, forward strand.
GCGATTATCACGATGCTCGCCGGGGGCCTGGCGATGATGGAGCTTCCGATCTCGCGTTATCCGACGATCGCTCCGCCTTCGGTGCAGATTCGCGCGACATACCCGGGAGCTTCGGCGCAGGTGGTGGAAGACTCGGTGACGCAGATCATCGAGCAAAACATGACCGGCCTTGACGGCCTGATTTACATGTCCTCGACCAGCGACTCCAGCGGTCGCGCGCAGATCACCTTGACCTTTGAAACAGGGACCGATCCGGACATTGCCCAGGTGCAGGTGCAAAACAAGCTGCAAGCGGCGATGCCGCTGCTGCCGGCGACCGTGCAGCAGCAAGGGGTGCGCGTTTCCAAATCGGGTGAAGGGTTCCTGATGGTCCTGGGCTTCGTTTCCGAGGACGGGAGCATGACCCGGGACGACATCGCGGATTACGTGGTCAGCAACGTCGTCGATCCGCTGTCGCGTGTGGACGGTGTTGGCAGCACGCAGGTTTTCGGGGCGCAGTACGCGATGCGGATCTGGATCGATCCTAACGTTTTGGATACGTATGAGCTTTCGGTCGGCGAAGTGATCGCGGCGATTCAGGCGCAAAACCAGCAGGTGTCGATCGGCCAGCTCGGGGGGGCGCCATCGGTGCCGGGGCAAGAGATCAATTTCACGATCAACACGCGCGGCCGCCTGACATCTCCGGAGGAATTTCGCGAGATTGTCCTGCGCGGTACGACGGAGGGAGCGATTCTGAAGCTCGGGGACATCGCGCGGGTGGAGCTGGGCGCGCAGGATTACGGTTTCCGCACGCACCACAACGGCCGCGTCGCGACGGGTGTCGCCGTTTCGCTGTCCTCGGGCGCCAACGCGCTCGATACGGCGGAGAGGGTGCGGGACCTGATCGACGAGCTGGAGCAATATTTTCCGCCGGGACTGACGGCGGTGGTGCCGTTTGACAACACGCCGTTCGTCGAAGTCGCGATCGAAGGGGTGGTGCATACGCTCCTCGAAGCGATCGTCCTCGTCTTCCTGGTGATGTTTCTCTTTCTGCAGAACTGGCGGGCGACGCTCATTCCGACCATCGCTATTCCGGTGGTTCTGCTCGGCACGTTCGGCATTCTCGCGGTGCTCGGTTTCTCGATCAACATGCTCACGATGTTCGCGATGGTCCTGGCGATCGGTCTTCTCGTCGATGACGCGATTGTGGTCGTTGAAAACGTCGAGCGGCTGATGAGTGAAGAAGGGCTGTCGCCCAAGGAAGCGGCGCAGAAATCGATGGACCAGATCACCGGCGCTTTGATCGGCATCGGGGTCGTTTTGTCCGCGGTATTCGTGCCGATGGCATTCCTCGGCGGCGCGACGGGAGTGATTTATCGTCAGTTCTCCGCGACGATCGTTTCGGCGATGGCGCTGTCGGTGCTGGTGGCGATTATTTTCACGCCGGCCCTGTGCGCCACGATGCTCAAACCGATCGCCAAGGGGCATCACATCAAGGAAACCGGCTTCTTTGGCTGGTTTAACCGAACCTTTGATCGCGGAAACGCAAAGTATCAGAATGCGGTTCGCGGAATTATCAGCCGCCGCAAGAGGTTTTTCGCGGTGTTTTTCGTCATTGTCGGACTGATGGCGTATCTGTTCCTGCGGGTGCCGACGGCCTTCCTTCCGAATGAGGATCAGGGAAGTCTCTTCGTGCTGATTCAGGGACCGGTCGGCGCGACACAGGAGCGGACGATGGGTGTGATCGCGGACGTCGAGCACTTTTTCCTCGAAGAAGAAGGAGATCTCGTTTCGGACATCTTCACCGTCCAAGGATTCAGTTACGCGGGAATCGGCCAGAGCAACGGCATGGCGTTCGTCTCGCTGACGGATTGGAGTCAGCGCAAGAAACCGGAGCAAAGCGTCGCGGCAATCGCTGAACGGGCGGGCGCGCGGTTTGCTGAACTGAAAAACGCTCTCGTGTATGCGATCGTGCCGCCGCCGATTACCGAGCTTGGAACATCGGCCGGGTTTACGTTCTTCCTCCAGGACAACGCCCGGCTGGGACACGAAGCGCTGATGGAAGCGCGCAATCAGCTGCTGGGCCTTGCCGAGGAGAGTCCGATGCTGGTGAACACGCGGCCAAACGGGCTCGAAGACGCGCCGCAGCTCCGGGTCGAAATCGATAACGAGAAAATCGCGGCGCTCGGTCTCTCGATGGACGATGTCAACCGGACCCTCGGAGTCGCCTGGGGCGGTTTGTATATCGACGACTTTATTGAGAGCGGGCGAGTGAAGCGTGTTTATATGCAGGCGGAAGCGCCGTTTCGGATGCAGCCGGAGGATTTCCGCTACTGGTCGGTGAAAAACAACCGAGGGGAAATGGTGCCCTTCTCGGCTTTTGGCAGCACACAATGGGATTACGGCTCGCCGCGCCTCGAACGATACAACGGTGTGCCGGCTGTGCAGATCCAAGGCGAGGGTGCGCCGGGTGTCAGTTCCGGCGCCGCCATGCTCGAAATCGAACGCCTGATGGGCGAGCTGCCGCCCGGCTTTGGTATCGAGTGGACGGATACATCGTATCAGGAACGTCAGGCCGGCGGGCAAACCCCCATGCTCTACACGCTCTCGCTGCTGATTGTTTTTCTGGCGCTCGCGGCACTGTACGAGAGCTGGAGCATTCCGACCGCGGTGCTTTTGGCGGCGCCGCTCGGGGTTCTCGGCGCGGTGCTCGCGATCATCTTTCGCGGCATGGAGCGCGATGTTTATTTCCAAGTTGCGATGCTCACGACCGTTGGATTGACCAGTAAAAACGCGATTCTGATCGTGGAGTTTGCTAAATTGAATTTGGAGAGCGGCATGCGGTTGCTTGACGCGACGCTGGCCGCGGTGCGCGACCGCCTGCGGCCGATTTTGATGACGTCGCTCGCGTTCGGCCTCGGCGTCGTGCCGCTTGCGATCGCTTCCGGCGCGGGCTCCGGGGCGCAGAACGCGATCGGAACCGGGGTTCTTGGCGGGATGCTCGTCGGAACCTTCCTCGGAATTTTCTTCGTTCCGCTGTTCTTTTTCGTGATCGAGCGGCTGTTCATCCGAAAGAAAGGAGGCGCGCATGAATAAGGCTCTCTTACCTGTTCTCGTGCCGGCGGCGCTTCTGGCGTTCGGAGGGTGCGCGACGCTGGAGCCGCCGGTTCCCGAAGCCGATGCGAATCTTCCCGCTGACTGGCCCGCGCCGCCGATCGGGGAGCAACGGATGGAGGGCGGAACGGATGCCTTGTCCGTGACCGGCGTGGCTTGGAACGAGTTCTTTTCCAGTCCGGAACTGCGCGAGGTCCTGACGCTCGCTCTGGAGAACAACCGGGATTATCGCGTGGCGGCGTTGAACGTCGAGCGCGCGCGTGCCCTTTACCGGATTGAGCGGGCGGACCGCGTGCCTTCGGTGAACGCGGGGGCGCAGATCACCGAGACCGGCGGCGATCCCATCGGTCAAATGGATCACGCGCGAGTCGACATCGGGATCACGGAATACGAGTTCGACCTGTTCGGACGTGTGCGGCAGTTGAGCGCGGCCGCGCTGGAACAATATTTTGCCACGGTCGAGGGACGGAGAAGCGCGGAGCTCGCGCTGCTCGGCGAGGTGGCAACGGCCTACATCACGCTGGCCGCTGATCAGGAACTGCAGCGGATCGCGGAGGCGACGCTCGAAAGTTTCGAGGAAGAATATAAGCTGACGCGCGAGCGGTACCGGCTCGGCGCGGTTTCGGCTCTCGACCTGAGTCAGTCCCGGACGATTGTCGAGCGCGCGCGGGCCGACGTGGCCCGATTCGCCGGTCAGGTGGCGCGCGATCGCAACGCGCTTGCTCTGCTCGTCGGCGCTCCGATCCCTCCGGAACTGCTGCCGGAGGCCTTCGAGCCGGGGATCGAGAGCGTGGCTAAAGTGCCCGAGGGATTGCCTTCGGAATTGCTCTTGCGGCGGCCGGACGTTTTGCAAGCCGAGCACCTTCTGCTTGCGGCTAACGCGAACATCGGGGCGGCCCGCGCGGCGTTCTTTCCGTCGATCCGGCTGACCGCGACCGCTGGATACGCCAGCGAGGAGCTTTCGGATCTGTTCGACGGTTCCGGTTTCTGGGCAGTGACGCCGCGGATCAACGTGCCGATCTTCCAGGGAGGACGTTTGCGCGCGCGGCGCGACGTCGCTGTTGCCGATCGCGATATCGCGCTCGCGCGCTACGAGGAGGCGATCCAGGCCGGCTTTCGGGAAGTCGCCGACGCTCTGGCATTGAGCCGGACGCTTGCCGCGCGGCGAATGGCCCAAGAGGCTCTCCTCGACGCGTCGGCCGAGACGCACCGGCTGTCGCAAATCCGCTATGACGCCGGCCAGGACAGCTACCTGGTTTTGCTCGATGCGCAAAGAACGCTTTACAGCGCGCGCCAGGATCTTGTGACGACGCAGCTCGCCGAGCAGGTGAACCGGGTAAACCTTTATCGGGCGCTCGGCGGCGGATGGAACGCCGAGAGTGAGAATCCGTGATGAACGGAAGCGGCAAAGTCGACAAAGGCGTCGCTGACCGGGCGGAAGCGCAGCGTCACCGGATTCTCGACGCGGCGGAAAAGTGTTTTATCCGGCATGGATTTCATGCGGCGTCGATGGCGGGCATATCGAACGAAGCGCAGGTGAGCGCCGGTTTGATCTATCGCTACTTTGAGAACAAAGACGCGATCATCCTCGCGATTATTGAGCGCCAGTTGCACGAGCGCCGGGAGGATATCGCGAGCTTGCAAACCGATGTCGACTTGGCCGGACGGATTGGAGAGCTGCTGGCAACTTGGAAAAAGGGCGAAGGGCGGGTGATGAATCCGGCGCTCTTTTTGGAAATGAGCGCCGAGGCCAGCCGAAACCCGGAGATCGCGAAGGCGCTGGGCCGAGCGGACGGACGGTGCCGGGCGGACTTCACCCAATGGCTTCAGGAATTGGTCCGCGCCCGGAAGATTGCCATGGATGAGGCGGAAATCGAGCGGCGGGCACTCGCCTTGCAATGCCTGGTGGAAGGGCTCGCGGTACGGACCACGCGGGAGCCGGACCTCGATGCCTCAACCTTCGTCGAGGTCGTCAAACTGATGCTGCCTCATGTGATCCCGCTCGAAGGTGACTGACCTTCGCCGGCGCCGCCGACAACCAGTTTGCTGGCCAGCGTATCCAAAAACTGGATTTGCGCGGGATTGATCTTTACGCGTGCCTCGTCGAGGTCGAAGAATCCGGCGCGATCGACTTCGGGAAACGTCTGTTTTCGTCCGGAGCGGGGCGGCCACTCGATCTCAAACGTGTTCGACGGCAGGCCGTCGGCGGGATCCCAGGTGCCCGCGAATGCCCAGGCGTGAACCGATTTGCCGCCCTTTTGACGAACGGATCCGAGAGGCAGCAGCAGCCGGGGGGGAGCGATCCCGGTTTCTTCCTGAAACTCGCGCGCGGCGGCTTCTTCGAGGCTTTCACCGGGTTCGGGTTCGCCTTTTGGAATCGACCAGACACCGGCGTCCTTCCGCGCGAAAAATGGACCGCCCGGATGAACGAGGAAGACCTCGATTCCCTTCCGGGAGAGGCGATACATCAGCAGTCCAGCGCTTTGCTTAGCCATCGGCTTTGGAAACCATCGTGCAAACGGGAGGATCAGGCAAGTTCGGACGTGACGGGAGCCCGCGAAAAAAATCCTTTAATGTTGCGCCGAGGGAGAACTGCTGTGAGGGTACCGAATCAAATTTTTCCAGTTGGCGCGCGGGCGTCAGGTTTCGACTTCTACTTTTTATGCCTAAGAACCCAATCAAGATCAGAATACTTCTCGCCGCGGCCCTGTTCCCTGCCGTTTCTTCTTTGATCGCGCAGACGCCGGCCGCCGGGGGGCAGCAAGCCGCGCCTCAGGCGCCTGCTTCGCAGCAATCCGCCGCCAGTCCCGAGGAGATCATTGAGACCTTTGGTTTTCTCATGGGGATGAACAGCCGGCTTCGGGATCTCGAGCTGACGGATAAGGAGTTTGACCTGTTTCTGAAAGGAGTGAAACGCGCCCGGGCGGGGGAAGATGTGCCGGAGGACATTGCAAGTATCATTCCTCAATTGCAGCAATATCTCGGCGAACGCCAAATGCGCGTCACACAGGCCCAAGGGAAGGTGAATCGTGAGAAGGCCGACCAGTTCTTTGCTGAACTCGAAAAGCGGGAGGGCGTGAAGAAGACGCCTGAAGGTGTTTTTGTCGAGATCGAGAAGCAGGGGGAAGGCGAGACTCCGGAAGCCAATTCCGTTGTCCGCATCCATTACGAAGGCCGCCTGATCGACGGCACCGTTTTCGACGCTTCTAAACGGCATGGCGAAGGCCCGGCGGAGTTCCCGCTGACCGGTGTCGTCCCTGGAATGCGCGCCGGGGTCAGCCAGCTGCAGGAGGGCGGAAAGGCGACGCTGTACATTCCGCCGGATCTCGGATATGGCGACCAAAGCCAAGGTCAGATCCCGCCGGGTTCCGCATTGATTTTTGAGGTCGAACTCGTCGAAGTCCTCGAGCCGCCGCAGGGCCAGCCCGGGCAAGCGCTGCCGGGCTTTCCGCCGCCGCAACGATAACGAACGAGACGGTAAGCGTGGGGGCTTCAGCCCCTTTTTCAGGCGCTGAAGCGCCGGCTCTTGCCGCGGCGGTTTTTGCGCCTTATGCCGGCCCCGATCGACGGGGCCGGCTTCTTTTTTTTCGTGCAGGCGTAAATATTTTTGTCAGGATCACCCTCCTTATGAATCGGGTTCTTCAATTATTGCTCGAAGGCGAAAAGCTCTCACCCGCCCAGATGGCCGAGGTGCTGGGAATGTCGCAAGCCGACGTCGATGCCCACCTGAAAGCCCTCGAGAAGGAGGGGATTTTGCTCGGCTGGCGACCGGTGATCAGCCCGAACGCCGATGTTGAGAACCTGGTGCGCGCCGTCATTGAGGTGCGAATCACTCCCGAGCGGGGAGGCGGTTTCGACCGGCACGCGGAGCGCGTCAGCCGGTTTGACGAGGTGGAGTCGTGTTACTTGATGTCGGGTGATTACGACTTGCTGGTCATCGCGCGCGGGCGGACGCTTCACGATATTGCGGCATTCGTGACCCAGCGGCTTTCCACGATCGAGGGCGTTCTTTCGACAGCGACGCATTTTCTCCTTCGCTCATACAAGGAGCAGGGTTACCTGCTCGAATCGGCGCAAGGCGAAAAGACACGGCCGGATATCACTCCATGAGCGACCGCGTTGAGGAAAAGGCAGGCGGACGTTCGGAGGCGGCGCCGCTGACGGGCCGGTTTATCGCGAGCCACGTTACCGGTCTGCCGAAGTCGGGCATCCGGGATTTTTTTGAACTGGTCTCCCAGATGGACGATGTGATCTCGCTGGGGATCGGCGAGCCGGATTTCGTGACGCCGTGGCATATTCGGGAAGCCGCGATCTTCGCTTTGGAAAAGGGGAAAACGAGCTACACGTCGAATCTCGGTTTGCTCAAACTTCGCAGCGCGATCGCGAGTTACGTCGAGCGGCTGTTCGGCATCGAATACCGGCCCGACAACGAAATTCTGGTGACGGTCGGCGTTTCCGAGGCGCTCGATATCGCGTTGCGCGCGGTAATCAATCCAGGCGACAAGGTTCTGTATCATGAACCTTGTTACGTTTCCTACCACCCGTCGATCGCCCTTGCTCACGGGGTGCCCGTGCCGGTGGCGACGACGGCGGACGAAGGGTTCGCGCTCGATCCAGCCAGGCTGGAAGAAGCGTGGAGTCCCGGATGCAAAGCCCTGATCCTGAATTTTCCGACGAATCCGACAGGCGGCGTCATCGATCGCGCGCGGCTCGAGCGCATCGCCCGGTTCGCGGAGGAAAAGGATCTGCTGGTGATCAGCGACGAGATCTATTCCGAACTGACGTTCGACGGCGAGCATACCAGCATTGCCAGTCTGCCCGGCATGCGGAAACGGACGATTTTCTTGCATGGCTTTTCCAAGGCATTCGCGATGACCGGATTTCGGATCGGCTATGCCTGCGCCCCGGCGGAGCTGATCGAGGCGATGATGAAAATTCATCAATACAGCATGCTCTGCGCCCCGATTCTCAGCCAGGAAGCGGCCTGCGAAGCGCTTGAAAATGGAGACGCGAGCGTCGCCCGGATGCGCGAACAGTACCAGCGGCGTCGCGATTATTTTGTTCGCCGCTTGAATGAAATGGGGCTGGCGTGCCACGTTCCCGGCGGCACCTTCTATGCGTTTCCATCAGTTGCCGGGACCGGTTTGACCGAAGACCAGTTCGCTCTCCATTTGTTGAAGAGCCAGAAAGTCGCCGTTGTTCCCGGCACAGCATTCGGGGCGGATGGCAAAGGATTTGTCCGCTGTTGCTTTGCCACCGATTATGACCTACTGATCGCGGCTGCCGGCCGCATAGAGCGATTTCTTGCCGATTCCGGCTCTTCGTCATGTCAGAATCCCGAACTGTAGCGCTCGTCGGCCGGCCGAACGTCGGCAAGAGCCGTTTATTCAATCGCATCGTGCGCCGGCGCATTTCGATCGTTCACGATCAGCCCGGCATCACTCGCGATGTGATCAGCACCGAGGTCGACGACTACACGCTGCTCGATACCGGCGGACTCGGTTTGCCCGGAGACAAAGACGCGGAGGGGATGACGGAAGCGGTGGAAATGCAGGTGCAGGTCGCGGTGCATCAGGCGCGGCTGATCCTCTTCGTCGTCGACGGGCGGGAGGGATTGACGCCGATGGACGAGATGGTCGCCGACGCGCTTCGCCGGGAAGGCAAAGAGGTCGTGCTCTTGGTGAACAAGCTCGACAACCCGGGTGACGCCGGGCGGGCCGATGAATTCGCCCGTTTAGGTTTTGAGGAGAGTCTTCACGTGTCGGCGGAACATGGGCGCGGGGAATCGGAGATCCGGGAGGTGATTGCAAGAAAGCTCGGTCCGGCACCCGAGGCGGCCGAGCCGAAGCAGCGCCGGATTCGAATCTGTTTTGTCGGCCGCCCCAACGTTGGAAAATCTTCGCTGGCCAACCGCCTGCTGCGCTCGGACCGGCTGATCGTTACCGACATTCCCGGCACGACGCGCGACGCGGTTGAGCTCGATCTCGACTATGAGAATCCGGACGGCGAGCCATGGCGGTTTCGTTTGATCGATACCGCGGGAGTTCGGCGGCGGACCAAGGTCAGCACGCCGGTGGAATTCTTTTCCGTGACCCGTTCCGAACACGCGATTGCCTCGGCCGACGTCGTGTACCTCGTGATCGACGCGAAAGAAGGGGTTACTAAACAAGAGCAGCATCTCGGCGGACTGATTGTGGAAAAAGGGAAGGCGCTTGTCCTGTTGGTCAACAAGTGGGATCTGGTGCATGAGACGTTCCGCGAGGAGCCGCTGGAGGGATATAAAGACGAGCGGGAGTTTCGGGAGGCGTTCGCGGCGGCTGTGCGCAAAGAACTATTTTTTAACCCGGATTCGCCGGTGATTTTCGCGTCGGCCTTGGAAGGTTTCGCGATGGAACGGCTGCTGAAGGCGGCCCGCAAACTCGATCATGTGCTTGATCGAAAGCTGCAAACCGGCAGGCTCAACCGATTGATCGCCGAGCTGACGGCGAAACGGTCGCCGACGAGCAAAGGGCAGCGGTTTAAGGTCTATTACGCGGTCCAGACCGGGAACCGGCCGTTCCGGATTCGGCTGTTTTGCAACCGCGCCGCGGCGCTCTCGGATCCGTACCGCCGGTATCTTGCCGCTGGAATCAGCCGCGAGTTCGATCTCGCTGGCTGTCCGATCCAGTTTGAATTGGTTGGGAAACCCAAACGGCCGGCGAAAAAATAAACCTGGAGTGAGGCGCGACCGGTTATGAAGCCCAAACTCATTTTCATGGGGTCGAGCGCGATCGCGCTTCCGGCACTGAATTATTTGGCGGATCAGGCGGACTCGCTCGAATTCGCGGCGGTTTACACGCAGCCGGATCGGCCGTCCGGGCGAGGAAAGAAATGCAAACCAAACGCGATCAAGCAATGGGCGCTAGACCGGGAGATTCCGGTTTTTCAACCGGAGAAACTCGATGAGGCGACGGTCGCGCATGTGCAGGAGTGTCAGCCGTGTCTAGTGCTCGTGATGGCGTATGGGCATATCCTGCGCCGCCGGCTGATTGACGCGCCCGCGTTGGGGACGTTTAACCTGCACGCGTCGATTTTGCCGAAGTATCGCGGCGCTTCCCCGATCGAGGCGGCGATCGCGAGCGGTGATGAGGAGACGGGCGTTACGTTGATGCGCATGGTGCGCCGGCTCGACGCGGGGCCGATTGTCGATATCGAGCGTTTTCCGATCGATCGATTGGAGACGGGAGAGTCGGCCGCGCGAAAGATTTCTGAAGCTTGCCCGCCTTTGCTGGAGCGCAACCTGCCGGCGATGTTGCGCGGTGAAGTTTCGGTGCGAGAACAGGATGACGCCGCCGCGACCTTCACGCGCAAGCTTGAAAAGATCGACGGCGCCTTGGACTTCGCCGCTTCCGCCGAGGAATTGGCGCGACGCATCAACGCTCTCTATCCGTGGCCCGGATGCTTTGTTCAGCAGGGAGAGCAGCGAATCAAACTCGGGCTCGCGGATTGGGCGGACGAAGACCCGGGTGCCGATCCGGGCATGGTGATCGGCGCTGACGAACGCGCACTGCGAGTCGCGACGGGCCGCGGAACCCTGCTGTTGCTCGCGCTGCAACGCCCGGGCGGGCGAATGCTGCCGGCCGCGGAGTTTTTGCGGGGATTGCCGTTCCCGGCCGGGACGAAATTCGCGTCGCAACCGATGCCGCCGCTGGTTGCGCGGACCCCGTTTCCTGTGCGCCAAGGTTAAAGACTCGCTCCGCGCGGGTGGGGGAATACCGGAGGTGAATGTCAGAGACAGGACCGATTGCGAGCGGATGGCTAGGGTGATACGGTGGGCTCTCGTGTTTGTTTAAGAGGAGTGCGTAAGAATGAAGGAAAACAGTCGCCCCGAAAACGTTTTGATCCCTAAACGCCGCAAGAGGAAGAAGCGTGCCGCGCTTATCGAACCTCTGGTGTTTCCCGGCGCACCGTCCGCGATGAACTGGGTGAAGTGCCACACCCGGTGGAAGGAAGCCATCAGCCCCCGCGCGATCTGTGCTGTCCGGCGCAGGTGCCGCTAGGGGAACGGTGGTTGCGGAATTCGCGGACGAGTTCGGATACAGCGCAATCTCCCCGGCTGTAGCGATGAAGCCGCGCCTTCATCGACTGCTCACAATCTCCGCGGCTGTAGCGATGAAGCCACGCCTTCATCGACTGCTCACTGAAGCAGCATCGGCGCATCGCCGATGACAGCGTCATCAGAGAAGCTCTGATGTTACGAGCGGGAGTAATCAGCAAACCAGGCTGCGGCCGTTGTCGACGAGCAGCACCTGTCCGGTGATCGAACGCGCCCTTTCGGAAGCGAGAAAGACGACAGCGTCGGCAATGTCACGAGGATCTGAATACCGTTGGAGGAGCGCCGCCGCGCCTTCTTTCTCCAGGCGCTCCCGGTTGCTCTCATGCATATCGGTGTCGGTGAATCCCGGAGCGACCGTATTGACGCGGATGCCCGGTGCGAGAGCTTTCGCGAGCGAGACGGTCAGGTTGTGGACCGCCGCTTTGGACGCGGAGTAATCGACACTGGTGGGAACAAAAGCGCGCATCGAGCCGATATTGACGATTGAGCCGGGCCGGCTGTCGAGACGCCTGGCGAACTCGCGGGACGTCAGGAAGGGGCCGACCGTATTCACCTGAAGAATACGAGAAAACGTTTCCGCGGTGACTTCGGAGAACGGCTCGCGATTGACGATCCCGGCGTTGTTCACGAGAATCGCGGGCGTGCCGAACTCTTTTTCCGCTGCATCAAAGAGGGCTTGAATATCCGCTTCCACCGACACATCTCCCTGGATGGCGGCCACTTTGCCGGGAAATCGCGCGGCGATCGCATCGGCTTCTTCGCGGGAGTGACGGAAGTTGCAGATGACCCGCGCTCCGGCTTCCGCGAAAGCCTCGACACAAGCCCGCCCAATTCCGCGCCCGCCTCCGGTGACAAGAACAATGGATTCGTTTAACCGCATAATAAGCAATGATCTGGCGACTTCCGGTGAACGTAAACCACGAATCAGCACGAATAAACACGAATCCCAAGAAATCAGACCGAACGGCGGATGCCGCCAGCCGCGGCGGCCAGGGAACGGACATCGCGTGAACCTCTGAAACCTTGGGATTTCCCACGCTGGAGGCTCGCGCCGCGAGTGCAACCGCGTATCTTCCGCGGACTGGGCGCTCCAGCTTCTCGAGAACGAACCGCGGCTCAACGTTCCAAAGTCGATACCGGCGGCAAGAGTACCGCTGCTCCTGCGGTGCCGCGGCCCGCGTAAACAGGGAAGTTTTATTAGAGATTGCGCCGCTTCGGTCACCCCCGGCCAGCTTCGATCGGAACATCACGGGTCGGGCGTTCGGCATGCCAGGGGACCTCGGCGAGCGATTTTCGGTTCGAATTCTCAAAAGGGGTTGACGGGGCGATGGCGGCTGGTTTTGATTCTTCTCTTACGTTGCTCCACGCACGGCGAGATAGCTCAGTTGGTAGAGCAGAGGACTGAAAATCCTTGTGTCCCCGGTTCGATTCCGGGTCTCGCCACCACTTCCAAGAACCCGCACGGTTAAGCCGATTGCGGGTTTTTTAGTGCCAAGATCGGGCAGAAAGTGCTAACAAAGTGCTAACAGACTCATATTGTCCACCCTTGGATTTAGGCCATTTTGACGGCGTAGGAATTGAACCAGCCAGCCCTGAGCAAGCCCAGGTCGAACCCAAATCGCGCCCGAATCAGTGAATCACGTTGTGAATCATAGCCGTCTCGAAAGCGCCAAAAAAAAGCGCCGCCGGAAACAGAACCGGGCGGCGCTCTCCATCGCTAATTCCGCCTACTTTACCTCTACCACTTTGGATGGAGGTTTATTGCCCGCAGTCGCCAGTCGTAGATGTCCGGCGACTCGCCGCGAAAACTCTTCAGCGAGTTCAATGCCACACTTGTGTCAGGATAAGCCGGATACGTCACCGGCGACACGTCGAGCAGCCGCGCCACCTTCAGGATTGTTCGACGCGGGACGCCGTCACGTCCTTCTGTCCATCGATCCTTCGCGATAATAAACCCAAAGCTGGACTGGTCCACATCGCCGCGCTTCAAGCTGACAAGCAGGTCGCGTCCGGCAGTTGTGTCCGGCGCTTCAAACTCATACCAGAGACCGACAGAATCGACGCCGATCTTGAGCGTGCCGGATTTCGTCCGGGCGAGAATGTCGCTGGCGTTGTGATTCCAAAGCGCCCGGACATCGTCTTGCAAAACCGCGCTGAAGGCTCCCGGCTCGATCACCTCGCGGAAACCTCCTAGATTTTCGCTCAATCGATTGAAAACCGCGCCGTAGCCTCTCACCTTCCGGCCGTCGCCGGAAAGACTGACAGCACGCCCTGATGCGGCAGGGGCAGGTGTAAACCTTCGTTCGATCTTCATCGAATCAAAGCGGCGGTGGTGTAGCGGCCAACCTTCGCGCCCCCGTTGCGTGCAGAGACGGCGGTTTCGAGCAGTCGTTCAGACACCTT
>CAZYAN010000022.1:0-63552 GCA_964645585.1 uncultured Opitutales bacterium
AATAACCAATAACTACCACCTACACCCCCTTCAACGTCCTCCCCGGCACCCACAGGCCGTCGACGAGCAACGAGCCGGGATGCTCGGGCACCCCGTATTCATTCCTCTCAATCAAACCAATCAGCATGTCCGTCGCCTGAGCCCCGACCAGCTGGATGTTCTGAAAAATTCCGCTCAGTTCGCTCGTCCGTCCGGGACAACTGAGATTGGCGAAACCAATGTCGCCAGGAACTGAATACCCGAAGCCTTCCAGCCAGTCGAGCCACGGATAAGGATGCGGCGCAATCACCACATCCGGCCGCTCCTTCCGCAGCCACCGCGCCATCGTCCGCTCCGTCAGCTGATCCTGGTCTACGATTAACGGCTTCCGCAGGGTGACGTCCCCGATCTTACGCTGCTGGACGAGAAATGCGGCCAGCCACCGGTTTTGCACGTTCGCGTTCTCGTGGGTTTTCATCGCCAGACCGATCCGTCGATAACCGAGCCGGTAACATTCCCGCACCGTCCGCCTCATTGAACTGTAATGATCGTTCGACACACAGTGGACACGCGGCGTGCTCATCCCGAGCCCGATCGCCACATGGCAGAAACCTTCCCACTCAATCGGAAGCCAGACGTCCGGCCCCGGAAGCGGCGCAAACATCAAACCTTGGATCCCCCGCTTGTGTAACTGTCGAGTAATTCGCTCATGCGCCCGGCCGCCTGGAGGAAGCCAGATTTCCTCCAGGCAAAAGCCTCGCTCCTCCGCCCGTTCTCTCGCGTGCTGGAAACAGAGCTCGATCGTCGGCGCCTGCCCTCGCCAGCCGTCCGGCGTCGGATAAGCCGTCACAAACGCCAGACGCGGCCGCGCCCTCGGATAACTCCCGAAACGCCGGCTCCTCATCAGTTCCGAAACGTAGGGGTTTTGTCGATACCCGAGCCTCCGCGCCGCCGCGATGACACGCTCGCGGGTAGCGGGAGAGATTCGCGGGCTTCCGCGGAGGCTCAGCGAGACGGTCGAAACATGGACATTGAGGCTCGCGGCGATGTCTCGCATCGAAGGCGGCGGTCCGGCCGCCGCTGACTGCTGCCCGCTGCGATTCATCTCGCTCGAGGCCGGCCGCTCCTGGAGGGTCTCCCCAGGGCTCCAGACCCCGTTGACCGACAGAGCAATCGGAAAAACCGGCAGTCCGCGCTCATTCCGCTCAATGGTGCCGATCAACATATCGACGGCCCGGCCGGCGACCAGGTCCGGACTTTGATAGATCCCCGAAAATTCACTGTCCGGCGCCGGCTTGTTGAGACAGACCAGCCCGATTCGGTCCGGGACCGAAAAACCGTGTTCCTCCAGTGTGGCGCGCAGGCAAGATCCTTGCGCACTCACAATGACATCGGGCCGGTACTTTTTTATCCAGCGCGGGAAATCCGCGTCAAACACCTTCCCGGCGACCCATGCGGGTATTTTCGCCGGGCCGCTCCAGCGTTCCAGACCCATCAGGTACGCGGCAAGCCAGTGGCGGTTCACGCGCTGGTTATCTTCCGCCGAAAGCACAAGCCCGATCCGGCGGGAGCCGTTCTCCGCGCATTTCTCCATCGCCAGCAGCATCGCCTGGAAGTAGTCGCAGGCCACACGGTTGATCGCCGGGGGACTCACGGAAAAGCCGATCGAAACCGACGCGAAACGGGTCAGGTCCGGCACCTCCGCGGGCACCAGCTCCCGGCTGGAAAGCAGCAGCACGCCGGCAGCATTGCGCGTCATCAAAATCCGCGTCGCATGACGCCCGGACATCCCTTCCCCGCGGAGGTTCAGGACTTCCATCCGGAATCCCTTTGCCGAAGCTCGCGCCTGGATGCCTTCGAGCGAAGAGTGAAACAGGGCCGAAGCGTTTTCAGACGGTTCAATCGCCGTGCAGAGCACCAGCAGCGGCCGCGCCGTCGATGCACGCCCTGCCCGGCGTTCGCGGCAAACGGAGTTCAGCGCCGAGATGTACGGATTGCGGCGATACCCGAGCTTCTCCGCCGCCGCGCGCACCCGAGCACGCGTCGCCTCCGAGATCCGCGGGCTGTTGCTCAGCGCCAGCGAAACCGTCGCGGACGTGACGCCGGCCTCCCGAGCAACGTCCCTGACTTCGACCCTCCGGCCGTGTCTCCCTCCGGATTCTCGCCGCTTCGCCGCCACGCTGAAAAATGAGAACAATTCGATGCTTCCTCTGGCAGGATTATTCCCGCTTGTTCAACGGGGTAAACTAAATTTTCCCTGAGATCGTTACCGCTTTTTGACAAGTTGTCTTGCATGAAAACTGCTCACCTCTCCCTTGCCCTCCTGCTCTCCGTTGCCCTGTTCCCCGCCACGCAGGCTCCCGCCTCCCAGATCCTGTGGGAACTGAATGCGGGCGATCGCGAATACATTCGAACCGACAACCGCCAGCGTTCCATCGCCTACAACCGGTTCACCGGACACGTCTATTACACCCTCGTCGACCAGTTCAACGACGAGGCAGGCCGGGTCTTCATCCTCGACGCCCTCACCGGCGCCGATGTCGGGGAGCTCTCCGTCGAGGGAATCACCAACGACGGCGCCTTCGACCTCAGCGAAATCGACGTGGCCGATGACGGAACCATCTACGGCGCCAATCTCACCGTCAACGAGGAGCCGTTCCGCATCTATCGGTGGCTCGACGAATCGTCCAACCCCGAACTGGTCTACACCGGCGATCCGAGCAGCGGCCTCCCGGGACCGTCCGACCGGCGCTGGGGGAAAAACATGGATGTGCGCGGAACAAAAGACGCTATCGAGATCATCGTCGTCTCCCGCACCGGCTTCGCCGCCTTGTTCACGGGGTCCGATAACCTCACCTGCACCACCTTCGCCGATCTCCCGGGCTACCGCCTCGAGCGCGGCGTCGCCTTCGGTAAAGGCGACACTTTCTACGCCGACCGCCACGGCGTCGGCCTCCATCACTTCGCCTTCGACCGCACAGCAGGAACCACCGAGATCCTCCAGATCTACGACGAAACCGTCTTCCCGGAAAGCATCGGTCCTATCTTCGTCGACCTCGAACGACGGATTCTCGGAGGCGTCGTCCCCGCAAATGCCAATGTCCGGCAATCGGTCATGTTCTTCGACCTCGACTCCCTCAGTGCCGATTTTCCTAATCCCGCTTACCTCGCCATCCCTTTCTCCACCCGCAACGCGAACCCGAATGGCTACGGCGGCATGGACTTCGGCTCAGGCCTCGCATTTGCCGTCAATACCAATAACGGCATCCTCGCCCTCACGCTCCCGCCACCGACGTCACCGGTCTCGATCCAGAATCTCGAGATCGCCGATGATAACCTCACCTTCAATATCCGGTCGCGCTTCCCCATCGACGGCAACGTCAATCATATCCTCGAAGGAAGTCCCTCCCTCGAGCCCGGCTCCTGGGAGCCCGTCAACGCGGATTTGCGCCAGTCGCTCCGCGCCGGATCCGGTACGCTCCAGACAGCCGCCCCGGATGAGAACCGCTTTTTCTACCGCCTCACCGCCGCCTCCAATATCGGAAGCTCGTACTTCGAAGACTTCGAGTCCGGCGGCGAAGGCTGGACCTCCGGCGGGGCAAACAACACCTGGGAAATCGGCATCCCGACCTCCGGCCCCGGCACCGCCATCAGCGGCCAAAATGTCGCCGCAACCAACCTTGCCGGCGCTTACCTGCCAGACACCGACGCTTGGCTCCGCTCACCGCCAATCGACCTGACCGAAGTGACCGAAGCCACTCTCTCGTTCCAGGAATACGTCGATGTTGACGATTTCGAGGACTTCCACGGTACTGTTGTCTCTATCCTCGATGCCAACACCCTCGACGAGCTCGAAGAACTCTCCCGCACCAACGAACGGAACACCGGCTGGCGCGCGCGCCGATTGACTCTTAGCGAGGCCAGTCTCGGGCGCGAAATCGTCATTCAGTTCCGGCTCTATTCAGACGGCGTTGTCAACGACTACGCCGGCTGGTACATCGACGACGTTTCCCTCGAAACTCCGCGCCTCCCCCTCACCCTCGTCAATACGACGACGCTGGCGAGTCTCACGGTCGACGGAGTCCTGGTCGACGGCTTTAACGGCGTCTCGAAAAACGAATACAGCGCCGTGCTTAGCGGCACCTCTCCCGTCCAGATCGCCGCAACGGCGGTTGACCCGGCCGCCATCGTCTTCATCGAGGGCAACATCATCTCACCAGATGATTTCCACCCGTTCGACCCGTCAGCCGGTCTTCCGTCCACCCTCTCCATCGACGTGCTCGCCCGCGACGGCGTCAACATGGACACCTACACTCTGACCTTCCTCGCGGAGCAATCCAACGTCGCGCTCAACAGACCGGTCCTCGCCAGTTCCGAGTGGACCGCGGGCGAAGTCACCTACGCTGGGTCCAATGCTGTCGACGGCATCCGCGACAACAACAACTCGCGCTGGATCACCGATGGCGAAACACCCGGGGCCGCCGAACCGCCGCAATGGCTCGAGATCGACCTTCTCGGCACGTACACCTTGAGCTCCGGCACCGTCGTCAACGGCCACGCAACCAGTTCCAGCCTGAGCTGGATCGTGCCGAGCTTCTGGCTCGAATACCTCGACGGCGAAGAATGGAAACTCATCCCGGGCGCATCAATTACCGGAAATACCGCGCGCGAGGTCCTCTTTATCTTCGACGAACCCGTCACCACAAACAAGGTCCGCTTCGTCACCGATGTCGCGGGATATGTCCGCATTCTCGAAATCGAAATCTTCGGAACCGCCAACTAAACGGTGAAGCACCCGAATGGAAATATGTTGCACCCGATGATCTCAGCCTTCCACCCTTCCCGTCGCACACAATCGAGACGGGCGTTCACCCTCATCGAGCTGCTCACCGTCATCGCGATCATCGGGATCCTCGCGGCCATTCTCATTCCAGTTGTCGGCACGGTTCGAGAACAGGCCAAAACCGGACAATGCCAGTCCAACCTGCGGCAGATCGGGACCGCTGCCCTCCTGTATTCCGCCGACAACGACGATCTCCTGCCGCCGCAACACCCGACGAATATCGCCTCTCTCTCCCCGTCGACCCGCGACGCCTTCGATTACTATCTCAACGGCGGTTACGAGGTCTTCTACTGCGCCAACGAAGGCGTCCCGTCCAACTTCCGCACAACCTACGGCGATCCGCTGCGCGCATGGACGACCATCGAACGGAGCCGGTACTACATCGGCTACTTCTACCTCGGCAATCCAACCGACGGCGGCGATCCGGAAGCCGTTTGGCTCGACGCGCGCCGCACCGGACGTCGCCGCGACAACTATATCGTCCGCGCCAACGAGCCGGATGCCTCGCTCATCGCCATCGCAACTGACCATATCAACGACAAGGACGGCGGCCCTGGAACCTGGGTCCTCCGCCATCCGCTTTCGACTTCCGGGACCAACAACGTCCTCTACGGCGACGGTCACGTCGAACGCAAACAGGCACACGAACTTCTTCGCCGCTGGCAAGGCCCGAACGGGCCCGTCGGATGGTAACGCCATCCAGGCCAACGTCCGTTCCTTCCCGCGGCGATTCGCTTTTGGCAATCGCCGCGGTCTTTTTTATTCTTCACTGCCATGACTTCGTTCCGATCCAATCGCACAGCCCGCTTCCTTTTTCTCGGAGCCGTTTTCTGCTTCGCCTTCTCGTCCGCCAGCCTCCAAGCGGAAGCCGAGGACCCGCTCCCGCCAGTCGAACCCGTCGACTGGTCCGCCATTCGGCCAGCCGAGATCAGCGACCAGGACGCCCTCTACTTTCCCTACTTCATTATCGAGCCGACCCACTCCCTCGCCTACTATCTCGGCCACTTTTCCACTGTCGCCAACGCCATCCGCGACCGTGATCCGGCTCGCGGCTTCATCGATATCCCAATCTGGCGCCTCCCGAAAGACAACAAGCCCTACAACGCCCGGATCATGGAGAATATCCTCTCCCTCGTCTGGTTCTACACCAAGAATGACCCGTGGAATCCGTATCACGGCGATCCGGCTGTGCGCGCCCGCCTCGAAGCGGCCTTGCAATTCTGGCTCTCGATCCAAGACTCCCACGGACGGTTCAGCGAGTATTCACCCGGCGGGTACGCTCTCGCCCCAACCGCCTTCGCCGTAAAATTCATGGGCGAGTCGCTCGTCCTCCTTAAAGATGGCCCGGCTATCGATCCCGACCTCCTTGAAAAGTTGACCGACGGTGTCCGCCGCGCCCTCCTCTTTATCTTCAACAGCGATACCTTCTACCGGCATGGTCTCCGGCTGACCAATCAGTACACCAGCGCGTTCGCCGGCGCCCTTGCCTACCTCTCCGTTCACGATGATCCCGATGTCGAAACAGCCCTCCTCCAACGGATCGAGTCCGCCCGGTCCGATTTCCAAAGCCCGGCTGGCTACCTCTACGAGGGCAACGGCCCAGACTGGGGCTACTACTTCGGCACGCACCACAGCAACACCCAAATGATCTGGCACTACACACGAAACTCGGCTCGCTTCCCGATCCGCGTCGACAAGATCCTCCTCGACGAGTTTACCCGCTCCACCGAATGGCTCGCGTACAACGCCGTTCCACAGCCGGACGGCCTCCGCTTCTATCTCAACCGCGCTATCGAAACCCGCCAGTCCCGCCACAGCTTCGAGCGGCTCAATACGCCGCTTGCCGAGAAGGTTCTTCTCGCCCGCGCCTTCAGCGTCACCGCGGAAGAACGAGACGTGCGTCTCAGCGAAAACCGCCGGGAACTCGCGGAACATTGGGGAAACCCGCCGCCCATGGAGCCCGACACCTTCAGCTGGAGCACCTACACTCCCTACGGCTTCATTCACCGGAATCACATCCAATGGTTCCCAGCCGAAAAGCAGCGGCGCGAAGCCCGGAACGCCCTTCCTTACGTCGCCCGTAACCACTTTATCCATCAGCGCGGCGACGGTGTCCGCCACGACTGTTTCTTCACGTTCATCCGGCGCCCCGGCTATTACGTCGCCTTCAACTCCGGCGAACACTACCGTTCCCAGCAACGGCTCGGACTCGGACTCCTCTGGCATCCGGAATTCGGCACCCTCCTCCAGTCGCAAACCGGCACCCGCGACTTTGCCTGGGGCACCCGCCTCGTCGGCGGCGATTCCGTCGCGGAAGCCGCCTCGATCAACGCGGTTTTCATCATCGATGGAAAACCCATCCCTCCGGAGCCCGGTGCCCGCGACCTCCCCGATGGCGAATTAACCGTCCGCTACCCGGTTCCCGGCGGAGAGAAACAGCTGCGCTTCCTCGATGATCGCATCGATGTCGCCGTCTCCGCAACCAATTCCGAATCCAGCAGGAGTGGCAACGTCGATTCCGCCGCATCCTGGACTGAACAAATTCCGCTTCTCCTCGCCGACAGTGACGAACTCCGCCAGTCCAACAACGCTGTAACCCTTATCCGGAACGACAGAGCCATCCTTGCCATCCGCTTCCACCACCAGGTAGGCATCGAACTCGTCAACGGTCCCGCACTCGACGGCCTCACCGTCCGGGCCGTCCACACAAGCGCCTCACGAAAGCTCAACTACTCGATCGTTCTCACTCCCTGACCCGGCAAGCCGGCCGGGAACCGCGTACAGCTACCGCCCAGACGCCGCACGGCGAGGCTTCACACTTCCAGACCGAGATACCGTTCCGCATTCCGATAACAGATGTCGCGCACCAAACCTCCCAGCAACGTCATCTCCCGCGGAAGCTCGCCGTTCTCCACATCCTGTCCGATCAGATTGCAGAGAATACGCCGAAAGTATTCGTGCCTCGAATACGAAAACAGACTCCGTGAATCGGTCACCATGCCGGCAAACCGGCTGAGCAGTCCGAGATTCGACAGCGCGTTCATCTGCCACTCCATCCCTTCCTTCTGATCGAGATGCCACCACCCGCTGCCAAACTGGATCTTACCGGGAATCGTCCCGCCCTGAAAATTTCCGACCATCGTGCCAAAGACATAATTGTCAGCCGGATTGCTGTTGTACAACACCATCTTCGGCAGCTGATCGGTCTGGTCGAGCAGGTCGAGATACGTCGCCAGCGGCTGCGCTTGCCGATGGTCCCCGATCGAATCAAACCCGGAATTCGGCCCGATGCTCCGCAGAAATCGCGTATTCAAACTTCGGATCGCCCCGATGTGCAACTGCTTCGTCCAGCCTTTCTCCGCATCGAGACGTCCGAAATAAACCATCATGAACGTTCGGTACTTCTCCGCGGCCTCGGCATCGGGCACCTGCCCCTTCCGCGCCTCCCGATACACCGCGGCCGCCTCCGTCTCCGTGCATGGCGCTGCATGACATCGCTCCAGTCCGTGATCCGACAAGCGTCCGCCGACCGAATGAAAACAATCATGGCGGCACCGCAGAGCCTCCAGAAATCCGCCCAGCTCCGCGCATCCGACCCCGCTCAAGCCCTCCAGCCTCGCCACCCAAGGGTTGAACACCTCCGGCTGATCGACCGCCAGCGCCAGATCCGGGCGATACGTCGGATACATCCGAAACGGAGCGCTCGGCGCCTGCCGGAAACGCTCATGATGTTCCAGCGTATCCGTCGGATCATCCGTCGTGCAAACCGCCTTCACATTCAGCCGCTCGAGAATGGAGACCGCACGCATCTCCGGCGAGGCCAAACGCTCATTCGCCGCCTCCCAAACTCGCGGCGCACTCTCCTCATCGAGCAGTTCATCTATTCCAAGAAATCGCTTCAGCTCAAGATGCACCCAATGATACAGCGGATTCCTCAAAAGCCGCGGAACTGTCCGCGCCCAAGCGAGATACTTTTCATATTCCGTCGCATCGCCCGTTATATACCTTTCGGATATGCCATTCGCACGCATCGCGCGCCACTTGTACGGATCCGCCTCAATCCAGATTTCGTACAGATTCCGGTACTGCCGGTTTTCGGCAATCTCTTCAGGAACGAGATGACAGTGAAAATCGAGAATCGGTTCGTGGGCGGCATGGTCGTGATAAAGCTCCCGCGCCGTTTCGTTATGCAGGAGGAAATTGTCCGTAATGAAAGTTTTCATACAATGTCTGTGTAAACTCTTCTTCCGCGCATCCCAGTCTTGTTCTCGCGTACGAGTTCAGCAACACAATCTTCTCTTTTTCAACGTGATTACCTTTCACCTATCATGAAGATAACAAGCATTCGTCCAACCACGGTCACCATCCCCCTGGAAGCCCCCTTGCGCCATGCCAATGGATGTCACTGGGGCCGCTTTGTTCGCACCATCATCGAGATCGAAACTGACACTGGACTCGTCGGACTCGGCGAAATGGGCGGAGGTGGGGAATCCGCCGACGCCGCCTTTCGCGGTCTGAAATCGTACCTGATCGGACGCGACCCGTTCCGCCTTGAGGATTTGCGGTTTCTCCTTTGCAACCCGACAGTCAGCCTCTACAACAACCGGACCCAGCTCCTGGCCGCGATCGAGTTCGCCTGTCTCGATATCATCGGGCAGCATCTCGGCGTTTCCATATCGGAACTGCTCGGCGGCCGGGTTCGTGACGAAGTTCGGTTTGCGTCGTATGTGTTTTTTAAATACTCTTCCGACCGATCCCCCGAAGTCCGCACCCCCGATCAGGTGATCGACGAGGTCCGCCGCCTCAAGGACGAACACGGATTCACCACGCACAAGCTTAAAGGCGGCATCTTCCCCCCGCGCTACGAACTCGAATGCTACCGCGCCGTCGCCCAAGCGTTTCCGGACGACCGGATTCGCTTCGACCCCAACGCCGTCTGGAGTGCCGAAGAAGCCATCCGCTTCGGCCGCGCGATCGAGGATCTCAACAACGACTACCTCGAAGACCCGTCTTTCGGCCTCGCCGCGATGGAGCGCGTCCGCGGCACCATCCGCGTTCCTCTCGCCACCAACACCGTCGTCGTCAACTTCGAACAGCTCGCCCAGAATATTCTCCGCCTCGGTGCAACCGGCCGGCCGCCGGTGGACGTCATTCTCCTCGACACCACCTTTTGGGGCGGTATCCGTCCCTGCATCAAAGCGGCCGGTGTTTGCGAAACGTTCAACCTCGGCATCGCGGTCCACTCGAGCGGAGAACTCGGCATCCAGCTCGCCACCATGCTCCACCTCGGCGCCCTCCTCCCGAATCTCAGCTTCGCCGCCGACGCCCACTATCACCACCTGACCGATGACATAATCGAGGGCGGTCCGCTCCCGTACAAAAACGGCGCCATCCGCGTCCCGGACGGTCCCGGACTTGGCATCCGTCTCGACCGCGAGAAACTCAACCGCTACGCCGAACTCTTCCGCGAACTCGGCGGCTACCCCTGCGACCAAGATCCCGCCCGCCCCGGCTGGTTCCCCCTGGTCCCCAACGAACGCTGGGCCGACCCCAGCGCATCCGATTGATAATGCCGGAAAGGCCTCGCGAAACGGAAGAAGCGCGAAGATCAGATCAAGCGATTCGGGAAACGTTACCCGGACAGTGTATTGATATGATTGGCAGTGCTGTTCCGCGGAGACGATTCCGCTGGCTGAGGAGAGCAAGGACCAGACCCGAAACATGACCTGTCCGGCATCGGATTGCCGTTCGAAGGGCATTTTCTCTTTCCTGTTGCTTAACCCCAGACCGCCTCTCAACAACAAACAGTGCTGCCTGAGCCGGTCCTCCCCCAAGAAACTTTTCCCACTCCCGCCATTTAGGAAGCAGCATGTGAAGACAGGCGAAAGATGGAAGGAGAAACAGGGGAGCGCGGGGTATCGAGCGAGGATTTGCACGGAAAAAGCTCGTCCCTCGGTTGAAAACAACCATCTATCGAGTCGGCGATTCGGAAGGCTGACTTCCGGTCAGCTTTGGACTTTTGAAGGGAGCCAACAGCAAAACCCAAGGGGCTGTCGCCCCTTTTGGTCGTTTTATATAAAAGGGTGCTCAAGACAGGGATTTTATAGTGTCTATGCGAAGCGAATTCACCGGATTTATTTTGAAGAGGAATATAATCACTGGTTTCATACGTCGGTGGTTTGTCATCGGAACCTTTTTAATGGCGATGATAATTAATCCTCCCGCCCGTGCCGAGGATCGACCGGATCGGGTTCTGGCTGATTTTGAGGGAGAAGACTTCGGGCAATGGACGGTAACGGGTGAAGCATTCGGAAACGGACCTGTCCGTCCGGATAACAATCAGGTGCGGACGAACATCGTTGGGTTCATGGGAAGGGGACTCGCCTCATCTCTTAGCGAAAATGACGGATGGCAGGCGCGGATTGGGGCTTTGCAGTCCCCGGAATTTATCATTGATCGAAATTACTTGAACCTGCTCATCGGAGGCGGCAATCACGCTTTTCGTGCCGCGGTTTCGTTGTGGGTGGATGGCAAGGTCGCGCGCACATCGGCTGGTAATGATAGCGATGAGCTGACTTGGGTGAGCTGGGACTTGCGCGATGTTCAGGGGAAGGAAGCCTGGATCGGCATTTATGATAACTGCATTGAAGACGAGCCGGGCTATATACTGGTTGATCAAGTAACACTGAGCGATTGGCCGCGTGCGCGCATCGGAGGCCATGTTAACGATGCCATGGCTCAGGTCCGCCGGGAAGCACTGGACGCCATCCGGCGGAACGCGCCTGTGGCGGCCAAGGATCCGTGGCGGCCGGTCTACCATTATACGCCGCCCGCGCAACGCATGAATGATCCAAACGGACCCGGTTGGCACAACGGATATCATCATGTCTTTTATCAGCATATGGTTTTCGTCGGATCCGGACCGGCGCGGGATGTTCATTGGGGGCACGCGCGGAGTCGCGATTTGGTTAACTGGGAGACACTGCCGCTGGCCATTCCTCCGGCATACGAACTGGGCGAGCTAAGTGTTTTTTCGGGAAATTTGGCCTGGGATCAAAATGGCGATCCCGTGCAATTTACAACTATGGTGCCCTATAAAAAGGACACCTATCGACGCGTGTGGGCGGCGCGTCCCGTGGATGATGAATGGATTGAATGGGAGAAAACTCCGGAAACACCTTCAGGATTGGTGCCTCAAGGAAATCTGGCCAGGAATATCAAGGATCCTTTTCCTTTTAGTGCAGGTGACCGGCGCTTTCTGGTTCTGACTGACCACAATATTCCCATTTTTGAAGCGACCGACGACAAACTGACCGAATGGGTCTACCGCGGTGTACTGGATCAAAGCAGTGCGGAGTGTCCAAATTTTTTCGAAGTCGATGGCTATTGGGTTTATCTGTCCTCACCGCATGGTCCGGTCCGGTATGCGGTCGGTGAATTTGATCCGGAAACCGCGAAGTTCACTCCACGAACTGAGGGATATATTAATCACCACGGAGGGTTTTATGCTTCCACGGCTTATCGCGACGATAAAGGGCGCACCATCCTTCACGGAATTACGCGCGGTCAGCGAGGCGGGCGTGGATGGACAGGTGCCCTTGCGATGCCTCGAGTGCTGACGATCGGAAAAGATCTTCGTCCGAGAATGTATCCCGTGCCGGAACTCGAAAGCCTCCGGCGGGAATCCTTCACCATCGACTCGCCGGTGAGATTGGAAAACGGCGCCCATGTGGTCGATGGACTCGCCGGTGACACCCTGGAAATCGTCGCCCGTTTCCAAGTGGAGGACGCGCGAGAATTCGGTATTCGCGTCCGCCGCAGTGATGACGGAACGCGATCTTTGCCAGTGGTCTGGCGCGACGGCAGAATCGTGATCATCAACGAGCGGGACGAACATCCTTGCACATACGAGCTCGATCCTGCATCCCGCGAAGTAACGTTCCGTCTGTTTCTGGATAAAGGGGTCCTCGACGTCGGGACGACCGATGGCCGCGTGTTTGAGTCGCGGATTCACTATGCACCGCTGGAGGACCTAGGAGTCGAAGTCTTCGCGGAGGGCGGCAGCGCCACGCTGCTTTCACTGGAAGCCTGGCAGATGGCTCCAGCGCAGATTGATCATTCGAGATTGTTCGCCAGTGACCTTGGCGACCGTTGAGCGCTCGGCTGTGCCCCGCGGGAGGCGGGAGCCGTTGGATCTTTGATCGCTTCTCCCATCGGGGGGAAACAGGGTTGTCACGGCCACAGGCGAATTTATAGGCTTGCCCTGTTATGCGATCTGCCCGCCCGCACATTTTATCCGTGAATGAAACTATCGTCCTGGCCGCGATTCTCGGGCTGGTGATGGCTATCTTGATCCCCGTGGCCGAGGAAGGCCGCGATCGGGCTCGGGCCGCCGCTTGCGCATCGAATCTCTCGCGGCTGATGAGTGCCATGTATGCCTACGCCGACGATCACGACGGCCGGTTTGCCGCGCCTCTAGGGAATTTTGCGCCTGACCTGCCCGCGGCGTGGCAGACCTGGCATGCCGCTCTCGTCCCCTACCTCGACTGGGATGCCGACGCCGTGACCGCGATCAACAGCGGCATCACGTGGCGCTCGGATTCCCGTCAGATCAACACCTTCACCTGCCCGACCTCGATCGGCGATATCCACCGGCTCCCCGGTGCCACCAGCACCCATCTGAACCCTTGGTTCATGTACGGTCTGAACGCGGACCTTCCTGCCGCGGCCTATTTTGCCGGGCGGCGGTCCGGAATCAATATCTCTACCGACGATCTTCTCCACCCGGCGGAGACCATGGCCATTCTCGAAACACTCGACTGGAGCGCCATGTACTCTCGGGAGATCAATCCCGACGGTAGCGGATTGGCGCTCATCCCGCACGGCAATGCCGCCAATGTCGCATTCTACGACGGAAGCGTCCGGCGAATACCACTCGACTCACTGGTTTCCCACCCCGAAACCAGCCATTTCTGGCAGGGCGGCTACAGCGACTGATCCATATCCCCGATTTTCATCCCGATTCCGGAAAATGAAAGACCGTATACTCCGCCTCCCTTCGTTTCTCCTGACGTTTCACATCCTCACGCATCCCGTCGCCGCGAATACTTCTTTTCCAAGCGAAGTCCTCGGTCAGGCGGAATGGTCATGGACGACCGGCGGCGACGCCATCTGGTCAGTCGATGAAGAGAGCAGCCTTTCTTCGGGTCCGGCCGCCCGCGCGGGAAACCTCGATGACAATCAGGAAGCCTGGCTCGAAACGACAATCGAAGGCCCCGGGCAGATCGAGTTCACATGGAGGACGTCTAGCGAATGGCATGGCGATTTTTTGACGGTCTCCGTCAACGGAAAGCCCACGCTCCGAGCATCGGGCGAGACTGAATGGGAGACCCGGCAACTCGACCTCGACCCTGGCACCAGCCACCTGCGCTGGACGTTTGCCAAGAACGATTCGCGTTCTGTCGGCGAGGATTCCGCGTGGCTCGCGGAGGTCCGCTGGGAGCCGCTCGTCGATTACCTTCTCCTCGCGCCCGAAGGACAGCAACTCCCCGCAGGCGGCGGCAGCTATCAGATCCAGCTTTTCTCCGACCGAAACTGGAGTGTCGATTCCTTTCCAGCGTGGCTCCAAATCTTCCCCGAATCAGGAGATGGAAACCTGCTCCTTTCGGTTGAAGTATCGCCAAATCCCGGGATCACCGCGCGCTCCGCTGCTGTTTCGATCAGCGGGAGCAAACACTCCATCACCCAGGCGGCAGCCTCGGACGCGCGTTTCTCGACCCGAATCCTGGAATCAGGATCCGCCGGCACTGTTCTTCGCTTTCCCGGCGAACCGGGCGTCCGCTACTCGGCGGAGTTCTCGAATGACCTCCGTGCCTGGGAATCCACCACATTCCAGCTCGCCGGCAGCGCCTCGCCCCAGTCCGTCCTCAACGCCACCCAACACGATGAATTCGAGATTACCGCGAATCGGCCTGATGAAACCGAATCCGCCTCCCGGGAATTCTGGCGGATTCACGCCCGCACCCCGCCCCCCGGCTATGCCGCCATCCCGGCCGGCCCGTTCGTGATGGGAGACACGCACGCCGAAACGGAATTTCTCATGGCCGAGAGCAGCCCCGCGCACACCGTGGAAACCGACTCGTTCTTCATCAGCCCCCGCCCGGTAAGCTTCGCCGAGTGGCGAGAGGTGGTCGCTTGGGCTCTCGAAAACGGATACGACTTCGACCATTCGGGACAGCGGGGATCGGACGGTGGCGGGAACGAACTCCCCGAATCCGGCGAAACCGCAAAACACCCGGTCGTGGCCCTCTCCTGGCACGACGCCGTCAAGTGGTGCAACGCGAAGAGCGAAATGTCGGGCGCCGTTCCCGCCTACTATACCGACGCCGATCACAACGTTATCTACCGGAGCGGAAGAATCGACCTCTTCGACGAGAACGTCCGGTGGAACGCTCCGGGCTACCGCCTCCCGCGCGAGGCGGAATGGGAAAAGGCCGCGCGGGGCGGACTCGTTCAAAAGCGCTGGCCATGGGGCGACGATCCAGTCACGACAGACCGGGCCAACTATCTTCCGGAGGAAGAAGCGCCTGCCGGAACCTCTCTACCGGGTTCGTATCCTAAAAATGGATACGGATTGGAAGATGTTGCGGGCAATGTCTGGGAATGGAACTGGGACCGGCACGCGTCCAGCACCTATCGGCTCCGCGCGGAAAGCGGTTCGACGTCTCCCCATGGGCCCGACCGCGGAACCCAGCGCGTCGCGCGAGGCGGATCTTGGGATTCCTCCGCCGAGTTCACTCGCGTTTCCGTTCGCCTCGGCATCAGACCCGAGACCGCCCTGCCCGTTCTCGGCTTTCGTCCGGCCTTCGGCAACGGCCAAGAGTAAGGAAGGAGAAACGTATGGCGGCCGGAACGGAAATTCGGTTCCCGCCGCGCTGGTCCGCAAGGTCGGAGGCTTGCGCCGCGGGCGTATCGTTAATGACTGGGTCGTCGCTCGTTTTTGAGCGTCCCATCGGATCGTTGCCGCTTGTTTACGTCCGGGCAAACTCGCGGGCGTACTGGAGCCAAGTTCCTGTATTTATTGCCAGCCGCTCACGCGCCCGGCCTGCCCGATCCACCTGTGCAGCTCGGGAGCATCCGCCTCTTCGAGGGTCTTCAGCTTCACATAGCGCGATCGCCCAGTCTCTCCCATCGGTGGCGGAACATCGAAGTCCGCGCCTCCAAGGAAAACGACGTTCACCGATACGTCATACGCGACGACCTCAATGATCCAGCCGCGGTCAGGCAGACCGTAATAGGCTTTCTTCCATTTGATCGCGTATTGAAGTCCGGGCAGAATCTCGCGGATCAGCTGGTCAATGCGCGTGACGAGAGGGTTCAAATCCGGCATAGCCCGCCGGATCCATTCTTCGATTTCAGCATGGCTGCCCGACGGCAGAGGCGGCTTTCGACTCGTATTCGGTCCGCGTGATTTGATCATTGCGCAGCGTAACAGCTTTTTCCCGCAAATTAGAAATTTTTTAACGCGGCTGGCGGATTTTCTTATGCGACTGACCGAGGCAGCACCGCTTACTCGGCGAGATATTCTTCAAATTCCGTGAACATTTCCATGAGTTCCGGCCGCTGCAAAGAGCGCACGCTCCCGTCCGCAAAGCCGACATTGAGCCGGCTGCCACCGTGCCAGCCTTCGCCCGGATTGTTGGGCGGCACCGACGCGAATAAGCCGGGCTCCGTATCGTACCCGCGGTCAAAAATGACAGGGAAACGGGTTAAATCAGGAATGCTGTTCAAGCTTCGTCCCAGTCTCACCACGCCAGGCGCGGACCCCGATGTAAAATCCCAAATGTAAACATTCGGGATCAAGGTCCATTGCCAATACCACGGGATGTTTCGGCTGTTGCAACGCCAGATGCCGCGTCCGTACAGACTGCCGGCGGAAGCCCCGAGCCCAGATTGCGCGCCCGTTTCGAGCCCCGGCTCGGATATGTAGGGCTCCACGTCTTCGATGATGGTGATCATGCGAGTCCAGCCGGAACCGCGCTGGTTTGGAAACCGTTCGCCATTCTCGTTCGCATACAATTGCATCCCAGTGGCGATCTGCCTGAGGTTGCTGACGCATTCGGCGCCGCGGGTGGATTCTCGCACCGCCCCGACCACAGGAATCAAGATTGCCGCAAGGATTCCAATGATCGCAATGACGGTCAGCAACTCGATCAGCGTAAACCCGGCACGACCGCTAAAACGCCTTTGTCCGGGCCTCATGGGATCAGCTCCATCTTGATGCGGAAGAACTGAGTGGGGCTTCCGGTAACGGAGTCTGGCGCACCGACCACCCATCGCTCCCGGCCGTCTGGAAGCATCGAGCGGCGCACGAGCTGGTTTCCGTCGTCCGCGTGCCAGGCGACAAGATCAGCACTCGACTCCACCTCGAGATGGAGATCGGTCGCTCCGGCTTCACGGAAGAAGACCACGCACCCCCGAAGCGGATCATCCGTGAGAATGGTGGGCGCAGGCAGCGCATCGCGATCGGAGGCATCTGCTGAAATCCGAAGTCCATAGCGAACAAGATTGGTGATTCCCCGACCGTCTGGATCGGCGCCGGGTCCGCTGATTTCCGGCTGCCCCTGTTCATCAACGGTAAAGTTTTCCTGCTTCCATGTCTCGTAGGTCCAGGCGGGAACGATCTGAAGAAACGGCTGGTTGGTAGCATGATCGGCCGTGTGCAGTGTATAGCGATTCACAACGCCGTCACTGTTGGGCAGGCCGCTCTCCCCAATCTGGAGACGAAACGCGATTACGCTATTCCCCTTGGCGACTTCATCGCGGACGAAACCCGTAACATCGATCGGCGTGAACAGGCGCTCGCCAGCCACGGATGTCAAAAACGTGCTGACCGTAACAGCCGGGGAGCTGAGAAGAACCGTGTCCGTCGATTCATAATCAGAATTCGAGGACTCAACCGCCGTTCGATCAACGAAGCCGTACACGTCGATCGTGAGGTCCGCCAACTCCCCGTGGAGATCCACGCCCGCAACATTTCCGCGAGCGCCCACCGAGATATTCAGTGTGATGGCGTAAGGAAACTCGGTGTCGCGAGAACGGCGTTCCGGTGCTCCTCTGTGAGCTCAAACGGCAAATAATACCGCGACTCGTCGGTGTCGGCAAAAGCCTCGCCCACGAACGCGGTTGGACCCGCAACGTTTCCAGGGGCATTTC
Organism: uncultured Opitutales bacterium; assembly: GCA_964645585.1. Taxonomy (GTDB): domain Bacteria; phylum Verrucomicrobiota; class Verrucomicrobiia; order Opitutales; family T3Sed10-336; genus DATGSL01. The sequence goes on from CAZYAN010000022.1 coordinate 18,038, forward strand.
CCATACCGTCACCTGTAGAATCCCGGATGATTCGGTCGGCTGTGTTCGCGGCGATGATAGCGACGTTTTGGGCGTGGCCAACGGAGGGTGCTAAGAGACAGCAGAGCGCAAGAAATGGCGCGATAGAACGAAGGCAGTGGAGTTTATTCATGGTTTTGGAATGAACCTTTAGGGTTGGAAAAGCGTGTTTTCCTGAAGCAATGTGGAATCTTCGAATAGCTAGTCTACACTCATTTCCACAAATCCCTCAAGATAAGAAAGGTTTATCCGTCGCAGCCTCTCGCCCCATGCCGATCTCTATCCAGTCCTTCCTTATGAATACGTGTCGCCGCGCTCGCGGCACAGCAATCTCGATCCCCGGGCTCCTTTGCGCCTTGTTCCCAGTCCTGTTCAGCTCGATTCCCGTTCAAGGCAGAGTCCGTGAATACGATGTCGTTGTTTACGGCGGCACCGCAAGCGGCGTAATCGCGGCAGTCGCGGCGGCACGCGAAGGCGCCGCGGTCGCCCTGCTCGCGCCGGAAAGTCACCTCGGCGGAATGGTCAGCAACGGCCTGGGAGCAACGGATGCCGGGCGGGTCGACACGATCGGGGGATTGGCTCTCGAATTTTTCACCCGCCTCGGCGCGCATTACGGACGCAAGGGGCCGACGTTCCGACACGAGCCCAGTGCGGCCGAATCAATATTTGATGAGATGATCGAGGAAGCGGGAGTAGAGGTATTCTTCCGGCACCGGCTGCGCGAACGCGGCGGGGTTCAGTTGTCTGGAAGCTCCATTCAGCAAATCCGCGTCGAAAGCGGCACACAGTTTCGAGCCAAAGTTTTCATCGACGCAAGCTACGAGGGTGATCTCATGGCGCAGGCAGGGGTAAGTTACCATGTCGGCCGCGAGAGCCGCGAAACGTATGGTGAGTCCATGGCCGGAATTCGCCCTATCCAGCATTATGGTAAACGGGAGATCGCATTCGATGAACAGGGGCTTCTGCCCGATATTTCCGTCGAGCCGCCGGGAGAAATCGGCGACGGCGACAACCGCGTCCAAGCGTATAACTTCCGCCTTTGCCTTTCACGAGATCCCGAAAACCAAGTTCCGATTGGGCGGCCTCCCCGATATGATCCCCGTCGATATACGCTGGTGAGCCGGGTGATGATGGCACGAAGCAACCTGCAGCTACGGTCGTTTCTTTCTATCGCGGAACTGCCCAATAACAAAAGCGACGTCAATAATATCGGCTCCCTCTCGACGGACCTCGTGGGCGGAAACGTTTTGTATCCGGAAGGTGATTACAAAACGCGCGCGCGCGTTTTTGAAGATCACCGAAACTATGTACACGGGCTCCTTTATTTTTTAGGAAACGATTCACGGGTGCCGCAAAACGTGCGGGACGAGATGCAGGAGTGGGGATTTGCCCCCGACGAATTTGCCGACAACGAATATTGGCCCCGTCAGCTCTACGTTCGCGTCGCCCGCCGGATGATCGGGGATTATGTGATGACGCAGCACGATCTGAAAACTGCCACGGTCAAGGCCGATTCGATCGGTATGGGGTCCTATTTCCTAGACAGTCATTATGTGCGGCGGGTGCTGACCGAAAAAGGCGTCGGAGCGGAAGGCAGCCTCGGCGGCGACCATCGGGTTTTTCCGTATGAAATTCCTTATCGCAGCCTTATTCCCAAAGCGAAGGAATGCGAAAACCTGCTGGTGTCCGTCACGATGTCGGCGTCCCATGTTGCGTACAGTTCGATCCGAATGGAGCCGGTATACATGATCATGGGACACGCGGCGGGAGTCGCGGGCGCGATGGCAGCGGTACGCGACATAAGCGTGCAGGCGGTCTCGTATCCAGAACTTGAAGAGAAGCTCCGAGCGCGGGGACAGGTTCTCGAATATGCGATTCCGGGCGTCATTGATCCGGCCGCCCTGGAGGGAGTCATCGTCGATGAAACCGAGGCGGAGTTACAGGGGTCATGGTACAAAAGCACATCGGGCGAACCTTTCGTCGGCCTGGGTTATGTGCATGACAACAACACCGGAAAAGGCACGCGGATCGCCACGTTCCGTCCTGATTTGCCGGAGGCGGGAGAATACGATGTCTGGCTGTATTACGCTCCGCTCGGAAACCGCGCCGCGAATGTACCGGTCACGATTCGCGCGGCGAACGGAGAATTTCATTTTCAGCTCAATCAGCGAGAACGCTTTCCTGACGGAGAGCAGGCAAAGTATCTCGGGACGTTTCCTTTTGGGGAAGGCCGAACCAGTGAAGTCGAAGTTTCCAATACCGGCACCGACGGCTATGTCGTTGCCGACGCCGTACAATTCGTTCGCGCCAGCGACAGCGGCTCGAAAACTATTTCCCGGCTGCAGCCAGCAGCAGGTGACGCGGCGGCCGCAACATCTCAAACGGCGTCCACGGCATCGGAGATCCGCGCGGCGGCGCAACATTGCCGGGAACTTCTGCGGTCTGCCCAGCTCGACGATGGGGCGTTTCGCACACGGCCTCATGGAGACCGGGTCCGGATCGTGCCGTACTTCGCCAACAACGCGGCGATCGCGCTGCTCGCTTTCCATGAAGTCGATCCCTCGCCCGAAGATCTCGCGCGCGTCCAGCGCTGGCTGTTCTGGTATGCCAATCATCAAGAGCCGGACGGGACGATCCAGGACTATCTCGGCACACTTGACGCTTATGAGCGTACCGAGCGGCGCGACTCGACCGATTCCTATGCCGCCACGTTCATGATCGCTCTCGCGCGCTACTCCGATTCCGCCGGCACGCGTGCGTTTCATCCGCACCTTGTTCGAGCCGCCGAGAAAGCCGTCGACGCCATCGCCCTGACCTTCGATAAAAGCGACGGCCTCACTTGGGCGAAGCCGGAGTATCTCGCAAAATTCGCGATGGACAATCTGGAGGTGTTGATCGGTTTGACCGCTGGCATTCGCTATCTCGAAGAAGCCGGACGGGAGGAATCCGTTCTTCTCGCACGGAAGATGCTCGAGAAGATCGAACCCGCATTGCCCAATTTCTGGCTCCCTGACGCCGGTCATTTCGCTTGGGCAAAAGGCTCCTCAGGCGCGCTGCATACCGGGTTCGAGCGCTGGTATCCAGAGGCGATCGTTAATCTTTTTTTTCTAATCCATGCCACGCCCGCAGCGCCGGGACTTTGGGATAAGCTTCAGGATCAATTCCGTGAGGACGAAAAAATCACGCCGGATTGGTGGGCCCGGGCGGCAGCGCGAGCTGGGACGGAGTTCGAATACGCAAACTCTCTTCGCCAGACGACGGAATTCGCGGCCAACATGACGCGCGCGAGTCACGGCATTAACCGGTACGCGACGACGCTCCACGCGCTTCTCGGAGAAGACGCGCGCGAACCGATCATCCGACTGCCGTTGCCCGTCGCCACCGAAAACCGCTGAGCGCCATCCGAAAATTACGCGGCTCCCAAGTTCTGAACAGCACTGAAATAAGCCTGAATCCGAAGCGTGGAAGAGGCATTCTTCCGCTTTGTTCGCCGATCAGCGGCTGGAAGCCCCTGCCACCTTTTGTTATGGCAGCGCCATTCGCCTCCGGGCATGACCCGCTCCCGCCGGACGGCAACAGGCGCCTATTCCACCTCCACGCGGAAGAAGCCGGTTTTCATTTCCGTTTCGACCGGATAACGGTAACGCAAATAATCGATGCTGCCGGCCGCCGTTGCTTCGACAATCGGATTTGCCGAGACAGGTTCCCAATTCACGAGATCTTCCGAAAATGCAAGTCGCCACGAAGAGAAATACGCGGGCCGTATCCAACTCCAGCGATCGAATTCCACAAACGAATTCTCGCCAATGGCGACCCATCGGATTGGATTGATTTCGGCTTTCGCGGGATCCGTCCCGAAGAAATACTCGAGCGAATTGGCGAGTCCGTCACCATCGGGATCGGCGGTTCCGGCGCGATCCTCCGCTGGCAGTTGCTGGTGCCATTGGTTGTAAGGCGTCCGGGGCAGCTCCACCGCACCGATATCAGCAAAATTGCCTTGCGGGCGGGAGATATCTCTCGCGTCAACAGGATTCGTTCCCGATACGGCGGGAGCGATCGCGTCGACCAGCGGACTGTCGGGAAGAGGCGGTATGGTTCGCACCTTCCCTCCGTAGTCGCCAAGCGGCGCAAGGAGCGGATCGAGCGCTTCGGCGTTCGAAGGCCCGAATACATCGCCTGTTTCAATCAAAACATCCTGAAGTCCGACTCCGCTTCCAATAAAATTGTAACCGCTCGAAATGACCGTGCCGTTGGACGGGTCGATATCCGGCGAGATCACAGGAAACTGATCGCCTGTGAGCGAACCGTTTCCGGCGATGACGGTGCGCGCAAGCTGAAGTGTCCCGGATGAAAAAGGCAGGCGTATCGACGACAGGGACGGGCCCGGATGCCGGTTCCCGGCTATCGTGCAGTTCCTCAACGCGACATGCGCGTAATTGGAGACGAAAAGGACCGATGAGGGTGAGCCGGTATTGCCGTAAATGGTGCTGTTGACGACATCCAGTTCCGCCGGGCTACTGGTGCTGCTGCCAATCACAACCAGCGTGCTGCCGCTTCCGCTGTCTCCATTATTGGCGATCAGACAGCGGTCGATCGTCAACGCCGACCACATCCGGCTGGACGCGGTCACCCGAATTCCCGAAGTCCCTTCGCCGATGACATTGGTCTCCAAAGCACAATGACGGAGATAGGAGGAGGGAAGAACACTGGCAAACGCGATGACCCCGCCCGCCGCTGAGCCGGAGTTTCCCGTATGCCGATCGAAACGGACGTTATCGAATTGCGCGACCGCGGCCTCGATCTCAACAGCTGCGCCTGTCGCGGCAGATGACGCCGTGGGCGACCAGCCGTAGACAGCATTTCTCGAAAAAACCGTATCCGAAATCTGGATCAGCGGCGGCGTGACCGCGCTCTCATCCCCTTGAAAGAAGATAGCGCCTCCTCTGCCGGAAATGGAATACGTTTCACCCGAGTCGACTCCGGCAACATTGTCACTGAAGACACAATTCGAAATTTCCAGGTTCAATGTCTTGAGATTAAGAGCGGCCAGTTCCAGTTGCTCGTAATAAATCGCCCCGCCACTGTAAGGAGGCATTATCGCGGAACCGCCGCGGAAGTGGATACCGTCAATCGAAACCGTTCCGTCAATCGTCCCATCGATCATGATCAGCCGGGCATCCCGGTTCCGGTTATAAACCGTTACTCCCGGAAGATGCGGCTTGCCCGCAATCGCCATCGGACGCTGGATGATGAGCGAACCGGATTTCAGGTCGATTAAAGCACCTTTCTCCCCTGCCGCCTCTTGGATTGGCGCCAAATTGATCTCAACCGCCTCGTTCAGAGGAACGGCGCTTGCGTCCAGTATCGCCTGCCGCAAAGTTCCCGGCCCGGCGTCCAAGTCGCTGGTGACGTCGAAAGTGGCCGCGCTCAAGGTCGCGCTGGCGCAGGTGAATGCAAAAAGGATCGTTTGGAGTCGCACACGGTGTAACATAACCAACTGGTGTAGGTCTTTTTCCAGAACCGTCAAGCGATTGGCACGGCGGTGCGGTTCTCGGCATCAAGGCCCGGATCCTGGAAAATCCCGGGGGCTCCCTCATTGGCACTCCCAGCCTGCAATCAGCCGCCCGGCCCGCCGGATATCACTCGCGATCGGGCAATCCCATGCTCCCTGCCGCGGATCCCGACTCCTGACGCGGCGGCGGTTGAATCGCATCCTGGCTTACCTCGTTATCCGCATTCAGGATTTCCTCGATGACAGCCTCTCTTCGGCCAGAGCCGCGCTCAAATACAACCTCCATTTCACTTCCTCCGTATATGACGACAACAGGAAAGGAGAGCTGCTGAGTAAGATGCTCCACCAATCGAGACCTATCAATCATTCCTTGTATATTGACAGATTCAATGAGTCGCCCTCGATGAATGGCCATGATTGCGCTGGTCAGAACGAAAGCGGAAATCAGGGCGATGCCGAGCCAGGTATCATGAACAAACCGAAGCCGTGGCGCACGCGAGCCCTGGATCCTATATATAAAGCCGAAGCAAAAAACCGAAACAACCCCATTCAGGAAGAAGTAGGGTGCGCGATAGCTTGAAAGGCCGAGAAGTTCATTATTTCCAAAGTATCCAAAATACTGATCGACCAAGAAGTAAAAGCACACGATCCCCGCGCAAAGCGAGGCCATGAGTCTAAAACATTTGTCACGCAACGATGGCATCGAAGAAAAACAGCGGTTCCTTGTTCTTCTTTCGAATGCCTGCGGATGTCAACCTCTTGCCATACACACGAAAGCAACCGCCCTTTTACAGGCTTCGCTTGGCTGTGAATGAGTTCGCCCGCGACCGTTACTCGGTGAGATTCTCGGGGGCGTCGCCTTGGATCGCGCGGATGAATGCCGGTTTATCGGCAGCGGCGAAAAAGGAGGTGCCGGCAACAAAGGTGTCGGCCCCGGCCTCTCGGCAGAGCGCCGCGTTTTTCTCGTTGATCCCGCCGTCGACTTCGATCCGGTATTCGAGTCCGCGCGCCCGGCGCCACTGAGCCACCGTCTCGATTTTGCTGAGCATCCCCGGCAGGAAACTTTGCCCTCCAAAACCGGGCTCAACGGTCATGACTAATACCATATCAACCTGGCCGAGAAAAGGCAGCAGGGTTTCCGCGGGTGTGGCCGGTTTGAGCGAAATCCCCGCGAACAACTCGAGCTCACGGATCCTCTTCAGCGTCTCGGCAATCGGATAGCCGGGCTCGACGTGAACGGTGATCGCGTCAGCCCCGGCGTCCGCGAAGGCGTCAATAAACTGATCGGGACGCTCAAGCATCAAGTGGACATCGTAAAAGAGGCGAAGCTCCCGGTCGAGGGCGGCAACCGTCTCCGGCCCAAAGGTCAGATTCGGCACGAAATGCCCGTCCATGATATCGACGTGAAGCCATTCAAGTCCGAGGTTCTTCACAAGCCGCGCGGACTCGAGCAAGTTTCCGTGATCTCCCGCCAGTAGCGAGGGTGCCAGGATATCAGGATAAACGTGACCCATAGCGGACAATTGTCCCGAGAGACGACGGCGGAAGCAACGGCATTTCCGGAAAAAATCACGCCGTCCGAGCCGCCTCCATCCGCCGCGTCCAGCCGCGCGGTTTCCGGAACACCGCGTTCGGCAGGAAGATCATTGGCTCTCCAAATAAAGCCGTGCTTCTTCCCCTCGCCGGCGGCCCGACGCGATACATTGACCGACCGAGATTCCGTCTCTCACGGGCCCGGCAAAAAAGAGTCCCGGATTCTCCGCCTCCCAGCGTTCTATCGCGTTCAAGAAACGGCCATGGCCGACAGTATATTGCGGAATCGCCCGCGGCCACGCCTGGCTCGCTGCATATACCGGGTCGCCGCGAATGCCGAGAAGCGAGCGCAGGTCCGTCAGTACGTTGTGCTTCAATTCCTCAGGCGAGGCGCGGGCGAGCTCCGGCTGCCTCGCGCCTCCGACAAAGGTCGTCAGCAAAACATGATTCTCCGGCGCGCGCCCGGGAAAGAGAGTTGAGGCAAACAAGGTGCCGAGAATCTGCCTCCCTTCCCTTTCGGGCAGCAGCATCCCAAACCCGTCGAGCGGGTGCCCGACCTGGCTTCGTTCAAATCCGAGCGAAACCGAGGCGACCGGCGGCTGCGGCATCTCCCCCAGCAGCTCGTTCCCGAGTGACTTCTCGTCTTTCTCCAGCTTCAATGAGGCCAGAATATGGACGGGAAGGGCGAGAACAATGGCATCATACGTGTCACGCAAGCGCCGGCCGTAACGCATAGCGATCAGCTCCCATCCGCCCTCCTTGGCTCGAATGCTTTCGACAACGGTCTCGCGATAAACCCGCTTGTCGAGCTTTTGCGCGAGCGCCGCCGGCAGCACCCCGAGCCCACGCCGAAACGACAGCAGTTTCGGCGGCTTCGGCTTCGTCCCTTCCGCGCGTCCGGCTTTCGCTTTCGCCCGCAGGCCGCCAAACAGCGAACCGTATTTTTGCTCCGCTTCAAAGAGTCGCGGCATCGCGTAACGCGCGGAAAGCTTTTCCGGGTCGCCAGCGAAGATCCCTCCGACGAACGGGTTGACCAGATAATCGAGCGCCTCCTCCCCCAGCCGCCGCCGAACGAAATCCGCCAGGCTTTCCTCGGGCTCTTCTTCCCGCCTCGGGCGAATGAGCGGCTCGCGCAGGATGCGAAGCTTTCCGCTCCAGGAAAGAAGCGGCGAACGCATCATCGCCGGAGGTGACATCGGCAGCGCGAGCAACCGCCCGTTTCGGACGATGTAACGGTTCTTCGCCTCGGACCCGGCCTCGACGACTTCGTCACGCAGATCCGCATCCTCGATCAGATCCCCGATCTCCGGCGTCTCCTGCAGGCTGTTTGGCCCGGTCTCGGCAAGAAAGCCGTCGCCCGCACGCGTTTGAATCACCCCGCCGGGCGTCTTCCGCGCCTCGTAGACAAGCGGTTCAAATCCAGCCTTCCGCAGGTAAAACGCGGCGGTGAGACCGGTGATCCCCCCGCCGACGACGGCGACTTTTTTCATCGATAGTTCCGCACCGTTTCAACAAGCGTCTCCACAGAATCGATACGCGCGTCCGGCGAGATTCCATGCCCAAGATTAAAGATATGCCCAGGCCTGCCGCCGATTTCATCAAGCACCGTCGTCGTCGCGCGCCTAACGATTTCCGGCGACATATTCAACAAGACGGGATCGAGATTCCCCTGCAATCCGAGCGACGCGGGAACAGAGTCGCGGAGCTTCCCGATTTGCGCCGTCCAGTCAACGCTCACCACGTCCGCGCCGATTCCAGCGAGATCATCGATTCGCGCGTGAAGATTTTTTGCAAAGATAATCACCGGCACCCGCCCGCCGATGGCCGCGACGATGCGCCGCAGCCATTGCAGCGAGCAGCTTTCGTAAACGCTGCCCGCACAAATTCCGCCCCAGGAATCAAAGAGCTGAATCGCTTCCGCTCCGGCCTCGATCTGGATTTCGACGCAGGCAATTACCGCCTCCGTGATTTTCTCCAGCAACCGGTCAAACAGACGCGGCTCCTCGAAGAAAAACTCTTTGACCTTCCGAAACTGAACCGCCGTGCCTCCCTCTACCATGTAGGTAGCCAGCGTCCAGGGCGAACCGGCGAATCCGATCAAGGCCGTCTCCCCGCGGAGCTCGTTTTTCAAAATCGAAATCGCGCCCGCCATATACCGCAGATGATCGCGTACGCGCCCGGGATCGAGTTCATCAATTTGCTTCTCGGAAGAAATCGCAAACGCCATCGCGATCCCCCCGGTGCTGCGAAATTCGTACGGCTGCCCCATCGCTTCGGGAATCACGAGGATATCCGAAAACAGAATCGCCGCATCAAATCCAAAACGCCGGATCGGCTGCAGCGTGACTTCCGCCGCCAGCTCCGGCGTCTGGACCATCGTCAGGAATCCATGCTTCTCCTTCAACGCCCGGTATTCGGGAAGGTACCGTCCCGCCTGACGCATCAGCCAGACAGGCGTTCTGTCCACCGGCTCGCATCGGCACGCGGCTAAAAATCGTTCACGGCTGTTGCTCGTCATTGTGTAATTCCTCTTTCGCTCGCGCCCTCGCTGGCGCTTTTGTTCGATCCAGTTCCTTCCGCCAGCGCGAGCCAGTCGCGCGGACGGAGAAACCAATCCGTTAGTCTCTCTTCCGGCGAACCGGGTTCCGGATTCCAATTATATTCCCACCGGGCAAGCGGCGGCATCGAAACGAGAATCGACTCCGCGCGGCCTCCGCTTTGCAGGCCAAAGAGCGTGCCCCGGTCCCAAACGAGATTGAATTCAACGTATCGACCGCGTCGATACAATTGAAACGACCGCTCCCGGTCGCCCCATGCCATCGTCTTTCGCCTTGCGACGATTGGCAAGTACGCCCGCGCGAACGTGTCTCCCGTCGAGCGGGCAAAGGCAAAGCACCGCTCGTATCCCCACTCATTGAGGTCGTCAAAAAACAAACCGCCGATGCCGCGGCACTCCTGCCGGTGTTTCAGGTAAAAATATTCGTCACAGGCGAGTTTGTACCGCGGATAAACTTCGTCGCCAAACGGATCGCACGCCTCGCGCGCCCGACGGTGCCATTCGATAGCGTCCTCCTCAAAACCGTAATACGGCGTCAGATCAAATCCGCCTCCAAACCACCAGATCGGCTCTTCGCCCTCGGCGGCCGCCTGAAAGTAACGCACGTTCATGTGCGCGGTCGGCACGTACGGATTGCGCGGATGGATCACCACCGAAACCCCCATCGCTTCGAAGCTCCGCCCGGCGAGTTGCGGGCGGGCGCGGCTCGCCGAAGGGGGCAAGTTCGCGCCGAAGACATGGGAAAAGTTGACGCCGGCCCGCTCAAAAACCGAACCTTCCGTCAACACGCGCGAGATTCCCCCGCCGCCTTCTTCGCGGGTCCATTGATCGGTCAGGAACGCGCCGCCGCCGTCTTCCTCCTCCAGTTGCCGGCAAAGGCCGCTCTGCAGGGACAGCAGGTAATCTTTTATCCTCCCGGTGTCAGGTGAATCCATTCGTTCACTTTTAAAACCGCAAGCAGCATTTTGGCCAGCTTCGAGTGGCGAGAATGCGAATGAATGGCAGCCGAACGGGCGTCCGAAACCGCGTCCGCCGATCGGTGCGCCGCACTTTTTCCGGGCAGTTGTGACTTGACCGGCAGCGGGGCATAAAATTAATCTTCGCCGCGTGCCCGCAAGGCAGGCATGCTTGATCGGTCCCGGCACGCGGACGAAATTTCTCTTCGCGTCTCCAGGAATGCGAATCCGGCACGTCTTCCGCGTCCGCGAGCCTTTTTCTCATCTCCCCGAAAATCATGATCCCTTATTCTACTCCCGATATGAAATCATTACGAACCCTTCGACGCACGTTGTCGGTGCTTTGTGCAACGGCGCTCGTGCAGGCCGGCCTTCTGTCCACAAGTCACGCCCAGGTCGCGCCGGGCCCCTATGAATTTCTGCCGTTTGAGGACGGTTTTATCTTTGAGGCCTTTTTTGACCTGGAACAAAGTTCCGACGCCCGGGCCGACTGGAGCGGCTGGTCCGGCACAACCTGGGTTTCGCCCAACGCCTACAACAATCACACCGGAACCGACATCGCTTTGCAAACCGGCACGCCGCTCTATGCGCTCGCCGCCGGTGAGGTCGTCGCAATCGAAAACTCGATTCCACAAAACGACCACAGCCTCGGCGGCCATGGCAATTATGTGATGATCAGGCTCGATGAGCCCACGCCAAATGGCGATCAGCTCGATGTGATTTACGCGCACATGCTGTCGGTCTCGGCCACGGTCGGCCAGCGGGTCGCGGTTGGCGACCTGGTCGGGTTTTCCGACAACACCGGAAACTCGACCTCCGAGCACCTTCACATCCAAAGCGAAATCAATGATGGAACACCGCAAGGCCCGCTCTATTGGGGCCATTTTAAATACCCGATTGTTTTTAATATTACCGGAACCACTCAGCTCGGTCATGTTGTGCGCGTGACCGCCGAAAGCACCACAGTTCATACCGATCGTTTTGCTGCCCCTCCCGTCCTTGGCACCGTGCACCGCGGGCAACTGTATTTCGCGAGCTATGCCAAACGAGGCTTTTACCAGATCTTCCTTCCGAACAATCCGACCCGCCGCTCCGGCTGGATCCGCGCCGATCACGTTGAAGAGGTTTATACAGGCACCGTCATTCAGCCGCTTCCCGATCCGGTTCCCTACAACCACAGCACGCAGCTGACAAATTTCTATACAATCCGTTCCGCCCCCGATGACGGCGCTGAGCAAATCGGTCAAATCTACTTCGGCGGCGGACGGTTCGTGGCACGGGAAATCAGCAACGGTTATTACAAGATCCCGGTGCCGGGTGAAGCAGCCGTCGAGGGCTGGGTAAGGGCGGACGATCGGATGATCGTGTATCCCGATTTATATCATCCCGATATCAAACCGGAATTGATTCCCTACAAAGAATTCCCGATCGTCGAATCGTTCTCCGCTCCCGGAAAATCGCTCTTTGGCCGGGCGAAATTTACCCGCGGCGAAGTTAGAGAATTTTCACCGGCTTCACCCGGAGGCGACGGCTACGCGCTGTTTATTACCGATGCCAACAACTCGGGAAACGGCCTGACGGAATCGGTTCTCGCGGGCAAGCCGGAGCACCGCAATTACTACGTCCAGTGCGACGTTTATTTCAATTTTCAGCCTGCTTACCTGAACGAACGCTGGGAACGCTACGGGATCTTTATTCGCGACGATGGCTTCGCCGGCATGAGCCATGCTTTTGAGGGCGGCGGCAATGGCTATTGCCTCGTATGGGACAGCGATGATGGCCGTATACGTGCGGGCCGTTTTCAGGATGCGCTCGTCAGCAACTTTATGGCTGCGCAGCAATACATCGAAGAGAGCGGCTGGCACACACTCCGGATCGAGGTGCGCGAGAGCAATATTCGTTACTTTCTCGACGACACGCTCCTGATCGAAGTCGAAGACTCCACCTTCACCGCTGGTCCGTGCGGTATCGGCTACTATTGGAATTCATCCGGCTACTATCCTCCGGCGCGCGGCGCCTATTTCGATAATTTTGTCGCTGACACGCTCGACCCCGTGCCGCTCGGACTTTCCGATATGTCCGTGGGCGAAGATGACGTCGTGACGTTTCGCGTTCACAGCGATGTCGGCTCGACAACCCGTATCGAGCGGGCGGATTCCCTCACCGTTCCTGACAACTGGGAGCTGGTTGGCGACATGCCGCAGACGCTGAGCGTTCTTGAGGTCGAAGACGACGCTTCCGGCACCTCGAAGCGGTTCTACCGCGCCACCCGCCTCGATCCGGAGTAAGAAGCGCCTGACTTCCGCCCCTTTTTTTGGGACCGCCCCCAAGGCTTTACATTGCCGGGTCGGTCTGAAAAAGTTGCGCCGCGGACGGAAACGCGCGCTGTCGTCCGCGACGCTCGAACTTCTTTATCGGTATTCGGATTCCTTTGCTACGTATGAGAACCCAATCGTCTCCCTCCCTTTCCCGACGCGGCTTCCTTCGCGCGGCAGCCATTGCGCTGCCCGGCCTCGCTGTCACGCGAATCCACGCCCAAACGGCCGCCGCGTCGGAGAGTCACGATGCTGATCCGGATCGCCGGCTGCTCAAGAGCCTCAAGATCAACATGGTTCAGTCGCCCGGTTCGCTGACGGATAAGTTCAAGATGCTCCGCGAGATCGGGTTTGACGGCATCGAACTCGACAGTCCGGGTGTCGACGTCGAGGAGACCAAACGGGCGATCGACGCCTCAGGCCTCGCCGTCGATGGAACGGTTTGTTCAAGCCATTGGCAGATTCGGCACACCGATCCCGACGCGGCCGTGCGCAAACAAGCTCTCGACGATCTCTTAACAGCCATCCGCCAAACGCACGCCGTCGGCGGTCATTCGGTTCTGCTCGTTCCCGGACACGGTCGCGACGGCAAAGAGGCTGACACCATCCCGCGCGCGGTGGAAAACATCGCCAAGGCGATTCCGCTTGCGGCCCGGCTTGGCGTGATCATCGCGATCGAGAACGTTTGGAACCATTTTCTCTACGACCACAACGGGCCGGCGGACCAGACGGCGGACAGATTGCGCGACTTTATCGACGCCTTCCAGTCACCATGGGTGGGCGTGCAATTCGACATTGGCAACCACCGCAAATATGGCGACCCGGCCAGCTGGATACGCACCCTCGGAAAACGAATCGTCAAACTCGACGTCAAGGATTGGAGCGTCAGCACCGGCTGGACACCGATCGGCGAAGGCGATGTCAACTGGACGGATGTCCGAGCCGCCCTGACCGACATCGGCTACGCCGGCTGGGCAGCCGCTGAAGTCAAAGGAGGCGACCGTGAAGCCTTGGAAACGGTCAGCAGGCAAATGGACAGCGTCTTCGCGCTGTAGCGCCGCGCGCTGAATACGATTGTCAGCGGCCCAGGGTTTCCTTCCAGCGCGCGATTTCCCGCCGCACTTGGTTCGGCCCGGGCATTCCTGGACCCGAGCGCCGTTCCATCGCGGTCTCGAGATCGAAGACCGAGGTCCAGTCATCTTCCAACGCATCCGACACCTCCCGCACCTCCGCCAGCGGAAGCTCGTTGATCGGAAGATTTTTCTCTTCCGAGAGCTTCACCAGGTGTCCGACAATGTGGTGGGCGTTCCGGAACGCGACCCCTTTCAAAACGAGATAATCAGCTAAGTCCGTCGCGAGCAGCAGCGGGTCAGCCACGGCCGCGGCGCAGGCCGGTTCGTTGGCACGCAGGCCGCGCAAGGTTTCCGCAAGGACATCGAGCGCGAGACTTGTCTGATCCAAGCTGTCGAAGACCGGCGGTTTGTCTTCCTGCAAATCCCGATTGTAGGTAAACGGCAACCCCTTCACCAGCATCGACAAGGTCTGCAGATTGCCGTTCAGGCGCGCGGCCTTTCCGCGCACAAGCTCCATCGCGTCCGGATTTTTCTTCTGGGGCATCAGACTCGATCCCGTGCAGAACGCGTCGGGCAGCTGAATGAAACGAAATTCCTGGCTGCTCCAAAGGATCATGTCTTCCGCGACCCGCGAAAAATGAATCCCGCAAAGCGCGCAGGCGCTTGCAAACTCGATGAACAAGTCACGGTCGCTGACGGCATCCATGCTGTTGCGAGTCACCCGAGGACGACCGTCTTCATCGACGAACCCGAGATAATCGGCAACAAACTCCCGATCGATCGGGATTGTGGTTCCGGCAATAGCGCCTGAGCCGAGCGGACACCAATTCGCGTTCGCGGCAACCTGCCGAATCCGGCGGCGGTCGCGATCGAACATCTCCGCGTAGGCAAGAAACTGATACGCCATCGAAACAGGCTGCGCCCGCTGCAAGTGCGTGTAACCGGGGATGTAAACTTCCGTGGTTCGCTCAGCCAAGTCGACCAAGACCTCGATCAGATTCGTCAATTTACCCTCAACCTCCGCGCACGCCGCCTTGAAAAACAGCCGCATGCCGGTCGCCACTTGGTCGTTGCGGCTCCGGGCCGTGTGCATTTTGGCCGCCTCGGGAACCGTCCGCTTCAGCGCGTGCTCAATGTTCATGTGAACATCCTCGAGGGCAGGATCCCACGCCAGTTCACCTTTCTCGATCGCCGCGGCGACTCGATCGAGACCCGCGTGAATCCGGTCGCGTTCATCGTCAGTCAGCACTCCGATGCGCGCGAGCATCGCCGTGTGCGCCTTGTTGACCGCGATATCAAACGGAGCGAGCCGCCGGTCAAACGAAACCGACTCGCTGAAGCGCAGCATCAGTTCCGCGGGACCTTCCGTGAATCGTCCGCCCCAAGTCGCTTGTCCATCTTTGGCCATCGCCCAAACAGATGAGCCAGTACGCGGCGTCCGGCAAACGAAATCCGCTTCAAGGATGTGTTTGGTGCTTGGTCTCCAGTGCCTGGCTGGTCGGTTCCTGCTGCTCCGCTGGATCGTTTTGGCGGACTTCTCTACAATCCCAAATCCCAGATCTGAAATCTGAAATCTAAAATCTCTTACACCGGCTCTTCGATGACCGGGTTTGTCAAAACACCGATTCCTTCGATCTCAATCGAAACTTCGTCGCCCGGCTTCAGCCAAAGCGGCGGCGTACGCGCCATGCCCACCCCGTGCGGCGTGCCAGTCAAGATCACGGTGCCCGGCAGCAACGTCGTGCTGGCACTCAAAAACTCGATCAATCGCGGCACGTCAAAGATCATGTCCTCGGTATTCCAATCCTGAACCACTTGCCCGTTGAGCACCGTCCGGATGGCGAGCGCGTTCGGATTCGTGATCTCGTCAGCCGTCACCAGACACGGTCCGAGCGGCGTGAAGGTATCGAACGTCTTGCCGCGGCACCATTGTCCGCCACCGCCCTTCTTTTGCCAGTCGCGAGCACTGACATCGTTGGCACAGGTATAGCCAAGAACGTAATCGAGGGCATTTTCGCGGCTGACATTCTTGCAGCGTTTTCCAATGACCACCGCAAGTTCGCACTCGTAGTCGACCTCGTCACTCCGGAGGCGCCGCGGAAGTTCGATCGGTTGACCCGGGTGATTGAGGCTCGCGCTTCCCTTCATGAACAAAACCGGATTCTCGGGAACCTTCGCGCCGCTTTCCTCGGCATGATGCCGATAATTCAGCCCGATGCAAAGGATGTCCGGCGGGACGACCGGCGCGAGCCGTCGTGCGACCGTCACCTCGCGAGACGTCACGGTGTATTCCCCCATGACATCGCCTTCGATTGCAAAAATACCGTTGTCCTGCTCGACCGCGAAGCCGATTTCGTTCGTGTCGCTTAGATACCGTAAGATCTTCATAGAAACGTTGAACGTCGAGCCGCGCCTTCTTGTTGGCGGCCAATTGCGTCGTGACCAAGCTGGACCGCTGAGACCGGGGTGTCCAGATTGTTTCCGCCCTTATGACTGCAATTCATTGATTTCTTTGTATTCCGATCCTGCGCTGCGATGTTCTTGGGAATCATCGGAATCGTGTAGCTTCGCGCGTGCGACGTTGCTTTGGCGAATACCGACACGGCCAAAAGGCGCGCATGAACGATCTGAAAAATCTTGAACTTGCCTGTTTAGATTGAGTACACCTCTTTGTTTGTGCAGTTCCCCGCGGTTCCTTGATGAGCAAAACAACACAGTCTGAAGAAGCCTACAATGAACTTCGCCGCCGGATCCTGATTCTTGAGATCCGCCCGGAAGAACGTTTGAAAGAGGAGTTTTGGGCCGGAAGGCTCCAGGTCAGCCGCCCCGCGGTTCGTGAAGCGTTGACGCGGCTTCATGGCGAAGGTCTCGTTGTCAAAGGCGCCAAGGGCGGTTATTTCGTTGCCCCGATGACTCCGCAGGATGTTCAGGATATCCGGGAAATACGCGGCATCCTCGAAACCGCCGCGGTCGAATTAGCGGCTCAACGAATTACGCCCGAGGAACTGACCAGTCTTGAGGAAACCTGCGACGATTTTGCCGCCATGGTCCGGAAAGGCTACCACACGGGCGCCTGCGAGGCCGATCGCCGCTTTCATCAGCTCCTCGTCGAAGCCTCCGGCAACGAGCGCCTCGTGCGAGCCTACCGCTCCTGCCACGTCCCGCTCTTCCACATGCGGCTCGGCCAGTCACGAGAGTACATGGACGACTATGCCGATACCGAGCGTGAGCATCGGCAGATTGTCGCAGCACTCGCCAAGCAAGATGCCAAAACGGCGGTTAAGCGGCTTCAGGAACATTTTTCGCGCGGAGAAGCCGCGGCACTCGAACACTTCGAAAACCAGCTGCCGCCGCGCAAAACCCGGTCCAAGCGGGTCCTGCGGGAAGAATAGCAGAGCCGGACTCGGACCGGCCTGTCGTGGTCATTCGCGAAAGGTCGTTCCCGGACTCCAGCTGACCGTTCCCATGTGGTAGCCGTCGTGATCAGCGATCCGGCTGGCATAGTAGGCCGTCAGCACATCGCCGTTTTCGAGCTGGACGCTCGCCGGATACCCGCCGTCGCCTTCAAAATCGAGCACGCGCACGGGCTCGCTCCATGTCTTCCCCTCATCCGAGCTGACCCGAGCGTCGACTCCCCGCGGCTGCACCCGATTGCCATAGGTCAGCAGAAGGCGGCCATCACGCAGACGGACGAGGTGCGCCGGATGCTGCTGCGGGCCCGTCACCTGGGCGATTTTTGCCCAAGAATGCGCGTCATTATTCGACTGATACAAGCCAAGGCCATCGAAGCGGGCCGCGGCCAGCCACTTTCCGGCGCCCAGATGCAGGGGCGCCACCTCGTTCGTTCGGTCTTCTTTCGTCAGCAGTACCGGGTCGCCCCACGACTTGCCGTCATCGGCCGACCGGAAGAACCACGTCCGATTCTCCCGATAAACCGCCGCTCGCAACTGCCCGTCATCGCCGCTCAGAATATCGCCGAAGGGCACTCCATGCTGCCCGTCAGGCAGGCGTGGAAACGATGTGCGATCGATCGACCAAGTGCGCCCGCCATCCGCGGACCGGCTGATCCAAAGCGGAAGAATCTCACCCCGGCTTTTGCCGTCAAACGGCCCCGACCATCCCGAAACCAGGACGAGCAGGTCGCCGTTCCCGGCTAATCCCGCCGCCACATTGCCGCGAGCGACTCCTCGTTCGGCTCCCGGACCGGGGGTTCCGCGCTTTTGCCAGGTCTTTCCGCCGTCCTCGCTCACCCAGCATTCAACGTCGCCCGGGCGCGTCAGATGCGCCGGCTGGTTGAAAATAACGGCAGCAATCGTGCCGTCCGGCAGCCTCGTCAGGTTGGGCCAGGCGCAAACGTCACGGATCGCCACGACGGGGTTCGGCACCTCTCCCGCCTCGGTTTTCACGCGAGCCGGTGCCGGTTGGCTGATCGGCTCAGCCTCGACTGTTCCGGCCGCCGCGAATAACGGCAACGCGAGGAACGCGGATAAAATGCGGCACGAAGGGAAAGAAAGAGACATCGATCTAAATCTGGAGAAACGGTTGAAGTTCACCGGTGCCTGCATATGAAGGGCCGGATTCGAGTTTCTTCCAGATTGTATTTTTTGCCGGTCCGGGCGAGAGTCTTTTTTATGAGTGACGTGCAACTCGGAATCTCCCGGCCAGCCGCCTGGATCGAAGTCACCGGCGATGACAGTTTCCCGTTTTTGCAGGGGCAATTTTCCAATGACCTGCGAAGTCCAAGTCCGAATCCGGCCACATACGGCCTCTGGCTTGACCGGAAAGGCCGGGTCCTCGCGGACAGCTTTATCCTCCAGGAAGCTGACGACCGGTTCTATCTTTACAGTCCTTTTTCGTCCGCCGCCGCGATCATCGAACGGCTCGAGCCGTACATCATCGCGGATGATGTCTCTCTGCGCGACGTGACATCCACGGCGACCGTCGCATCGCTCTGGGGCCAACGTCTCGATGACGTTCTGCTCGCGCTCGGCCTCAACCGTCCGGACCGCGGCGCGTTTCTGCGGGACGGCCATCGGTTTCTTTTCCACGGTCGGCGAACCCGAGGAGTCAATCTCGAGCTCCTGCTTGGCGGCGGGGCCAGCGAGGAAGCGGTGACCGCGCTGACCGCCGCCGTTGAAGATTGCGGAGGAGCAATCCTCGAAGCATCTGAACTCGAAGATGAGCGGATTCGATCCGCGATACCGGCTGTTCCGCGCGATGTCGGCCCTCGTGATCTCCCGCAAGAAGGCGGTCTTGAAAAGGATGCGATCGCCTACGAGAAAGGCTGTTATCTCGGTCAAGAGGTGATGGCGCGCATCCGCTCGATGGGCCGCGTCCGCCGTGTTCTTGCCCAGCTCGAACTTCCCTCCGTGCCGGAAGAACTCCCCGCGCCGCTTTATCAATCCGGCCGGGAAGCGGGCAGTCTTCGGAGCGCGGCACCCGGGGATCCGGCTATTGGCCTGGGGCTGGTCAGAAGGGAAGCCTGTGAGGTTGAAGGAGAGCTTGCGCTGACGCCAGACGGCGAGTCAGCCGCGAGGATCATTAACGTATTCGAATGAGCAATACACCGGATTCAGAAACCCCGGATGAGCTGGAGAAGCTCGCGATGCTGCTTCAGTCGCTGGGAGCGGAGGCGCCGGCGACACGTGTAATGGCGGCGCAAATACTCAAACGCGCCGATCAGCTTGCCGCGGAACGAGGCGCCTCCCGGTATGAGGCGATTGACTATCTTGTTCGTGTTACGATCGCGGGACGGGAAGGCCGCGTTTACGACGGTCCACTGCCGGGAAACCCGGCAACCGTGCGGGCTGGCGGGCAGAAAAAAGGTTAGAGCCCGCGAACATTTTTGTTGACCTCCACCGGGATTTAAATTCCTGTTTGCCTCCATACCTTTGTAGAATAACCCACTAAGGAGCATTGAATGAACAAATCTGAATTGATCGCGGAAGTGCAGAAGAGCTTGGGTGATGACGCCTCCAGGGCCGCCGCCGAACGAGCCGTGGAGGGAGTGCTCGAAGGCATTAAGAAAGGGATCAAGAAGGACAAGGTTGTCCAACTGATCGGTTTTGGAACTTTCACCGTTGCCAAGCGCGCCGCACGCGAGGGCGTGAACCCCCGCACGAAGGAGAAGATCAAGATCAAAGCGTCGAAGACGGTCAAGTTTAAGCCAGGCGCTGGTCTGAAATCCGCCGTTTGAATACAACCAGAATCTTTTTAACAGAAAGCCCGCGAATGGAAGTTCGCGGGCTTTTTTGTATCCAAAATCCTTCTATCCGGCGTTCAGTTCTCCGGAGACAGGGGCGCGAAAAGGAGCGCGGCATTCGCGAAGTAGGCGTCGACCCACGGCGAGAAGAAGAGGAAATAGAGAAGGCCTCCAACCGCCAGCATCGGGCCGAACGGGATCATTTTGCCAAGGACAATATCTTGTTCCCCTTGCTTCCCCTCCGTCTTTCGAACGGGAAACAGGGGACGCAGCAGCATCGCGATCGCGAGCCCGATCGTGCCAATCACGGCGCCTCCAAACACCGAAAAGAGAGCGCCTTGCCAACCCGTGAATGCCCCGATTGCCCC
Source organism: uncultured Opitutales bacterium (assembly GCA_964645585.1). Lineage (GTDB taxonomy): Bacteria > Verrucomicrobiota > Verrucomicrobiia > Opitutales > T3Sed10-336 > DATGSL01. The sequence continues at coordinate 38,572 of CAZYAN010000022.1, forward strand.
GAGGAACTTCACATCTCCGAAGCCCATCGCCTCCTTTTTCAATACGATCTCAGCTAGCAGCGCAATCCAGAGAACCACCGCCGACCCAATCAAGAGTCCGACAATCGCGGTAAGTCCCGACCGAAGACTGTCGATCAGGCCAACCCCCGAATCGAAACCGTGCAGACCCGGCACAAGAAACGCGAGAATGACTCCGGCGACTGCCCCGCCGATGGTAAACCGGTCGGGAATGATCATGTGATCGAGATCAATAAATGTCGCGCAGACAAGCAGCGCGCAGAAAAACATTCCGCAAAGGGCGACGAGCGGCGAGAACTTCACCCAGCAGATGAGGAACAGGAGGCCGGTCAGAAATTCAATAAATGGATACCGAACACTGAAGGGAGCGCCGCAACACCGCGCCCGGCCGCGAAGCACAAGCCAGCTGAAGATCGGGATATTGTCATACCAGGCAATCGGCTGCCCGCACGCGCATGTCGAACCGGGCGTGACCACAGACCGTTCGGTCGGAATCCGGTAAATGCATACGTTCAAAAAGCTGCCGACGATCGCGCCGAAGATGAAGGCGATGATCTGAAAGATGATCGGGAACTGCTCGTTAACAGCTGCGTAGGCTTCGAACATCGGGCTGGGGGATAAGGATACCTCCTGGACAACAAAATTGTGCCGGAGGCAGGGTCAGCCCTTCTCGCGCCCCAGATAGCTGCCATCCGCCGTGCTTATCCGAATCAGCTCGCCTTCCTTGATGAACAGGGGAACCTGCACCACCAACCCCGTTTCGAGCGTTGCCGGCTTTTGGACGTTGCTCGCGGTATCGCCCCGCAGACCTTCAGGCGATTCCACAACCTTGAGCGTGACGGCGGACGGGAGTCGAATATCAACCGGCGCGTCGTCCACGAACAGAACCTCCACTTCCGCATTCGGGACGAGGTAATTTTTCGCGTCGCCGATCATGTGTTCCGGCAGCTCAACGGTCTCAAACGATTCCGGATCCATGAAAAACCACGTTCCCTGGTCCATATAACTGAACTCGAGCTTTCGCTGGTCAGTCGTCAGGATCTCAATAGTTTCCGTGCTCGAAAACCGGACGGCGTTGCTCTTTCCGTTTCGCAAATTGCGGATGGTCGCCTGAACGAACGCGCGCAGGTTGCCGGGCGTCCGGTGGATAACGTCGAGGACGAGATGAGGATCGTTATTGTAATTAATTACGTTCCCCTTGCGGATGTCGTTGGCTTGCGGCATAGCATTTGAAAATTCTGTTGGAAAAGCCGAAAGTATCGGTCGGCAGCTTGTCCTGTCAACCTGACAAGGCTGTTTCCGGACTCCGGCAGTCAGTGGACGTTTGCCATCGTCCCGCGAATCTCTCCTTAAGAAGATGGCAGTGCCCCGGCATCACGTGTTCGTGCCCCGACCGCCCGCGAGGGGCGGATGGCGCGAGAATAAGGCTGGATTACGCAGTGGACGCGGCGTTTCGCCGGATTGTTATGCGGATCAACGGCTGGAAACGCTGCCACATTTTCCTCTATTCACACCATTTCCACTCGAGCCCGGTGCTGAGAAAACGAGATGCCGGGCAGCGACCTTACGCGACGCGCTCGACGATTAACTGGGTCGGATTGGGACGCTTCGGAGCCAACCGGTAGGCCGCCTTGAAGTATTCCAAGGCGCTTTCGAGCTTCGCCTCGTCATTGTAATGAATCATCATCAACGGCTCGCCCTGTTTCACCTGCGCGCCGACCTTCTTGATTTCGGAAACGCCGACCGCATGGTCGATCTTCGCGGCACCGCCATCACGGCCCGCGCCAAGGAGGCTGACGCCCCGGGCGATCATTGCGGCGTTGATCGTATGGACGTAGCCGCGTTTCGGCGCGGGAAGCTTCCGGATGTGTTTGGCCTCAGGGAACTTGTCCGGATTATCGATATAGCTCGTATTTCCTCCTTGAGCCGCGACCATCTCCTTAAATTTCTCGAGCGCGCTGCCGTCCTTCAAGTGGCGCTGCACAGTCTGCTTCGCCGAGAGTGTCGACCCGGCAACACCGGCCAGACGAACGATTTCCATGCCGAGTTTCAGGACAAGTTCCTGCAAATCTTCGGGACCTTCGCCCTTGAGCAACTGAATAGCTTCGCGTACTTCGAGGGCGGTTCCAACTGTATCTCCGAGCGGCTGGTTCATATCGGTGACCAGGGCGACGCAGCGGCGTTTCATCGACCGGCCGACACGCGTCATAGACCGGGCAAGCTGCCGGGCCTGTTCGATGTCCCGGACAAACGAACCGTTGCCCCACTTCACGTCGATGACGAGACCTTCGGACCCTTCGGCGAGCTTTTTACTCAGGACGCCGCCCGTGATCAGCGGAAGGCTCTGAATGGTTGCCGTTGCGTTCCGCAGTTCGTACAAGACCGCTTCAGCCGGTGAAATTTCTTTGCTCTGCTTCGTGATCGCGCAATTGATATTCGTCAGCTGCTTGACGAACTTGTCGATCGACAGATTCGTGTTGATCCCTGGAATCGCGCTGAGCTTGTCGAGGGTGCTGATGACAAAATCCTCGTCGACCCCGCACATCATCGGAACAACAACGCCGCTTGCCGCCGCGAGCGGGACCAAGACCATCGATGTTTTATCGCCGACTCCGCCGGTCGAGTATTTGTCGATCTTCGGCTTCGAAATCTTAGAAAGATCGATCACCTCCCCGGACAGCATCATCTCCTCGGTCAACGTCGCGGTCTCCTGCGCCGACATGCCTTGGAAATAAATCGCCATCGCCAGCGCGGCCATCTGGAAGCGCGGCATCTCGCCATCAAGCATCGAGTCGATTATGTATCGGATCTCCTCCTGGCTGAACTCGCCGCCATCCCGCTTCTTCTCAATCAGATAAGAATACGACGGCTTAATAAATTTACGCCCGGGAATTGCTTTTTTTCTCATACTTTCGGTGTCTTACAGGCACGTTAGTAACAATACTAAACGTAAGCCGCTAATCATAAAATGATTGCACCCGGAGTGTCGAGATTTTTTTTAAAAAAAGCGATTGCGGCCCAAAAGAAAGTTTAATAATGGGCGCCGCCCCGGCTCAAGCCGGCTGCTGCTGGGAGATGCAATGGAGCGCTCCCAGGCCGAGAACGAGATCTACACAATCGATCGGGACAACCTCCCTTCCGGGGAAGCATTCCCGAAGAACTTCCATCGCAAGGCCGTCCCGGTCTGGCTGGCGAAACACCGGAAGCAAAACCGCATCGTTGATCACCAGATAATTCGCGTAGCTTGCCGGCAGCCTTTCCCCGTCACAGAAAACAGGCTCCGGCATCGGCAAAGTCCGGATTTCAAATGGGGCGCCTCCTCGGGTTCGAAACGCGCGAAGACGTTCGAGGTTCTCCCGGAGAGTCGCATAATTGGGATCCTTCTCATTCTCCTCAACAACCGTCACAATAGCGTCGGGACGATAAAACCGGGTGATGTCATCAATGTGCCCATCCGTGTCATCGCCGACAATTCCGTCATGCAGCCAAAGGATCCGGTCGACCCCGAGATTCTGCCGAAGATTTTCCTCGATCTCCTCGCGCCGCAAACGCGGATTCCGGTTCTTGTTCAGGAGGCAGGCTTCCGTGGTCAGCAATTGTCCCGTGCCGTCGACTTCAATCGAGCCGCCCTCCAGCACCATCGGGATGGCGAACCGCCGGAGGCCGAGGGCATCCGCGATGCGCCGCGGAATCCGGTTGTCGTCATCAAATGGCGGATACTTTTCCCCCCAAGCGTTGTACTCCCAGTCGGTGATCGCTACTTCACCGGTTTTGTCATTTTTAACAAAGATCGGTCCGTGATCGCGACACCAACTGTCATTGATTGGATGATCAAACAGTTCAACCCGGCCGAGGTCCGCCCGCGCGGAACGCAGCAACTGGAGAGCCGCCGGCTGACGGGATTTCTCGCAGTTGATCCGCACCTTTTCGAAACGCGAAATCACCGCGGCGATCTCCGCGAACCTCTCCGGGATCGGTTCAAAATGGCCTGGCCAAGTTTCACGGTTGACCGGCCAAGAAAGCCAGACAGCCTCCTGCCGCTCCCATTCAGCGGGTGCACGGAATCCAAGAGACGCGGGTGTATCCATCAGGGAATTACGCAAGACGCGCTCGGATTCATCAGTCGATGAAACGCTTTTCCAAATCGCTGTACGTTTCGATGCGCCGATCGCGGAAGAACGGCCAGTTGCACCGCACCTCGTCGATCAGGTCCAGATCGCAAGTAACATGCAGTATCTCCTCCTGATTGACTGCCGCTTTTCCGATGATCTGCCCATACGGATTGGCCGCGAACGATTGTCCCCAGAAATCCACAGGTCCTTCCGTGCCGGTCCGATTGGGGACGAGGACGTAACAGCCATTCGCGACGGCATGGCCCCGCTGCACCGTTTCCCAAGCCGTGTGCTGCGCTTCGCCATACTGTTCTTTTTCCGCGCGAATCCACCCGATCGCTGTCGGGTAAAAAAGCATTTGAGCGCCCGAGAGCGCAGTCAATCGCGCCGCTTCCGGGTACCACTGGTCCCAGCAAATGAGCACGCCGATCCGGCCGAACGCGGTCTCCCACGTCCGGTAGCCCAGGTCGCCCGGCGTAAAATAATATTTTTCGTAAAAAAGCGGGTCGTCCGGAATGTGCATCTTCCGGTACTTGCCCAGGTAGCGCCCGTCCGCGTCGATCACCGCTGTCGTGTTGTGGTAGATTCCGGGGGCGCGTTTCTCAAAAAGAGACGCGATGATGACGCATCCGCAATCGGCCGCCACCCGTGAGAGTGTCTCGGTCGTCGGACCGGGCACCGGTTCAGCCAATTGAAAAAGAGAGGCGTCCTCCTTTTGACAAAAGTACGGTGTCAAAAACAACTCCTGGAGGCAAACGACCTTCGCGCCGGCGGTCGCGGCTTCGCGGATACGCGTGATCGATCGATTGAGATTTTCCTGTTTATCCGGCGAACTGCGCGCCTGAACCAGAGCGACTGGGACTTTCATGCCTGCAATGAGGTCAATAAACGACTTTATTCAAGGGATATTCGATAATCCCTTCCGCACCCATTTCTTTCAACTGCGGAATGATCTCACGACCCACCTTCTCGTCGATGATCGTCTCCAGCGCGACCCAATCCGAGCCGCTCAATGGGGAGACCGTCGGGTTTCGCAGCGAGGGAAGCGCATCGATCAAAGCCTGCACCTGACCCTGCGGCGCGTTCATCTTGAGTCCGACCTTTCCCTGCGCTTCCAAGGCCGCCTTGAGAAGCAGCGCGATCCGCTCGATCTTTTTTCGCTTGGCCGGGTCCTCCCAGCTCGCGCGATTGGCAATGAACTTGGTGTTCGTCTCGACGAGAGTCTCCACGATCCGCAGCTTGTTCGCCCGAAGCGATCCGCCGGTTTCGGTAAGATCCACAATCGCATCAACCAGATCGGGAACCTTCACTTCCGTCGCTCCCCACGAGAACTCGACTTCCGCGTTCACCTTCCGGCTGGCCAGGAAGTTCCGGGTGATGTTGACGACCTCGGTAGCGATCCGTTTCCCTTCCAGGTCCTCGACTTTCCGGATCGGCGAGTCCTCCGGCACCGCGAGAACCCAGCGTGAAACTACGGTAGAGGCGCGGCTGTAAATCAAATCGCAAACTTCGACCACATCCGAATCATTCTCAAGGATCCAGTCGCGGCCCGTCAGGCCGCAGTCGAAATATCCATGCTCGACGTAACGGCTGATCTCTTGCGCACGAACGAATCGACCGTCCAGTTCCGGGTCATCAATCGCCGGTTTGTAGGATCGCAAACTCGTCCTGACGTTGAAGCCGGCCTTGTCGAAAAGGTTGAGTGTGGCATCCTGCAGACTCCCCTTCGGAAAGCCGATCATAAGCAATGGCTGGTTACTCTGCGACACCCAGCCAACACACTCGTTAACCGCCGTGCAGACAAGCCATTTCTTTTGACAAGACCGTGGCGGATTCTAAGCTCCCTCCAAATGAAGCTCCATGCTGTCAGTTCAGCCCTTGTCGGGCGGCACAGGGCAAGCGCCTCAGGAAAGCGCGGAGGAAGGCAAGTGGAATCTCCACGTCTCTGCCTTCGTCCCCGAACCAGGCCGCATGGTCTTTCATCGTCACCTCGTGCCGCTGGAGCACGGTCAACGTTCGAGTCAACATCGCAAGCTTCTGTCGCTATGAGCACCCCAAAGCCGTTTATTGTTGTCGTTGAGGATGAGAAGGAATTGGCCAGCTTGACTGCTGAGCGCCTTGAAGCGGCCGGGATGAACACACTGATCTGCAATGTCGGTTCCCACGCACTGCGATTCTTGGAAAAGAATTTTGCCAACCTGCTTCTTCTCGATCTTGGATTGCCCGACCGCGATGGTTTCTCGCTGGTCGAAGACCTGAAAAAGCGCGACATCCATGTTCCCACCATTTTTGTAACTGGAAACAACTCGGAGGTTGATATCGTCAAGGGTCTCAGCATGGGCGGTGATGACTACATCACCAAGCCCTTCCGTTTCAATGAACTGATCGCTCGCATCCACGCGGTTCTCCGACGCACGGAAACTTCGTCCGACCATAAGGTGACCAAAAACGCGAGCGTCACCGAGGAGCCCTTCGAATTCTGCGGCGCCGAGATTAATCCGCAGCGCATGGAGGTCACTTTTCCCAATGAGAACACCGTGAAACTCGGACGGAAGGACCTCGGCATTCTGACCTACCTTTGGAAACACCAGGGCGTCGTCCTGACGCGTAAAAGTCTGATTCACTCGGTCTGGGGCATCCACGCCGACGTTCGCAGCCGATCCCTCGATCAATACATCGTCAGAATCCGGGACAACTTTACCCAAAACGGCTGCGACCTGACTCCGTTCAACACCATTCACGGAGTTGGCTACATCTACGATCCCGAGAACACTTCCGGAAAGACACGGCAGGACACCCGCAACTGATTTCCTTTCGGGCTGCCCGAGTGGCAATCCCGCAGCGACCGGTCCTTCGTGATTGCGAAGCCGAATCCGGATCGACGAATCAGGGAGTTTCCAAAGAGAAGAGGTCAGGGCCGGGATAGCGCCGTTTCGCCTCTTTCAGGTGCGTCCGCATTTCCAGCTCCTCAAGCATGGAAAACAATCCTTCCGGATCCGGCCGAAACTTCTGAAATGGCGGCAATTCCACGTCGCAGTTCAATTTCGTGAGCTGCAAATTCCGCTCAAGGTTTTCCCGGTGCGCCTCAACTTTTTCACGAAACCGGTCCGGCTTCAGGCGAGACACGTTCTCGAGAACACCGCGCAGCGACCCATACTCACCCAGCCAGTTGGCCGCCGTCTTCGGCCCGACACCTGGAACGCCGGGAATGCCGTCGACCGCGTCACCGACCAATGCCAAATAATCCGGGATCTGCTCCGGCCTTACACCAAAACGCTCAACCACCCCGGCGGGATCCAGGCGCCGCCACCCAACCTTCGAATTGGCCGTAGGAGGCGGAATCATCATCCACACCTTATCGGTGACGCACTGGGCCAGATCTTTGTCCGCACTCACGATAAAAACCTCGTGAGACTCGCGCGCCAAGGCGACCGCGTAACTCCCGATAATATCATCGGCCTCGATCTCCGCGATCTCCACCATGTCGGCCCCGAGCTTCCGGGTCAGTTCTTTCACAACCGGCACCTGCACGCGCAAATCGTCCGGCATCTCCGCCCGATCGGCCTTATATTCGGGCAGCAGCTCGAGCTTTTTCGGATCGTCGCCAAGATCGAAGATGACCAGCATCTCATCCGGTTGCTCGGTGTCCTCCAGTTTCCAAAGGGAGCGGATCCAGCCATGGATCGCGTTTGTCGGGAATCCGTCTGATCGCGACAGGTGAGGAATCGCGTAATACGATCGAAACAGAAGGTTATACGCGTCAATGACCAGCCATTTGCCCATGTCTCCAATTTTGTAGCAACGATCTTCCCGGTTTCAACACCTGCCCCAAAAAGTTCATCATTCACAGATCGCCACGAGCGCAGCTGCCCATGTGATATCCGGGCGAGGCTGGACAAAAAAACCCCCGCTCGACTGGAGCGGGGGTTTTGGAAATCAAACTCGAATTACTGTTCCCGCTTCTCGCGGGCGACGGCGCCGCTAGGCACAACCAGCGTTGGGTTTTGGTAAATCGCGCCCGGCTCCACCGACTGGAGACGCTGACGCATCGGCGAGCCTCCCGGACTGACCAAGTTGGCGGTGACGAAAATCAGGAGGTTTCGCTTTTCGCTGCCTTCACCTTCAGACCGGAAAAGGCGGCCGAGAACCGGGATGTCCCCGAAGAACGGGAGCTTGTCTTCCACCCGGTTCACCTGTTCCCGGACAAGACCGCCAAGAACCACAGTCGCACCATCCCAAATGTTGACGGTCGTATTTACTTCACGAGTCGCGAAAATCGGCTGATAGAATCCGGACGGATTTGAAACCGTCTGCTCGGAGGTGACCGCAATGCTGAGTCCGCCGTATTCGACGAAGCCCTGAAACTCGGTCACGCGCGGATTGAGCTCAAGCGTCACGCTGTTGTCCTGCTCCACAGTCGGTGTAACAGTCAATTCGACACCGACGTTGCGCGTCTGGAAGTCCTGCGGCGTGCCCGGCGTGATCGTAACACCAGCGGCGCCGCCTTCACCGGAACCGCCCCGGCCAACCTCACTTTGCGTTTCACCGTAGGAATCCGGATAGCGAAGTTCCTGGGCGACGATGATCTGAGCCTGGTGCCCATTGAGGACGGTGACCTTCGGCGCGCTGAGCAAATCCGACCCGGTTTTCTGCGACAGTGCCCGAATCGTGGCCGCCACATCGTATCCATCGATGGACCCGTCGACGATGGCCAGATTCGCTGCGCCCGCGCCGAGATCCGGTCCACCGGGAACCTGGGGCGGCTGAATCGGGAAGGATTCATCGTTGACGCGGATTTCGCTGGCTGCCTGGGAACCAGCAAAAGCTTGGGCCAGCGTCCGGTTGCTCGTCTGATACAGCGTTCCGCCCGGGGTCACCATCTGCCATTGGAAGTGCAGCTCATCGAGGTTTCGCTGGGAAACTTCGAGGAACCGCGCTTCGATTTCAACCTGCCGGATATCGGTCAGGCGCTGGAAGATATTCCGGACGCGCTCGAGGTTGCGCTGGGTCTGCGTGACCCAAAGATCTGTGCCGTCGTAGAACACATTGCTGCCGCGAATGGTGAAATCCACTCCCGCGGTCTGCTGCAAGAAATCGCGCAGAGCCCGTGAATCTCCTCCGCCGCCAGGGCCGGCTTCTTGGCCCGCACCGGGGACGGATTCGGTTGGTGCGGCAAAAGGATCATTGACTTCAACCTCTTGCTGGCCTCCGCCAACCTGGCCGATGATGCGGCGAACCGTGGCCGGCGAGACCGGGAAGTTTTCCGTCAGCAGGTCTGGACGCCGACGAACGCCGGGGCGCACAATGACCGCGTCCTCCTCAACTTGATACTGAAAATTAACCGAGTCGACAATGAGATCGAGGATCCGCTTGAGGGAAAGGTCACGGACGTTGATGTAGACCAGCGGCTCGGTCCTGTCCGGATCCATCAACACGATATTCACGCCCTCGCCCTCCGAATCGTATTCCCGGGAAATCTGGCTGAGCGATGTGACCACGCGGCTCAGCTCCATCCCGGAGAAGTTCACGGTCGGGATAGTGATCTGAGAAAGTTTGATTTCCAGCGGCAGCGGCTCCGGGTCATCCGGCGCCTCCTCGGGTCGCTCGATGAAAATTTGCGGACGCTGCCAGCCGAGGCCGACTTCTTCGATCATCTGCGAACGGGTTTTCGAGCGGTCAAGGTGATTGCGGCGAGACTTTTCCTGCGCGATGCGATTCAGCATTGCCTTGGCTTCGGCATTGTAAACATCGACAGCCTCCACCTGACGGAACGTGCTCTCTGCTCCGATAATGTCTCCATTTAAGTACTGGGCGCGTCCGATCCGGATCATCTCTTTGATCTTTTGCTGCTCCTCCACGAAACCCGGGCTGGCTTCGTCGATCGGGACATAGGAGGGATCGTAAAGATCGGCCTCCAACTGACGCGCGCGCTGGTCACCGGGTGCCGCCTGGGAGTAGGCTTGCAGCGAGCTTCGGGCGCCGGCGAGATCGCCAGCCGCAAGACGGCTTTGCGCGAGCCCGAGATGGGCCTCGGCGAGATCGCGCTCAATGTCTTGATGAAGCTGCGCGGTCACAGCATTGACAGGAAGTTCAGCACGAGCCATCTCGAGGCTCGCAATCGCGTCGGCGTAATTGCCTTCATTTGCCTGCTGGGAGGCGAGCCCCTGCAGTGCCATCGCCTCATCCACCCGCACTTGAAGCTGCGCCGCTTGTTCGGCTGTCAGAGCCGCTGCTGGAGAAGGAGCTTCCCCGCCAGCATCAGCGGACGGTGCCGGTGTCAACGTCTCGGCAGGTGTCGAAGCTCCCGGGACTGCCGGGACGGGTGTTGCGGAGGCCGCGGGCTGTTGTTCCGCAATCGACTGTTCCACGCTTTCGAGCAACCTCCGCAATCCCGGATCGTCCGGGTCCATTTCGACGAGCCGTTGCAGGTTGTCCCGCGCCTCTTCCAGATTTCCGGCCTCACGTGCGGCAAGGGCCTCCGACATCAATCGAATTTTCTCTTGCGTCGTAACCTGGCCGTGCAGCCCTCCGATAAAGACCCCCGAGCCGAGCAAAATGCAGCAGCACAAAAACAGGTTATTGAGCTTCGAAATGGTGCGGTAGTTCTTCATATTCAATTTCTGGCTGTGGTTCTAGACCGATCGGCTTGATGGGCAATGCAAAATTGACAATTACTTAAAATTTAGAATCGGTTTCTCCGGCTGTGCCCGAGCCGGGCTGAGACGAGTCTGTTTGACCGGATGAGGCCCCGGTGCCGGGGCCCATTTCAGGTTCTATCGCCGTCAGAGTCTTGGTTTCCGGTTCGTCTTCGCCGCCGCTTCGCGTCACGCTCGCTCGGGCGGGAGGAGTGATTTCCTCAACCGTGTAAGTAGATCCTAAATACGAAAAAGTGTCGCCTTCCTTTGCGACGAATTCGATTTCCGGAGCCTCCTTCGCCTGGAAGACGGCGACGGATTCGTCACTCTTGGTTTTCTCCTCCGACCGCAGGATCACTTCGCGGTCGAGGCGCTGATCATACAGGACAACGCGGGCCACGGTCTGAAAGACGTCGGTCTGGCCGAATCCGGACACACGAACCTCCTCGGTCGTGAACTTCCGGACCTCGATTTGCAGATCCGGATAGGTTTGTCCTTCCCGCGCCAGGATCAGCTCGCCGGTCTCGCGGTTTTCCAGGCTGATCCGGTAATCGCCCGCTTCCCCGACGTATCCCATCAGCTGCACGCGATACAGCTCCTCCCGGATCGTCATGAGCACGACCGGCCAAGGCGGCGGCGGCGCTTCCGGCCGGCTGAAGACGGTGAAGGTTTCCGTCTGCGGATTGAAATAAATGACAGGCGGGGTGAAGACATCAAAAACCCACTCGACTCCCGCGCTCTGGGCCACCGGCTCCTCCCACTGCGGCACACTCAGGTCCGGCTCGACCATCGGTGTGACTTCATAGGTGTTATTGGGGCGGAGCACAGGAATGTTGACGTATTCGGTGATCGACTTCGGCTCGGGCCGGAATGCAGCCAAGGCAAATACCCCCAGCAACAAGGCCAGCGAGAGCCCCATAAGGATCTTGTCGTAATGTTTGCGGATCATTTTCTGGCAAAAACCGCCCCTCAGCGGTCGGCATTCTTGTCTTGGACGAGATCGAGATATTCCATCGCCACCGTGAACTGGGAAACATTGTTTGCAACGAGCGGAATATTATCGCTCACCGGCGCGGCTTCCTCGGTCTGTTCGGCGGGTGCGGGCTCCTGCACAGGCTCAACCGTTTCAGGATCGGCCCGTCGTCTCCTGCGCGTGGCCGGTTCTTGCTGACCGCTAGTCGAACTCCGCTCCCCGGCGGGAGCGACCTCAACACTGCGCACGACAAGAGGCATCTCAAATTGCGCGATCGTGTTCAAAAAGGTCCGCAGAGTCGAAGCACGGCCGGTAAAAACCACCTGATAGGCTTCAGCCTCAATCACGCCGGGAATGGCCGCCGTCAGGTCCGGACTCAAGCGAAATCCAGCGCGCCCCACCTGCTGACCGCGGTCGCGTCCGCCGGCTGGCGGCGGCGCAGCCTGCTCGCTCGCACCGCCTTCCCCCGGACGGGAGACAGACACGAGCGATTCGGGCTGGGCGGCGAACAACTGGTCGAGGATGTAAGAGACGACGAGCTGCTGTTTATAGACGATCGGGATCAGATCCTCTCTCGGACCGGTTTGCGCGTACGCCTGGAAACCGAAGTATTCACCTGCGAGCTGCGTCTCCGTCATCTGCGTCGCCGCGGCGGCTTTATCCCGGTACTCCTCAACGAAAAACTGGATGCCGAACAGTGCGTTGGTCGAACTTGTCGGATGGGCGGCAAGCGCGGCCGCCAGTTCCTCGTCGCCGCGAATGACCGCCTCGTAGATTTCCTGCTCCGCCCGCTGGCGTTCGATCTCCTGGCGTGTCAGGTCGACGTTATTTGTGTGAGGCAGAATCTGCTTGCCGGAGAGCGCCTGGTGCTCGTCCACTTTCGACTGAAAGTTCTCTTCCGCCTTCACGGCCGTGGCGCGTTTTCCGAGAATGAGGTACACCTCGAACCCAAGGGCACCGGCCAGCAGCACCATGATAACGGTGAATATAAGATTCTTCTTTAACCACTTCATACCAGGATCGGTCAAAGCGCGCGCGACGCGCTCAGCACCAGAGTAAATTCAAATCGAAGGATTCCCGGCTCATTCGTATCAAACCGCTCGCCTTCGACCGCCGCGACGAATTCCGAGCCGGTAAAGCTGCCGAGCAAGTCGTTCACGCGCTGCTGCAGAGCGGGACTCACCCGCTCGGTCGGATTCGCCCTGTCGAGCATCCGTCCGGAAATATGGAGACGAAGGCCGTCCGACTTGGCCGCTTGCGGGGCCGGAGCGGCCGGCAGAGCGTCAAACATACCTCCTCCTCCGGTTCTTTGCGGAGACGGCGCGTCTCGCGGGCCGACAATCGCCAGCTCGTCGAGCCAGACGTCCTCAACCTCTTGAAGCCGGCCTTGGAGCTCACTCAGGAAGACGATCCAATTGCCGCGCTTATCGAGCACGTTCTTTAACGAATCGATGCGCTTGCGAATTTCATCGGCGCGGCTGAGATTCGTGCGAATCTGGTTATCCAGCTTGCGCAGCGGAAGCAATTCAGTCTCGAGGTCGTTCGCCTGCTTTTCAAAAGTCTCGGCCTGCGTCTGATAAATAAAGGTCGGGATGTACCCTGCGACAACCAAGGTCGCGGCGGCGGCCACCAAGAAGGTTTTCTTGCGGTTGAACTCCACCTGCCGCATAAGCGGACGAGGCAGCAGGTTGAAGTGCGTCCGCGCCCCCGGTCGAGCGCGCAAAGCCGTTCCGACAAGCGGTCCCAGCTGCAGACTGTGAGCGTCGAGCACCTCGCGCGGAACCCGTGGCGAGACCTTGACGTTCCTCAAGGCGTCGTACCACTCGACCTGGATTTTCAGCTTTTCCGAAAGATACTCGATGATCTCCGGAACGATCGCCCCGCCTCCGGTTAAATAAACCGCGGAAACTTGCTGGGATCCGGTCTGCCGGCGGAAATTCACCACCGAGCGGGTAATTTCCATGCTCAGGCGGCGCAGGAAGCTCTCCGTCGCCCGCTGGATCGCGCCGAGCACGTCTTCGCCGACACCCTCCGTTTCTCCCGCGAATACCCGAATCTTCAGGTCTTCCGCCTGCTCGAAGGGGATTTCCAGTTCATCCGAGATCGATTGCGTCAGCGCATTTCCCGCGATTGGAACGTTCCTGACGAAAAAGCCGTTTGTATCAATAAAGAGCAGGTCGCTCGATTTTGCTCCGATGCTGACCAGCAAGCCCCCTTCCTGAATCTCCGGATAGCTGTGCGAAAAGGCGTTGAACTGCGCCATGCTCGACGGATCGACCAAATGGGCCTTCACTCCGATCGTCTCGAGCCGATCGCAAAGCGCCTGCACAATTTCGACCTTAATCGCGACCAGGGCGACCTCGAACTCCGCCCCGTCGTCGAGAATTGTCTCATAATCCCAGACGACTTCCGGCAGCGGATACGGAATATTCTGCTGGGCTTCGAACCGTACAATTTGATCCCGCTTGCCTTTACCGACATGCGGGATCTTCAAAAACTTCATCAGCAGCAGGTGCCCCGGAGCGATTAGATAAGCGGGGCCGGAAAGTCGGCGGCGCTTCGAGATCGCGCGCACGCCCATGAAAACCGCCTCCACCCACTCGCGATCCGTCGTGTAGTCACCTCCGATGACTTCCGTTTCAAAAGCGGTAAGGACCGGCCCTTTCGGCCCCACCGTAAAAATGGCAGCAGCCACGTGATTGGCGCCGCAGTCGATTACCAAGACCTTTTTAGCAGAACTCATCGAGACGGAAAGGCATTTCCAAATTAAAGGACCTGTGCAAGGAAAAAGTCCCGTTGATTATGACGGAATCACACGGCACACCCGCAGATGCGGGTTTTCCGCCGCCGAACCCATGAGGCGGCCGCGGCTGGCACCGGCGCCGCTGGCCGTCCCGCTACAACCGATTCAAGCGGGAACCGCGAACCCGAAGGCCCGAATGCTGCCGGCATTGCAACCATGCCGGCTATTCATTTCGTGCCCGCTCAAACAAATCAACTTAAAAAACCGCCGTCTTACCGGATCCGGTTCTCTTTCGCTGTTTCGGCGCCGCAATTTTCGGGGCACCCTGCCCCTCGCGCGCCTTCTGCACCCGCGAAACAGCCATCCGGCCGATTTCGGTTGCGGCATCACGCGGGGCCGGAAAGACTCCCGCCTCCATGAATCGCCGCAGCCAGCGTCCTTTTACCATTAGCGTTCTCGTTTTTGTCCGAGATGCGCAGGAGAGGTTTCTTCTCCTCCAGCGCGCGAAGGAACCGAACCGGGGAGTCTGGAGCCCGATCGGCGGAAAACTCGAGATGGCTTATGGCGAGTCGCCGTTCGAGTGCGCGATCCGGGAGACGCGGGAGGAGATCGGCATCACGGTGACGGAGGACGACCTGCACCTGTTCGCCATGGTCTCGGAAAAGGATTACGAAGGAAGCGGGCACTGGCTGATGTTTCTTTTCGACTGCCGGAAGCCGGTGAATGAATTGCCGCCGTCCATCGATGAGGGTGTGTTCGGGTTTTTCAGCCGCGAGGAGCTGACACGGATCCCGCTCCCGGAAACGGATCGAGTTGCCCTTTGGCCGATTTATGATCAATTTCGTGATGGATTCGTCGCTCTCCGCGCGGACTGCGATCCCGCGCATCCCCTTCGAATTGTCATCGAGGGCAGCAGTCCCAGGGCCGCGCATCCTTTGTGATGAGTCCCGGCCGCCAGAGAATTCACCGTTTGCGCTTCGCTCCCGCCCGGCGTTCGCAAAATGATTTACCTTGATTTATTTTGTCTGTCACAAGAACCTCGAACCTTTTAATTTCCTACTATTCGTGAGCAAAAAGAACCATTCGACCCTCGACATCGAGCATCCTTCCGCCACGGCGAAAAAACTGGCGCCGATCAACCGTGCGCTGACTCCTGAAGAAAAGATCGAACTCTTCACGTTAATGGTGCGGATCCGGCGTTTCGAAGAGCGTTCGGTTCGCTGCTACCAGCAGGGGAAAATCGGGGGGTTCTGCCATACCTACAACGGACAGGAAGCCGTCGCCGTCGGCAGCATTTCCGTCCTCGGCCCCGAAGACCAGATTATCACCGCCTACCGCGACCACGCCCACGCTCTCGCTGTCGGCATGTCGATGAACGAGCTGATGGCCGAGCTTTTCGGAAAATACACCGGCTGCTCCAAGGGGAAGGGCGGCTCGATGCACTTTTTCGCTCCGGATAAACGTTTCTGGGGCGGCCACGGAATTGTCGGCGGCCAAACCCCCCTCGGCGCCGGAATCGCCTTCGCCCTGAAATACCTCGACAAGAAGGCCTGCTGCCTCTGCTACCTCGGCGACGGCGCGGTCAATCAGGGCGCCTTCCATGAATCACTCAACCTCGCGGCCCTCTGGAAACTTCCCGTGATCTACATCATCGAGAACAACTATTACTCGATGGGGACGAGCCAGCCGCGCTCATCCGCTGGAAACCCGCTCGCCAAGCGCGCCTTGGGCTACGACATGGATTACGACGTCGCAGACGGGAACGATCTTTACACGGTGCGCGAAAAAACCGCCATCGCCGTCGAGCGCGCCCGCGAGGAATCTCTCCCGACTCTCCTTGAGTTCAAGACCTACCGCTTCCGCGGGCACTCGATGTCCGATCCGGAAAGCTACCGCACGAAGGACGAGATCGAGGAAAAGAAGAAAAACGACCCGATCATACTCTTCGAAAACCGCCTCCGCGAGGAGGGCGTGCTCGACGAGGAACGCGCCGCCGCGATCGACGCCGCCGCGAAAAAGGAAGCGGCCGACTCCAACGAGTTCGCCGAACAGAGCCCGTTCCCGCCGGCGGAGGAGCTATTCACCGACGTTTACGCCAACGACGCCGAGTACCTGAACAAGTCCCACTGATCCGGCCGCGGGCAGCCGTTTCTCTCTCCATCCATCCGTTTTTTGCCACTCTCCTTTCGACCAATGCAAAAGATTACCTACCGCGAAGCGGTTAACCAGGCGATCGCCGAAGAAATGGAACGTGACAGCAACGTCTTCATTATGGGCGAGGAAGTCGCCGAATACCAAGGGGCGTACAAGGTCACAAGAAACCTTCTCCAGCGATTCGGACCCAAACGTGTGATCGATACGCCGATCAGCGAAGCGGGATTCGCGGGCCTCGGAATCGGCGCTTCGATGTTCGGCCTGCGCCCGATCGTCGAGTTCATGACCTGGAGCTTCTCGTTCGTGGCGTTCGACCAAATCGCCAATAACGCCGGAAATATCCGCTACATGTCGGGAGGGCTGATCAACCTCCCGATTGTGTTTCGCGGCCCCGCAAACGGCGGCGTCAATGTCGGCGCCACCCACTCCCACACTCCGGAAAACCTTTTTGCCCACTTCCCCGGACTCAAGGTCGTCGCCGCCAGCAACGCCTACGACGCGAAGGGCTTGCTGAAAACCGCCATCCGCGACGATGACCCGGTCTGCGTCATGGAAGACACCCGGCTTTACGATCACGTTATGGAAATTCCGAAGGAAGAATACACGATTCCGCTCGGAAAAGCCGACGTGAAACGGCAAGGCAAGGATCTTTCGCTGGTCGCCCACGGCCGCGCCGTTGTCACCGCCCTTGAAGCGGCCGACTTGCTCAAAGAGCGCGAAGGGATCGACGCCGAGGTTGTCGATATCCGCTCGATCCGGCCGCTCGACTCCGACACGATCATCAAGTCCGTCGAAAAGACGAATCGCGTCGTCCTCGTCGAAGAAAACAAACCGTTCTGCGGCCTCGACGCCCAGATCGCTTTTGTCATTCAGGAACAGGCGTTCGACTACTTGGACGCCCCGATCAAACGCGTCTCTTCCCTCGACGTCCCCCAGCCATTCAGCGACCCGCTTGAAAAAATGGTTATTCCCGACGCCGAAAGAGTGTATAAAACGTGCCTCGAGATTCTCTGATCGAGCCGCGACGCCTATTTTCCCGATCTCTCATCGAATTCATCCAAAGACCGTAAACGCAAACGCATGGCGACCATCATCGAAATGCCGAAACTGAGCGACACCATGACGGTGGGTACGCTCGTAAGCTGGTTGAAGAAAGAGGGCGACAGTGTCGCCTCCGGCGACATGATCGCCGAAATCGAAACCGACAAGGCCACCATGGAACTGGAGGCCTTTGACGAAGGCATTTTGCTGAAGCAGCTCGTGCAGCCGGGCGAACAGGTGCCGGTCGGCACGCCCATCTGCGCCATCGGCGAAGCGGGCGAAAAAGTCGACCTGCCCGCCCAAAGCGAGAAATCTCCCGCCGCGGAAGCACCCGCGCCAGCTCCCAAGGAAGCTGAAAAAGCCAAGGAAGCCCTTCCGCCAAGCCGCGAACACGGCGAAGAGCAGCCGAAGAAAACCAGCACCCAGCCCGCCCCAGAGCCAAGAAAGGCGCCCCAGCCGGAGAAAACCGCCGCGCGCGCCCCATCCGCCGCCGAAAAACCAGACGGCAAGCGGCTTCGCGTTTCTCCGCTCGCGCGCCGCCTGGCGGAGGAGCATGGCATCTCTCTCGAGGCCATCAAGGGCTCCGGCCCCGGAGGACGAATCCTGAAGAAGGACGTCCTGCAAGCCGTTGACTCCGGAACAGCACAGGCAAAACCGGCCGCGGCGCCCCGCGCTCAAGGCGAAGCGCCGCCGGCCTCCACCTTGGGCGGCCCGATCGCCGAAGAAGGCGCGATTCCCGTTTCAAACATGCGCGCGACCATCGCTCGCCGGCTGCTCGAGTCCAAAACGGAAATTCCCCATTACTACCTCGAAGTCGACGTCGATGCCGAACCGCTCATCAAGCTCCGGGAACAGATCAACAAAACACTCGAGCAGATTCCCGCGGAACGGGGCGGCGGCAAACTCAGCCTGAACGATTTTGTCCTCAAAGCCGTCGCCGAGGCGCTGCGCCGCGTCCCCGCGGTCAACGCTTCGTGGCGGAACGACCAGATTCTCCAGCACGGTTCCGCCGATGTCTCATTCGCCGTCGCCATCGAGGATGGTCTGATTACGCCGGTCATTCGCGAAGCGCATAACAAGACGGTGCGCCAGATCAGCGCCGAGGTGAAGAGCCTCGCATGGAAGGCGCGGAACAAGAAGCTCAAGCCGGACGAGTTTACCGGCGGCACGTTCTGCGTATCAAATCTCGGCATGTACGGGATCGATCGCTTCAGCGCGATCATCAATCCCCCCAACGCCGCCATCCTCGCCGTCGGCGCCACGCGAAAGGTTCCAGTCGTCAAGAACGATCAGGTCGTTCCAGGCTTGCGGATGTCATTGACGCTCTCTGGCGACCATCGTGTCGTCGACGGAGCTGTCGGCGCCGAGTTCCTCAGCGCCCTTCGCGACCTCCTCGAGCACCCCGCTCTCGCTCTCGTATAACGCGGAAGGGTCGCCCGCGGTTTCCGCATCGTCCGGGTGTTCCTCAAACGTGAGATCGACGAGGATCGGAAAATGATCCGACCCGATCGGCGGCAGCAGTTCCAGCCGCCGCAACCGGAAGTGTGACGACACAAACACGTGGTCCAGCGGCCAGCGCAGCCACCAATGATACGCGTGATAGGTGTTGAACCGCCCTCGCCCCACCCGCGGATCCAAGAGTCCGCTGACTTTCTGAAACCGCCGCGTCGTCCGCGACCAGGCAACATCATTTAAATCACCCGCGACGATCGCCGGGCCGCCCCGTTCCGCCACCATCGTTCCAACGAGCAGCAGCTCGGCGTCGCGGGTTCGGGTCGTCTTCGCTTCATCGGGAAACGGCGGACGGGGATGCACCGCGTAAAAACGGACAGCCTGCCCGCCCTCCCCCGGAAGCTTCATGGTTCCATGAATCGACGGAACATCCTCCCGAATCAAACGCTCGACGGTTACCTCCGTCAGCGCCAAGCGCGAACGCAATACCATACCGTACGTGTTCTCCTGCGGAACCTCGACAGCCTCCGGCCAGCCGTCCGCCAGCTCACGCAATTGCTCTACCCACCACGCATCCGTCTCAACCGCAAGAAGAACGTCCGGGTTCGCCCGCCTCACACAAGCCAGCAACCGTTTCGCGTCCCGGTTCGTCATCAGCACGTTCGCAATCAGAAATGAAATCCGTCTCCCCTCGCCGCTCGCCTCAGGCACCTGCCGGCGCGCCCAGCGCGTGTACGGACGCATCCGCCAAATCTGGACAGCAACGCCTGCCCCGAGAAAAGCAAAGACCAGCCAATCAGCTCCGGAATCGAATCCAAAAATTCCCAGCGCCACAGCGGCAGTAACGCCGAGCACCAGGAGCTGCATCCGCGGAAACTCCAGCCCCCGAATCCACCAGACATTCGACGGCACCCAAGGCAAAAACGCCGCCGCCCCGATAACGAACGCCAAAATCTGAACCGCCACCTTCATCCCCGCGCCATCCACCCGTCCAAGCCGCACCAATCAGCCGGCTGCCATCGTCAGTCATTGTATCGCCGTTCTCCGGAAAGAGAAAACAGAATCATGTCAGGCAGTGAACCTGCAGTACGGAGATGCTGCCGTTCCGGTCTTGATCTTTTCCGCGGATTCACGTTGATTCACTTTTTATCGCGGTCACTTCCAGCGGAACAGACATCCGCAACGTCCGCGCAAGGAAGGGTGGCAGAGTGGTCGATTGCGGCGGTCTTGAAAACCGTTAGGCCGAAAGGTCTCGGGGGTTCGAATCCCTCCCCTTCCGCCAGCCTTCGCCTTAAAGGTTACCGCGTCAACGGTCGAAGAAGCAGGGCGAGGTGCCTAGAAGGGCTAAGGGCAGGCATCGAAGCGTGGAAGCTGCATCTTGCGCTCCGTTACGCGGATCATTGGAAGCTGCGGCCACTTGTTTTATGGAACAGCGCCATCCGGACCTCGCCTCGGCCACCGACTAGATCCGCGAGAGCCAGTCGGTGAAGGTGCCTTGGAAGACTCCGAGAATGATGGTTGCCGCCGTCAGCGCGGCGAGGATCCAGCGGCTTGCGAGTCCAGCCGGAACTCCTTCCATCGGGGCCGAACGTTTTCGCTCATCTTCCTCCGGAGTCCGCCAGAAGCGGAAGATCGCTGTCTTCATCCAGCCGAAATAATAGGCAATGGAGATCACAGCTCCGCCGATCGCCACCGCGAGCGCCCAGTAAAGCTCCGCTTGGAACGCCGCGATAAACAGAAGAAGTTTTCCGATAAATCCCGCCAGTGGCGGAATCCCCGCCAGCGAGCCGAGCCCGACCACCAGCACCGCCGCCAAAAATGGCGAACGGGTCCCCAAATCCGAAAAGTGTTCGATTCGCTGGTCGGCATGATTCTCTCCGCCCCCGACATGCAGCATGACCCCAAACACGGCGAACGAGGCGAGCAAGTAAGTGTAGAGATAAAAAACGACTGCTCCGGCAGCCCAGTCCACCGTGAAAACCGCCGCCACCCCGACCAGCAGATAGCCGGCGTGCGCGACACCGGAAAGACCAATCAGGCGCTTCGTGTTCGGCTGCGTGAGCGCCGCGACATTCCCGATCAGAATCGTCAAAATCGCCAGCGCGTTCAGCATCGGCTGCATCACATCCTGTAACGGCAGGAAAACGTTTCGCACAAGCGCGATCAGCATACCGAATCCCGCCGCCTTCGACGCGATCGCCAAAAAAGCGGTCACCGGCAGCGGCGCGCCTTGGTAAACGTCAGGCACCCAGATGTGGAACGGCACCGCCGCGATTTTGTAACAAACACCTGTCAGCACGAGCGCCATCCCGAATAAAGCCAGGCTATTGTGCGGATTGGTTTCCAGGAAGCCGCGAAGCGCCGTGAAGTTCATGGAATGCTCGGTGAAGCCGGCGGCTTCCGGATTTCCTCCGGCACCGTACAGCAACACGATTCCCAGCAAAAGCAGGCCCGAGCTGAGCGCCCCTTGGATCAGGTATTTTAGGCCCGCTTCGAGCGAGAGCGAGGTGTGCCGGAAATAGCTGACGAGAACATAAAAACCGATCGTCACCGTCTCGAGCGCCACGAACAGCATCACGAAATTGTGACTTTGGACCAGCAGCATCATCGCGGCCGTGATGATCAGCGCGATGTGGAAAAACTCCGTCCGCGGCAGCGAAGTCCGGGCAAGCGTCAATTGTCCGAGATAACAAACAAGCACCCCGGAAAGCAGAAAGAAGGCCCGCATGATTTGCCCGAATTCGTCGTGCAAAATCATCCCTGCAAAGGTCTGCGTGCCGAGATAGCCGCCGCCTTCGCGGAAAAAGAAAATCAAATACCAGGCGAAAACAGCCGCGCTCCCCCATACCGCAACCCGCGGAATCAGCCGGTCCTTTTCCTTGGGCAGCACCATTTCGAGCGCCAGCAGTCCGAGAGCAAGAAACGCGAGCAGCATCTCTGGCAGCAACGCACCCCAATGATTCGTCGCGGCGGCTTCCTGAAAAAACTGTATTTGGTTCGGGTCCATCAATCAGAAAAGACTCAATGATCCATCGGCTCCAGCCGGGCCGCTTCCTGCGCTTGTTGCTCCGCGGCTGGATAAACGGACGATAAACTCGCATCGAGCGGCTCAGTAATCGATCGCGGCCACACACCGGCCGCGACAAGCACGACCAGCAGAAGGATGGCCGGAATTTTCTCGCGCCAATGCAGATCGGCGACCTTTTCGAGCTCGACGTTTTGCGCGAGGCTTTCCGTTGGTTCTCCAAAGAAAATGTCCGCCATCGCCCGGAGGCCGTAGATGGCTGAAATCACCACCCCGAAAACCGTCGGCACAACCATCCACGGTTCAAACTTCCACAAAGCGATAAACACCGTGAGCTCACCCCAGAAATTCGCGAGGCCCGGTCCCGGTAAACCGATGCTGGCAAACATCGCCGTCACAAACAATCCGGCAAGAATCGGCGTCCGTTTCGCCAGGCCCCCCATCTCGTCCATGTCGAAAGTCTGGGTCCGGCGGTGAATGCAGCTTGCCAGCAGAAAGAGCAGCGCAACCGACAGCCCGTGCGCGAACATCAGCAAAACCGCGCCGCCAGCACCGATCGCCGACAGCGAGGCGATCCCGAGAAAGCAGTAACCCATGTGCATGACCGAGCTGAAACCGATCATTTGCTTCAGGTCGCGCTGGGCGATCGTGACAAAACCGATGATCACGACGTTCGCAAGCGCCAGCCAGGCGAGAATGATCGCCCAATTCGCCGCGCCTTCCGGCAGCAGAGGCGCCGCGATCTGGACCAAGCCGTACAGTCCGAACTTTTTCAATACACCGGCGTGCAGCATCGCGGCCGAGGTCGGGGCGGCGCCATACCCAAGCGGTGCCCACGTGTGAAACGGCCAAAGCGAAACGAGAATCCCAAACCCGAACAGGAGCAGCGCGAACGAATACTTTTGCACCGCCGTCGCGATCGATTCTTCCGCCAGCGCCGCGCGAAGTTCGAGGAGGTTGAATGACCCGGCGCCGCTCTGCACGTAAAGCGCGATCAGGCCCGCAAGTGAAATCAGCGCGCCGAGCGTCAGGTAAATCGTGATCTTCATCGCCGCGTAATGCCTGTCGCGGCCGCCCCAGACGCCGATCATGATAAAGGTCGGGATCAGGGCAAACTCGTGGAAAAAGTAGAAGAAGAATACGTCGATCGAAGCGAAAACTCCCATCAGCCCGCCGACCATCATCAGCAGCAGCGTCAGGTACTGCGACAACCGCTCAGCACCCGATTGCAGCGCATACAGGCCTGCGGCGAGTCCGACGACACCAGAGAGCAGGAAGAGCGGCAGGGATATGCCGTTCAGCCCAAGCGTGAGCCGAATCCCCCAATGCTCCAGCCCGGTCGCGATGTCAGTCACATACGCGTAACCCGATTCCCCTGGAACGTAATTCGCCCATAGACAGAACGAAATGATCGCAGGAATCAGGAAGCCCGCCAGCGCGATTCCTTTAACCGCTATCGCCGAAAGCGCGCGCCCGGCGACGAGCAGAATCAGCCCGGCAGCGATTGGCGCCAGGATGGCGACGTGAATCAGATACGGATTCGGTTCGGTCATAACGCTAGCGTGGAAGTCGCTTGGTCACGGCGCCGGCTCTCGCGGCCCGCAACCGGCATGACGAAAATTGGTCCCGAAAAATTCATAACTACAGGAGCCCGGCGGAGAGCAGTCCCAAAAGGAGGACGCCGATAAAAAACCAATACACGTAATGGTGCAGATTTCCGGTGAACGCGGTTTTCGCCCCGACACCGAAAAGTGTGGCGATCCCGGCCGCGCCGCGAACCAGCACGCCCGCGACCAGAATCTGGTCGAGGAAACTGAGGAGGCGCGCGAGCCGCTGCTGCACTTTGTTCAAATACCAGGTGTATAATTTGTCGAAGTAGAACGCCTGTCTCAAAAACCCGTGAACTCCGCCAGCCTTGCTCTGGAGACGGTCGTTCGTCGCGCCGACGCCGTAAATCGCCCAGGCCAGCACGAAGCCCGCGGCAACGACGAGCACTGAGATAATGAATACGAACGTATGTGCGCCGCCTTCCGGATGCGGCACGGCCTCAAGCACCCCGGAAAACGCATTCGGATAAAGGGTGGTCCACCCGGCAAGAACGGCACCAAGTGCCAGCACCGCCAGCGGAATCATCATCAGCGGACCGCCTTCCCGCGCATGGGAGGCTTCTTCGCTTTTCGCCGTCCCGAAGAAAACGGTCAGCCACAGCCGGGTCATGTAGAAGGCCGTCAGCAGCGACGAAAAGGCGAGAATCCAGAAGACCGCCCGATTGTTCTCGAGCGCTAAATAGAGGATCGCATCCTTGCTGAAAAACCCGGCGAGCCACGGAAAGCCGATCAGCGCGAGGTAGCCGGCGGTGAAACAGGCGAAGGTAACCGGCATTTTCAACCGCAGTCCGCCCATCCGGTAAATGTTCTGCTCGTGATGACAGGCGTGAATGATCGAGCCGGCACCCAGGAAGAGCAGCGCCTTGAAAAACGCGTGAGTCGTCAGGTGAAACATCG
Source organism: uncultured Opitutales bacterium (assembly GCA_964645585.1). Taxonomy (GTDB): domain Bacteria; phylum Verrucomicrobiota; class Verrucomicrobiia; order Opitutales; family T3Sed10-336; genus DATGSL01. Next base: position 63,229 of record CAZYAN010000022.1, read on the forward strand.
CCGCCGCTCCCCCGGCCAGCAGCAGCGGCCGCGCGCCGCCGGCTTCCGCCGCGCCCGCCGCTTCTCCGCCCAAACCGAACGCGGCGACCATGAACCCGAGCTGCGAGATCGTCGAATAGGCCAGGATCTTCTTGATGTCGGTCTGCACGATTGCCGTCAGCGCGCCCAGCAAAGCGGTCGCCGTCCCGATAATCGCAATCACCGTCAGCACTTCCGGCAGCATCAAAAACCAGATCCGGCAGAGCAGATAGATACCGGCGGCGACCATCGTCGCGGCGTGGATCAGCGCCGAGACCGGCGTCGGGCCTTCCATCGCGTCCGGCA